>DASWKB010000040.1:0-1957 GCA_036396895.1 bacterium | reverse complement strand
CTACGCGCACCTGCCGCACCTCTTCAAGGCGCAGCGGCGCATCCTCGACGGAGACCTGCCGTCGCCTGACACGAAACTGAAGCTGCTCGGGCTCGCGGTCAAGCGGCTGACCGGCGCGGGCTACGTGTACATCGGGATGGACCACTTCGCGCTGCCGGAGGACGCGCTCGCGGTGGCGCAGCGCCAGGGACGGCTGCGCCGCGACTTCCAGGGCTACTCGGCGGGCGGTGAGGCCGACCTCGTCGGGCTCGGCGTCTCCGCGATCGGCTCGATCGGCCCCACCTACAGCCAGAACCAGCGCGCGCTGCCGAATTACTACGACTGCCTCGACCGCGGGGAGCTCCCGATCATGCGCGGCATCGAGCTCTCGGCGGACGATCTCGTGCGCCGCCACGTGATCCAGTCGCTGATGTGCCACTTCTCGCTGTCGAAGGAAGCAGTCGAGATCGCCTACCTGATCGACTTCGACCGCCACTTCGCGGCCGAGCTCGCGGACCTGCGCGAATTTGAGGCGCTGGGTCTTGTCGTGAACGAGGAAGGCTGGCTCACGGTCACCCCGCGCGGCCGCTTCGTGATCCGCAACATTGCCATGGCGTTCGACCGCTACCTGCGGCGCGACCGCGAGGTGCGGCGCTACTCCCGCGTCATCTGAGCTGGCGCGACTGCGTCGCGCACGGCCCGGGGGGCGGCCCCCGGTGCCGGTGACTTTCTTTGCTCCCCCAAAGAAAGTCACCAAAGAAAGGGGAATCCCCGGCTCGCCGCCGCTACTCGTTTCCTCATGCGGTATCCCTGCGCTGCTCGACCAGCCCGGCGGTCTGCGCAACTCGCGCACCGTCTCGACTCTTGCGTGTGCCTCAGGCGCGAGTTGTTGACTCTCAATTCGACGTTTACTTAACTCGCCCAGTGCTCGCCCGAATTCCCGGGCCGGTCTGCGCTGCTCAGCGGCTCTCAGTTGCAGCGCCCTCTTTGAACTGCCTGTTGTGTTGTGCCTGTCCTGCGCCTAGCATCGGGGTCGCAAGGCTGCAGGTGCACGCGGAACGCGCACTCCCAGTCTCGTTCTTTGGGCGCGACCCGGTGCGCCTTTCTCGGAGGGGGATGGGTATGGCTGGACTGCAAGCACACTATTCGGCCCGCGACATCGAGGCGCGCATCCTGGCGGCCCTCCGCGCGGCCGGATTGAATACCGAGCAACACCTGTCGCCCGAGGAGTTGGGGGCGCTTGACCATTTCCACACGGGCGGACTCCGCGCTTCACGCGAGCTGCTGGAGCTGGCGAGAATTCGGGCCGAAGATCGCGTTCTCGATATCGGAGCCGGTCTGGCCGGTCCCGCCCGGCTGCTCGCTTCCGCGCTCGGCTGCCGCGTCGCCTGCCTCGAAATGTCGCCCGATTATTGCGCCGGTGCGGTACTGCTGAATCGGCTGACCGGCCTTGAGGACCGGATCGAGGTGCATGAGGGCAGCGCTCTCGACATGCCCTTCCCCGACGATTCGTTTGATGTCGTCTGGATGCAGAATGTCGGCATGAACATCGCGGACAAGCGCAAGCTCTACGCGGAGATCCACCGGGTCCTCAAGCCGGGCGGCCGGTTCGCCTTCCAGGAGATGGCCGCGGGGAAAGCGGCGACCTCCTACTATCCCCTTCCGTGGGCCACCGACCCGGCCGACAACTTCCTGGTCTCTGCCGATGAGATGCGATCGGTTCTCGGCGAGAGTGGATTCATCGCTGAGCTCCTGGAGGATACCAGCGACGTTCACTTGAGCAGGACGGCCGCAAACGCCACGCCCGCCGCGCCGGGACAGCTGGGCCTGGCGGTGTTCGTCGACAATCTCGCGCAAAAGGCCGGGAACGCCCGGCGCAGTCTCGAGGAGGGCCAGGTCCGGCTTGTCAGAGGTGTTTTCCGGGTGAAATAACGCTCAGCGCACCTCGTTGGCGATGACCACGGTGACGCCGGTGTCG
>DASWKB010000039.1:0-36025 GCA_036396895.1 bacterium | reverse complement strand
GAATGAACTGCGCCAGGTCCGGGAACAGCTGCGCCACTTGACGGACTTCGTCTTTCGACGCGCTCCAGATCTCTTCCTGCGCCGTGTAGCAGAGCCGCTGCACCCACTTGTGGTGCAAATGCAGCAAATCACCCGACTCTTCGAACCGGATGGGGAACGCGTTCGGCAATGCATAGGCCGCCGACTCCTCCGACGCGCCGAGCTCCAGCAGCTCGCCGATGGCCAGCCAGATCCGGGCCATGGTTTCCCGGTAGAACGCCTCCGCCTCGGGCGTCTCCCTGATCAGCGCCGGAATCACGTAGTCCGGACGCTCGGGCATGACGTGGCACGAGAGGACCGGTCTCGACGCCGGGACCATGCGATGGCGCTGGTCCTGGGAGTCCGCCGTGTGGGAGAGCCGCTTCCGGAACGTGAAGTGCGGATGGCTCATCGTGCGCGAGAGCTTGCTCATCGTGGTCAGCGTCAGCGCGTCGCCGAGCAGACGGTTGCGGGCGGGGTCCAGCACCATCGCCAGCGCCTCCGCGTCCTGGAGCGCCTCGCGCGGCAGCCCGAGCACCGTCCGTACGGCCTGCGCCATGGTCTCGGGGGCGCGGGCGCTGTAGTCCACGAGCTTGGAGGTCAGGGGCCCCAGGTCCCGGTCGAACTCCTCCAAGAACGCGGCGGCCGGCCGCCGGGCGCGGTCCGCCTGGAACCGGGCCACGGCCTGGTACTCGAGGGTTCGGTCCAGCGGAATCGGATCCTCGGCCAGCGTCATGAATGCCGGGTCCACCGCGGCGACCGCTTCGACCATGCGTTCGACGACCAGGCGCTGCTCGAGCGGCACGTCGAACTGCTGGCAGCTTCGCCAATAGCGGTGGAGGGTCAGCCCGCTGATCGTGTGATACAGGTGCGCGTGCGTCGCGACGGGCAGCACGTACCGCGCCACTTCCTGGCAGCGCTTCCTGATGGCGCTCTTCCAGCGCGTCTCCGAGACGTCCCTCGCCGGGAAGAGGGCGCGGTATTCCCGGACCACTGTCGGCTCCAGCAGCGCCGAGAGCCGGTGATACGCGTCCATTTGCTGACCGACGACGCGCCGGAAGACGTCGCGGGCCCCTTCCGCGAGCGGCGGCGTGGTCACGTTGCCCGGCTTCACCTCGACGTATCGCTGGCTCACCTGCTCCGAATTATAAAAGGGGTGCGCGTGCAGGAACGACCAGATGAACTGCCGGGACACCCGTTCCAGGACGAACTGGAACGTGGGGTGCTGGATCGTCGTGTGGTGGCCGGCTTTGTAGATGCTCTCCGCGATGCGGTCGCGCTGGCGGCGGGTCTCCTCGTCGCGGTCCACGTCGGCCGGCGAGATGACCCGCGAGGAATAGCAGGTCCGCGCGGTCGCCACGGCGAGATTGTAGGGTTCCCGGAAGTAGTTCTCCAGACGGACCACGGGCTCCGGCGTCAGTTCCGAATGTGAGGATGTCGTGGACATTGGCTCGTGGATGGTGTTTCCATCTTAACGAAACTCAATTCCCATAGCAACCAGCAACCAGGGACGGGGCGCGGGGCGAGGGGCACGCCGTGGGAATGACCGTGAGAAGGTGGAAGGTGGAGGGTGGAAGGTGGAATGAACTGGCCGTTTTGCATTTTCTACCTTCTACCTTCTTCCCTCTATCTTCTTCCCTCTATTTTCTCATGGTCATCCTCACGCCCGGCCCCATCCATGTTCCAGCTTCCAGCCTCTAGCTTCCAGCCTCTCGGTACTCTCTCTCCGACACTTAGACTTCCAGGGTTTTCGGAGCTTGGGACAGGACGCGGCATCCGTCGGAGGTCACGACGACCATGTCCTCGATCCGCATGCCCCCCGCGTCCGTATAGTAGAGTCCGGGCTCGACGGTCACGACCATGCCCGTCCGCAGCCGGTCCGCGCGCGGACCGATCCGGGGCGGCTCGTGGATCTCCAGGCCCACCCCGTGGCCGGTGCCGTGAAAGAAGCCCTGCATGCGCCCGTGCAGCTCGCCGGTCGGGAATCCGAGCGCCTCGAACGAATCCAGAATCGCGCGATGCACGTCGGCCCCGTCCACGCCGTCCCGGATCATCCGGAAGGCGATCTCCTGGCCGGCCCGGACGGCGTCGAACATGCGCCGGACCTTGTCGGACGCCTGCCCCTTCACCACCGTCCGGGTGAGGTCCGCGAAATAGCGCGTCCGGGCGTGCTGCGGGAACACGTCGATGACGATGGGTTCGTTCGCGCGCAGCGGCCCCGCCCCCTCCTGGTGGGGGTCCACCGCCTGAAGGCCGCCGGCCACGATGGTATGCTGGGCGACGCAGCCCCGCTCCATCATGGTGAGATGCATGGCCGTCCGCACCAGCTCCGCCGTCAAGGGCTTGCCGCCGAGCTCGAGCGTCCCATCCGGTTCGATCCGGCTGTTCGCGATGAGATCGACGGCGCAGGCGAGCGCCCCTTCGGTGACCCGGAGCGTCTCGGTAATCGCGGCGATCTCCTCCCCGGTCTTCACGACCCGGCCGGGAAAGAACGGCTCGGACACCGGTTCGACCGCGTAGCCCTTCGCGCGAAGCCCGTCGGCATGGGACACTCCGAAATCGCCTGGCACCTCGAGCCTCGAGATGGCCTGCTCCTTGAGGACGGCATCCAGGATGTCCAGGAATCCCGGCTCTTGCTTACCCTGCCGCTTCAGGGCGTCCGCGACCCCGCTCGTGGGCCGCACCTCATCCACCTTGGCCTGCGCGCGGGCCCGGTCCACCTCCAGATCGCTCATCAGGAGCATCCGGCGTCCGTTGCACTGCAGGAAGATGAAGGGGTCCGGAGCCAGGAAGCGCGTCCCGTAATACAGGTTCGCGCTCCGCTCGCTATCCGCGATGATCAGCTTTGCCGTCTGCATTATTCGGGAACGCGCATGCCAAATGCGGAATGCGGAATGCGGAATGCGGAATGCGAAACGGGCAGTTCAGTCCGAATTCCGAATTCCCAATTCCGCATTTGGCACACCCACGAAGCGTCACCAGAAGAACCCGAGGTCGGCCGCCACGCCAAGCCAGTGGACAGCCCGGAAGCCGGCCGTTATAATACCTCGAATTTACGAGGTTGGGACCAACTTTCGCAGTCGCTGGGAACACGGGGTTTTCCATCAGACTGCCTCCCGTCCGCTCCGCCACTCAACATCCGCTTCGCGGATATTGAACCATGATCACAGTTTGCGCCCGTCAGGATGTGAACTTCAACATATGATTGAAACCATCTTCTTCTATCTGTTCGCCGGTTTGATGCTCGTGGCGGCGCTCGGCGTCGTGCTGAGCCGCCATCCGATCTCCAGCGTCCTGTCCCTGCTGGCCTCCATGTTCTGCCTGGCGGCCTTGTTCGTCATGCTCCAGGCCTATTTCCTCGCCGCCATCCAAATTCTGCTCTACGCCGGCGCGGTCCTGGTGCTGTTCCTGTTCGTCATCATGTTGCTCAATCTCTCTTCGGACGCGCTGAAGCGGCTGCGCCTCTTCACGCTGCCCGCCGCGGGCATCGTGGCCGCGGGGTTGCTGCTCATCGCGCTGCAGCACGCGTTCCTCGCCGGCGCCCCCCATCCGGCGGCCGCCCCGGAGCTGGGCGCGGTCGAGCCGCTCGGCCGGGAGCTGTTCCGGCGGTATCTGTTGCCGTTCGAGCTGGTGTCGTTCCTGATCCTGGGCGCGCTCCTGGGAGCCGTCACGCTCACCCGGCAGGACACGCCGCCCTCATGAGCCTCCCGCGCCCCGCCTGATGGTCACGCTCACGCATTACCTCATCGCCAGCGCCGCCCTCTTCGCCATCGGCCTCGCCGGCATCCTGATCCGCAGAAACGTGCTGATGATCCTGCTCGCGATCGAGCTGATGTTCAATGCGGCCAATCTCGCATTCGTCGCCTACGCCCGCGCCTGGGGCGATGTCGGCGGGCATATCATCGTCGTGTTCATCGTCACCGTCGCCGCGGCTGAAATCACGGTCGGCCTCGCGATCGCCATCCTCCTCTCGAAGCAGCTCCGCACGCTCCAGGTGGACGAGGTCTCGCTGCTCAAATGGTAGCCTCCGTGCTCGCTCCCGCAGCCGCCTCCGGTCCCGTCCCCGCGACGGCGCCGCTCGTGGGATGGACGGTGCTCCTGGCGCCGCTCGCGGCGGCGCTGTGCGTTCAGCTCTTCGGCGTCCGGCGCCGGCGCTTCTCCGGCGTGGTCGCCATCGCGGGGCTGCTCGCGTCCTTTGCGGGCGTCTGCTGGCTGTTCGCGGCGTCGCTCCAGGGCGCGCTCCCGTTGCCGTACGAAACGGCCGTCACGTGGATCGAGCTTCCGGGCCTGACGGTGTCCTTCGGCGTCCTCATCGACCGGCTGTCCCTGCTGATGGCGCTGGTCGTGACCGGGGTGGGGAGCGCGATTTTCCTGTATTCGGCCGGCTACATGGCGGACGACCACGCCTACAGCCGCTATTTCGGGATGCTGTCGCTGTTCGCGTTCTCCATGCTGACCGTCGTGCTGGGGACCAACTGGATCCAGCTGTTCATGGGCTGGGAGCTCGTGGGCTTTTCCTCCTACATGCTCATCGGACACTGGTACGCCAAGCCGTCCGCCGCGGAGGCCGGCAAGAAAGCCTTCATCGTCAACCGGGTCGCGGACTTCGGCTTCCTGCTGGGCATCCTCTGGCTGTGGGCGGCTTCGGGCGCGGCAGGCCATGAGCGGACGATGCATTTTCTGACGCTCGAGCGGCAGATCCCCCAGATGGCCGAGGCGGGCGTTCTCGGCCCCGGCGTGCTGACGGCCATCGCCCTGCTCATCTTCTGCGGCCCGATCGGCAAGTCCGCGCAGTTCCCGCTGCACGTGTGGCTCCCGGACGCGATGGAGGGCCCGACGCCGGTCTCCGCGCTGATCCATGCGGCCACGATGGTCGCCGCGGGCGTCTATCTCCTCTGCCGGGTATTCTGGCTGATCGCGCTCAGCCCGGCCGCGCTCGGGGCCGTGATGTGGGTCGGCGCCGCGACGGCGTTGTTGGCCGCGCTGCTGGCCCTGGTGGAGAACGATCTCAAGCGCATCCTCGCCTACTCGACGCTGAGCCAGCTCGGCTACATGGTGATGGCGCTCGGGTTGGGCGGCGTCGTGGCCGGCATGTATCATCTGACCACGCATGCGTTCTTCAAGGCGCTGCTGTTCCTCGCCGCCGGCAGCGTCATCCATGGCACGCACGAGCAGGACATCTGGAAGCTGGGCGGGCTGCGGCGCTCGATGCCGCTGACGAGCCTCGCGTTCCTCGTGGGGGGCTTGAGCCTGTGCGGGTTCCCCGGCCTGAGCGGCTTTTTCAGCAAGGACGAGATCCTGGTCCTGGCGCACGAGCGCCACCTCGGCGCGTATTGGCTGGGCACGATCACCGCGGGCCTGACGGCGTTCTATATCGCGCGCGCATGGTTCGTCGCGTTCACAGGATCCTCGCGCGCCCACGGCCACGAATCCCCGTGGATCATGCTCGGGCCGCTCGCCCTGCTGAGCCTGCTGTCGATCGCCGGCGGCTACGCTGGAATCCCGCAGTTCCTGGGCGCGCATCACGGCCCCTTTCACTGGAACGTCGCGATGATCTCTCTGGGCGTCGTGGCGGCCGGCCTGCTCGCCGGGTGGCTCCTTTACGGCCCGCGTCCCGTGCGGTCGGACTCGCTGGTCTCGGCGCTGGCGGCGCCTGCGGCGCTGCTGCGCCGCCGGTATTATCTGGATGACGCGTACGACTGGTACGTCGCGACCGTTCAGCAGCGGCTGATCGCGGGCTGCTGCGCCTGGTTCGAGCGCGTGCTGATCATCGGCGCGGCCGTGAACGGCACCGCCTGGGCCACCGCGGCGGCTGGGCGGCTCCTCCGGCGCTGCCAGACCGGCCGCGTCCAGACGTACGTGCTGGTGTTCCTGTTCGGGCTCGTGTGGCTGATCTACGCTTCCGGACGCCCATGAGCCGATGACCTGGGCCGCCTTCATCCTGTTCGCTCCCGCCGTCGGCGCGATCGCCCTGCTGGCCGTGCCGGCGTCCCGCCACGGCCTCGTGCGCCGCATCGCCGTCGGGGCCGCCTCGCTCTCGCTCGCCGCCGCCGTCGGCGCGATCGCGACGTACGACAGCGCCACGGGCGGCTACCAGCACACGCTGTTCGTCCCCTGGGTGGACTCGCTCGGGATCGGATTCCACATCGGCATGGACGGCATCAGCGCGGTCCTCGTGCTCCTGCACGCGCTGTGTGCGTTCACCGGGTGCCTCATCTCCTATGCCGTCAAGGACCGGATCAAGGAATACTACGTCTTCTATCTCCTCCTCATCACCGGCGTATTCGGCGTCTTTCTCTCGCTGGATGTGTTCTTCTTCTACTTCTTCTACGAAATGGCGGTGATCCCGATGTACCCCCTCATCGGGATCTGGGGCAGCGACGTCAAGGAGCAAGGCCGCGTCCGCTTCTCTAAGGAATACGCCACGATGAAGCTGACGATCTACCTCACGCTCGGCGCCGTCGTCGCGCTCGTGGGCCTCCTCTGGCTCTACGCGAGCACGGGCCTTGAGACCTTCGACATCCCGACGCTCCAGCGGCACCTCACGACGACTCCGCTGGACGCCTCGCTGCAGCGGAAGATATTTCCGCTCCTGGCGCTGGGCTTCGGCGTCATCGCGCCGCTCTGGCCGCTCCACAGCTGGTCGCCGATCGGACACGCGGCCGCCCCGTCCGCGGTCAGCATGCTGCACGCCGGCGTCCTGATGAAGCTGGGCTCCTACGCCATCCTGCGCCTGGCCGTGGGGCTCCTTCCCGACGGAGCGGTCGCGTGGCTGCCCTGGGTGGCGGCGCTCTGCGTCATGAACATCCTCTACGGCGGGCTGGTGGCGATGGCGCAGAAGGACCTGAAGCTCATCATCGGCTACTCCTCCTCGAGCCATATGGGCTACGTGCTGC
This sequence comes from bacterium, assembly GCA_036396895.1. Taxonomy (GTDB): domain Bacteria; phylum Omnitrophota; class Gorgyraeia; order Aquiviventales; family Aquiviventaceae; genus DASWKB01. The sequence continues at coordinate 29,111 of DASWKB010000039.1, read as the reverse complement.
TGGGCATCGCGTGCCTGACGCCGCTGGCGCTCAACGGGGCGGTGCTGCTCATGTTCGCGCACGGCCTGATGACCGCCCTGGCCTTCGCGCTCGTCGGACACGTGTATGACCAGACGCACACCCGCTACCTCCCCGACCTGGGCGGCCTGGCGCATCAGGCGCCGTTCATCGCCGGATGCGGCGTGATCGCGGCCATGGCCTCAAGCGGCCTACCGGGGTTCGCCAACTTCGTCTCCGAGCTCCTCGTGTTCCTCGGCGCGTGGGACCGGTATCCGGCGCAGGTCGTCTGCGGCGTGCTGGGGGTCGTCATCACATCGGTGTACATGCTCCGCCTCGTCCGGGGCACGTTCTTCGGGCCGGCCAAGCCGGCGTTCGCCCGCGTGGGCGACGCCGGGGGGGCGTTCGCCAAACTTCCCTATGTCACCCTGATCGCGGTCCTCCTCTTCGTGGGATGCTGGCCGTCTCCGCTGCTTCGCGTCATGGACACGAGCACCCGCGCCCTCATCGAGCGGGTGCGCCCCGCCGCCGAACCCGCCGTCGTCGCGCGGACCGGAGGACGCTGATGAGCGGGCTCTCGCTGTTGTCCGTCGAACTGACGGTCGGCGCGTGGATCCTGTTCATGCTCGGTTTGGACATGCTCCTGGGGCGGACGAGCAGGCCCGCCGTGCTCTGGAGCGCCGCCCTCGCGGGCGTGCTCATCGCCTCGGGGGTGCTGCTCGTGTCCGCCCCAGGCTGGACCGGACAGACCTTCCAGGGCATGTACCTCGCGGACGGGTTCGCCGCGTATTTCAAGGGGCTGTTCCTCCTGACGGTCGCCATTGTGCTCGTCATGGCCCGGCGGTTCCATGACCAGTTCGGAGGCAACGCCGGCGTCTTCTACCTGCTCATGTACACGGCGCTCCTGGGCATGCTGGTGCTGGCCAGCGCCCACGACCTGCTGTTGTTGTTCATCGGCCTCGAGCTGCTCACCTTCTCGCTGTACATCATGGCGGCCTACCTCAAGACGGACCCCCGCGCGGTCGAAGCCGGCATGAAGTACCTGATCCTCGGCTCCGTCTCCTCCGGCATCTTCGTCTACGGCATGGCGCTCCTGTACGGCGCCGCCGGGAGCACGGCGTTCTCCGCCATCCGCTTCATGCTCTCGGAGCCGGGCGCGCCGGCCACGGCGTCGATCGGCATGCTGTTCGTGCTGGCGGGCCTCGGCTTCAAAGTCGGCGCGGTGCCGTTCCATCTGTGGGTGCCGGATGTCTACGAAGGCGCGCCGACGCCGGTCGTCGCGCTCCTGTCGGCGGGTTCGAAGATGGCCGGGTTCGTGGCCATGATGCGGGTGCTCTTCGGCGCCTTCGAGCCGGCCGCCGCGCTGTGGGCGCCGGTCCTGGCGGCGCTGGCGGCGGCGACCATGCTCTACGGCAACCTGGGCGCGCTCCCCCAGACGAACATCAAGCGCCTGCTTGGCTATTCCTCGATCGGCCACGCCGGCTACCTCCTGATGGGGGTCGCGGTCGGAGGCGCGGCCGGCATGCACGCGGTCGGGTTTTACCTGCTGGCCTACCTCTTTAGTAACCTGGCCGTATTCCTCGCCGTGGTCGAGACGTCCCGGGCGGTGGGCGGCGACGCCCTGGAGCGGTACGACGGTCTGGCGCGGCGCGCGCCGTTCCTGGCGGCCGCCATGTTCGTCGGGCTCCTTTCCCTCGCGGGCGTCCCCCCGCTGGCGGGTTTCGCGGGCAAGCTGTTCGTCTTTCTCGCCGCCGTGGAGGGCGGCCTGCTCTGGCTGGTGGCCGTCGGCGCCGTCAACGTCGCCGTGTCGCTCTATTATTACCTGCTCGTCGTCAAGCGCATGTACCTGGGCGACCCGGGATTAGGCGCGCCGATCCCGCTCGGCCCGTTGAGCCGGATGACCTTGGCGTTCCTGTTTCTCGGCATCCTGGCCATCGGGGTGTTCCAGGAGCCGTTCCTCAGGCACATCGCGCTCTCCTTCTCCCGCTAGTTCAGTCCACAGTCCACTGACCACGGTCCACCGCCTGTCCATCGTCCCGGCAACCAGCAACCAGCACGGGGCGGGGGCGTGCCAAGTGCGGAGTGTGGAGTGTGTGAATTGCGGATTTCGGATTGCGGATTTCGGATTCAAAAGCCTGAGGGTTGGCGGGAGGTTGGAGGCTGGAAGCTGGAATTATCAGGGATCGTCCAGGTCGCGAAACGCGTAACGTGGGACACCAGATTCCCGTCTGAAGCTGGAGGGCAGAACCTGGAGACTGGAACAATCGGTTAGCAACAGCTCCTGTTCCAGCTTCTAGCTTCCAGCGTCCAGCTTCTCGCCGCTCGTGTGACGGACAGACGTCATTGACAGAATAGACGGAATTGACGGAAGAGACGGAACAGGTATGGTATGCTTGAAGAACGGACAGAGCGCACCGACACGCGGAGGTGAGAATGCCGGCACCGGAAATCAATGCATTGCTGCAGATGGTGGTCGAGAGCAACGCGAGCGACCTGCACCTGCGGGTGGGCGCGCCCCCCATGATCCGCGTGCACGGCGAGCTGCAGCAAATCGACGGCCTGACCGAACCGCTGACGGCCGAGCTGATCCAGGCTTACGTGGAGCAGGTCATGCTGGCCGATTACCGGTCCCGGTGGAATGTCGACCACGACATCGACTTCTCGTACGAGATCACGGGGACCGCCCGGTTCCGCGTGAACGCCTTCATGACGCGCGTCGGCCCCGCGGTCGTATTCCGCCACATCCCCTACGAGATCAAGACGCTCGAGGATCTCGGTCTGCCCAGGCAGATCATGAACTTCGCGGACTACAAGAAGGGGATGTTCCTCGTCACCGGAGCCACGGGCAGCGGCAAGAGCACCACGCTCTCCACACTGATCGACCACATCAATCAGACGCGCCGCGAGCACATCATCACGATCGAGGACCCCATCGAATTCGTGCACGAGAACAAGAAATGCCTCGTCAGCCAGCGCGAGGTCGGGCCGCACACGAACTCCTTCGCCGTCGCCCTCCGGGCCGCGCTCCGCGAGGACCCCGATATCATCCTGGTCGGCGAGTTGCGCGACCTGGAGACCATCGAGCTCGCGCTGACCGCCGCGGAGACCGGGCACCTGGTGCTGTCCACCCTCCACACGAACAGCACCGCCGACACCGTGGACCGGATCATCAACGTGTTCCCTGAAGCCCAGCAGCAGCAGGTCCGGCAGGTCACGTCGAACGTCATGATCGGCGTGGTCGCGCAGAACCTGCTGCGCCGCGTGGACGTGGCGGGGCGGGCCGTGGCCACGGAGCTCATGGTCTGCACCCCCGCGATCGCCAACCTGATCCGCGAGGGCAAGTCCCACCAGATCCTTTCCAACATCCAGACGGGCCGCAAGGAAGGCATGCAGACGATGGACATGTCGCTCATGACCCTGCTCGAGGACGGCAAGATTTCTCCCGCCGACGCCTATACCTATGCGAAGCAGAAGGAGCTGTTCGCCCCGTTCATGGGGATGGAGCAGCCGCGCGGAGCCACGCCCGGGAAGCGGCCGCCGGAGAAAAAGGGGTCTGACTGGACCTCGGCGTTCAGCCGCGCCACCTAATCTGGGGCGAGGGGCGAGGCGTGAAGATATCCATGAGAAGATAGAAGGAAGAAGGTAGAAGGTAGAAGGTAGATAAAGCACGACGATTTCGTTCCACCTTCTATCTTCCAGCTTCTACCTTCCACCTTCTGTCCTCTACCAGTTCAATGATCGCACGACGTGCCCCCTGCCCCGTTCCCCATGCCCCGACCATTGGGCGGTGGGTGGGGAAGGAGCTATGATTCACGGACGGGAGGCGGGGGCGGAGTGGCCCGCAGCCGCTTGAAGCCCTCCACGTCGATCTGGACGAACTTCTCCGGCGGCTCATCGAACGCCCGCGTGCCCGGATTGAGCAGCTCCCGGATGTCCAGCCACATGCCGTCACGCGAATAGGCCGCGATGTCGTGCCGCTGCGTGTCCATCCTGATCGCGTCCTCGGGGCAGGCCTCGACGCAGTAGCCGCAGTACACGCACAAGCCCAGATCGATGTCGAAGCTCCTGGGGACCTTCTCCACGTTCGGATCGGGATGCTCGCCGGCCACGATGTAAATGCACCGCGCGGGACAGACGGTCTCGCACATCATGCAGGCGACGCATCGCGGGGTGCCGTCCGCGCGCTTGGTGAGGCGATGGCGGGTCCTGAGCCGCGGGGCGGTGGCGCGCATCTGGTCCGGATACTGGATGGTCACTGACGCCGGCACGCCCCGGAAGAGCCCCAGCCGGTGCGCGATGTGGAGGAACAGGTTGCGCCAGAAGTGCCGCGCGGTGATTCGCAGCCCCTGGACGACGGCCGGCACATAGATGCGCTCCGCCCAGCTCAGCGGCCGGCGCATCCCCGCGCGCCGGATGCGGCGCAGCAGCTCCTCGCCGAGTGCGGAGGAGTCGTCCCGGACGGCATGCGCCCGCGGGAGACCTCCGGCGCCCGGCGTCATGAGAGCGCGATGGCGACGACGGCGGTCGCCACAATGTTCGCGAGCGCGAGCGGAAACAGCATCTTCCATCCCAAATGCAGCAGCTGGTCGTAGCGGAACCGCGGGAGGGTCCAGCGGATGAGCATGAAGAGCCAGATGAAGCCCGACACTTTGACGGTGAACGACATGAGGCCCAGCACGACGTACCACCCGTGCGACACGCCGAGCGATGCCCCCCAGGGGAATTCGAATCCCGACGGCGTCAGGTACGGCACCTGCCAGCCCCCGAAGAATAAAGTCGTGGTCAGCGCGGAGATGAGCACGACCTCCACGAAGTCCGTCAGGAAGAACAGGCCGAACTTCATCCCGCTGTACTCGGTGAAATAGCCGACGATCTCCGATTCGGCCTCCGGCAGGTCGAACGGGACGCGCTTGGTTTCCGCCAGGCCCGCGGTCATGAAGATCAGGCACCCCAGCGGCTGCACCAGGACCCCCCAGGCGGGGATCCAGCCGCCGAACCAATGCGCACCCTGCGCCTGCACGATCGCCTGGAGGTCCAGGGTCCCGTACCAGATCACCGCCCCCATCAGCGACACGCCCAGCGCAATCTCATACGCGAGCATCTGCGAGCTCGCCCGCAGGCCCCCGAGCGTGCTGAGGTTCGTGCCCGAGACCATCCCGGCCAGGATGACCCCGTAGATTCCGATCGACGCCAGTGCCAGCACGAAGATGAGCCCGGCATTGACATCGGCCACTTGCAGCGGGATGTCACGGCCGAAGAGATGGACGGTCGGTCCGATCGGGATCGCGGCGAACGCCACGAGCGCGAACACGACCGAGACCCAGGGCGCCAGCGTGTGGAGCGCCCGGCTGCCCGTTGCCGGAGTGAAGTCCTCCTTCGTGAGCAGCTTGACGACATCCGCCAGCGCATGCAGGATGCCGAGGCCCCCGAGCTTGCGCAACAGGAAATTCACCGGCGCCGCCCAGCGCCACGGCAGGGTGAAATACGCCCGGTTGGCGCCCACGCGGTCCTGCATCACGGCGCTCTGTTTGCGCTCAAGCCACGTCTGCGCGCCCGCGAAGTTCAGGACGCCGCCCAGCACGAGGGCGCACACGGCGAACTTGATGACAAGCGCCTCGATCATGCCGCCAGCATCGCCCCGTGTTCGCCGAGCGCCGCCCACGACAGCCCCCGGAAGGCCGGTTCGCGCCTGACGAGCTCGGCGAAGACCGCCTGCGCTTCCGGCTCCACCTTCGCCAGGCCCAGCGCCTCCGCCAACGCGCCGAGGATCTCCCGCTCCGGGCGGGACTCGCCGGCGCACGCAAAGGCCGCCTCGATGCGCTGGACCCTGCCGTCGGCGTTGGTGAACGTCCCGTCCTTTTCCGCATACACCGCGCTCGGCAGCACCAGATGCGCGGCGCGGGCCGTCGGCGTGTCGTTCGTGCCCACGTACGCCAGGAGCTCAAGCGCCCCGGCCAGCTCCTTGAGCGCCGCTTCGCCGACCACGACCGCCAGGTCCTGCGTGAACACAATGAGCACGCGCAGGCGCTTCGCGCGCGCGTCTTCAAACAGCGCCTGCGCCCCTTCCACCAGTCCCATCGCCTGCGCGCCCCTGGCGTTCGGCGATTTGTCCGGCCGGATGAGGAACTCATCCCCCGAACCCGCCGGCGGCCGCTGGAACACGAGCTTGCGAAGCCCCAGCTCGCCGAACAGCCGCTTCGCGGCGTAGAGGTCTTCGTTCGTCAGCTGGCTCGAGAGCACGACGCCCGCCTGGTCCAGCGAGCCGGCGTCCTTGAGAGCGCGCAGCGCTCCGCTGAGCCGCTCGAGCGCTTCATCCCACGTCGCAGGCGCCAGGGCGCCGGCTCGCGCCAGCTGCGGCGTGCTCAGCCGGCCGGTATCGATGCCTGTGTACCCGTAGCGCCCCTCATCGCACATCCACCATTGATTGACGTAAGGGTTGTGGCGGGGCTTGAGGCGCATTACCCTCGCGCCCGCGGCGATGTGCTTGCGCCAATCGCGCTCCCGGTTGTAATGGATCTCGATCGCGCAGCCGCGCGAGCAGCCCGGGCAGACCGACTTGGCCGCCCCCAGGTACCAAACCCGGCACTTGAACCGGAAATCCCGGTCAGTCAGCGCGCCCACCGGGCAGATGTCCACGACGTTGCCGGCGTACTTGTTGTCCAGAACCCTGCCCGGCAGGACGCCGACCTCGGCGCGGTCCCCCCGGTTGAAGATCCCGAACTCGCCCGTCTTGGTGATTTCATCCGTGAACCTGACGCAGCGCGAGCAGAGGATGCACCGCTCCGCGTCCAGCATCACCGTGGGGCCGATGGGCACCGCCTTGGGTTTCTTGATCTTATCCTCGTTCATCTTCGGGTCGTAGAGCCCGTGCTCCATGTAGTAGTCCTGGAGCCAGCACTCCCCCGCCTGATCGCAGACCGGGCAGTCAAGCGGGTGGTTGATCAGCAGAAATTCCAAGACGGCGCGGCGGCCTTCGAGGGTCTTGTCGGACGTGGTGGAGACCTTCATGCCGTCCGCGGTGGGCGTGTTGCAGGCGATCTGCAGCTTGGGGCTGCCTTCGATCTCGACGAGGCAGATGCGGCAGTTGCCGGCGATCGAGAGGCCAGGATGGTAGCAGTAGAACGGCACCGGGCTTCCGGCCCGCTCGCAGGCCTGGAGCACGGTCAGACCCTTCGGCACGGTCACCGGCTTGTCGTCGATCGTCAGCGTGACCGTCTCGGTCGTTGGGGCCGTCTTCGATTGGGCCATCGTGGGAGCTCCCGGTGTCGGCGTCAGGCCGCCGCGGCCGCGGTCTGCGACGGCTCCGCGCGGGCGTCCAGTTCGCAGGAGCCCGTGCGGATGTGATGTTCGAACTCGCTTCGGAACTTCTCGATGTAGCTCTGGACCGGCCAGGCCGCCGCGTCCGCGAAGACGCAGATCGTCCGGCCTTCCATGGCGGAGGCGACGCCCAGGAGGACGTCCAGATCCTGAGGGCGGCCGCGACCCTGCATGATCCGGTCGACGATCTTGAAGATCCAGCCGGTGCCCTCCCGGCAGGGCGAGCACTGTCCGCAGGACTCGTGGGCGAAAAACTCCGCCGCGCACCACAGCGCCTGCACCATGCACGTCGTCTCATCCATGACCATCACGCCGGCGGAGCCGGCCATCGAGCCCGCCGCGATCAGCGAATCAAAATCCATATGCACGTCGATCTCATCCGCGCGCAACATCTTCGCGGAGAGACCCCCGGGGATCACCGCCTTGAGCCGGCGATTGCGCCACACGCCGCCCGCCGCCTCGATCAGCTCCCGGAGCGTGATCCCGTGCGAGGCTTCGTACACACCCGGCCGCTCGACGTGCCCGCTCACCGAGAACAGCCGGGTTCCGCCGGTCCTGCCGTGCCCCAGCTTCGCGAACCACTCCGGCCCCTTCGCGATGATGGTCGGGAGGCACGCTAGCGTTTCGACGTTATTGATAACGGTCGGACATCCGAAGAGCCCCGCGACGGCGGGATACGGGGGCCGGAGGCGCGGAAAGCCCTTCTTCCCCTCCAGGGACTCCAGGAGCGCGCTTTCTTCCCCGCAGATATAGGCCCCCGCGCCTCGATGGACGACGACCTCCAGGGAAAACCCGCTCCCGAACACCGAGGGCCCGAGGAACCCGTACTGGACCGCGTCATCGACCGCCCGCTGGAGGATCGCCGCCGGACGCGCGTACTCGCCGCGGATATAGATGAACGCCTTGCGGCAGCCGGTGGCGAACGCCGCGATCAGCATGCCCTCGAGGAGCCGATGCGGGTCCTTCTCGATGATGTATCGGTCCTTCAGGGTGCCCGGCTCGCCCTCGTCCGCGTTGACGACCAGGTACTTCGGCTTCGCGGAGTCCTTCGGGATGAAGCTCCATTTCTTTCCCGTGAAAAAGCCGGCGCCGCCCAGCCCCCGGAGGTTCGACTTCGTCACTGTGCCGATCACCTCGTCCGGGGTCATCTCGGTGATCACCCGGCGCGCCCGCTGGTAGCCGTCGTCCCGCACGTACGTTTCGATGGCGTGCGAGTCCTTGATCGAAAACCGTTTACTGAGCACCGGCTCCACGAGCCCCGGCGTCCCCCGGAACGCCAGCGGCATGGGCTCGAGCTGCTCGGGCGCTTCGGCCAGCGTCTCGATCACCTCGGGCGTGATCGGCCCGACATAAGTGTCGTTGACCTGCATCATCGGCGCGGCCTCGCAGGCGCAGAGGCATTCGACCGTCGAAAGCGTATACCTGCCGTCCCGCCGCGTGCCGCCCGGCGCGACGCCGAGCCGCGCCGAGATCTCCTCGAGGCGCGCTTCAGCCCCCCGCAGCCGGCAGGACATGTTGTTGCAGACCTGGACGTGGTAGGTGCCGACGGGTTTCCGAAGCAAGAGCGTGTAGAAGGTGACCACTTCCCGGACGTGGGCGACAGAGACGCCGAGGAGCGCGCCGACCCAGGCCTCGGCCTCGGGGGTGATGGCGCCGACGCGCTCCTGCACGAGGCGCAGCACGGGCAGCATGGCCGCCCGCTTCTGCTCATAGCGCGCGATGACGGTGTCGGCGTCCTTCTTGAGCGCGTCAAACTGATTCATCGTCGCACAATTCGGAATTGGGAATTCGGAATGCGGAATTCCGCATTGCTCTGATGATCCTCATCGGTCGAGTTCCCCGCCGATCATGTTGACGGATCCGAAGGTCGGCACGAGATCCGCCACCATGTCGCCGACGATCAGCTCGCGCAGCGCGCTCATGATCGTGAAGCATGGCGGGCGCACGCGCACCCGGAACGGCCGGTCGGTCCCGTCGCTCACCACGTAGAAGCCGAGCTCGCCGTTGGCTCCCTCGACCGCGCTGTAGAACTCCCCGCGCTGGGGCGCGATCCCGTGGCCGAGCATAATGAGCTTGAAGTGCTGCATCAGCCCTTCGATGTTGCCGTAGGTATCCTCTTTCGGCGGGAGGACCGCCCGCTTCGACGGCGCGTTCACCATGCGGTGGAACGGCCGTCCGGCGCCCCAGAGGGTGGGGTCCGGCACCGTCCGCACGCTCTGGAACCCGGCGACCCGGCCCATCTTGGCTTCGTCGACCATCACGTCCGCCGGCAGGACCTTGCCTTCGGCATCGACGTTGAGCGGCCCGCCGGGCATGTCCGCGAGCGCCTGCTCGACGATCCGCATGCTCTGCTCCATCTCCTCCATGCGGACGAGATAGCGGTCGTAGTTGTCCCCGCGCCGGCCCGTCGGCACGTCGAAGCGCATCCGGTCGTAGACGAAATACGGGTTGGCCTTGCGGACGTCGAGGGGCACGCCGCTGCCGCGGAGGAACGGCCCGGTGATGCTGTAGCCGATCGCCTTCTCTTTCGAGATCACGCCCACGTCCTGCATCCGGTCCATGAAGATCCGGTTGCGCGTCAGCAGCGTGTCGCACTCCAGGAGCACCTCGCGCACGTGCCGCAGCACCGGACGGGTCCGTTCGGCGAACCCGGACGGCAGGTCCGCCTTCACCCCCCCGACGCGCCCGTACGAGATCGTCAGGCGTGCCCCGGTGACCGCTTCGATGAGCTCGTAGAGCCACTCCCTGGCCTTCATCATGTAGAGGAACACCGTGAACGCGCCGACTTCCATCGCGGAGGCGCCGACGCACGTCAGGTGGTCGGTGATCCGGGAGAGCTCGCTCATCGCCACCCGGATGTACTGGCACCGCTCCGTCGCCTCGATGCCCAGCAGGCGCTCGACGGCGAGGCAGAAACCGAAGTTGTTGATGAGCGGCGAGACGTAATTCAGCCGGTCCGTATAGGGGATCACGTTGTTGTACGGCCCCCGTTCCGATTCCTTCTCGAAACAGCGGTGGAGGTAGCCGATCGTGACGTCCGCGTCCACGATGTATTCGCCGTCGAGCTCGACCACGATCTGGATGATGCCGTGCATCGCCGGATGGGCCGGTCCGACGTTGAGGAACATGTGGCGGACTTCGGTGCCCTCGCGGGAGCCGAGGCGGGGAGGCGACACGGGCGGCGCGGCGGGACTCATCAATTGACCGGCCCGATCAGGGGCTGCCGCTTCCGAATGGGGTAATCCTTGCGAAGGGGATGCCCCTGGAACTCGTCGTACATGAGCAGCCGCCGCAAGTCGGGGTGCCCGCTGAACGTCACGCCGAACATGTCCCACGCCTCGCGCTCGAACCAGTTCGCGACGTCCCAGAGGCCGCACAGCGTCGGCACGGACGGGTCGCTCTCCGTCACGGGCACGCGGAGGCGGAGGCGGTGGTTGTGCGGCGAAGAGTAGAGGTGATAGACGACATCGAAGCGGAACTCCTCGTCGGAGACCCCGCGCTCCCAGGTTTCGGAGAGGCGCTCGGCGCGCATGAAATACGGCAGGGGGGACGGCGTCGCCATCGTCGGCGCCGTACGGCGCGCGCGGCCGAACTTCTTGTAGTCCACGCAGCTCAGGTCCATCAGGAAATCGAACGCCAGCGCCGGGTCCTGCTTGAGATGCGCGGCCGCCTCGACGAGCCCCTCCCGGCGGATCACCACGGTGTCCTGGCCCAGGTACGCGTGCGAGGCGAGGACGTGCCGGGGGAACCGCCCGCGAAGGGCGGCGATCAGCGGCCGGGTCTCGGCGCCGCCGCCCATCACAGATGCGCCTCGGGCCGATGCGGCGCGGCGAGCTCCGCCGGCCGCGCCCCGGCTTCCCTGGCCCGCTCGCCGCGGGCGATTTTATCCTGGAGCTTCATCAAACCGTCGAGCACGTTTTCCGGGCGGGGCGGACAGCCCGGAATATACACATCGACCGGGATGATCGTGTCGATCCCGCGCACGGTCGCGTAGTTATCGTAGAAGCCGCCCGTGCAGGTGCACACCCCGAACGACACCACCCACTTCGGATCGGCCATCTGGTCGTAGATGCGCCGGAGCACGGGCGCGATCTTGTGGCTGACCGTCCCGACGACGAACAGCACGTCCGCCTGGCGCGGAGAGAACCTGGGGAACCCCGCGCCGAAACGATCCATGTCGTAATGGGAGGTCGCCGTGGACATAAACTCCATGCCGCAGCAGGCCGTGACGAACGGATACTGGAACAGCGAGTACTTGCGCGCCCACCCGAGCGCGGCGTCGACCCGGCTGGTCATCCAGCTCAGCTTCGCGACGTCGGCCGGACCGGGCTCCTTCATGACGGGCGGCTCCCGGGCCGGCGCCGGAGGAGGTCCAGCGCTCCCTCACGCCAGGCATACGCGAACCCGGCGATCACGATAAGCATGAACAGGCCGATCTCGACGAGACCCAGCCAGCCCAGCTCCCGCGCCAGCACCGCCCAGGGGAACAGGAACACGATCTCGACGTCAAGGACGACGAAGAGCATGGCGATCACATAGAAGTGCACGGGGAGGCGTCCGGCCGGCATCGCGATGGGGTCACGGCCGCATTCGAACGGCAGCGACTTGGAAGGATTCGGGCGCCTGGGGCCCCACCAGCTGTTGGCGAAGAGCATGAACGCGCCCACAGCCGCCGCCATCGCGCCCAGGAGCAAGATCGCCCCGTATTCGATCATCGAAGGCGGCACACGTTAGGAATTGACCGTCTCTGCGTATCCATGGGTCCGAACCGATGTGCGGCAGGTGGCAACGTACCGGAACTCGCCAAACCCGCGCCGCTCTTCCCCGCCTTTGCGGCCGGGGCGCCCTGGCGCGAGCGATTTGAAGCGACAGTATAACACCGGCCCCGGAGATCTGTCCAGCGCAGCCCTTCGGGCTGTCGGCCTTTCGGGCGGTGGTGTCTCAGTTTGACACCACAGATGCCACTGAACATTCACCCTGTTTCGCGCCCTGCGCTTCGCAGGGCAGGCAGAGGCACAGAGAGAGCCGATTCCAACTGTTCTCTGTGCCTCTGTGGAGCTGTTCCTCTGTGTCTCTGTGGTGTTGAAGATGAAATTGAGACACTACTCTTCGGGCGGCCCTCGGGAACGAGTGATGACACGGTTTCAAAAGGGATTACACGGATTGAATCCGTTCAATCCGTGTAATCGCGCTTGGAAATCCGTGTAATCAAGAAGGTATGTTAGCGGTTATAGTCGAGGCCGCGCTCCAGAAACTGCGCGTCGATCCGTTTCGGAGAGAAGAAGCTCCGCACGAACGCCTGGACCGGCTCCGGATCGAATTGGCGGCAGCTGTAGACGTCGATCGAAATGAAATCCTTGGGCGTCAGCGTGTGAAGCTGGATCCCGCTCTCGACCAAGGGGATCCAGCCGCTCAAGCCGGCTTTATCCGGGTAGCGTGAGCCGTCCGTGCGGAAGATGAACGGCGGCGACTGCGCCTCGACCTTGAGGACCCTGACAAGCTCCTCCAAGAGCCGGTAGCACAATTCCAGATCGTCGCAGGCCCCCTGCTTGCACCCGTAGAGGTCCAGCAAAAGCTGAAACCCGAACGGCGCGGGCTTCGCGGCCCTCACGGACCCCGCGGACCCCGCGGCAAGGGGCCTTTCACACACTTGCGGCATTCCGTTCCCTCCTGTGAGGCCGATCAGCCTTGTCCGTCCGCGCCAAAAAAACAGACACCCCGACAGTCCTCCGTCGGGGTCGGCCCTGGCGTGCGAATGCGTTGTCGAACTCGGACAGCGGCATCTCCTCCACGTTCGTGCGCCTTAACGTTGGTAGTATAGCAAACCGTACGTCGTGTCAACAACAATTCCTTCTCACGAGGAACCGGGGACCAGAGACCGGCAACACGGGATAGCGTGCTGAACAGGTCTGATGCTGGAAGCGAGAGGCTGGAAGCTGGAATAATGAAATCAGCGAAATCCGTACTCCAGCTTCTCGCGTCCAGCATCCGACCGAATTCCGAATTTTGCAATAGCTCGCCGCGCTCCCGGCCACGATCCTAACGCGGTTGGAGGTTCAATGAAATGGAAACACCGTCACGCACCGGCACGATCGCGGTCTTCAGGTGCGGATGCGCCAGCAGCCTGTCCGTGAACGCCAGAATCCCGCGCGTGTCATCGTCGTTCGGATCCGGGCTCGCCACCTTGCCGGACCAGAGCACGTTGTCCGCGATGAACAACCCGCCCGGGCGGAGCTTCGGCAGCGCCGCTTCGAGCGCCTCGGCATAGCGGGCTTTGTCGGCATCGAGGAAGATGATATCGAACGGGCCTTCCATGCGCCGGATGAGCGCCAGCGCGTCGCCGCGCCTCATCCGGATCTTACCGGCTGAGCCCGCCCGGCGGGCATAGCCGGCGGCCTGCTTCAGGCGCGCGGCCGACGTGTCGGTCAGCCAGACCTGGCCGTCATCCGGGAGCGCCTTCGCGAACCAGAGCGCGGAATAGCCGAAGCCCGAGCCGAGCTCGGCCACCCGCCGGGCGCCCAGCGCGCCCGCCAGGACCATGAGCAAACGTCCCACCTGCGGCCCGACGATCGGAAAGTCCTCTTCGGCCGCCTGCCGCTCCATCGCCGTCAGCACCGGATCGTCATGCGCAGCCCGCCCGGCCAGGTACGCCTCCACTGCCGCCTCGACCAGCGTCAGCATCGCCTGGCCTTCCGCGGGGCGCCCTCAAGACGTCTGAGCCGGCGCCGGAGGAGCTCAAGCGGCAATCCGATCACGTTGCTTCTGGAGCCGTCGATGCGCGAGATGAGCCGGCCTTCCCCGTCGTGCTGGAGCGCGTACGCGCCCGCTTTGTCCAGCGGCCGCATCGCGGCCATCAAAGCCTCGATCGCGGGCAGATCGAGGGACCGGAACGTGACCCGCGTCTTGGCGTAGCCGCGCGTTTCGCGGCCCGTTTCGATGTCCCGCACGCAGAGGCCGGTGTACACCCAGTGGGGCCGTCCGCTCAGCCAGCGCAGCATCCGCCTGGCCTGCGACAACGTCCTGGGCTTGCCCAGCAGGCGGCCGGACCGGTACACCACGGTGTCGGCGCCGATCACGAGGCCCCGCGCCCGCCGCGGCAGCCGCGCAAGCCGCGCCTTCCCCGCCGCGTGCCGCATCACGATTGAGGCGACCGAGCCCGGCACCACATGCGAGTGAAGGAAGCGACCGACTCCGCGCGAGCGAAGCGAGCGCGGGGGAGGGAGTCCCTGCAGGCGCAGCCGGAAGGGATCCTTGGAGCGCGGCCGCGCGGAAAGGGCGATCGTCCCGCGCCGAGCGCCCGTCTCCCGGTAGTCCGAGCTGACGATGCGGTACGGCCGGCCGAGTGAGCGGATGAGCCGGCGGCGGCGCGGAGAGCGCGAGGCGAGATAGAGCAGCTTACGCCCGCGGGTGCGTCCGGTCATACACCTTCCTGAGCCGCTGCGGAGTGATGTGCGTGTAGATCTGCGTGGTGGAAAGGCTGGCGTGGCCCAGCAGCTCCTGGACGCTGCGCAGGTCCGCGCCGCGGTCCAGCAGGTGGGTGGCGAATGAATGCCTCAGGCTGTGCGCGTGGATCGAAGGATCCAGGTCAGCCTGACGGACGTATTTCATCAGGAGGCGGTCGATCTGCCTGACGGTCAGCCGCGTGTCCTTCTGGCTCACGAACAGCACGTACGGCTTCCGAAGCTTGGAGGGACGGCGCTCGAGATACCTCCGGATCGCCCGCAGGGCCGTCCCGCCGATGGGGCACAGCCGCTCCTTGCGGCCCTTGCCGCGGATGACGACGGTGCCGGAGAACTCATCCAGATCTTCCAGGCTCAGGCCCGCGAGCTCGCTGACGCGGATGCCTGTGGAGTAGAGCGTCTCCAGGATGGCCCGGTCCCGCAGGCCCTGCCACTTGCGCTCGGGCGGAGCCGCCAGCAGGCGCCCGATCTGGTGTTCGTCGAGGAACGAGGGCAGCCGCTTGTCCAGGCGCGGCGTCGGCACGGCCGCGGCGGGGTTGTGCTCCAGCGTCTCTTCCCGGCAGCAGTACCGAAAAAAGCTGCGCAGCGTGGAGAGCTTTCGCGCGATGGTGCGACGGGCGGCGCCGAGCGTGCTGAGGTGCGCGACGAACCGGCGGACGTCGGGAGCGGACACCGCGGCGATCCGCTGGTGGCCCAGGAACGCGAAGAATTGCCTCAGGTCCTGCCCGTAATTGATCCGGGTATGGCGCGAGGCGTTGCGTTCGTCGGTCAGGTAGGTCAAGAACCGGGTCGCGGCCGCGCAGTCGGACGTGGTCGAACCCTCCTCATCTGGGCGCCGGCGGCGTCAGTCGTCCGAGGCCGGCTCGCCGTCTGCGTCTTGAGTCGGCAGGCGGCGCGTCGTGTAGCGGCACGTGGGGTAATTCATGCACCCGTAGAAGAGCCGGCCGCGCGAGCGCCGCTCAACGAGGTCGCCGCCGCAGCCGGGCTCGGGGCACGTCGCCCCCGTGGGTACGGGCCGCGCGTTTTTGCACTCCGGGAAGCCCGAGCAGCTCATGAACTGCCCGAACCGGCCCCAGCGGATGACCATCGGCTTGCCGCATTTGTCGCACGTCTGGTCGGTCGGGACCACCTCCCGCTTGACCTCCCGCATCTCTTCCTGCGCGGTCGAGAGCCGGGCGGAAAAAGGCACGTAGAAGTCCCGCACGACCTTGACCCACTCCTGGCGCCCCTCCTCGATCTGATCGAGCTCTTCCTCCATTTCCGCCGTGAACTTGAGGTCCATGACTTCCGGAAAGTGCTCCACCAGCATCTGCGTCACGATCTTGCCGAGCGCCGTCGGCACGAAGCTCCCGCCCTGGCGCCGCACGTAATCGCGGAACACCAGCGTCTGGATGATCGGCGCGTAGGTGCTCGGCCTCCCGATGCCCTGTTCCTCCAGCATCTTGACGAGCGACGCGTCCGAGTAGCGACGCGGCGGCTTCGTGAAGTGCTGGGTGGGCGCGCACCCGAGGAGGCCGAGCGGGTCGTCCTTCGCCAGCGGCGGGAGGACCCCCTCAGGCAGTTTGTCCTCGCGCTCTTCGGATGAGTCCTCCTCGTCCTCCTGGTACGCTTTCGTCCAGCCGGCGAACACATTGGTCCGGCCGCTCGCGCGCAGCTGGAACCGACCGGCCGCGATCCGGGCCGTGACGAGGCGGTCCACCGCATCGGGCATCTGGCTCGCCACGAACCGCTGCCAGATCAGCTGATAGAGCGCGAGCTGGTCCTCCGTCAGGTACGGCTTCACGCTCTCCGGCGTGCGGGTGACATCCGTGGGGCGGATGGCTTCGTGCGCTTCCTGCGCGCTCTTGCGGGCCTTGTACACCCGGGGCGAATCCGGGAGGAACTCGGGACCGTACGCGTCGCGCACGAAGGCCCGGACCCCATCGAGCGCCTCCTTGGCGACGCGGACCCCATCGGTGCGCATGTACGTGATGAGTCCGACGGGGTTGCCTTCGCCGAGTTCCAGCCCTTCGTACAGCTGCTGCGCGATCCGCATCGTCTTGGACGACCCGTACCGGAGCTTATGGAAGCCCTGCTGCTGCAGCGTGCTGGTCGTGAAGGGCGGCTTCGGGTAGCGCTTCTGTTCGCGCTCTTCGAGGGCGCTCACGACCGGCTGCTCCCGCTTCAGCTCCTCGACGATCCGGCCGGCGTCCGCCTCGTTGGCGATGTCGGCTTTTTCATCTCCGATTTTCTCAAGCTGGGCGGTCAACACGGGCCCGTCCGGCAGCGTCCGAAGCTCCGCTTCGACGGTCCAGTACTCCTGGGGGACGAACTGCTCGATCTCGTGCTCCCGGTCCACGATGATGCGCAGCGCCACGGATTGGACCCGGCCGGCCGACAGGCCCCGCCCGATCTTTTTCCACAACAGGGGCGAGAGCGAGTAGCCGACGAGCCGGTCCAGCACCCGCCGGGCCTGCTGGGCTTCCACCTTTTGGCCGTCGATCTCGGCGGGGTGCTGAATGGCGGACTTCACCGCCTGCGGCGTGATCTCGTGGAACACGATCCGGTAGAGCTTCCGTCCATCCGCCGCGGCCGGCGGCGAGGCGTTCTTGGAGGCCGCGCCGCGCCGTTTCTTCTTGGCTTGCGCGTGATGGTCCTCTTCGATCAGTTTGGCGATGTGCCAGCTGATGGCCTCGCCCTCTCGGTCCGGATCCGGCGCCAGGTAGATCGTCCGCCGCCCGCGCGCCGATGCCTGCAGCTGCTTCGCGAGCTTCCGGCGGGCCTGGATCACGATGTAGCGCGGGGCGAAGCCGTGCTCGATGTCGATCCCGAGCTGGCTCTTCGGCAAATCGCGCAGGTGGCCCATCGAGGAGGTGACGTCGAACTCGGCCCCCAGGATCTTATTGATGGTCCTGGCTTTGGCCGGCGACTCCACAATGACCAGATTCTTCGCCTTCGCCATGATCAATTCACCGATATCTTGAGCGTAATTCGGAATTCGGAATGTGGAATTCGGAATGAACGGCGAACAGCGACGATTCCGAATTCCCAATTCCGCATTCCGAATTTGGCATGGCACTCATCAGTTCCCGCCGCCGACGAAGTGGACGATCTCCACCCGGTCGCCGGGCTGGAGCACCGTTTCCGGGTGCTGGGCCCGCTTCAGAATCGTCACGTTCACTTCCACGACAACCCGCTCCCGGGGGATCTCCAGCAGCTCGAGCAGGCCGGCCGCGCTGATCCCCTCCGGCACGTTCCGGACGTCGCCATTCACCGTGATGTCCATTCCGCGTTCCTCACGAACCGCCCGCCGGGCCGCGCGAGGGCCGCCCCGCGCACGGCAAGCAACGTCAGCGCCGCCGCGGCCGCCGCCGGGGCCGCACCGCACAACGCGGCGATATGATCCGGGTGCCTGGCCTCGCCCACATCGAGCGCGGAGAGCATCCGCCGCTCCTCATCCGTCAGGCCCGCCGCGCTTCCGGCCGCGGGCCCCGGGGCCAGCCCGAGCGCGTCCAGAATGTCCTCGGCTCCGGTCACCAGCGCCGCGCCCTGCTTCAGGAGCGCATGCGGACCCTGGGACGTCACGGCCGCCATCGGCCCGGGCACGGCAAAGACCTCCCGTCCCTGCTCCAGCGCGCAATCCGCGGTGATGATCGCCCCGCTCCTCGCCGCGGCTTCCACGACCACGACGCCGAGCGACAGCCCGCTGATGATGCGGTTGCGCCTGGGAAAATACTCTGGCCTCGGCGGCATCCCCATCGGATATTCCGCGCAGACGGCGCCGCGATCCGCAACCGCCTGCGCAAGATCCGCATGTTCGGGAGGATACATCCGCCCAAAGCCGTGTCCGAGCACGCCGACCGTTCCTCCGCCGGCGCATGCGCCCCGGAGCGCCCCCCGGTGCGCCGCTCCGTCAATCCCCCGGGCGAGCCCCGAGACGACCCAG
The DNA here is from genome assembly GCA_036396895.1 of bacterium. Taxonomy (GTDB): domain Bacteria; phylum Omnitrophota; class Gorgyraeia; order Aquiviventales; family Aquiviventaceae; genus DASWKB01. The sequence goes on along the minus strand of DASWKB010000039.1, from coordinate 10,412 downwards.
ATCCCCCGCAGCGCCAGATCCTGCGCCAACCGCTCCGCCGCCTGCAATCCGTACGCGGACGCCCGGCGCGTGCCGACGATGGCGACCGCCGGGACTCCGGGCCCCGGCAGCGTTCCGCGCACGTAGAGCGCAAGCGGCGGATCGTGGATCTGGCGCAGCCGCTCCGGGTATCCCTCGTCCGCGGGCGTGATGATCGCGGCGCCGGCTCGCCCGGCTCGTTCGCGCTCGTCATTCAGCAGACGCCGGTCGCGGCATCCCGCCGAGATCCGCTCAGCCAGCCGAGGCGGCACGCCGAGCCGGCGCAGCGCCGACGCGTCCGCGCCGCACGCGGCGGCTAACCCGCCGCAGGCCTCGAGCAGGCGCTTGACTTGCGCCGGGCCGATACCCGGCACCATGTTCAGGAGGATGTACCGCTCCCGATCCGTCCACATCATTTGAGACCTGGTCGTGCCATTGTTCGACACCACCGTATGGTCCGTCGGGGCGGGGAGTCGGGCAGTAGCTTACCACAGCCCGTATTGGCTGCACAAGCAACCAGCAACCGGAGACCAGCCACTCAGGATGGGGCACGGGGCGAGGGGCACGTCGTGGGGATTACCATGAGAAGGTGGAAGATGGAAGGTAGAAGGTAGAACAACCTGCTGGGTTTCCATCATTTCCATTTATCTTCTATCCTCCATCTTCTACCTTCTATCTTCTCATGGGGATCCCACGCCGCCCCGCGCCCCCCGCCCCCCCGTTGCATTCCTGCAGCGAAGCCAGGCATACTAGGAGTGAGGCCCGGCGATGGGCCGACAATCTGAGGAGCTTCCCGATAACGGCAAACCCACGGTAACGTGGGGACGCAAAGCCACGGGTCCTGAGCGATCCCGAGCGAGGCCGAGAGGCCGAGTCGAGGGAGAGCCGAAGGATAGCCGGGCTCCCGAAGGAAGCACGGCCCCGGGCCGGCCGGCCCGGTCAGCCTGTGTTCCCGAGTCCCCACGCACGGTGACTCGGGCTTTTGTTTGCCTCAAGGAGGACGCGATGACCGACACTCACGCACGCCGCACGCGAGAAGGGGGATTCTTTTTGCTGGCCAGCCTGGCGCTGCTCGTCGCCATGACCACCCTCTTCAGCACGACCGCCGGGCGCAGCGCCGTGGATCTGCGCGCCAGCGAGCGGGCCCTGTGGCAGCAGCAGGCGTTCGAGCTCTCGGAAGCCGGCATGGACCATGCCCTCAGCGTACTCAACGTGAGCAGCCTGCAGTGGGACGATGAGCTGCGCGGTCCGGACGGCATGGGCGGCACAGCCGATGACGGCACGCTGAGCTTCGGCCAGAACGTCGGACATGCGCCGGGCTCGTACGACGTCCGCGTCAACGACAACTTCGATGAAGTCAGTCCCGCGCCCAGCGACCCGATGGCAGACGTGGACGGCGTGCTGCGCGTGGTCTCCGCGGGCACGGTCCAGGGCGTGACGCAGCGCGTCGAAGTCTTCGTCTGGGCGCTCTTCAATCACGCGATCGCGGCGGACATCGACATCCACCTGCACGAGAGCTCGGCCATGGGCAACATCCATGCGAACCGCGACATCAACGTCTACGAGACCGGCACCTTGTTCGGCAACGCCCAGGCAACCGCCACGGGCGATTTCAACCTCATCGGCGGCACGCTCAACTACACGTATGGCGACCTGATCGGCGGCGATCCTCGCATCCGGTTCATGTTTCCGAACGCGGAGGCGATCGAGGCGGCCGTGGACCGGTGGAATCCGCCGCACAGCGGCACGATCAGTCTCGCCGCCAATGAGATCGTCGGCTACCGAATCGGCGCGAGCATCGAACCTGGAACCGTTGTGACGCCGGGGCCGTCGACGATCGTCATGTTCGACGCCAACGAGATCCGGTTCAGGGAAAAGATCGGGACGTTCGATGCGGACGGCAATTGCACCAGCATGGTGCCGGTCAACGTGATCTCGTTGAGCGGCGGCATCACCTTCGAGGAAACCGCCTGCATCAACGGCCTGATCTGGGCGAACGGGCCCATCGTGCTTGGGGAGCGTTCGACGGTGCGCGGCGCCATCGTCAGCGCGGGGAGCTCCGTTACCGTGTCGGAGCACTCCCACATCACGTTCGACCGGAGCGTCCTGGAAGGCGGCGTCCTGACTGGATTCTGGGGCGTCACGATGCTGAGCTGGCAGGAGCTTTAACGCGTTGCCAACGCCGGTGGGCAACAAGCGACAAGGTGGAACCTTGCACCACGCCCCAGATCTTCCTCTCGCCCACAGACCTCCTTGTCGCTTGTCGCATGTTGCTTGTTGCTGCACGGGGCATGAGTTGACATCAACAGCTAGCCCTCGCTGACGAGCAGGTTGCGGCGGATGACGGCGCGCAGGTCGTCCAGCTTGAAGGGTTTGATGAGGTGATCCGACGCGCCCGCCTGCTGGCCCTCAAGCAGCGCGTCCACGTCGCCCTCGACGCTCACCACCACGACGGGAATCGCGTTCGTCCGCGCATCGAGCTTCAGGCGCACCAGCACCGTCATGCCGTCGAGCGCGGGCATCCGGATGTCGAGCAGGACGAGGTGCGGGAGCGCCTCCCTGGCCCGCGCGAGCCCCTCGCGGCCGTCGCCGGCCTCGAGCACCTCGTAGGCGTCTTCCAGCGCCCGCCGCAGGACCTCTCGCACGCGCGGCTCGTCATCGATGATCAGGATCTTCGGTTTCGGCATTCACGCAGGTCGCGCTGGTCACACGAGCGGCCCAGCCCCCCTCAGGACACCCTGCTGAACTACGGCAGGGTGTCCCTCGGTGGGCTGGCCCGCATGCGTCACGAGATGCCGCTGATTAACGGCGGACGCCGAGGAGGCCATCCACCCGCTCCAGGAGCGCCCGCAGTTCGAACGGCTTGCCGAGGTACGCGTCTCCGAGCTCGTGGGGGTCCGACTTCGAGTCCGTCTGCACCATCGCGCTGAGCATGACTACGGGGATGTGCCGGGTCCGCTCATCGGACTTCAGCCGCTGGCACACCCGCCATCCGTCGAGCTTGGGCAGGATGAGATCCAGGATGACGAGATCGGGCGGCTCGCGAGTGATGCGCGCGAGCGCCTCCTCCCCGTCGAAGGCCGTCTCGACGCGGTAGCCGCTTCGCTCCAGGCGGTCCTTGAGGAGCTTCGTCATGTCCGCCTCGTCGTCCACGACCAGAATCCGCTTGGCTCCGCCGTCCGTCATGGCCGCCCTTCCCGGCTGCGCTTGCGCGCATACAGCGCGGCATCCGCCTCCCGCATCAGCTCCTCGAGCGTCCGCGGAGCCGCCGGATCGAACCGGGCGGCGCCGAGACTGAGCGAAAGCGCGTAGGTCGCCCCCGCCCCCGCGTTGCGCAGGCGCAGGCGCTCCTCGATCCGGCCGAGCAGCATCTCCGCGCTGTCCGGGCGCGCCTCCACGGCGAGAACCGCGAATTCGTCCCCCCCGATTCTCGCGACGATGTCCGAGCTCCGGAATGCTTCCCGGAGCGAATCCGCCACGGCCCGCAGGGCGCAATCGCCGGCCGGATGCCCGTGTCGGTCGTTGATGAGCTTGAGGCCGTCCAGGTCGGCGAACACCAGCAACAGCCCCCGGGTGGCGCGCCGCGCCAGCCGGAAATGATGGTCCGCCAGCGTCATCAGCCCCCGCCGGTTGTACAGCCCCGTCAGCTCATCCAGGAGCGACAGCCCCCGGAGCGTTTCCTGCATCCGGTGCCGCTCGATGGCGTAGCGGATCGCGCGGGACAGCGTCGCGCCGTCGAGCCGCCCCTTCACGATGAAGTCCTGCGCGCCCCGGCGGACCGCTTCGATCGCGACCGCGTCGTCATCGCACATCGTGAGGACGACGACCGGCGTCTCGGGCGCGTGCGAAGAGACCCGGACGAACGTCTCCAGACCCTCGCTGTCCGGCAGGAAGAGGTCCAGCAGAACGACCTCGACGCCGCCCCGCCCCAGCGCCTCCATCGCCTCCTCCGCCCGCGTCACCCATTCGACGTCATACGGCGCGCCGGCGGCCTGGCCGAGCGCGTCCTGCAGGAGCGCCGCATCCGCCGCTTCGTCCTCCACGAGCAGGACCCGGATCTTCTCGCTCATCCCCTCATCCCCGCGCCCGCGCGGCCGAGAGCGGCGTCGCGCTGAGCACCCGCGCCCGGTCGTTGAAGCACATGAGGAACCGGTCGAACACGCCCTCTCGACCCATGAGGTTGAATCCCACCTGCAGGGCGTCGGAAAATCCGGCCGGCACCCTGAACTCCCTCCCGGCGAACCTCACGCGGATGCGCGCCATGTAGACGGGCACGGCCGCCCCGTTGCCCAGCAGCACGGCCTCCCGCCTGGCTCTCGCGAGCTTCAGGCCCAGGAGCTCCGCCACGTCCAGATGGAACACGCTCCAGGACGCGCCGGAGTCCACGTAGGCCTGCAGGTACACCCAGCGGTCTCCGGTCCAGACCTGGAGGTACACGATCGGCGCAAAGCGGCCGCGGGCGTCCTTCAAATACGGGAACTCGACCGGCCGTCCCATCACAGGGCCGTCGCCGATTCTTCCGGGCGCGGGATATAGTAGATGCCGGTTTCCCCGCGCAGCGTTTTGGGCCGACACGGCGGACGCACCCGGATCCGCTTGGGTTGGCGCGAGCGCTGGTACGCTTCCAGTTGCGTGCCGCCCGACGCGACGATCCGGTCTTCGGCCACGACGATGTAGCGCCCGCCGAAGCGGCGCGCGAGCTCATCCGCGTGATCGAGCAGGTACTCCCAGCTCCGGCACAGGTGCGGGCTCAGCGCATCCCGGATCCGCTCCACGGTCGCGTCGATGTCCAGCCCCGTCGTGTCGATGGTCGCGTCGGCCTGCGCGTACGCCTCGGACCGCGCGCCGAGCAGGGACTTGATGCGCGCCAGCGCCGAGCCCGCGCCTCCCAGAAGCGGCCGGGCGCTCAGCCGGTGCTTCACCCGCGCCAGGATCGTCTCGGGCTTGGCCGACAGGCAGATCACGGGGCCGGACGCCTTGAGCCGCGAGCGCAGCGCGGGATCCACGAACGCCCCGCCCCCGGTCGCGATGACCTGCCGGTTGTCCCGCAGGACCCTGGCGACGCACCGCCGCTCGAGGCGCCGGAATACCGGCTCGCCGCGCGCGGCGAACACATCCGCCACCGTGCAGCCCGCCGTCGCCTCGATGAGCGCGTCCACGTCCACGAACCGCCAGCCCAAGCGCCGCGCGAGCCGCTTGCCGACGGCGGTCTTCCCCGTGCCCATGAATCCGGTGAGAATGATGTTCATTTGGTCCGCATCACGAGCGGCCCAGCCCCCTTCAGGAGACCCCGCGAAACAGCGGCGGGGTGTCCCTCAGGGGACTGGCCCGCAGGCTTTACGCGCCCCGCGCCCCGGACCCGGGGCTGGTTAGAATCGTTTGACGGCACCGAGGTAGGAGCGCAGGTTGCGCTTGAGCTCCGCGAGGCTGTCGCCGCCGAACTTCTCCAGCATCGCGCCCGCGACCTCCAACGCCAGCATCGCTTCCGCCACCACTCCCGCCGCCGGCACCGTGGTCACGTCGGAGCGCTCCACCGTCGCCACGATCGGCCGTTTCGTGTTGATCTCGACGGACCGGAGGGGGCTTCGCAGTGTCGAGAGCGGCTTCATGTATCCGCGGACGACGATCGGCGCGCCGGTCGTCATGCCGCCTTCGAAGCCGCCCGCGCGATTCGAAGACCTGCGGAAGCCGGTCCGCTTGGCGTAGAAGATTTCATCCTGCACCCGGGACCCCGGAAGCGACGCGCCTTCCACTCCGTCGCCGATCTCCACTCCCTTGACCGCATGGATCGAGAGGATCGCCCGCCCCAGCAGAGCGTCGAGCCGCCGGTCATAGTGGACGTGGCTGCCGAGCCCCGGCGGCACGCCCTCGACGATTACCTCAAAGACGCCCCCGAGCGTGTCTCCGCGGCGGATGCACCGGTCGATCTCTCGCTTCATCTTCGCCGTCGCGGACCGGTCCAGGCATCGAAGCGGCGTCGGCTCGGCTTCCCGCCTGAGTCGCTCAATCGTCACCGGCGACCGGACCGCCCGAACGCTCCCGAGGGCGACCACATGGCTCGCCAGCTCGACGCCGAGCGCGGACAGGAGCTGCTTGCAGAGGGCGCCGACGGCCACGCGCGCGGCGGTCTCCCGCGCGCTGGCCCGCTCGAGCACGTTCCGGATGTCGCGGTGGCCGTACTTGATCGCGCCCGCCAGGTCCGCATGGCCGGGCCGGGGCTGGGTGACCACCGGCAGCCGGTCGATCGAGGCGTCTGTGTTCCGGATCATGGCGGCGATCGGGCTGCCGAGCGTGCGGCCCCGGCGGATTCCGGCGATGAGCTCCACCGTGTCGGGCTCGAACTGCATCCGCGGCCCACGGCCGTAGCCCAGCTGCCTCCGGCGCATCTCGCGCTGCAGCACGGCAGGCTTCACGGGCACGCCTGCGGGCATCCCTTCCAGGATGGCCACCAGGCAGGGCCCGTGCGATTCCCCCGATGTCAGCATTCGCAGTATCGGCATGTCCCGTCCGTTCGTCTTACCGCCAGCGATAATAGTCCCAAAAAAGCGTGAGCGTGCCTTCGATCCCCGTGATTCGCAGGATCTCGTCCCCCGCGAACAGCGAGAAGAGGAGCGCGGCCGAAAGGAACGGCCCGTACGGGATGACGTGCGAGCGCTTGAACACGATCACGTACAGGCCCGGCAGCAGCGCGAGGAACGGGGCCAGGAAGAATGTCAGCACCGTCGCCTTCCAGCCGAGGATCGAGCCCGCCATCGCCAGCAGCTTGATGTCGCCGCCGCCCATGCTTTCCTTGCGGAACAACAGATCGCCGATCAGCCCCGTCGCGTAGAGAATGCCGCCCCCCGTCAGCACCCCGATGAGCGAGCGCGTCAGCGCCAGCATCCGGTCGTCGGTGCCGTGGAGCGCCGGCACCAGCGGGCTCACGGCCAGACCGAGGATCAGCCCGCCGAGGCTGATTTCGTCCGGGATGATCTGGAAATCCAGATCGATGAAGCTCGAGACGATCAGTCCGCAGACGAACGCGAAATAGACGAGCGCGACCGGCGTCGGACCGAACCGGGCGAAGACCGCCACCGCGGACGCCCCGGTCAGGAGCTCCACCAGCGGGTACCGCAGGGAGATCCTCGCGCCGCAATGCCGGCAGGCGCCCCGCAGGAGCAGGAAGCTGAGCACGGGAACGTTGTCGTACCACGCGATCGGCCGTTCGCAGGCGGGGCAGCGGGACCGCGGCCGGACGCAGGACAGCTCCCGCGGCATGCGCCAGATGCAAACGTTCAGAAAGCTTCCGATGATGAGGCCCCAGAGGCACCACAGAGGCCACCACAGGCCGTACTCCACGGAGATCAACGCCCCCTTGATTGGCGGTCCGTGCGCATCTCAACCGCGCGGCAGCAGCCCCTCGAGCGCGCGCCGCATCGGGGCCACCGGCGGCCGGACGCCCAGCCACAGCCGAAGCGATTCGGCGCCTTGGTATAGTAGCATCGAACGTCCGTCCGCCGCAATACATCCTCGGCGTCGGGTCTCGCGCACCAGCGCCGTCGTCCGGTGGTACACCAGATCGTAGACCAGCGTGCCCGGCCGCACGCGGCGGGGCTCCACGGGCGGCGGGTCGGACGGCCGCATTCCGACGGACGTCGCGTTCACGATGAGATCCGCGGCCTCCGCCGGCGCCCGGCGCCAGGGCGAGACCACCACGTCCGCCCCCGGCAGACGCCGCGTCAGCCACGACGCCAACCGCCTCGCCCGCGCGCCGGTTCGGTTGGCGAGGATCACCCGGCTCCCGCGCACCCTGGCCAGCTCCCAGGCGACGGCCCGCGCGGCCCCGCCGGCGCCAAGCACGAGCGCCGTCGCCGGGCGCGGCCGCCAGCCGAGCTCACGCAGGGCCTGCCGGAATCCTACGCCGTCGGTGTTAAACCCGATGAGCCGGCGACGGCGCGCCACGATGGTGTTCACCGCGCCGATGGCCGCCGCCGGCGGGTCGAGCCGGTCCAGCAGCGGCCGCACCGCCTCCTTGAGCGGCACGGTGACGTTCAGGCCTTCCACGCCCGCCAGCATCAGCGCCTCCAGCATCGGCGGCAGGAATTCCGGCGGCACGTCGTAGGGATCATAGCGGGCGTCCAGGCGCATCGCGGCGAGCGCCGCGCGGTGCATGGCGGGGGACAGGCTGTGGCCGATGGGATGGCCGATCACGCCGAATAACCGCGTCATGGCAAATTCGGAATTCGGAATTGGGAGTGCGGAATCTTCGCCTGAAACCCGTCACTCCGAATTCCGAATTCCGAATTCCGAATTTGGCACGGCATGCACGGGTTAGGGATGCAGCGCTTTTCGCCGGTTCACGTAGGAACTGCGCGTCGACGACGAAATCAGCTTGTTGACGGCGTTCACGTAGGCCTTGGCTGAGGCCTCGATCACGTCCGTCGAGGCCCCCCGTCCCGTCACCTCGATTCCGCCGGCCCGCAGCTTCACCGCCACCTCCCCCAGCGCGTCCTTGCCCTTCGTCACGGAGCGCAGCGCGTAGTCCACCAGCTCCGCGGACACGCCGGTCAAGCGGTCGATCGTCTTGTAGCAGGCGTCCACCGGGCCGTCGCCGCAGGCGGCCTCCTGAATGGTGCGGCCCTTCTTGGAGAGTTTGATCGTGGCGGTCGGCACGGTGTCGCTGCCGGAGCTGGTGTGGACGTAGATGAGCTTGTACGTCTCCTGCGCCGCCGGAAGCTCCTCCTCGACGATGGCCGCCAGGTCGTCGTTGAAGACTTCCTTCTTCTTGTCGGCCAGGTCCTTGAAGCGGCTGAACGTCCGCTCGAAGTCCTTCCGGCTGAGACGGAATCCCATCGCCCTCAGGCGCTGCTTGAGCGCGTGCCGGCCGGAATGCTTGCCCAGGACCAGCTGGCTCACGCCCAACCCGATGTCCCCGGCGCTCATGATCTCATAGGTCCGGCGGTGCTTCAGCACGCCGTCCTGATGGATCCCGGACTCATGCCGGAACGCGTTCTGCCCCACGATCGCCTTGTTCGGCTGCACGACCAGGCCGGTCAGCGCGCTCACCATCCTCGACGTCGTGTGGATCTGCTTGGTGTCGACGCCGGTGGCGGCGCGGAAGAAGTCGCGGCGCACCTTGAGCGACATCACGATCTCCTCCAGCGACGCGTTCCCCGCGCGCTCGCCGATGCCGTTGATGGTGCACTCCACCTGGTGCGCGCCGGCCTGGATGGCCGCCAGCGAGTTCGGCACGGCCAGCCCCAGGTCGTTGTGGCAGTGCACGCTGACCTTGGCGCGGCCGATGTTCGGCACCCCCTCCAGGATCCCCCCGATGATGCGGCCGAACTCCTCAGGGATCGCGAATCCCACCGTGTCCGGGATGTTCACCGTCGTCGCCCCGGCCTTGATCACCGCGGCCAGCACCTGGTGCAGAAACGCCGGCTCCGTGCGCGAGGCGTCCTCCGGCGAGAACTCGACGTCCCGGCTGTAGCGCTTCGCGTAGCTCACCGCCCACACGGCCTGGCGCAGGATCTCCGCCTCCGCCTTGCGCAGTTTGTACTTCATGTGGATGGGCGAGGTGGCCAAGAACACGTGGATCCGCTTGCGCTTGGCCGGCGCCAGCGCCTTCGCGGCGGCGTCGATGTCCGGCGCGAGCGAGCGCGCCAGCGCCGCGATGACCGGGCCGCGCACCTCCTGGGCGATCATCCGGACCGCCTCCGCGTCGCCCGGCGACGCGATCGGGAATCCCGCCTCCACGACGTCCACGCCGAGGCGCGCCAGCTGCCTGGCGATCTCCAGCTTTTGCGGCGCGTTCAGGCTGGCGCCGGGACATTGCTCCCCATCGCGCAGCGTCGTGTCGAAAATCGTAATGTGTCTGTCCATCGTCGTCACCTTCCGCCGCCGGCTTCCGGATCCGGTCGCCGGCCCCGCCTTATGTCCCGGGCCGCGCGAACTGCGCGCGCACCGACGCCCGGCTGAAATACCACAAGATGAATCCGTTCCACAACACGGCGAACCCCACGGCCAGGCCGATCCCGGCCGCCTGCCCCGCCTGCAGGGCCTGCTGCAGCTGGCTGCGCATCGCGGCGTCCTGCACGAGGGCGAACAACGCCTCGGAGGCGCGCTGCTGGAGGCCGAAGCTCCACTGGCTCGACCAGAGCGCGTACGGCACGGAGAGCGCCGCCTGCCACACGAGCAGGATCCGCCCCCATCCGCGCATCATGAGGATGCCGATCCCGGCCGCGAACGCCGCCGCGCCGAGGAGGCCGCCGAATCCCGCGAGCGTCCTGGCCGTCTGCGAACGCAACGCCGCTTCGAGCTCGCCCATCACCTGATCAAGCTGTGCTTTGGCTCGCTCGAGCTGCTCGCGCGGAATCTGGCCTTCGCCGGTTCCCGCAGGGAGATCGTCGAACGCG
>DASWKB010000038.1:0-77712 GCA_036396895.1 bacterium | reverse complement strand
GTGCCTGGAAGGCGAGCGCGCGCGGACGGCGCCGATGGAGCCGGCCGGGGCCGGCTACCACCGGGCCGTCGTCGAGGACGTGCCCGTCGGCGCGCGCTACCGGTACCGCCTCGACGGCGGACGGACCCTGCCGGATCCGGCTTCCCGGTGGCAGCCCGACGGCGTGCACGGCGCCTCCGCCGTGGCGCCGGAGCCCTTCCCCTGGACGGATCACGCCTGGCGCGGCCGGGCGCTCACCGACTACGTCCTCTATGAGCTCCACGTGGGCACGGCCACGCCGGAGGGCACGTTCGAGGCCCTGATCCCGATGCTCGACGGCTTGCGGGACCTCGGCGTGACGGCGATCGAGCTGATGCCCGTCGCGCAGTTCCCCGGACGCCGCAACTGGGGGTACGACGGCGCGTATCCGTTCGCGCCCCAGCACTCCTACGGCGGTCCGGGGGGGCTCCGGCGGCTCATCGACGCCGCGCACGAGCGCGGCCTCGCCGTCACGCTCGATGTGGTCTACAACCATCTGGGTCCGGAAGGCAATGACCTCGGCGCGTTCGGGCCGTATTTTACGGACCGCTACCGGGGTCCCTGGGGCGCGGCGATCAACTTCGACGGGCCGGGCAGCGACGAGGTGCGCCGGTACTTCATCGAGAACGCCCTCGGCTGGGTCCGGGACTTCCACGTCGACGCGCTCCGGCTGGACGCCATCCACGGCATCTTCGATGTCAGCGCCAGGCCGTTCCTCGCCGAGCTGGGAGCGGCGGTGCATGCGGAGGCCGGACGAGCCGGCCGCGCCGTGCACGTGATCCCCGAAAGCGACCTCAACGATCCCCGGGCGATCCGGCCCGCCGAGCTCGGCGGCTGGGGGCTCGATGCCCAGTGGAACGACGACTTCCACCACGCCCTGCACGCGCTGCTCACCGGCGAGCGGCAGGGGTATTACCGGGACTTCGGGACGCTGGAGGATCTGGCGAGCGCCTGGCGGGAGGGCTATGTGTACGCGGGGCGGCACTCCGCGTTCCGGGGCCGGCGGCACGGCGCGCCCGCGCGCGCGTGCGGGGCGGACCGGTTCGTCATCTTCTCGCAGAACCACGACCAGGTCGGCAACCGCATGCTGGGCGAGCGGCTCAGCGCGCTCGCGCCGTTCGACGCGCTGAAGCTGGCGGCGGGCATGGTGCTGTTCGCGCCGGGCATTCCGCTCCTCTTCATGGGCGAGGAGTACGGGGAGACGGCGCCGTTTCTGTATTTCATCGAGCACGGCGATCCCGGGCTCATCGAGGCGGTTCGGCAGGGGCGCTCGCGCGAGTTCGCGGCGTTCGGCTGGCAGGCGAGCCCGCCCGATCCCCAGGCGGAGGACACCTTCCGGCGCTCCCGGTTGACGCCGGCGCCGGCGCTCGAGGGCCGGCACCGGGCGCTGCGCGAGTTCTACCGGGAGGCGCTGGCGCTCAGGCGGGCGCATCCGGCGCTGGCCCGCGCCGATCGCGACGGCCTGGCCGTCACCGTCGAGGAGGCGGCGCGGCTGTTCCTCGCGCGCCGCGGAGCGCCCGGCTCATCGGTGTTCCTCATGTTTCATTTCGGCGCTCAGCCGGCCGTCCGCGGCGTTCCGGTCCCCCCGGGCCGGTGGCGGAAGCGCCTCGACAGCGCCGAGTGGCGCTGGGCCGGGCCGGGCAGCGCCGTGCCGGAGGACGCCGCGCCCGGCGCGGCGCAGTGGCCCCTGGCGCCGTATCAGTGCGCCGTCTTCGCCGAGGAGGCATGAGGCGATGATCGCGCCGCTCTATGCGCCGCTGGCGACGTACCGGGTCCAGTTCTCCCGCGCCTTCAGGTTCCGGGACGCGACGGCGCTCGTGTCCTACCTGCACGACCTGGGCATCAGCGACCTCTACGCCTCTCCCGTGTTCCGCGCCCGTCCCGGCAGTCGCCACGGCTACGACGTGACGGACCACACCATGCTGAATCCGGAACTGGGCACGATGGAGGAGTTCGGCCGGCTGGTCGAGACCTTGAAGCGGCACGGCATGGGGCTCATCCTCGATGTCGTGCCGAACCACATGGACATCAGCGATGAGGCCAACCGGTGGTGGCAGGACGTGCTGGAGAACGGGTCCAGCTCGCCCGAGTCGAAGATGTTCGACATCGACTGGACGCCCCCGAAGCCGGACCTGGCGCACAAGGTGCTCCTGCCGGTGTTGGGCGACCAGTACGGGCGGGTGCTGGAGAGCGGAGAGCTCGTGGTCGTCTACGAGGACGGGGCGTTCGCCGTCCGGTACCGCGGACGGCGGTTCCCGCTCGCCCCGCGCACGTGGGCGCGGATCCTTGAGCCGCTGCGAGACGGCGTTCGTCCGGCCCTCGGCGAGAGCGACCGGGTGCTGGCGGAGCTGGAGCGCATCCTGACCGGGCTGGGGAATCTGCCGCCGCGGACCGAGACCGATCCCGAGCGGAACCGGGAGCGCCACCGGGAGCAATCGGTCCTGAAGCGGCACCTCGCGGCGCTGCTCGGCGCGGCGCCGGACCTGTCGCGGGAGCTCGAGCGCGTTCTCGAATCGCTCAACGGCGTGCCCGGGAAGCCGGAGAGCTTCGACCGGCTCGAGGCCCTGCTCGCCGATCAGGCGTACCGGCTCGCGCACTGGCGGGTCGCGGCCGATGAGATCAACTACCGGCGGTTCTTCGACATCAATGAGCTCGCGGCCGTGCGGGTGGAGGAGCCGGAGGTGTTCCAGGTCGTCCACAGCCTCGTGCTCGAGCTGATCCGCGCCGGCTACGTGCACGGCCTGCGGGTCGACCACCCCGACGGCCTGTACGACCCCGAGCAGTACCTGCATGCGCTGCAGGACGCCTGCCGGCGCGCCCTCGAGGAGGGCGGGCACCTGGCGCCGGGCGCGGCCGGAGACCGGGCGGGCTACATCGTCGTCGAGAAGATCCTCGGGCCGCGGGAGCGCCTGCGCGCGGAGTGGCCGGTTCACGGCACGACCGGCTATGAATTCCTCAATCTGGTCAACGGGCTGTTCGTCGATGCCGCCGGCTGGACGCGGCTCAAGGAGATCTACGCCGCGGCGACCGGGCGCCCGGTGAACTTCGGCGACGTCTATTATCAGAGCCGCAGGGCGCTGCTCGAGGTGGCGATGGCGAGCGAGCTCCACGTCTTGGCCCGGCGGCTCGACCGGATCTCCGAGCAGCATCGCTGGTCGCGCGATTTCACGCTTGCGAGCCTGCACGCGGCCCTGCGGGAGGTCATCGCGTGCTTTCCGGTGTACCGGACGTACATCCGGGCCGGCGCGGCCGAGGTGCACGAGGAAGGCACGCAGGCGATCCTCGCCGCCGTCCACGCGGCGAAGCGCCGCAATCCCGAGATGAGCGCGTCCGTGTTCGAGTTCATCAGGTCCGTGCTCCTGCTGGAGGATCCCGACGGGCTGACCGAGGCGCAGCGCGCCCAGCGGCGGGTGTTCGTGCTCCGCCTGCAGCAGTTGACGGCGCCGGTCGCCGCCAAAGGCGTGGAAGACACCGCGTTCTACCGCCTCTGCCCGCTCGGATCCCTCAATGAGGTGGGCGGCGAGCCCGCGCACGGCGTCGTCGCGCCCGAGGCCGCGCACCAGCGGCTCGCCGAGCGGGCGGAGCGCTGGCCGTACGGGCTCTCGGCGACCTCGACGCACGACACGAAGCGCAGCGAAGACATCCGGGCGCGGCTGAACGCGCTCTCGGAGATGCCGGATGAGTGGGAAGACGCGCTCACGCGCTGGCGCGCGTGGCACCGGGAGCTCATCGGCGTCGTCGACGGCGACCCGGTCCCGGGGCCGGAGGAGCAGTCCCTGTTCTACCAGACCCTGCTGGGCACCTGGCCCGCCGGCGCCCGCGGCGCCGCCGTGGCGCCGGACTACGCGGACCGCCTCTCGGCGTACATGACGAAGGCGGTCCGCGAAGCCAAGCTCAGGACGAGCTGGATCAACCCGGACGCCGCCTATGAGGAGGTCCTCACGCGGTTCGTCCGGACCGTGTTGACGCCCGGGGAGGAGCAGCCCTTCCTGGCTGATGTCGCGCGCCTGGCTGGCGTCGTCGGTCGCCTCGGGGCGGTCAACTCGCTGGCCCAGACGGCGGTCAAGCTCTGCGCGCCCGGCGCGCCGGATTTTTATCAGGGCACCGAGCTCTGGGATGACAGCCTCGTCGATCCGGACAACCGACGGCCGGTCGATTTCGCGCGCCGGGCGTCGGAGCTGGCGGCGCTACCCCCGGCGCAGGATTCGGAGCGGCTGAAGGCGTCCGCCAAGGCGCTCTTGGCGCGCTGGGAGACCGGCGCGATCAAGCTGCTGCTCATCCGGCAAGGGCTCGAGCTCAGGCAGCGTCGGCGCGACGCGCTGGGCGCCGGCCAGTACCGGCCGCTGGAGGCGCTCGGCACCCATCGCGCGCATGTGTTCGCGTTCGTCAGGTCTCACGGGCCGCACTGGGTGCTTGCCGCGGTGCCCAGGCTCGCCTCGCGGTTGGCGGGCACGCATCCGTTTCCGGTCGGGCAGCCGGTGTGGGGGTCCGACACGCTGCTCTTGCCCGGAGGCGCGCCGCACCGGTGGCGCAGCGTCCTGACGGGGGAGACCATCGAGAGCGCGCCCGTCACATGGCTGCACGGGCTCAGGCTCGCCGCCGTGTTCCGGCACCTGCCGGTGGCGATCCTGGAGGGCGAGGCGGCGCCGGAAGAAGGTGCATCGCGATGAGACGCCGCTTGGGTTGGCTCGGACTTGCGGGGCTCATCGTCATGGCCGGCGGCGCGTATGCCGCGGTCGCGACGAACGCGGGATCGTCGGCGCTCATCAGATTGTGGCTCGCGTGGCAGGTGGACGCGACACGCGTCGAGCTCGCCGGCACGCAGGGCACGCTGCAGGACGGGATGACGCTGCAGGGGCTCGCCATCGAGGGGCCCGGGCCGCTGCCGTCGGGGTCGCAGATCGGTGTCGGGAATCTGGCGGCGACCGGTTTGCTCGGCGGGGGCAAGCCGGTGCAATTCGCCATGCGGGACCTCTCGCTGCATGTGCCGGGCGTCGTGCGGGAGTTCACCGCGAGCGAGGCGAGCGGCTCGCCGGGATCCCGCGTGTCGCTTGCGGGCGTGCGACTGCGCGGCGTGCGGGGGCTGCCTCAGGAGGCCGACATCGAGATCCAGCGGCTCGATCTGGAGTGGCCGCTCTCGCTCGACTCGGTCCGGGTTGTGCAGAACGCGCGCATCCGGCTGCCGGGAGCCGAGCCGGTCGTCGTGTCCGCGACCATCGAGGACGGCCGCCTGGACGGCTGGGTCTATTCGAAGACGGTCTCCGTCCGGCAGGTGTTGGACTTCATCGGCACCGGAGACAAGCTGCCGGGCGTCACGGGGCTCGTTCGGGACGTCGATGTCCGCCTCGCCGGCACGCTCAGGGAGCCGGTGGTGATGGGCCGGCTGCACATCGAGCGGCTCGCGCACCGCCCGGTCGCCGTCACCGAGGCGCCGGTCACGCTGCGCCTGGCCGTTGACACGACGAAGACCCCGCCGGGTCTGCGGGGGATTGTCGAGCTGACCGGCGGCGGAGCGCTGGTCAGGCAGACGGCGCTCCGGCTTCGAAACAGCCGGCTGGAGTTTGCGGGAGAGCCGACGCGCCCGGTGATGGATGTGGAAGGGACCGCGCGCATCGCCGACACCACCATTACGGTCCGCCTGCGCGGCACGCCGGAGAAGCCCGACCTCCGGCTGAGTTCGGTGCCGCCGAAGCCGCAGGGGGTCTTGCTCGTCATGCTGGGGACCGGGAAGGAGTGGCGGGGAGTCACCACGGCGCTCACCGAGGGGCGGGTGACGCCAGAGCTCGCCTCCGAGTTCATCGATTATTTCCTCTTCGGCGGACTCGGCGGGCGCGTGGCGCAGCGCCTCGGGATCGACGCGGTCGCGCTCAAACACGACGAAGGCGTTCGCGGGGTCGAGGTGGAGACATCGGTGACCAGGAAACTCAAGGCGACCTACGGGGTCGAACAGACCCAGGCCGAGACCTCGCTCCAGCCCCCGACCACCACGCACAGGCTGGGCGCGGAATACCGGCTCGACGGCACCTCTTCGGTCTCCCTCGAAGGCGAGAAGGACGTCCGCCCCACGCCGGTTACCACGGACCCGGCGGCGAACGAATCGAAGGCGTCGCCGCTGGATGAGGTGTTTCTCAAGTATAAGAAGCAGTTCTGATCACGATTGGGCCGGGGGGCGCGGATGTGGGGATGACCGTGAGAAGGTAGAAGATAGAAGGTAGAAGATAGAAAGTACAAATGACAATATAACTCTACCTTCTATCTTCTACCTTCTACCTTCTACCCTCCACCTTCCATCTTCTCTCTTCCACCCTCCACCCTCCATCTTCTACCTTCTCATGCTCTCATGGTCATCCCCACGTCCCCGCCCCCCGCCCCGTTCCAGCCCCAGGCCGGCTTTGTTGACGAATATGACGGATGTCATGGAACGGATCTGTGCAGATGCTGTAGCATTTGCACATGAGTGTATCCGGAATCCAGACAGTCAGGGAACGGCTGGAGGCGCTGAAGCGGCTCCGCAGGCAGATGGGCTGGTCCGAGGAGGCCTGCGCCCATCAGCTGGGCGTGAGCTATTCGACGCTCAGCCGCTGGGAGCGCCAGGAGACGGCGCCGCGGAGCCGCGCGGTGCTCGAGGCGATCGACCGGTTCCTGTTCGCGCACCGGCGGGAGATGACGACGTGGCAGAAAGACGGCATGGGCATCTGACGTCGGTCATCGACGAGCGCACAGAAGCCTGTCAGACTTCGAACCAGGGGAAGGAGCACCGCGATGCAGCAGACACAGCCGACGACACCCATCGTGACGCTGCCGGGGAACCCGGCGGAACTGGACGAGTTCCGGGGCCGCATCCGCCAGTACCTCGACGGGTCGCTCTCCGCGGATGACTTCAAGAAGTGCCGGCTGCAGCTCGGGATCTACGGCATCCGCGCGCTGCGCGACCGCCAGATGGTCCGCATCAAAGTGCCAGGCGGCTGGCTCAACGCCGGGCAGTGCGAGCGGGTCGCGGCGCTCGCGGAGGCCTACGCGACCGGCAGGGCGCACGTGACGACCCGGCAGGACTTCCAGCTCTACGAGGTGCCCCTGCCGCGGGTGCCGGACCTGCTGGCGGAGCTGGCGGATGTCGGCCTCACCACGCGGGAGGCGTGCGGCAACAGCGTCAGGAACATCACCGCGTGCCCGTTCACCGGGCTCTGCCCCGATGAGGTCTTCGACGTGGCGCCGTACGTGCTGGCCGCGACCACGTATTTCCTCAGGCACCCGGACACGCAGGAGCTTCCCCGCAAGTTCAAGATGAGCTTCTCCGGCTGCCGGCACGACCGGGCGATGGCGGCGATCCATGACATCGGGGTGATCGCGGCGCTGGATCAGGGCCGGCCCGGATTCCGGCTGTACGTCGGCGGGGGGCTCGGGGCGCTCCCGCGCCCGGCGGATCTCCTGGAGCCGTGGACGCCGCTGGCGGAGCTCCTGCCGACGATGGAGGCCGTCCTTGCGGTGTTCAACCGCGACGGTGAGCGAAAGAACCGCCAGCGCGCCAGGATGAAGTTCCTGCTGAGCTCGATCGGCATCGAGGAGTTCCGCCGCCGCGTGTTCGCTCGGCGCGACGAGCTGCACGCGCGCCCGGAGCGGTTCCCGTTGCTGCCGGAGCCGGCGATCCCAACGAACGGGCGCGGCGGCGGCCGCGCCATCCGGGCGGAGGGCGCCGCGGGGTATGTCCGGTGGGTCAAGACGAACGCGCAGCCCCAGCGCCAGCCGGGCGTCGCGATGGTCACCGTGCGGCTGCTCCTGGGTGATCTGTCGGTGCCCCA
Source organism: bacterium (assembly GCA_036396895.1). GTDB lineage: Bacteria > Omnitrophota > Gorgyraeia > Aquiviventales > Aquiviventaceae > DASWKB01. The sequence goes on along the minus strand of DASWKB010000038.1, from coordinate 69,895 downwards.
GCTGCGGGGTCTCGCGGACGCGGCGCGCCGGTTCTCCGGCGGGCGGGTCGTCACGACGCCGTGGCAGGACGTGTGCCTGCCCTGGGTTAGGGAAGAGGATCTGCCGTCGCTGTACGCGGTGCTCGTCCCGCTCGGGCTCGGGCGCGCCGACGCGGAGCGGATTCAGGACATCACGTCCTGCCCGGGCGCGGACACCTGCCAGATCGGCATTACCGCCTCGCGCGGCCTGGCGACGGCGCTGGCGGACACGCTCGACGCTCCGGAGTACAAGACCGACGACCTCCAAGCGCTCCGGATCAAGCTCTCCGGCTGCCCGAATTCCTGCGGCCAGCATCATATCGCCGACATCGGCATGTTCGGGTCGAGCCGGAACGTGGCGGGCCGCCCGGTGCCGTTCTATCAGGTGCTGGTCGGCGGCGGATGCGGGGACGGCGAAGCGTCATTCGGGCAGACGGTGGCGCGGCTGCCGGCGCGGCGGGTCCCGCAGGCCGTCGAGGCGCTGCTGGCCTGGTACCGGCGCGAGCGGACCGACGGGGAATCGTTCCGGGCCTGCGTGGAACGCGCCGGCACGGCGCCGATCGAGCGCGCGCTGGCCCCGTTCGCCGTGTTCGAACCCAACCCGGAAGACCCTGAGGCGTTCCGCGACTGGGGGCACACGGAGGACTTCTCCTTGGGAGGGATGGGGAAGGGCGAGTGCGCCGGCTAACTGCATCAGGCTCACGTCAAGGAAGATTCAAGGTGCATGGGCATGCGGTGTGCCAAATGCGGAATGCGGAATGCGGAATTGAAAACCGGGAGCACATTCCGAATTCCCAATTCCGAATTCCACATTTGGCACGGGAGGCACAGTGATGAGTGAGGCGGACCGGGGCGAGGTGAAATACCTGCCGTGCACGTGCGCGCTGACGCAGCGCAGCGTCTGGGCGATCCTGCTGCAGCACGCGCCAGGGAAGTGGAGAGTGGTCAACTGCCTCGATAAGGATCCCGCCTGCTTCCGCGTGGACTGCGTCTTCACGACCGACGGCGGGGCGTGGCCGTTCGACGCGCTGCCGGTCTCCGGCGTGGTTCCCGCGCCGCCCGGGACGCCAGGCGCATGACCACGCCGCCCCACGCCCACGCGCGCGCGCTCGACCTCGCCCGGACGCCCTTCATCGTCATTTGGGAAACCACGCAAGCCTGCGACCTCGCCTGCGCGCACTGCCGCGCCGCCGCCCAGCCGAACCCGCTGCCCGGAGAGCTGACGCCCGAAGAGGGGCTGGCGCTGATCGATGAGATCGCGGCCCTCGGCACCCCGATCCTGGTCCTCAGCGGCGGCGATCCGCTCAAGCGGCCCGATCTCTTCGAGCTGATCCGGCGCGCCAAAGCGCGCGGACGGCGCGTCGGCACGATTCCGGCCGCGACCGCGAAGCTGACCCGGTCCGTCGTCGCGTCGCTGAAGGACACGGGGCTCGATCAGATGGCGCTGAGCCTGGATGCGAGCACCCCCGGCGCGCACGACGCGTTCCGGGGCGTGCCGGGCGCGTTCCGCAAGACCATGGACGCCGTGCAGTGGGCGCACGAGGCCAAGCTCGCCGTCCAGATCAACACCGTCTTCAGCCGGCGCAACCTCGAGGACGCCGACGCGATGATCGAGCTGATCGAGCGCCTCGGGATCGTATTCTGGGAGGTGTTCTTCCTCGTGCCGGTGGGCCGGGGCAACCAGGTGGAGGGGCTCGCGCCCGAGGAATTCGAACGGGTCTTCGCGAAGCTCTACGCGCTGACACGCCGCGCGCCGTTCATCGTCAAGATCACCGAAGCCCCCCACTTCCGCCGTTACGTCATGCAGCGCGAGCCGGCGGCCGCCCGGCGTCCCTCGGCCTCGGATGCGGCGTTGCCTGAGGCGCTGCGGCGCGCGATCGGGCCGATGGGGACGATCGGCCAGGCCCCGCAGCCGATCAACGCGGGCAAAGGCCACCTGTTCATCTCGTACCACGGGGAGATCTATCCGAGCGGGTTTCTGCCGCTGGCGGCCGGCAACGTGCGCCGCCACCGGCTGGCGGACGTGTACCGCGACTCGCCGGTGTTCCGGGCGCTTCGCGATCCCGACCGCCTGGGCGGCCGCTGCGGGATCTGCGAGTACCGGGACGCCTGCGGCGGCTCCCGCGCGCGCGCCTACGCGACGACCGGCGATTATCTCGCGGAAGAGCCGGGCTGCGCCTATGTGCCGCGCGTCCAGGCCGGACAGCCGGCCTCGTGCGCGGGATGATCACCTGGACCCAGGCGAAGCGGGAGCCCTTTCGGGTCCTGTTTCCCATCGGCACGCTGCTGGGCTGCCTCGGCGTCGGCCACTGGCTCGCGTACGCGGCCCGATGGACCGAGGCCTCATCCGGTTCCTTTCACGCGTTCCTTCAAGTCGGCGGCTACATGTACGGCTTCATCGCCGGCTTCCTCATGACCGCGCTTCCGCGGTTCTCGTCAACGCCGCCCGCCTCCACCGCGGAATTGGCGGGCGCCCTGGCGGCGCTGGCGGGATACGTGCTGTGCCTGTCATTCGGCTGGTGGGCCGCGTCGCTGGCGTGTTTCATCGCGCTGCTCGTTCAGTTGGGCGCGTTCGCCGCGCGCCGGGTGGCGGCGCGGCGCGGCGGCGATGCGCCGGCGGAGTTCGTTTGGATCCCGATCGGCCTGCTGTTGGGCATCGCGGGAGCCGGGATGATGATGGCCCGGGAGCTGGGGGGCGCCCCGGTGTGGGTGAGCGGCACGGGGCGCGTGCTGGCTCAGCAGGGATTCCTGCTGTCCATCGTCGTCGGCGTCGCCGGCTTCATGGCGCCCAGGCTGCTCGGACGGGGCGGGCTGCCGGTCCGCGTCGATCCGGGTGATCCCCGATGGTGGACCCGGCCCGGCGTGCGGATGGCCGCGCACGCGGCCGCCGGCGCGTCGCTGGCGGCGAGCGGCGTGCTGGAAGGCGCAGGCATGATCCGTCCGGCCTATGCGCTGCGGGCGGCGGTGGTCACGGCGGAGCTGGCCTGGACCACGCAGTGCTGGAGGCCTCCGGCGGTTCCCGAGGGCTATGCGCGGCTGGTGTGGGTGTCGCTGTGGGCCATCATGGGAGGCTTGTGGGCGGCGGCGTGGCAGCCGGCGTACCGGGTTGCGATGCTGCACGTGGTGTTTTTGGGCGGGTTCAGCCTGATGGCGTTTGCGGTCGCCACGATGGTGGTGATGAGCCACAGCGGGGAAGGGTTGCGCCTTCGCAACCCGCTGTGGATCATTCGCCTGCTCGGGGTCGCGCTGGGCGCGGCGCTGATCGCGCGGCTGTGCGCGGATCTCGTGCCCGCCGGCTATTTCCATGCGCTGGGCACGGCGGCAGGCGCCTGGCTGCTGGGCGCGCTGGCTTGGCTGTGGTTCGCGCTTCCGCGATTGCTCCGGGCCCCCGATGCCGGGGCGTTCGAGTCCGCGCACGCGGAGGCAACGGTGCGGCTGGAGCGATGTTGAACGAACATGCGTCACGTCATAGAAGGCCATCCGGGATTCCCGCTACCGTAGAGCCGGGAGCCCGTTCGAGCGTTCGACACAACACGACAAGCCGGGCACCGTCCTGGACGAGCTCCGGAGCATGAATCGGCTCGCATGGCTGCATGACGACCATGAGTTGCTTGACGCGACGCTGGCCCATCTCGATCTGTGGGTGACATCGCATATGCGGGTGCCGCCGGAAGATCTGCTCCCGTTTCTCGACGCCTGCGCGGTCAGGCTCACCGAGCATATCGCGCAGGAAGAGCGGCAGTTCTACGTGCCGTTTCGGGCCTCGGGCCAGGCGGATCCCGCGCTGATCGAAGTGCTGCTGGCGGAGCACCGGGATCTGCTGGAATCGCTGACGGTCCTGAAGGCGCTGGCCAGAGGCGGCGTCATGCCGGGCCAGGAGTCGTTCACGACGTTCGCGGAGCATTTCCTCGCGCTCTACCGGGTTCACACCCAACGGGAGCACGATCTGCTGTTCCCGCTGTTGGAGCAGCTGCCGCCCGCGGGGGCGGCGGCCGTGTGGCCCATCACGAAGGACGCCACGCTGAACGCGACGCTGCGCCGGTTTCCGGAGCTCGCCGCGGTGGTCGATGCGCTGCGGGTCAATCGGCGCTGGCACGGCAGCGCGACGCTCGAGGAGGTCGCGTGGTGCTATGGCATGCGGATCGACCAGCTGCTGGATGCGCTGAATGAGGCGATCCCGACGCGAAGTTGAATCGGCCGTCAACAACGGCAGCGGCTGGCAGGCCCAGGCTCCCCGGACGCCGGAGGCGTGCGTGATCCTGTTCCAGGCGATGGGAGATCCGATCCGGTTTGGGCTCGTGCGCGCCCTGCTGTCGCGCAGCGAGCATGTGGGCGAGCTGGCGAGGCGCCTGCGCGTGAGACCCGCGCGCGTGTCGCACCATCTGGCGATCTTGCGCGCGGCGGGGCTGGTCGAGGCCATCAGGGAAGGGCAATGCGTCCGGTACCGGCTGACCGGGACGTTTCCCTGCTGCGCCCGGCACGGGGGCCGGAGCGCCGGGTTCCCGTGCCTGACGGAGCGGAACTGAGACGGATGTCCTGTCTTCGAATACTCGACGTATCTGGATAGATCAGGCATGCCCTTCGAGCACAATTCCATCCTAGCGCCGGCCGAGAGGCGGGACTATAATTCTCCCAATCCGTCCATGACTGCGCAGACAGACCACATCCAGCCCATTGCTGGCGCGGCGCCTTCCTCCTCGGCGCGGGCGCGGGCGCTCGCGGTGGTGGGGGTGCACTACCGCGGCACGGGGCTCGATCTGCGCGACCGGCTGGCCTTCCACCCCCGCGAGCTGCCCGATGCGCTCCGCGCGCTGTGCGCATCGGCGGCCATCGACGAGGCCGTGGTGCTCTCGACGTGCAACCGCGTCGAATGCTATCTGGCAGGGACTGATCCCGATGCGGCCGCCCGCGCGGCGTGCGAGATGTTCGCGGCCCGGGCCGGAGCGGAACCGGCCCGGCTCGAGGCGGCGCTGGTCCGGCGCGCGAACCACGACGCCGTGTCCCACCTGTTCCAGGTGGCCTCAGGGTTGGACTCCATGGTGCTGGGCGAGTCCGAGATCGCCGCGCAGGTCAAGCAGGCCTACCTCACCGCGCAGGACGCCGGTGCCACCGGCATGCTCCTGAACCGGCTCTTCCAAAAGGCCCTCCATGCCGCCAAGCTGATCCGCACGCGCACGGCCGTGAACGGCGGTCCGGGGTCGATCGGGTCCGTGGTGGCGGGGCTCCTCCGCCGGCTCTTCGGCGAGCGTCTCGGCGAGGCGCATGCGCTGTTGTGGGGCGCGGGCAAGGCCGCGGAAACGACGGTGCGCCATCTCACCGCCGCGGGCATCGGCCAGGTCTGGGTCGTCAACCGAACCCAGGCCAAAGCCAGGGAACTGGCCTCGTTGTGCTCCGGCGGTTGGCTCTCATGGGAGCAGGCCCAGCGGCATCTCGCGCACATCGATGTCGCGATCGTCTGCACGCAGGCGCCGCACTACGTGATCGATCCCGGCGATATCGAATCGGCGCAGGCCGTCCGAGGATCCCGCCCGCTCGTCATCGTCGATCTCTCGGTGCCGAGGAACGTGGATCCGGCGGTCGGCCGCATGCCGGGCGTCACGCTCTACAACATCGACGATCTGCAAACGGCCGTGGACACGACACTGGCGAGCCGCCGCCGGGCCGTGGCATCGTGCCGCGCCATGCTGTCGCGGCAGACCGAGCATTTTCTGCGGTGGTGGCGGACGGACGCGCAGGAGAACCAGCCATGCGAATCGGTCACGGTCTCGTAATCGGGCTCGGCGTCATCGCGGCGGCGCTCGTCATGGCGCCCTCGGCCCGGGCGACGATCCAGAACGTCAAGAGTTTTAAGGACGCCTATCCGGGCACGAAGGTCGTGACGTGCAAGGTCTGCCATGAGGCCGCGATCGGCAAGAAGGGAAACCTGAACGCCTACGGCAAGGCGCTCGAGGCGCTCAAGGGCGCCGGGAACGCCCTGACCCTGACGGTCGAGGACTACCGCGCCGTCGAGGACCAGGACGCTGACGAAGACGGCGCGACCAACGGCGAGGAGCTCGAGGCGGGGACGGATCCGTCCGATCCCGCGTCGGCTCCGGAGGGTTCGCCGTCATCATAAGCTCAGGAACGGCCGAGTGTGGTGCGCGGATGCAGCCTGAGGGGGGAGCAATGCGGGACATGCGGGGCATGCTGGGCATAGTGGGAGGCTTGTTGGCGTGGCTCGTCATGGCGCCTTCGGCTTGGGCGACGATCCAGAACGTGAAGAGTTTTAAGGCCGCCTATCCGGACACGAAGGCCGTGACGTGCAAGGCTTGCCATGAGAGCGCGGTCGGGAAGAAAGGCGACCTGAACGCCTACGGCAAGGCGCTCGAGGCGCTCAAGGGGGCCGGGAACGCCCTGGCCCTCACGATCGAGGACTACCGCGCCGTCGAGGATCAGGACGCCGACGAAGACGGCGCGACGAACGGCGAGGAGCTGAACGCCGGCACAAACCCGTCCGACCCCGCCTCCCTGCCCGGCAGCCCGCAATCTTCGCTGCCACCGCGGTCGGTCAACCGGTATCTGGCCTCCCTGGCGATGCCGGCGGCATGGGCCGATGAGCAGGCGGAGGACGGAGCGGAGGAGGCGCCCAAGGCGGAATACGTCGGCACGGAGACCTGCGCCATGTGCCACGCCAAGGAGGCCAAGGAGTTCAAGCACTCTTCGCACGCGCGCATTGCCATTCCGGGCGAGGTGGAGGGCCTCAAGGCGCAAGGATGCGAGACTTGTCATGGGCCGGGCAGCCTCCATGTGGACGCCGGCGGAGGCCGCGGCGTCGGCGGAATGATCAACCCCCGCAAGGACCCCAACGCGTGCTTCGCCTGCCACACGGACAAGAAGATGCAGTTCCGGATGACGCACCACCACCCGGTGCTGGAAGGCAAGATGAGCTGCGCGGACTGCCATGACGCGCACGCGACGGACGTCCGCCCCTGGTCGGCGACGAGCCTCCACGGCACGAACGAGGCGTGCTTCAAGTGCCACAAGGAGCAGCGAGGGCCGTTCGTGTTCGAGCACGAAGCGCTGCGCGAGGGATGCACCGAGTGCCACCAGGTTCACGGTTCGATCAACGACAAGATGCTGGTCGCGCGGGACGCGAACCTGTGCCTGCGCTGCCACACCCAGGTCAACTTCCCGAGCATCGGGAATTCGGGCCATGCGGGTCGCCTACCGGAAGGGACGTGTTTCAGCGCGGGCTGCCACACGGCGGTCCACGGGTCGAACTTCAGCGACCACCTGCGGTATTGAGGCGAGGGAGGAGGCGAGATGAGAGCGACGATCGGTGCGGTGGGGGCGCTGGTCATGGCCGTGGGCGGCCTCCTGGGGAGCGCCCGGACCGCGGCGGCCGCCGAGATGGAGTCCTCGATCACGGTGCTGCCCGTGCGCTATATCGACGTGCAGGGGGATGACGAGAAGTTCCGGGCGCACCACTGGATCAAGGACGGCTACGGCGGCGGCATCGAGGATTTCTCCCTCAAGGTCGAAGGGGAGGGCGACACCGAATTCCGCGCAACCGGGCACGCCATCATCGACGATAACGATCTCGGGACGGCGCTCGAGTACAACTGGGGCGGCCTCGGGTACGTCCACCTGAATTTCCAGGAATTCCGGAAATACTACGACGGCACGGGCGGCGTGTATCCGCCGTTCACGACGCTCTCGGGGAGCGAAACGGACAAGCGCCTGGAGATGGACATCGGCAAGATCGAGCTGGAGGCGGGCCTCACGCTCGAGGATTTCCCGGACATCAAGCTGTTCTATGAACGCGAGTACAAGGACGGCACGAAATCCCGCCTCACCTGGAGCGAAGCGGAGGAGGCGGTGACCCGGAATATCGCGCCCACTTGGCAGGAAGTGGATGAGATCGTCGACGTCGTGGGCTTCGAGATCGCCGACGAGGTGGCGGAGTGGAACCTGACCACCAAGCACGAGGCGGAGTTCGTCGACATCGAATCCGTGCGGCTCGAGCGGGACATCTCGACCACCGCCACCGCCGCCGACAAGCTGATGCGGCGGCACGACCAGCGCCCGGAGGCGGCGGTGCTGACCTCGCTCTTCGGCGCGGAGCGGGCGTTCCTGGAAGAAAAGGTGTTCTTCGCCAGCGCGTATCACTTCGCGCACCTGACGGCCCGCGAATACGAAGACCTGTATGAATTGAACGCGGCGGGGGTGCCGACGAATTTCTTCAGCTTCTCGGAGCAGAAGCGGAACGCGCGCGCCGACAGCGATGTGGATACGCACGCCTGGGTCGGCAACCTGGCGGTGGACGTCGCGGACTCGCTCACGCTGACCACCCGGCTCAAGGCGGAGCTCGCGAAACGCGAGAGCGTCTCCGTATATCCTGAAGACGGCTCGCCGGCCTCCGGGGCGTCGCCCGACGGCGTGATCGACGGGATCGAGAACAACATCAGCGATTCGAACGAGCACCGCTGGGGCGAAGCGGTCTCGCTCAAGTTCACCGGAATCCCCCGTACGTCGGTGTACACGGACCTCGAGCTGGAGCAGGCGCGCATCCGGCTTCGCGAAGATCAATCCGACGGGATCACGGGCGCGAACTCCTTCTACCGGGACACGGTGACCGATGTCCGCCGCGGCGGCTGGACGCTGGGCGCCCGGAGCTCGCCGTGGCGGTTCCTGGACGTGACGAGCCAGGTGCGCCACAAACGGAGCAACAATGACTACGACGACCAATTCGAGACGTCGTTCAGCTCCGCGTTCATCGACTATGCCAACAAGGCCACGGATGAGTTCACGACCCGCGTGACGCTCAAGCCACGGCGCTGGCTGCGCACCTCGTTCCGCTACCAGCTGCGGGACGATGACTACGCGACCGCGGTGCAGGGCATGAACAGCGTCGAGACGCAGACGTTGTCGCACATCTATACCTACGATGTGGCGCTCCAGCCGCTCAATGGGCTCCTGGTGCTGGGGTCCGTGTCCCGGCAAGATGCGGACGTGGTCACGCCGGCCCGCCACGGTCCGAACCCGCCGATCGCGGCGTTCAGCAGCGATGTCACCACCTGGCTCTTGACCGTCGATTACACGCCGACGTCCGCGGTGTCGCTGACGTCCTCGCTGCTCTATGCCGACGCGGAGAACTTCAATGACGTGTCGCCGACGGCGCTGCCGTACGGCATCGACAACGAGCGGCTCGACCTGGAGCTCGGCGTGAACTGGTCGCCGAAGGAGGACGTGACACTCGGCGCGAAGTACGGATATTATCATTATCTGGCCAAGTCTTTGGCGGAGGCGGGCAACTACCGGGCGAACGCATTGTGGTTGGAGGTGTCGAAGAAGTTCTGATCCGGGCTTCCGGCACGGCGTCACGGGCACTGCGGAGGCCGCCCGCCAGGCGACCTGACTGACGCGCGGATGCGCGGGAGCCGGCGGGCGGCCTCCTCTTGTGCGTCGGAGCAACGAGATGGAACCGTCAAACGGGATTATGTGTCCGCGCCGGGGGTTCAGCCGGCGCGCGTTCCTCGGGGGGCTCCTGAAAGGCGGCGTCCTCGCCCTGATCGGGTCGACTCTCTACCCGATCGTGCGGTATCTCTATCCTCCCATGGGCCGGGAAGCTTCGGTGTCGAACGTGGTGGCGGGGAGAGTCGGCGAGCTGGCCGCCAACCAGGCCAAGATCTTCCGGTTCGGGTCCCAGCCCGCGCTGCTCGTCCATACGCCGCACGGAGACCTGAAGGCGTTTTCCGCCGTGTGCACGCACCTGAACTGCACCGTGCAGTACGACGATCACGCCAGCGTCATCTGGTGCGCCTGCCACAACGGCAAGTTCGACCTGAACGGCCAGGTGATCTCGGGGCCTCCTCCGCGGCCGCTCGAGGCGTTTCAGGTCAACATCCGCGGCGATGACATTGTCGTGTCGAAATCCTCATGACGGAGCCGCGGGCGCGCTGCCGGTGCGGATCATGACGCGCGCGAAAGGACCCGGTGATCCCGCGACTCGCACCACGGCCAGCGGCCGTGGGCTCGCGCGGGATTCCGCCCCACGGGCGGTGTTCATGTGGGCAACCGGCATGCCCGTGAGGCTCCATCCCGCCGAGCCTGCTCCGGCCAAGACCGGGGGCGGGATGTCGCCTCACGCGGAGCGTGGGATGACAAGTGCGACGGGCTTGCCCGTGAGGCTCCATGTTCGCGCGCGCGGCTGAGCGGCTGCGCGGCTTCTTCCACAGCCGCTATCCCCTGCAGCGCCTCGGCGAGTTCGCGTCCCACAAGACGGTGCCCGTCCACCGGCACACGATCTGGTATTACTGGGGCGGCATGACGCTTGTCCTGATCGTCATCCAGATTCTGAGCGGCATCCTGCTGCTGCTGTACTATCAGCCCTCCGCCGAGCACGCGTTCGAGTCCGTCCGCTTCATCATGACCAAGGTGGAGTTCGGCTGGCTCGTGCGCTCGGTGCACGCCTGGGCGGCGAACGTGGCGATCCTCTCCGCCTTCGTGCATCTGGCGAGCACGTTTTTCCTGAAGGCGTACCGCCCGCCCCGGGAACTGACCTGGGTCAGCGGGGCGCTCCTGTTTTTCCTCCTGATGGGCTTCGGATTCACCGGGTACCTCCTGCCGTGGAATACGCTCGCGTACTTCGCGACGAAAGTCGGCACGGAAATCTCCGCGGCCGTGCCCGGGATCGGCCCGGTCATCGGGACCATGCTGCGCGGAGGTCCGGAAGTGGGCGCGGCGACCATCCGGCGGTTCTATTGGCTGCATATCGCCATCCTGCCGATCGCGCTCCTGGGCCTGCTGGGCGCGCATCTGGCCATGATTCAGATGCAGGGGATGAGCCGGCCGCTCTCTGTGCGGGACGAGCGCAGCATGCCGTTCGTGCCGGACTTCCTGCTCCGGGATCTGGTCGCATGGTGCGTGATGCTCGGGGCGGTGCTGGCCCTCGCGGTGTACCTGCCGGCCACGCTGGGCGAGCAGGCGGATCCCTTCGCGCCGACGCCGGCCGGCATCGAGCCGGAATGGTACTTCCTCTGGATGTTTCAGACCTTGAAGCTGGTGCCGAGCCATGTCTTCGGCTTGGAAGGAGAGCTGCTCGCCATCGGCGGCATCGGGATTGCGGGCGCCGCGCTGGTGCTGGTGCCGTGGCTGGACCGTCCGGCCCGCCGCGGACGGGCGCATTGGCTGATGGCGCTGCTGGGGTGGGTCGGGATGAGCTACGTGGTGGGCATGACGGTCTACGCGCTCTGGATCGGGCACGCGCCATGACGCGCTCGGCGGTGGTGCTGCGAGCCGGCGTCGTCGCGGCGCTCGCGATCCCGGCATGGGCGCCGGCGGCGCAGGCACAGACCAAGGGCAGCGGGTGCGTGGAATGCCATCAGGCCATGGAGGGCGGCACCCGGGGGCCGGCCGCGCTGTTTCCCGACGATGTGCATGCCGCGCGCGGGCTCACGTGCGCCGACTGCCACGGGGGAGATCCCGCCTCCATGGATCCGGAGGCGGCCATGGATCCCGCGCGGGGGTTCCTCGGGCATATCCGGCGCGAGGAGATCCCGGCGCTCTGCGCCCGGTGCCACGCGAATCCGGAGTACATGCGGCGGTTCAATCCGAACCTGCCGACCGACCAGTACGCGAAGTACCTGACGAGCCAGCACGGCAAACGCTTCGCCGCGCACGACGCCGACGTTCCCGTCTGCACGAGCTGTCACGGCGTCCACGGGATCCTGCAGGCGCGCAACCCCTCCTCGCCGGTCTATGCGACCAACATCCCCGGGACGTGCGCGACGTGCCATGCGGACGCGTCCGTCATGGACCGGCACGGGCTGCCGGTCAATCAGCACTGGGAATATTCGCGGAGCGTGCACGGCCAGGCGCTGTTGTTCCGGGGCGACCGCGCGGCGCCCCATTGCGCCAGCTGCCACGGATCACACGAGGCCGCCCGCCCGGGCACGCTCGCCGTCGGCAACGTGTGCGCCCAGTGCCACGCGCTCTCGCGCGACCTGTTCGTCAACAGCCCGCACAAAGCGGCGCACGAGGCGTTGGGGCTGCCGGAGTGCGAGGTGTGCCACGGCAACCATTTGATCGCCAGGCCGACGGACGAGATGCTCGGGACCGGCCCCGAGGCGCTCTGCGTCAGCTGCCACGAGCCCGAGTCCGCGGGGTTCCGCACCGCCCAAGCGATGCGCGGGGCAATCGAGCGGCTCAAGACCCGCGTGCAGGACGCGAATGCCCTGATCGAACAGGCCGACGGCCTGGGCATGGACGTGGCGGACGCGGAATTCGAGCTCCACGAGGCGGGCGCCAAACTGACGCAGTCGCGGGCGTATGTGCACGCCTTTTCGATGGACAAGATGGACCCCATCGTCGAGGAGGGGCTTGCCCATGCGGATGAGGCCGCGGGGCAGGGGGAGCAGGCGGTGGAGGAGTTCCACTTCCGCCGCAAGGGCTTTTGGGTGACGCTCGTGATCCTGGGGCTCTTGATCCTCGGCCTCGTGCTGCGGATCAGGGAGTTGGACCGCCCGGACGGCTCGCGGGGGGAGCGCTCGTGATGGCGGAGCGCCGGCGGCCCTCGTCCAGCCTCCTGCGCAACCCGGTCAGCCTGATCGGGCTCTTCGTCGCCGCGCTGAGCACGGCGTTCGGCCTGCCGCTGATGTTCATGGATCTGTTCAGCCGGCACACCAACCCGTACCTCGGGGTGCTCATCTATCTCGTGCTCCCCTTTGTGGCGATCGGCGGAGCCGCGCTCGTGGCGCTGGGAGCGCTGTGGGAGCGGCGCCGCCGGACACGGCACGCCGGCGCGGTCGTGCCGCCGCTTCCCCGGATCGACTTGAACCGTCCGCGGGATCAGATGCTCCTGGGCGGCGCCCTTGCGGCCGTGATGACGCTGGTCGTGCTCCTCTCCGTGACCGGGTACCGGGCCTACCATTTCACGGAATCCGTCGAGTTCTGCGGCCTCGTGTGCCACCAGGTCATGAAGCCGGAGCACACCGCCTATCAGCATTCGCCGCATGCGCGCGTCGCGTGCGTCCAGTGCCACGTCGGGCCCGGCGCCGACTGGTTCGTGCGGTCGAAGCTGAGCGGGCTGTACCAAGTCTACGCGGCCGCCGCCGGCACGTACCCGCGCCCCATCCCCACGCCGGTGAAGAACCTGCGCCCGGCGCAGGAGACCTGCGAGCAGTGCCACTGGCCCGCCAAATTCTTCGGCGCTCAGCAGAGGACGTTCAACCACTTTCTTGCCGATGAGACCAACAGCCCGTGGCGGATCGAGATGCTCATCAAAGTCGGCGGCGGCGATCCGTCGGTCGGGGCGACGACGGGCATCCACTGGCATATGAACATCAGCAAGGAGATCTCCTACATCGCCGCGGACGAGGAGCGGGAGCAGATTCCCTGGGTGCGCGTCGTCAGCCACGACGGCGCGGTCCGCGAGTACATGTCCACCGAGCGGCCCCTGTCGCCGCAGGAGATCGCCGCGGGGGAAGTCCGGCGGATGGACTGCGTCGACTGCCACAACCGGCCCTCGCATATCTACAACCCTCCGGACCAGGCGGTTGACCGGGCGTTCGAAGCCGGCCGGATGGATCCGGAGCTGCCCTATCTGAAGCGGGAGGCGGTCCGGCTCCTCATTGCGCCGTACGAGACCGAAGCGGAGGCCCTGGACGCGATCCTGGCCGGGTTGGCGGCGTTCTACCAGAACACCTACCCGGAGGTGTACCGGCAGAAGGCGGTGGCGATCCGGCAGGCGACCGAAGCGGTGCAGCAGATCTTCTCGACGAACATCTTTCCCGAGATGCGGGTCAACTGGCGCGTCTACCCGAATCATATCGGCCATCGCAACTCGGAGGGATGCTTCCGCTGCCACGACGGGCTCCACCGGAGCCGGGACGGCCGGGTCATCACGAAGGACTGCAACGCGTGCCACACGATCCTGGCGCAGGGGCCGCCCGAGGCGATGACCGCGCTCCACCTGGAGGAGCAGCCGTTTCAGCACCCGGTGGATCTCGGGATGGACGTCACGGAGTTCAAGTGCAGCGAGTGCCACACCGGGACGAGCGGCTTGTAACGAAATCAGTGCCAAATGCGGAATGCGGAATCCCGATTGTGTCATGTTGGATGTGTAACGTGTCATGCCCGCTCGGCCGGTCCATGACACATTCCACATCGAACGGTACGCCGAGCCATTCCGCATTCCGAATTCCGAATTTGGCACGATGGTTGGCGCTGGGATTGGTGTTGGCATTCGCAGCGCCGGCGCGCGCGCAGGAGGCTCCGGACAATGACACGTGCCTGGCGTGCCACGGCGACCCGTCCGCGGACCCGTTCATCGACCCCGAGCTGTTCGGAGCCTCGATCCACGGCCGCAACCGCTGCACGAGCTGCCACCGGGACGTGACGGAGATCCCGCACGGCGTGCCGCTTGCGCCCGTGAGCTGCGCCTCCTGCCACCGGATCGAGACCGAAGTCTACCTGAACAGCGATCACGGCCTGGCGCTGAAAGCCGGCGTCACCGAAGCGGCGACCTGCCGCAGCTGCCACGGCAACGCCCATGAGCTGCTGAGCTCGCGCAACCCCGCCTCGCCCGTGCACCGGGCCAACATTCCCGAGACCTGCGCGCAATGCCACGGGAAGACCGCCGAGATGGCCCGGTTCCGGCTGGCGCAGCCCGAGCCGGTGGCCTCCTACGATGAGAGCGTGCACGGCCGGGCGCTCATCGAGCGGGGCGTGGCGGCGGCGGCCGTGTGCACGGACTGCCACGGCTCGCACGATCTGCACCGCGCGACCAATCCGGGGTCGAAGCTCTACTGGCAGCGCATCCCGGCCACCTGCGGGAAATGCCATGAGAACATCCAGCAGACGTACCTGCGCAGCGTCCACGGCGGCGCCGTCCAGGCGGGGAAGCGCGAGGCGCCGGTCTGCACCGACTGCCACGGCGAGCACACCATCGCGTCCGTGAAGCTGGCCGCATCGTCGGTCTTCCCCTCGCACATTCCCGAGACGTGCGGGCAGTGCCACGCAGCCGAGCGCATCATCACCAAGTACGGGCTCCCGTCGCACACCGTCGACACCTACATGTCGAGCTTCCACGGGCTTGCGCTGCAGATGGGCATGCCGACGGCGGCGAACTGCGCCTCCTGCCACGGGGCCCACGATATCCTCCCCTCGAACGACCCCCGCTCCTCGGTGCATCCCTCGAACCTGCCGCAGACCTGCGGGAAGTGCCACCCCGGCGTCAGCGCCCAGGTCGCCAAAGGGCAGATCCACTCAGGCACCCGGCCGGGCCTGGAGCACCGCGTCGTCGGGTGGGTCCGCAGGTTCTACCTGGCGCTGATCGTGATGGTGATCGGCGGGATGCTCGCGCACAACTTCCTGGACTTCAGGCGGAAGCTCGCCGAGCATTACCGCCGCCACCGGGCTCAGGCCACCGGCATGCGGATGCAGCGCGGCGAGCGCCTCCAGCACGTCCTGTTGATTCTCGCGTTCCTGACGCTGGCCTACACGGGCTTCGCGCTGTCGTTCCCGCAGGCCTGGTGGTCGAGCCCCTTCGTCGGCCGGTTCGATTGGCGGAGCATGGGGCACCGGGTCGCGGCGGCGCTGTTCGTGCTGCTGTCGGTGTACCACCTGTGGTTCATGGCCGCCACGACGCGCGGCAGGAAGGAGCTGGCGGCGCTGTGGCCGAGGCGCCGCGATCTCATCGATCCGTTCCGCATGCTGGCGTTCTACCTGGGACGGCGCGCGGCGCGGCCGGTCTTCGCCCGCTACAGCTATGTCGAGAAGATGGAGTACTGGGCGCTCGTGTGGGGCTCCATCGTGATGGTGCTGACGGGCACGCTGATGACCTGGCAGGACTGGACGCTGCGCGTGTTCCCGAAGTGGTGCTTCGACGTGGTGAACGCGATTCACTACTACGAGGCGGTCCTCGCGTGCCTGGCGATCGCCGTGTGGCACTTCTACTTCGTGATGTTCGACCCGGACGAGTACCCGATGAAGTGGACGTGGATCAGCGGGCGGCCCTCGGAGTCGGATCGGGCCCACCGCGAGAACGAGCCGGATGACGAGGTGTAGGCGGCGCGCGCTCGCGATGGCCGCGGCGGGGCTCTGCGCCGGCGGGCTCGCCTTCGTCGCCATGGCCAGGTTTTTTCCCGTCTTTCCTTCCGACGCATCGGTGTAGTATGATAAGGCGCATGGTCGGCAGGGACGCAGTCGCCCTCCCGTTGTAACGGCACGGACACACCGCTGATGACTCGACTCCTTCGTTGGATGGGCTCACTCCAGATGGCGGTCGCGCTGATCCTCGCGATCGCGATCGTGCTGGCGTGGGGCACGATCTATGAGACGCGTTACGGCACGGCCTCCGTCCAGCGCTTCATCTACCAGGCGTGGTGGTTCCAGGGGATCCTCGGATTTCTCGCGGTGAACCTGGTGGTGTCGGCGCTGCGTCGCGTGCCGTGGAAGCGCAAGCACGTGCCGTTCCTCCTGGCGCACCTCGGGATCATCTGCATTCTCCTCGGCGGCATCATCGGCGGCCGCTTCGGCATCGAGGGCCAGCTCGTGATCCGCGAAGGGGAGGCCAACCGGACGCTGCTGCTTCCGGGCAAGGTCCTCGTGCTGCATCAGCCGAATCCCGGCGGGCACCGGGCGTTCCCGACCTTCTTCGAGACGCAGGCCTGGGTGCACGAGCCCGACGCGTCGTTCTCGGCCGAGCTGGAGGGCCGCCGCCTGGAGCTCACGGTGAACCGGTATTATCCGGACGCGGTGGTGCAGGACGAGGTCACCGATGGCGGGCCTGAGGCGAACCCGGCCGTGCGGGTCAGGGTGGAACACGGGCTCCAGCAGGACGCGCTGTGGCTCTTCGCGCGCGACCCGGAGCGGTTCGGGATCGGCTGGGGCGACGCGCACGTCATCTTCCTCGAGCCGGAAACGGAGGCCGACGCCGCGCGCCTCATCGAGCCGGTTCCGGCCACCCGCCACCTGCGGGGGGTCGTGGCCGTGGCGCTGCCGGACCTGGGTGCGCGCGACATTCCTGTGCCGGAGACGATGCACACGCCCATCCCGGTCGAGGGGACTCCGTACACGATCACGTTCCGCGACTACTTTCCTGACTTCGTGATCGGCGAGGATGGCCCCGAATCCCGCTCGGACTCTCCGAACAATCCCGCGGTGGCCTTCACGCTGAGCGGACCGGAGGGGACCGACCCGTACCTGCTCTTCGCCTTCCATCCGGACATCGCGTCCATGCACGGCTGGCAGCATCAGATTCCGGCCCAGGTGAGCTACACGCATCCCTTCTCGGCGTCGCTGCCGCCGAATGCGATCGCGCTCTACGTGCATCCGGGCGCCGAGCGGCTGGGCGCGGTGCTGACCGGCCGGGCGGGCGAACGGCGGCATGTCGAGCATCTGGAGCCGGGCGAGACGTATACGCACCCTTGGCTCGAGTACGTGTTCCGCGTGGAGGCGTACGCGCCGCGCGCCGTCCTGGAGCAGCGCGTGACGAACCGCAGCGACGAGGTCAGGGGGGAAGCGCTGCACGTGACGCTGTCCTCGAGCGACGCTGAAGCCGACGGCTGGGTCGGATCCGGCGGCGCGCTCGAGCTGGATCTCAACGGGCACCCCGTGACGGTGAGCTACGAGCAGCAGACGCGCGAGCTGCCGTTCACCGTGAAGCTGCTGGACTTCAGGAAGATCGATTATCCCGGCACGCAGATGGCCGCCGGCTTCGAAAGCGACGTCCACCTGAGCGACCTGGAGCGGGGCGTTATCCTCATGCGCAAGATCAGCATGAACAACCCGCTCAAGTACCGCGGGTACAGCCTGTTCCAGTCGAGCTTCGTCCCGGGCGCAGTGGAAACGACGGTGCTGTCGGTGCGGAACGATCCCGGCACGCCGCTGGTGTACGCCGGATTTCTCATCGTGATTCTCGGGGTCGTGTGGATGTTCATCGCGCGGCGGGCGAAGGCGGCGCGCTGGGGGGGAGGGGGCGCATGATCGGCACTCGGCGGCGCGCCTGGCGCGTCTGGGGCCTCGCGTGCGGACTCGTCATGTCGGCGGGGATCGCCGTCCAGGCAGCCGGGGACGTGCCCGACGTGCGGGACTGGCCGGAGGCGGCGCTCTCGGGCGCGCGGCGGATCGTCATCCAGCACCATGGGCGCCACAAACCCTTCGACAGCTTCGCCTGGGAGACCCTGAAGCATCTGACGGGATCGCCGACCCTGGGGGGGCAGGACCCGGTGGCGACGACGCTCTCCTTGATCGCGGAGCCGGAGCGCTGGCAGGACGCGCCGCTCATCGCCGTGCCGTATGGCCCGTTGCGCGACGCGCTGGGGGTGCCGGATGAGTCCGCGCACGTCTCCTACCACGGGATCATCGCGACGCGGCGGCTCATGCAGCTGTTGCCGCCCATCGTGGCGAAGCAGCAGCGCGATGAGAAGCTCACCATCGCCGAGAACGAAACGATGGACGTGTACGACCGCTTCGTCACGCTCAATCTCCTCTTTGAACAGGAGCTCGATCTCGTCCCGCCCGCGTCGCGGCTTGAGCGGACCTGGCTGCCCGTGCTGAACCCGGCCGGCCACCCGCCGGAGGCGCGGGACACCGTCCGCGGCGCATGGGCCTCCTTCGTCCAGGCCGTGCGAGGCGGCGATGCGGAGGCGCTTGGGCAATCGGCGCGGTCGCTTCGCCGGACTCTCCGGGACCTTCAGCCGTCCGCGTATCCCGCGGAGTGGCGCCTCACGCTCGAGGTGTGGTACAACCGGCTCGAGCCGTTCCTGCTCGCCCGCATCGCGTACGTCCTGGCGATCCTGGCCCTGGCGGCCGGGCTGCGCGCGGGTGCGCCGGGCGTCACACCCGGCGGCACCTCGACGGCAGCGGCGGGCTCGCGGCGGGCGGCGGCGATCGGGATGGCCGCGATGACGTTGGCGGCGGCCCTCCACGCGGGCGGCATGGTCGCGCGGGTGGTGCTTGCCGAGCGGCCTCCGGTGGCGAACTTCTACGAGACCATGCTCTGGCTGCCGTTCGTCGCGGTCGTCCTCGCCTTCGTGTTCGAGTGGCGCTACCGCGTGCGGTTCTTCGCGCTGGCGGCGTCGATCCTCGCCGTCATCACCCTGATCCTGGCGGACCATCTGCCGCTGGATTCCAGCATCACCCCGATCGTCGCCGTGCTGCGCAGCAACCTGTGGCTTACCGTGCACGTCCTCACGATCGTGGCGAGCTACGGCGCGCTGGCGCTGGCGGCGGTCCTGGCGCACTTTGCGGGCGCGAAGTATCTCGCGCGCCGCGAGGACGCCACGCTCGCCGCGCTCGATCTGTGGCTCTACCGGACGATTCAGGTCGGCGTGGTGCTCCTGGCGGCCGGGATCATGCTCGGGGCGGTCTGGGCGAACGCGTCCTGGGGCCGGTACTGGGGCTGGGATCCCAAGGAGACCTGGGCGCTCATCACGCTCTTGTGGTTCATCGCGGTGCTGCACGGCCGGTTCGCCGGCTGGCTGCGGCCGGCCGGCGTGGCGATGGCCACGATCGCGGGATTCTTCCTGCTCTTGATGACGTATTATGGTGTGAGCTTCTATCTGGTCGGCCTGCACAGCTATGCCGGCGGGAACGCGAAGCCGATCCCGCCGCTCTTGATCGCGTACGCCATCGGAGAAGCGGCGTTCATCGCGCTCCTGGGCGCCGTCATGGCTTCCCGCCGCGTCCGAGCAGGGGCATGATGCAGCAATTTCTGGCCAACGTGGATCCGTTCAAGCGCTTGACGCCCGCGGAGTTGCAGCAGGTCGCGTCCGTGAGCCGCGAGCGCGGGTTCGCCAAGGGCGAAACGGTCTTCCGGCAGAACGAGCAGGCCGACGCGGTCTGGGTCGTGCGTACCGGACGCGTCCACCTGATGAATTTCTTCGCCGACGGCCGGGCATCCACCACGTGCGTCATGACCCCCGGGGAGACCTTCTGTTGCCTCTCCACGCTGGACCGCAAGGCCTATCCCGTCGATGCCATTGCCGCCGTGGACAGCACGCTCGTCCGGGTTCCGCTTGAGATGTTCCACCAGGCCATGGCGAAGTCCAGGGAATTCGCCAGCCAGACGCTGTGCCTGTTCTGCGATCGCCTGCGCCAGGTCGAGCACAAGAGCTGCACCGCCTACGAGCCAGCAGAAAAGCGCATCGCGCAAGTCTTGCTCACGCTCCAGAAGAAATTCGGCGAGACGATTCCGCTGACCCGCCACGAGCTGGCCGAGCTGGCGGGCACGACGCATGAGACCGCCATCCGCACCTTGAGCCGCTTCAAGCAGCAGGGGTGGATCCGGTCCGTCCGCGGCAAGACCACGATCGTCCATCCCAAGCACCTCAGCGAGCTCGTCCGTTCCTGAGCCCCCGGGTCATCTGTCAGGAAACCGGACCGCTCCGACGCGCCGCGCTACCCACGCATGACGTACGTCATAGAACTTCTCCCTCCGGTGGGGGTACGATACTGACAGAAGCCGTGAGGGAGGAGCCATGGAGCATCTGCTCGATTCTGTGCCGCTGTTTCAAGCTCTGCCGTCCCCGGTGTGCCGGCAGTTGGCGTCCGAGTGCCAGCGTCTACGGTTCGGCAAGGGCGCCATGATCTTCGAGGAGCATCAGCCGGCGGAAGCCGTGTGGGTGCTCAAGCGCGGGGTCGTGTTCCTGGTGAAGCGCACCCCCCAGGGATCCCTGGCGACGATCTTCACGATGACGCCGGACGAGGCGCTCTGCGGCATTTCCGCGTTCGAACGCGGGACGTACTCCGCCGGGGCTCTGGCCGCCACGGACGCTCAGGTGGTTCGGATTCCGTCCGCCACCTGCGGCGAGCTCATTTCGCAGTATCCGCAGTTCGCCGAAGCGGTCATCACCAGCTGCATTCACCGGATGCGCCACATGGCGGAGACGATCCGTCTCGGGCAGGCGCCCGTGGAACAGCGGCTGGCCTCGGTGCTGCTCAGGCTTCGGACGACCTTCGGCGTGACGATTCCGCTGACGCACCACGAGCTGGCCAGGATGGCCGGCACTCGCTGGGAGACCTCGATCCGGACGCTTTCCACGATGAAGCGGAAGGGGTGGATCACGTCATCCCGCGGCAAGATCACGGTGCTCGCGCCGGAGCAGCTCAGGCATCTGGTTGACGGCAACGGCCGGACCGCGTCTCGCGACGGGACTGTCCGCGCCGGGGGCTGACATGCGTCATAGCGCGCCCGGGTTCCGGCGCGCCTGATCATGATCGCCGTCGGCGCGCAGGTCCAGGCGGGCCACGTGGCGGCCCTCGAGCGCGAGTTGGACATCATCATCGAGCCGACGCCGAAAGGGTGCGCAGGCCGAACGTAGGATGTGAGCACCACAGCGCGCAACCTCGTACGCTCCGGGTCTCTGTGGCGCGGGAGGAGACGGGAGGTCGCGATGCAACCGGTGGAGCGCCTGCGGCGCGAGCACGCGCTGCTGCGCGCGAAACTTCAGATCCTCGAGAGCGCGCTTGCCTTGCATCCGCAGGCATGGTACGTGGCGAGGGAGCTCGTGTACACGCTCGCGCGCCAGTTGAAGGACCATATCAGGCGGGAGGAGTCGCTCATCAGCCGGTGCCGCGCCTCGCTGGAACCGGATGAGATCGCGCACCTGGGCGTGACGCACCGCCGCGAGCCGCGCCTGCTGAGCGCCATCAACCGGGCGTTCGTCCAGGGACCGGGAGAAGCACGTGCGGCGATCCGCCCGCGGCTCCTCGCGCTCATCGAGCGGCTGCGCCGGCATATGGACGAGGAGGAAGCCATGCTGTTTCCGGAACTTGAACGGCGGCTCCCCTCCGAGGAGGAGTTCGGTGAGCCTTCGGTGGAGGCCGGCGTCGATGAGCGAATGACCGTGAACCGGGTGCTCCGTGCCTATCCGGAAGCCGCAGGGGTATTCCGGCGGATGTTCATCAACATTCAGGATGAGGGACTGGTGTGCCTCGACGAGGTGGCCTGGCGGCACGGGATTGACTGCCGGACGCTGATCCGGGAACTCGAGGGCGACATCGCCGGCGAGCGAACCGCGGGCGCCGAGTTCCGCGTGCGCGTGTAAACCCGCCTCGCGGCGGGGCGGCGGGAGCGATGGCTGGGATCCAGGTGAAGCGGGACGGCGTGCAGCTGCGGGCCGGGGATGTCATGCGCCGGCACGTCGTGGCGCTGAGCCCGGACATGACGCTCCGGGAGGCGGCTCAGGTCTTCTTCGACCACGGCGTCAGCGGCGCGCCGGTGGTGGACGCCGAGGGCCGGCTGGTCGGGGCGGTGTCCCAGCGCGATCTGGTGCTTGGCCGGACCGGCGCCGCGGATGAGGCGGCCTATTTCACGCAGGAATCCACGGCCGTGGCGCCTCCGCCGTCGCTCGGCCCCGAGGCCGACGAGCGCCGCGTGCGCGACGTCATGGCGCCGGCCTCGCCCCTGGTCCGGGAGCAGACGAGCGTGCGCGCCATCGGGCGGGTGATGCTGCGCCGGCAGGTGCACCGGGTCGTCGTCGGACGGGAGGGCACCCTGGCCGGCATTGTCACCTCGATGGATGTGCTGCGGGCGCTCCTGCGTTGACGTCTGACGCGGCGACGGGCGCAGCCACCACAACGCAAGGAGTCGGAAGCCCCATCATGCCGCAGCGCCGAACCCGTGCCCGCTCGCCTGAATCCTCCCCGGAGTCTTCGCCCGCCCGCGAGCTCGCCCGCCACGGCCTGACCCGGGCCGGGCAGGTGTCGTGGAACTTCTCGACCTCGGCGTTGTACGAGGAAGCGATCCGCCGGCGCGAAGGGTCGGTCGCCCGTGGCGGAGCGCTGGTGGTCCGGACCGGCCAGCACACCGGGCGCTCGCCGAACGACAAGTACGTCGTGCGCGAGCCGTCCAGCGAGTCCCACGTGTGGTGGGGACCGGTCAACCGCGCCATGTCCTCGGCCCGGTTCGCCCGGCTCCACCGGCGCATGCTGTCCTCGCTGCGGGGGAAAGACCTCTTCATCCAGGACTGCGCGGCCGGGGCGGATCCCGCTTACCGGCGTTCGATCCGGGTGATGACGGAAAGCGCCTGGCACAGCCTCTTCGCCCGGACCATGTTCATCGTGGAGGACCGGACGGGCTTCGATCCCGCCTTCACGCCGGACTACACGGTGCTCCATGCCCCCTCCTTCGGCGCGGACCCGGAGATCGACGGGACGAACTCGCCCACGTTCATTGTCGTGAACTTCGGACAGAAGCTGATCCTGATCGGAGGCACCGGGTACGCGGGCGAGATCAAGAAATCGGTGTTCACGCTGATGAACTACCTCCTGCCGCTCGCAGGCGTGCTCTCCATGCACTGCTCGGCGAACATCGCCCCCGACGGGGAGGTGGCGGTCTTCTTCGGCCTCTCCGGCACGGGCAAGACCACGCTCTCGGCCGACCGGCGGCGCACCCTGATCGGCGACGACGAGCACGGCTGGAGCGATCACGGCGTGTTCAACATCGAAGGCGGCTGCTACGCGAAGATGATCCGCCTCTCGGCGGCATCGGAACCCGAGATCTTCTCCGTGACGCGCCGGTTCGGGACCGTGCTGGAGAACGTCGCGCTCGATCCGGAGAGCCGGCGGCTGGACCTCGATGATGATTCGCTGACCGAGAACACCCGCGGGGCCTACCCGCTCTGCTACATCCCCAACGCCAGCCGGACGGGATGCGGCGGCCATCCGCGCGACGTGATCATGCTCACCTGCGACGCGTTCGGGGTGCTGCCCCCGATCGCCCGTCTCACGCCCGCGCAGGCGATGTTCCATTTTCTCTCCGGCTACACCGCGAAGGTGGCGGGGACGGAACTGGGCGTGACCGAGCCGCAGGCCACCTTCAGCACCTGTTTCGGCGCGCCGTTCATGGCGCTGGACCCTATCGTCTACGCGAAGCTGCTCGGGGACAAGATCGCCGAGCAGCGCACCCGCTGCTGGCTGGTGAACACCGGCTGGAGCGGGGGGGCCTACGGCGCCGGCAAGCGGATCAAGATCGAGCTGACCAGGGCGATCATCGACGCGGCGCTCGGCGGCGCGCTCGATGAGGCTCCGACGCGGCGTGACCCGGTGTTCGGCATGGACGCGGTCGCGCGATGCCCGGACGTGCCGGAGACCGTCCTCGACCCGCGCCGCACGTGGCAGGACCCGTCCGCGTACGACGCGAAGGCGCGCGAGCTGGCGCAGCGATTCCGGAAGAATTTCGCGCAGTTCGACGGGCGGGTGCCGCCGGACGTCCGGCAGGCCGCGCCGGAAGACGGCGCGGTCGGCGCGCGCGCCGCGTCTTCATCGCCGGGAGGAGGCCCATGACGGATCCCTGGCAGCACTATCGGGACGCGCTTCGGGCGCACGTCCACGGGGTCTGCCTCGACCGGCAGCTCTCCTGCGAGGATCCGGACACGTGCCGGATGGCCGCGTGGATTCCCGCGCTGGTGGAACTGGTGCGCGAGGTCGGCGGGGCCTCCGGACCGGCGTACGAGGCCGCCGTCCGCGCGCGGATCTGTTCACGGTGCGAGCACCGCCGGGCCGACGATGCGTGCGAGGTCCGCAGCCGCGCCGACTGCTGTCTCGACCGGTATCTGCCGTTGATCGTGGAGACGATCCGGTTGGTGGACCAAAGGGACGAACGTCGAACGTCACACGAATGATCCTTGTCACTTGTGCGTTTGCCTTTTGGCTTTTGCCTGTTCACTGTTCACTGAGCTGAGGAGGATTCGTGTCCCGTTTCGGTCTCGCATGCGTGCTCGTGCTCGGGAGTCTCGCGGTGACGCCGGCCGTCCGGGCATCGGACGACTGGCACCTGTGGCAGGAAACCGTGTGGCCGCTCTTCACGCGCGGCCGGGTCTCGGGGACCCTGGTCGAGCAGACCCGGTACCGGGACGACATGCGGGAGATCTTCTTCGTCTACTGGGAGGGGAGCGCCGCCGTCCAGGTGCTGCCGCATCTCAGGGCCGGAGCGGTCTACAGCTACATGCAGGAGAAGGGCCAAGACGGCCATTGGCGCGACGAGCACCGGCCGATGTTTGATCTGATTCCGCACGTCGCCGTCGGCCCCGTGAAGTTCGAGAACCGGGCGCGCCTGGAGATCCGCGTGATCGAAGGCGCCTCCGATGACGTGAAGTGGCGCTACCGCAACCGCATTCAAGCGGTGTACACGCTGCCGGGCACCGACGGCCGGCTCGCGGTGTGTGCGAGCGAGGAACCCTTCTTCGAGACCCCCCACGGGGGCTGGAACCAGAATCGCCTCTTCGCGGGCCTCCAGACCTCCCTCACCAAGCAACTCTCCGCTACGCTCGCCTGGGGCATCCAGAGCATCCGGCGCGGCGCGGATTGGGACGACCGGCAGCTTCTCTTGCTGTCAGGGAAAATCCGTCTCTAACCCGCCAGCGGCCTCCGAGACAGTGCGGTCCCGTTTCAATACGGTATGCGCCAGGTCATAGCCAAGCCCATTTGATGGAACTATCTCGCTTTCTCACGGTACGTTTATGCCTCCAATGCAGGAATCCTCTATGACAGCCATCATAGAAGGCGGCGGTATATTCAGGTATCTCATAGGTAAGCTCAGGACGTCAGATCGGACGCTGCAGGGGACGAGACAAGGGAGGGGACGCGATGCCACGCCCGAGCGTGACGCTCGATGCCAACCAGGCGGTTGCCGAGATCGCCTATCAACTCAGCGAGGTGATCGCGATCTATCCCATCACCCCCTCTTCGACCATGGGGGAATGGGCGGATCAGTGGGCGACCCAGGGCAGGCCGAACCTGTGGGGGGTTCCTCCCTCGGTTGAAGAGATGCAGAGCGAAGGCGGAGCCGCGGGGGCGGTGCACGGCGCCCTCCAGGCGGGCTCACTGACCACGACGTTCACCGCCTCGCAGGGCCTGCTCCTCATGATCCCGAACATGTACAAGATCGCCGGGGAGCTGCTCCCGACGGTGTTTCACGTCGCGTCCCGGTCCATCGCGACCCAGGCGCTGTCGATCTTCGGCGACCACAGCGACGTGATGGCCGCGCGCGCGACCGGGTTCGCCATGCTCGCCTCCAGCTCCGTGCAGGCGGCGATGGACCTCGCCTTGGTGAGCCACGCGGCCGCGCTCAAGTCCCGCGTGCCCGCGGTGCATTTCTTCGACGGATTCAGGACCTCGCACGAGGTCATGAAGGTCGAACGGCTCGCCCCCGAGGATCTCCGGGCCCTGATCGACGACGACTTGGTTCGCGCGTTCCGAGCCCGCGCGCTCACTCCGGACCGGCCGGTCATCCGGGGCACGGCGCACAACCCGGACGTGCACTTCCAGGCCCGCGAAGCCTCCAATCCGTATTACCTCGCGTGTCCGGCGATCGTGCAGGGCGCGATGGACGCCCTCGGCCGCCTGACGGGTCGCCGCTACCACCTCTTCGACTACCTCGGCGCGCCGGATGCCGAGCACGTGGTGGTCCTGATGGGCTCCAGCGCCGAAACGGCCCAGGAGACCGTTGAGTACCTGACCGCCCGTGGGGCGCGCGTCGGGCTCATCAACGTCCGGCTCTACCGCCCCTTCTCGGTGGAGCACTTCATCGCCGCGCTGCCGCCCACGGTGACCGCCATCGGGGTGCTCGACCGCACCAAGGAGCCCGGCAGCGCGGGCGAGCCGCTGTACCTGGACGTCGTCGCCGCCGTCCAGGAAGCCGTGTCGGCCGGGCGGGCGCCCTTCCGGACGCATCCGAAGATCATCGGCGGCCGGTACGGGCTTTCGTCCAAGGAGTTCACCCCGGCGATGCTGACGGGCGTGTTCGATCAGCTCTCGAGCGCCTCTCCGAAGAACCATTTCACGGTCGGCATCGTGGACGACGTCACCATGACGAGCCTGGCCTACGACCCGGAGGTCTCGACCGAGGACGCGGATACGCACCGGGCGATCTTCTACGGCCTCGGATCCGACGGGACGGTGGGGGCGAACAAGAACTCCATCAAGATCATCGGCGAGGGGACGCCGTTCTACGCGCAAGGGTACTTTGTCTATGACTCGAAGAAGTCGGGATCCATGACGGTCTCCCACCTGCGCTTCGGCTCGCGGCCGATCCGCTCGGCCTATCTGATCACGCAGGCGAGCGTGGTCGCGTGCCACCAGTTCTCGTTCCTGGAGCGCTTCGACGTCCTCTCCGTCGCCCGCTCCGAGGCGACGTTCCTGCTCAACAGCCCGTACGGGCCGGGGGAGGTCTGGGCGCATCTGCCGCGCCCCGTGCAGCGCCAGATCATCGAGAAGCGCCTGCGCGTCTTCGTCATCGACGGGTACCGGGTGGCGCAGGAAGCGGGGATGGGCCGGCGGATCAACACGGTCATGCAGACCTGCTTTTTCGCCATCAGCGGCGTCCTGCCACGGGAGGAGGCGATCACGGCGATCAAAGCCTCCATCCAGAAGACGTACGGGAAGCGGGGGGAAGCCGTGGTCCAGAAGAATTTCGCGGCGGTCGATCACGCGCTCGAGCACCTGCACGAGGTCGCCGTGCCCGCCGAGGCGGACGGCGCGCTCGAGCTCCTGCCGCCCGTCCCCGCGCAGGCGCCGGAGTTCGTCAAGTCCGTCCTGGGGCGGATGATCGTCGGGCAGGGGGACCAGCTGCCCGTGAGCGCGCTGCCGGACGACGGCACCTATCCGACGGGCACGGCCCGCTGGGAAAAGCGCAATATCGCGCTGCAGATCCCGGTGTGGGACGAGACGCTCTGCGTGCAGTGCGGCAAGTGCGTGCTGGTCTGCCCGCATGCGGTGATCCGGGGGAAGGTCTATCCGGCGGACCGGCTCCAGGGCGCGCCGGAGACGTTCAAGTCCGCGCCCGCCCGGTGGCGGGAGTTCGGCGGCCGCCGCTATACGCTGCAGGTCGCGCCGGAAGACTGCACCGGATGCGCCCTGTGCGTGGAGGTGTGTCCGGTCAAGAGCAAGCGCGAAGTCCGGCACAAGGCCATCAACATGCACCCGCAGGAGCCGCTCCGGACGGCCGAGCGGGACAACTGGGAGTTCTTCCTGTCGCTGCCCGAGGCGGACCGGGAGGCGCTCGCGCTCGCGCAGGTGAAGGACGTGCAGCTCCTGCCGCCGCTGTTCGAATTCTCCGGCGCCTGTGCGGGATGCGGCGAGACGCCGTATCTCAAGCTGCTCAGCCAGCTCTTCGGCGACCGGGCGATGATCGCCAACGCGACGGGCTGCTCCTCCATCTACGGCGGGAACCTTCCGACCACGCCCTGGACCGCGAACGGGGACGGCCGCGGGCCGGCGTGGGCCAACTCCCTCTTCGAGGACAACGCGGAATTCGGCTTGGGCATGCGCTTGGCACTCGACGCGCAGGGGGCCTATGCCAAGCGGCTGCTGGTCAAGCTCGGCGACATCGTCGGCGAGGAGCTCGTGGACTCGATCCTCAACGCCGACCAGAGCTCCGAGACCGGCCTGCGGGCGCAGCGGCAGCGCGTGGCGCGCCTGAAGGAGCGGCTCCGCGGGCTGGCGGAGCAGGAGGGGGCCGATTTGGAGCGACTGGCGGACGTCCTGGTCAAGAAGACCGTCTGGATCGTGGGCGGGGACGGCTGGGCGTACGACATCGGTTACGGCGGTCTCGACCACGTCCTGGCCTCCGGGCACAACGTCAACGTGCTCGTGCTGGACACGGAAGTGTACTCGAACACCGGTGGCCAGATGTCCAAGGCCACGCCGCGGGCTGGCGTCGCGAAGTTCGCCGCGAGCGGCAAGCAGATGCCGAAGAAGGACCTGGCGCTCATGGCGCTGAGCTACGGGCACGTGTACGTCGCGCAGGTGGCCATGGGCGCAAGCGACATGCAGACCCTGAGGGCCTTTCTCGAAGCGGAAGCCTACGATGGGCCGTCGCTGATCATCGCCTACAGCCACTGCATCGCGCACGGCTACGACCTCGTGCACGGGATGGACCAGCAGAAAGCCGCGGTTCAATCCGGGCACTGGCCGCTGTTCCGGTACCACCCGGCGCGCCCGGGGGACGGCAAGCACCCGCTGCTGATCGACTCCGGACCGCCCAGCATCCCCCTGGAGAACTACATCTACAACGAGACCCGGTACACCATGCTGGCGCACAGCAATCCGGAGGAGGCCAAGCGCCTGCTGGAGCTCGCGCAGGAGGACGTCAGGGTGCGATGGCGCCGCTACCAGCACCTGGCGTCCAGCGCCGTGACGGACGCGCCGCCGGAGGCCCCTCATGCCTGACCTCACGACGCGCTACCTGGGATTGACGCTGCGCAGCCCGCTCGTCGCCTCGGCCGGGCCCTTGGGGGAGGACCTCCGGAGCATCCAGCGCCTCGAGGACGCGGGCATCGCGGCCGTCGTGCTGCCGTCGCTGTTCGAGGAGCAGATCGTTCTGGAGAGCCAGGACCTGGACCGGTTCCTCTCCTACGGGACGGAGAGCTTCGCGGAGGCGCTCACCTACTTTCCGGACATGACGCGCTACAACCTCGGACCCGAGGAGTACCTCGAGCACATCCGGCGGGCGAAAGCGGCGGTGGGGATCCCGATCATCGGCAGTTTGAACGGCGTCTCCACCGGCGGCTGGATCAGCTACGCCAAGCGGATCCAGGAGGCCGGCGCAGACGCGCTGGAGCTCAACGTCTATTTCATCCCGACCAATCCGGACACCAGCGGCGCGGACGTCGAGGCGATGTATGTCCAGCTGGTCAGGGACGTGGCGGCGAGCATCGACATCCCGGTGGCCGTCAAGCTCAGCCCGTTCTTCAGCGCGCTGGCCCACATCGCCCGCCGCCTGGAGTCCGCGGGGGCGGATGCGCTCGTCGTGTTCAACCGGTTCTATCAGCCGGATCTGGATCTGGAGCGGCTGGAGGTCGTCCCGAACTTGCGGCTCAGCACGTCGGATGAGCTGCGGCTTCGCCTGCAGTGGGTGGCGATGCTCTACGGCTGCCTGCGCGCGGACCTGGCGGTCACGGGGGGCGTCCACACGGCGGAGGACGTCCTGAAGGCCATGATGGCCGGCGCGCGGGTGGCCATGATGACCTCGGCGCTGCTGCGCCACGGCCCCGAGCACGTGCAGACGCTCACGGCCGGCCTCGTGCGGTGGATGGAAGAGCACGAATACGAGTCCGTCCAGCAGATGCAGGGCAGCATGAGCACGGTGGCGGTGGCCGAGCCCGAAGCGTTCGAGCGGGCCAATTACATGAAGGTGCTGCGTTCCTACGCGCTGCGTCCCCGGCCCGGCGACGCGCCGGACGGATCGTGAGAGGAGACCACGCATGGGCGGCACGGCATCACAGGGGAATCGGCGGGCCCTCGGGACGGGGGGGCGGGCGCTCATGGAACGCGCCGCGCTCGGGAGCCTGTTCGACGCGCTGCGCAAGCGGGAGTACCGGGTGATCGGTCCGACCGTGCGGGACGGCGCCGTGGTCTACGATGAACTCGATGGGCCCGAGGCGCTGCCGGCGGGGTGGGGCGACGAGCAGGCCCCGGGGCGCTACCGGCTCTTCCGCCGGGAGCACGACACGCTCTTCGGCTATACGCTCAGCCCGCAGTCATGGAAGCGCTGGCTGTACCCTCCCGTGGCGACCGTCTGCCGGGTCGATCGCTCCGGGCGGGCGCCGGCGTTCACGGGGGGCGGCGCGCCGCGTGAGAAGCTGGCGTTCCTCGGCGTGCGGGCATGCGAGCTTCAGGCGATCGCGGTGCAGGACCGGATTCTGCTCGAGGGGACGTGGGCCGATCCGCAGTACGCGGCCCGCCGTCAATCCGCGTGCCTGATCGCGGTCAACTGCACCCAGTCGGGCGGCACCTGCTTCTGCGCGTCCGTGCAGTCTGGCCCGGCAGCCACGACGGGATTTGACCTGGCGCTCACCGAGCTGTGCGACGCGCAGCGTCATGAATTCCTCATCGAGGTCGGCACGGCGCGCGGCGGGGAGCTCCTCGCCGAGCTCGCGCACCGGCCGGCCGATCCGGAGACGGTGGCCCGCGCGACGTCGGCGGTGGCGGAGACGGCCGCCCGGATGGGCCGGACGCTGGAGGTGGACGGCCTGAAGGACCTGCTCTACCGGCATCTGGACCACCCGCGCTGGGATCAGGTCGCGTCGCGGTGCCTCGCCTGCGCGAATTGCACCATGGTGTGCCCGACCTGTTTCTGCTCGACGGTGGAGGAGGTCACCGACCTGACCGGGACGACGGCGGAGCGGGTCCGGAAATGGGATTCATGCTTCACGATGGCGTTCAGCTACATTCACGGCGGCAGCATCCGGAGCTCGACGCGCGCGCGATACCGGCAATGGCTGACGCATAAGCTGGCGACGTGGGTCGACCAGTTCGGGACCCTGGGATGCGTGGGGTGCGGGCGCTGCATCAGCTGGTGTCCCGTTGGCATCGATGTGACCGAGGAAGTCCGGGAAATCCGCGAGTCCGAGCGGTGCGATCCGCCGGCCACCCCAGGAGGCTCCTGATGCGCGATCTGGCGTCGCTGTTGGCCGACCACCCGTTTTTCCATGATGTTCCGGCCCCCTACGTCACGGTGTTGGCCGGATGCGCGCGGAACGTCGCCGTGCAGCCCGCGGCGTACATATTCCGCACGGGCGAGCCGGCGAATGCGTTCTACGTGCTGCGCGAAGGCCGCGTCGGGATCGAGCTGCCGCCGGTGGGCGGGTCGCCCCGGACGATTCAGACCGTCTCCGCGGGGGACGTGCTCGGCTGGTCGTGGCTCATCCCGCCGCATCAGTGGCGCTTTGACGCCCGCGCCCTGACGCCGGTCCGCGCCGTGGTGCTGGACGGCGAGTGTCTGCGGAAGAAATGCGAGCAGGATCACGACCTGGGGTATGAACTCCTGCGGCGCTTCTCGCAGGTGATCGCGGACCGGCTGGAGTCGGCTCGCCTGCAATTGCAGGACCTCTACGGGGGAGCGTGATGCGCGCGAAGACCAAGACGAACGGGCGGGGCGCCGATCCGATGCGGCCGGACCTGTTTCTCATTAAGCGGGTGCGGAAGGAAACGGCCGACACGTTTACGATGGAGCTGCAGCCGCAGCCGGGCTCGCGCGTCCGGCCCTTCAGGCCCGGACAGTTCAACATGCTCGACGTGATCGGGGTGGGAGAAGTCCCGATTTCGATCTCGGGCGATCCGGCATCCACCGTGCGCGTCGGGCATACCACGCGCGCCGTGGGCGCGGTGACGAACGCCATGAGCCGTCTTGGACGCGGAGGGCTCCTCGGCGTGCGCGGGCCCTTCGGCACCGGCTGGCCGCTGGACCTCGCCGCCGGCCGGGATGTCGTGATCGTCGCGGGCGGGATCGGGCTGGCGCCGCTGCGGCCGGCCATCTATCACGTGCTGGCGCACCGGTCCCGGTACGGGCGCGTGGTGCTGCTGTACGGGACCCGGACGCCGAGCGACATTCTCTTCCGCAACGAGCTGCGGCTCTGGGGCGGGCGATTCGACCTCGACGTCCAGGTCACCGTCGACCGGGGGGAAGGGGGCTGGCGCGGGAACGTCGGGGTGGTGACGCCCCTGATCCGGCGGGCCGGGTTCGATCCCCTGCAGGCGCTCGCCATGGTCTGCGGTCCCGAGATCATGATGCGATTTGCCGTCCAGGAGCTCCAGAAGCGCGGCGTGACGAACGACCGGATCTACGTCAGCTTGGAGCGCAATATGAAGTGCGCCATCGGGCTCTGCGGGCACTGTCAGTTCGGGCCGTTCTTTGTCTGCAAGGACGGCCCGGTGTTTCGGGTCGATCGCGTGGAACCGTGGCTGGCCAAGCGGGAGATATGACATGGGAGCGGTGAAGCGGCCGACACTGGCAGTCTGGAAATTCGCGTCCTGCGACGGGTGTCAGCTGAGCCTCCTCGACTGCGAGGACGAGCTCCTCGCGGTGGCGGGCGCGGTGGACATCGCGAATTTTCCTGAGGCGTCACGGGCCGTCGTGAAGGGGCCGTATGACGTCTCGCTGGTCGAAGGGTCCGTGACGACCTCCCATGATGCCGAGCGGATTCAACAGGTGCGGCGGGCGTCCCGGATGCTGGTGACCATCGGGGCGTGCGCGACCGCGGGCGGGATCCAGGCGCTGCGGAATTTCCGCAAGGTCAACGAGTTCGTGTCCATCGTCTACGCCAAACCGGAGTACATCGAGACGCTGGAGCGCTCGACGCCGATCATCGACCACGTGACGGTGGATCTGGAACTGCGGGGCTGTCCGATCAACAAGGCGCAGCTCCTGGAAGTCTTCAGCGCGCTCCTGAACGGACGGGCGCCGAACCTGCCGACGTCGAGCGTCTGCCTCACCTGCAAGCGTCGCGGCCTGACGTGCGTGATGACGGCCCACGGGACGCCGTGTCTGGGTCCCGTCACCCAGGACGGCTGCGGGGCGATCTGCCCGGCTTTCTCCCGCGGCTGCTACGGGTGTTTCGGCCCGATGGAAAGCGCCAACACCCGCGCGCTGAGCGAGCAGTGGAAGCAGCTGGGCGCGCATGAGGCGGACCTCGTGCGCAGCTTCCGGACGTACAACGCCTATGCCGATGTCTTCCGACGGGAGAGTGAAGCCCATGCCCCGCACCGCGACGCGTCACATTAAGGTGAACTATCTCGCCCGGGTGGAGGGCGAGGGCGGCCTCGACATCCGCATCCGCGGGAGGGACGTCAAGGACGTGAAGCTGCGCATTGTCGAGCCGCCGCGGTTTTTCGAGGCGTTGCTGCGCGGCCGGGATTTCCGCGAAGCGCCGGATCTCACCGCGCGCATCTGCGGGATCTGCCCGGTCGCCTATCAGATGTGCGCCGTGCATGCGATGGAGCAGATCTGCGGCGTGACCGTGGACGGGCCGCTGCGGGCGCTCCGGCGGCTCTTGTACTGCGGCGAATGGATCGAGAGCCACGTGCTGCACATGTTTTTGCTCCACGCGCCGGATTTCCTCGGGTATCAGGACGCGGTGCAGATGGCCAAAGACCATCCTGAGCTCGTCCAGCGCGGCCTCCGCATGAAGAAGGCCGGCAATACGCTCATGACGCTCCTGGGCGGACGGGAGATCCACCCGATCAACGTCAAGATCGGCGGATTCTACCGGGTGCCGACCAAGTCGGAACTGGCGGTCATGCGCGACGAACTGGCCTGGGGGCGCGACGCCGCCGTGAAGACGATGTCGTGGCTGGCCACGCTGTCCTACCCGGACTTCGAGCAGGACTATGAGTTCGTGGCGCTCCGGCACGCCGAGGAGTACCCGCTGAACGAAGGACGGCTCGTGTCCAACAAAGGCCTCGACATCGAGGTCCGGGACTACGATGCCCACTTGCTGGAGCAACACCAGCCGCATTCGACCGCCTTGCACAGCGTGGTGCAGGGCCGCGGCACGGCGCACGTCGGGCCGCTGGCCCGGTACAGCCTGAACTTCGAGCGCCTTCCGTCGGTCGCGCAAGACGCGGCGCGGCAGGCCGGCCTGAGCGACTCGTGCCGGAACCCGTTCCGGAGCATCCTGGTGCGCGGGGTCGAAACGGTGTTCGCGTTCGAGGAAGCGCTGCGGATCATCGAGGCGTACGAGCCGCCCGACGCCCCCGCCGTCGAAGTGCGGCCCCGCGCGGGCACGGGCTACGCCGTCACCGAGGCGCCGCGGGGGATCCTCTACCACCGGTACACGATCGACGACGCGGGGACGATCCGGGACGCCAAGATCGTGTCTCCGACGGCGGTGAACCAGGCCACGATCGAGCAGGATCTCCGGGCGTTTGTGCCGGAACGGCTCTCGCTCCCGGCGAAGGAACTCGAGTGGCAATGCGAGCAGGCCGTGAGGAACTACGACCCGTGCATTTCGTGTTCCACGCACTTCTTGAAGCTGCGGCTGTTCCGGGAGTGAGCCATGCGGGGACGTGCGCGCCGGACATCCGGGACGGATGCGGCATCGGCCGGTCCGGCGGCGCCTCTGCCGGCCGGGCGGGTGCTCGTGGTGGGCATGGGGAACACGCTCCGCGGCGATGACGCCGCCGGGGTGCTGGCGGCGCGCCGCATTCGGTCCGCGGCATTGCCGGGCGTCGAGATCCTCGAAGCCGGGGGCGCGCTGACGGAGTTGTTGGATGCCTGGGCGGCCCATGAGCACGTCGTGCTCATCGATGCCGTCGCCTCCGGCGCTCGGCCGGGGACGATCCACCGGCTCGCCGTGAGCGAGGGTCCCGTACCGGCTGAGCTGCGCCAGCACTCGACGCACGGGATGGGCGTCGCCGACGCGATCGAGCTGGCCCGGGCGATGCGCCGTCTGCCGGCCCGGGTGATGGTGTACGGCATCGAGGGGGACTGCTTTGATCCCGGAGCGCCGGTCACGCCCGCGGTGCGACGGGCGTCTGCGAAGGTCGCGGGGCGCATCCTGCGGGACCTGGCGTGTCCGTCCGCGCCTCCGCGCGCGCCTGAGCCGGCGGTGCCCGATGCATGAATCCGGCTCCGTCTTGGCCCTGATGCGCGAGCTCACCCGGCGGTTCCCGACAGGAGTACGACAGGTGCGGGTCCGTGCGGGAGGCGCGCTCGCGCCCGAGGCGGTGCGGCACGCCCTCGCGGCCGCCTCGGCGGGGTCCGTCCTGGAGTCCGCCGAGGTCATCATCGAGCCGGGCGTGACGTCCGTCCGGTGCGCGTGCGGGCGCGATGAGCCCGTGACGCACGACGCGCTCGCCGGGTCGATGCTCCCGTGCGGCGCCTGCGGCGCGCTGATCGAGGTGCCGGGTGCGCACGCGCTCGAGGTGATCGACGTGACGGTGGCGGATTCGACGGAGGCGGCCGAGGGGCCGTCACGGCGGATGGAGAGTCCGATGGCGCAACAATCCGGGATCCGGATCGCGCGGCAGGAGCGGCGGCGGCTCCACGTCGCCCTGACCGGCGCGGTACAGGGCGTCGGGTTCCGTCCCTTCGTGCACCGGCTGGCGACCCGGCTCGGGCTCGACGGCTGGGTGCAGAACTCCCCCCAAGGCGTGATCGTCGAGGCGGAAGGCGCTCCGGAGACGCTCGCGCGGCTGCTGGAGGGGCTCCGCCATGATCTCCCGCCACAGGCCGCGGTGTACAGCGAGGAGGTCCGCTGGCTGGACGCGGCCGGGCTCCGCGGTTTCGCCATCCGCCAAAGCGGTCAGGGCGGCGCCCGGACCGGCGTCGTCCTGCCAGATTTGGCGACGTGCGCGG
Organism: bacterium; assembly: GCA_036396895.1. Taxonomy (GTDB): domain Bacteria; phylum Omnitrophota; class Gorgyraeia; order Aquiviventales; family Aquiviventaceae; genus DASWKB01. Next base: position 33,816 of record DASWKB010000038.1, on the reverse strand, counting down.
ACTGCCGTCGGGAGCTCGACGATCCGCGCGACCGCCGCTTCCGGTATCCGTTCACCAACTGCACGAACTGCGGGCCGCGGTTCAGCATTATCCTCGCACTGCCCTACGACCGGCCGGCCACGACGATGAGCCGCTTCACGCTCTGCCCGGACTGCCGCCGCGAATACGACGATCCGGCCGACCGCCGGTTCCACGCCCAGCCGAACGCCTGCCCGGCCTGCGGACCCCGTCTGGCGCTGTGGGATCCGGCGGGCGCGGTGCTGGCCAGGGACGCCGCCGCGCTCGCGGCGGCGGCCGAGGCAGTGCGCTCAGGCGGCATCGTGGCGGTCAAGGGGCTCGGCGGATTCCATCTGGTCGCGGACGCGCGCAATGACGGCGCCGTGCGGGAACTGCGCGAGCGCAAGCGGCGCGAGGAGAAGCCGCTGGCGGTGATGGTGCGCTCGGTCGGCGCGGTGCGGGCGCAGTGCGACGTATCGGAAATCGAGGAGCGCCTCCTCGCGTCTCCCCAGGCCCCGATTGTGCTGCTCGAGAAGCGGATCCGGCCTGAGGAGTCCCCGTTGGCGGAGAGCCTCGCCCCCGGGCAACGGACGCTGGGCGTCATGCTCCCGTACACGCCGCTGCACCACCTGCTCGTTCAGGCGGTCGCGGGTCCCATCGTGGCGACCAGCGGTAACCTCTCGGACGAGCCGATCTGCACGGACGAGAGCGAGGCGCTGGACAGGCTGGAGGGCATTGCCGACCTCTTTCTGGTCCACAACCGGCCGATCGCCAGGCACGTGGACGATTCCGTCGTGCGCGTCGTGCTCGAGCGCGAGCTTCTGATCCGCCGGGCGCGCGGCTACGCCCCTCTGCCGGTGCCGCTGAAGCGGCGCTCCGTCCGGACCGTGCTCGCCGTCGGCGGGCACCTGAAGAACACCGTCGCGCTCACCGTCGGCTCCGGCGTGGTCGTCAGCCAGCACCTGGGCGATCTCGAGACCGTGCAGGCGTATGCCGCGTTCCAGCAGGCCGCGGAGAACCTCGCGCGCCTGCACGAGGCGCGGCCTCAGGCGGTCGCCTGCGACGCCCACCCGGATTACCGCTCGACCCAGTATGCCGGGCAGACGGGCCTCCCGGTCGTGGCGGTGCAGCATCACTACGCGCACGTGCTCAGCTGCATGGCGGAGAACGACCTGGAGCCGCCGGTCCTCGGCGTCGCCTGGGACGGCACGGGGTACGGGCTCGATGGCACGGTCTGGGGAGGGGAATTCCTTCGCGTCGGCGCCCGGGGGTTCGAGCGCGCGGCGCACTTGCGCACGTTCCGCCTCCCGGGCGGGGATCAGGCCGTCAAGGAGCCGCGGCGCTCGGCGCTCGGCGTGCTGTACGAGCTCTTCGGCGAGGGGGCGTTTTCGCGCCGCGAGGTGCCGGCGCTGGCCGCGTTCACACCGAAGGAGCGGGAGGTGCTGCGGGTCATGCTGAGGCGCGGGATCCACGCGCCGATCACCTCGAGCGCCGGGCGGCTCTTCGACGCCGTCGCCGCGCTCATCGGGCTGCGGCAGGTCGCGGCGTTCGAAGCGCAGGCGGCGATGCTGCTGGAAGACGTGGCCGGGCGCGCGGACGGCTCCGGGCCGTACCCTGTGCGGCTGGGCCGGCCGGGAGGGGCGGACTCGCCCATCGTGATCGACTGGGGTCCGATGGTGCGCGGGCTCCTCGAGGACCGCCGGCGCGGCGTGGACGCGGGAATCATCGCGGCGAACGTGCACGAGACCTTGGTAGAATATATCCTTGCGGCGGCCGCCGCGATCGGCGAGCGCCGTGTCGCGCTCAGCGGCGGGTGCTTCCAGAACCGCCGGCTGACCGAGCGGGCGGTGCGCCGCCTGCGCGATGCCGGATTTCGCCCCTACTGGCATCAGCGCGTTCCGCCGAATGACGGCGGACTGTCGCTCGGCCAGGCTCTCGCCGCCGACCGAAGCGAGCGGAGGACGTGATGTGCCTCGGCGTGCCCGGACAAATCGTGCGCCTCGAGCGGGAGGAGCCCGGCGCGCGGACCGGAAAGGTGAGCTTCGGCGGCGTCCTCAAGCCCGTCAACCTCTCCTATGTCCCCGAGGCCGGGGTGGGGGACTACGTGATCGTGCACGTCGGGTTCGCGATCAGCAAAGTCGACGAGCAGGAAGCGACCGTCGTCTTCGACTACCTGCGGCGCATGGGCGAGCTCGCGGAACTTGAGGCGCCGCCGCCATGAAATTCATCGATGAGTACCGCGACGCCGAAGCCGCCCGCCGCTACGCGCGGCTGATCGCGAATCGCACGAGGCGCCCCTGGACGATCATGGAGATCTGCGGAGGGCAGACGCACGCCATCGTGAAGTTCGGCATCGACGAGCTCCTGCCGCCCGAGCTCACGCTGATCCACGGGCCCGGCTGTCCCGTGTGCGTGACGCCCCTTGAGCTCATCGACAAAGCGCTCGCGATCGCCGCGGCGCCGGGCGTCATCTTCTGCTCCTTCGGAGACATGCTGCGCGTGCCCGGCAGCCGCGAGGACCTCTTCGCCGTGAAGGCGCGCGGCGGCGACGTCCGGGTCGTCTATTCGCCGATGGACGCCGTCGCGCTCGCGGCCGCGCATCCCGACCGCGAGGTCGTCTTCTTCGCCGTCGGGTTCGAAACGACCGCGCCCGCCACCGCCATGGCCGTGTATCAGGCGCACCGGGCGACCCTCCAGAATTTCTTTCTGCTCGTCTCGCACGTGCTCGTCCCGCCCGCCATGGAAGCGATCCTGAGCTCGCCCATGAACCGGGTGCAGGGATTCCTGGCCGCGGGACACGTCTGCACGATCATGGGCACCGCCGAATACGGCCCGCTGGCCGCGCGCTACCGCGTGCCGATCGTCGTGACGGGCTTCGAGCCGCTCGACATCCTCCAGGGCGTGTACCTGTGCGTCCGCCAGCTCGAGGAGGGCCGCGCCGAGGTCGAGAACCAGTATGCGCGCGCGGTCCGGCGCGCGGGCAACCGTCCGGCGCAGGCGCTGATCCGGGAGGTCTTCACGGTCGTCGACCGCAAGTGGCGCGGCGTCGGGAGCATCCCCGCAAGCGGCCTGGGCTTGCGGCCGCCGTACGACGCGCACGACGCCGAGCGCCGCTTCGGCGTAGCGGACCGCCATACGGAGGAGCCCGCCGAGTGCGAGAGCGGGCTCGTGCTGCAGGGCGTGAAGAAGCCGACGGAGTGCCCCGCGTTCGGCACCCGCTGCACGCCCGAGCGCCCGATGGGCGCGACGATGGTCTCATCCGAGGGGGCCTGCGCCGCCTATTACCGCTACCGGGGGGTCGCGGCGAAGGTGGAGGCGCGATGAGCGAGCGCCCCCCGCTGTCGCTTGCGTGTCCGCTGCCGATCACGGAGACGCCGCAGATTCTGCTCGCGCACGGGGGTGGAGGCAAGCTGATGCGCCAGCTGATCGAGCGGGTGTTCGTACCCGCCTTCGGCGGCAGCCCGGAGCGGCTGCACGACGGCGCCGTCCTCGGCGTGAACGGGACGCGGGTGGCGCTGACGACGGATTCCTATGTCGTGCGGCCCTGGAAATTTCCCGGCGGTGACATCGGCTCGCTCGCGGTGCACGGCACGGTCAACGACCTGGCGATGTGCGGGGCGAAGCCCGTCGCGCTCACCGTGGGCTTCATTCTGGAAGAGGGGTTTCCGATGGCGTCCTTGTGGGAAGTCGTGCGCTCCATGCGGGAGGCGTCCGCCTCGGCCGGAGTCGACATCGTGACCGGCGACACCAAGGTCGTGGACCGGGGCAAAGGCGACGGGATCTACCTCAATACCGCGGGGCTCGGTCTTGTGCCGCCCGGCGTGGTCATCGGTCCCGACCGCATCCGGCCGGGGGACGTGGTGCTGCTGAGCGGAGACATCGGCCGGCACGGCATCGCGATCATGGCGGTCCGCGAGGGGCTCGAGTTCGAGAGCGCGATCGAGAGCGATTCGGCTCCGCTCGCCGGCCTCGTCGCGGCGCTGGTGGAGGCCGGGATCGAGGTGCACTGCCTGCGGGATCTCACCCGCGGCGGTCTCGCGAGCGCGCTGGTGGAGCTTGCCCAGAGCGCGCGGGTGCCGCTTGCGGTCGATGAGGCGGCCGTGCCGGTTCGCGAGGAGGTGCGCGGCGCCTGCGAGATGCTGGGTCTCGACCCGCTGTACGTCGCCAACGAAGGGCGGTTCGTCGCGTTCGTGGCGCCCCAGGACGCTCCCCGGGCGGCGGCCCTGATGCGGGCGCACCCGCTGGGGCAGCAGGCGGTCGAAATCGGACGGGTGGCGGGCGACACCCCCGGCCTTGTCTCGCTGAAAAGCGCCATCGGATCCTCCCGGATTCTTGATATGCTGAGCGGCGAGCAGCTGCCCCGTATCTGCTAGACCGCATCACGCGGGTCAAGGGCACTGGTCGGAAGCTGGAAGCTGGATGCTGGATGCTGGAAGCTGGATGCTGGAAGCTGGAATGTTCGAGCTTCTAGCCTCCAACCTCCAGCTTCTCGCGAATACTGAGAAGGAGGATGCGATGGCGCAAGATATTTCGTCGTTGCTGCAGGAGGAGCGGCGCTTCGATCCTCCCGCGAAAGTCCGGGAAGGCGCGTTCATCAAGGGCGAAGAGGAATACCGGATGATGTACGAAGAGTCGGTGCGGTCGCCCGAGGCGTTCTGGGGCCGGATGGCCGAGGAGCACCTGAGCTGGATGACGCGCTGGGACGCGGTCGTACGCTCCGACTGGTCCACGATCGGCGAGACCGAGCATCCCTACGTGGAGTATTTCCACGGCGCGCAGCTGAACGTGAGCGCCAACTGCCTCGACCGTCATCTCGATGGGCCGCGTAAGACCAAGCCCGCCATCATCTGGCAGGGGGAATCCTCGAAGGACAAGCGGACCCTGACGTATGAAGAGCTGCACGCCGAGGTGTGCCGGTTCGCGAACGTCCTGAAGGCGCACGGCGTGACGCGCGGGGACCGGGTGACCCTCTTCATGCCGATGATCCCGGAGCTGGCGGTCGCGATGCTCTCCTGCACGAGAATCGGCGCCATCCATTCGGTCGTGTTCTCGGCGTTCAGCCCCAGCGCCCTGCGGGACCGGCTGCAGGACTGCAACTCGCGGCTCCTGGTGACGACGGATGCGGCGGTGCACGGGGGCAAATCCCTCGGCATGAAGGCGAAGGCGGACGAGGCGCTCGCGGATTGCCCGAGCGTGAAGACCGTGATCGTATACCGCCGGGGCGACGGCAGCTGCGCCATGACGGCCGGCCGCGACCTCTGGTGGCATGAGGAGATGGCGCGTCCGGAGGCCGCCCGGCCGTGCCCGCCTGAGCCGATGGACGCGGAGTCGCCGCTGTTCATCCTCTACACGAGCGGCTCAACCGGCAAGCCCAAGGGCGTGCTCCACACGACGGCGGGCTACCTGCTCTTCGTCCATGTCACCTTCAAGTATATCTTCGACGTGCACGATGACGATCTGTTCTGGTGCACGGCGGACATCGGATGGGTGACGGGGCACTCCTACATCGTCTACGGGCCGCTCTCCAACGGCGCGACGGCGATCATGTTCGAGGGCATTCCGACGTTCCCCGAGCCCGACCGGTTCTGGCAGATCGTCGAGGAGTATAAAGTGACGGTGTTCTACACGGCGCCGACGGCGATCCGCGCCCTGATGCGGCTCGGGGAGGAGTGGCCGAATAAACACGACCTCTCCAGCCTGCGCATCCTGGGGTCGGTCGGCGAGCCGATCAACCCGGAAGCGTGGATGTGGTACCACCGGGTCATCGGGAAGGCGCGCTGCCCGATCGTGGACACCTGGTGGCAGACGGAGACCGGGGGCATTCTGATCACGCCGCTGCCGGGCGCGCTGGGGACCAAGCCGGGATCCGCGACAAAGCCGTTTTTCGGCGTGGTCCCGCAGGTGCTCCGGCAGGACGGCACGGAAGCCGCCGTCAACGAAGGCGGCTCGCTCGTGATCACGCAGCCCTGGCCCGGCATGCTCCGCGGCGTCTACGGCGATCCGGCGCACACGCGGATCAAGGACGTGTACTTCTCTATGTTCCCGGGCAAGTACTTCACCGGGGACGGCTGCCGGGTCGACGCGGACGGCTTCTACTGGCTGATGGGCCGCATCGATGACGTCATCAACATCTCGGGGCACCGGCTCGGCACGGCGGAGGTCGAGAGCGCCCTGGTGGCGCACCAAACGGTCGCGGAAGCGGCGGTGGTCGGGTTTCCGCATGAGGTGAAGGGGCAGGGCCTCTACTGCTACGTCACCTTGAAGCAGGGCGTCGAGCCCACGGATGAGCTGCGCAAGAAGCTCATGTCGCACGTGCGTGCGGTGATCGGTCCCATCGCGACGCCGGAGAAGATCCAGTTCACCGACGCGCTGCCGAAGACCCGCTCCGGCAAGATCATGCGGCGCATCCTCCGGAAAGTGGCGGCCGGTGAAGTGGACAACCTGGGCGACACGACGACGCTCGCCGACCCGGCGGTCGCGCAGCAGCTCGTGCGCGGCCGGCTCTGACCCGGCGTTCGCCTCCGCGGATGGGCGCCCGATGGTCCGGCTGCGGGAATGGCCGGGACTGACCGGATGGGCCTCATGAGCGTGCGCAATCTGCAGAAGATCTTCCGGGATCGTGCTCGCCAACCGGACGTGTCGATGAGCGCGCGCGCGGGAGCCTTGGTCATGGTGGCTGCGTCGCTCCTCCTGGGCGGCGGCGCGGGCGTCCTGTTCGATCCCATCTTCCAGGGGCTGGCGATCGCGCTCATGGCGGGCGAAGTCGCCTCGACGCTGCTCTCCCGCACCGCGATTCCCGTGCTCTATTACCTCATGATGCGCCGGAGTTCTTCCGCATGAGCCCGGACGGGGCGCTGCCCGCGCCGCCCGCTCCTCGGGGCGAGGCGTCGCCGGGGGAGCATCATGCGCTTCCCGGCGCGCCCGCCCCGCCGTCCGGGCGAAGCGTCGCCGCGAGGCGCCGCGGCGCGCCCGACATGCGCGCCCGCGCGCGGCTGCGCGAGATGGTCTTCGGCGTCCAGGACGGTCTGGTGTCGACGCTGGGCGCGCTGACCGGCATCGCGGAGGGCACCCGCGACGCCGCCGCGGTCATCATCGCGGGATGCGTCATCATCGTCGTCGAATCGCTCTCGATGGCCGCCGGGTCCTACCTGTCCTCCAAAGCGCAGCGCGAATACCTGGCGCGGCTGCTCCGCGAGGAGGAAGAGGCGATCGAGCGCGACCCGGCCGGCGAGCGGCGGGAGCTCGTGGCGATGTACCGCGCCCGCGGCTGGACGGAAGAGGAAATCGCCGTCATCGCCCGGCGGCTCCTGTCGGACAAGCGCCTGCTCCTTGAGGACATGGCGCACAAGGAGCTCGGGATCTACCCGGAGGCGCTCGAGCGGCCGGCGAGCAACGCGTTCACGATGGGCACAGCCTACGTGATCGGCGGATGCGTGCCGGCGGCGCCGTATCTCATCTGGACGGTGCGGGAGGCCATGCTCGTGTCCGTGCTGGCCACGGCGGCGGCGCTCTTCCTCTTCGGCGCGTTCAAGGGGCGGATGGTGAAGACGCGCTGGTGGATGAGCGGGCTCGAAATGCTCGGGATCGCGGGCCTCGCGGCGGTCGCAGGCTACGGCATCGGCCATCTGGCGGGCCGCTGGGTCCGGTGATACGCTAGACGATCAAGGAGTGAGCGCAGCCATGCATTACCCGTTCTGGTACGTGCCCGGCCTGACCGCCCCCATGCTCATCGCGGCCGTCGCGGTGCTCCACATCTACGTCGCGCTCTACGCGGTGGGCGGCGGGTTGTTCCTCGCGGTGGAGACCCGGCACGCCTACCGGACCGGCAACGCGGCCTACCTGGCGTACCTCCGGCGGCACGCGTGGTTCTTCATCCTGCTCACCGTCGTCTACGGGGCGATCACGGGCGTGGGCATCTGGTGGACCATCGGGCTCGCCTCTCCGCTCCCCACCCAGATGCTCATCCACCTCTTCGTGTTCGGCTGGGCGATGGAGTACGTCTTCTTCCTCATCGAGATCGTCTCGGCCTTCATCTTCTACTACGCGTGGGACCGGCTCACCCCGCGCGCGCACCAGGCGATGGCCTGGATCTACGCCGGCTCGGCCTGGATGAGCCTCGTGATCATCACCGGCATCACCGCGTTCATGCTCAACCCCGGCGACTGGCAGGGCGACTTCTGGCGGGGCTGGGCGAACCCTCAGACCCTGCCGCAGATCGTCGCCCGCACCGGCGCCTCGCTGCTGTTGGCGACGCTGTATGTCTATGTCCATTCGTCATTCTGGAACGGTCCGGCCGGTCTGCGGGCGATGATCGCCCGCCGCTCGGCCCGGCCGGCGATGGCCGGGGCGGTGCTCATCACCCTGGGAGGCCTCTGGTGGCACGCGGCGCTGCCGGCGAGCGCGAAGGCGACGCTCATCGGCGCCGCGGCGATGAACCTCATGATCGCGCTGATCTTCGCGCTCAGCGTGGTCGTGTTCTTCATGTTCTACTTCGGCCCCTACCGGCATCCCGAGTGGGTGAGCCCGGGCTTCGCCGTGCTCCTGCTCCTCATCGGCTATATCGTCACCGGGCAGGCCGAATTCGTGCGGGAGGCCGCCCGGAAGCCGTTCGTCATCTACGGCGAGGTGTACAGCCACAACATCTACGTCTCGGAGGTGCCGCGCCTCAAGCGGGACGGGTTTCTCGACGGGGGGGTGTGGACGCGCCGGTACGTTGCGGGGCGGCTGCCCCAGCTGGTCTCCGGCGGCGGCCTCGATGAGTCGCGCATCCCGTCGCTGACGGAGGCCGATCAGCGCCTCATCGGCCGGACGGTGTTCATGCACCACTGCGGCTCCTGCCACGCCGCGAGCGGCTATTCGGGCATGCGCGAAATGCTGCCCGGCTGGACGCCCGGGATGCTGGACCATCTCATCGTGAATCTGGACCGGTATCATTTCTTCATGCCGCCCTGGTCGGGGAGGCCGGAGGAGGCTCTGGCGCTGCGCCGCTACCTGGAGACGCTGGCGTCGCCGCATCCGGTCCTGCCGGGGGCGGAGTCGCGGGGAGGGGGCGCATGACGCCCGAGACGTTTCCGCTGGCGGCGGGGACGCCGGCGGGCAGCCCGGCGCCCTACTGGGTTCTGGCCGGCTTCAAGCTGCTCGGCTTCGTGCTCCACATGGTGCCGATGCACGTCTGGTACGCCGGGATGGTGCTCGTCGCGGTGTGCGCGTTCACCCGGCACGCGCACGCGGCGCGCCTGGGCCGGCGGCTCGCGAGCGCGATGCCGATCCTCATCGCGCTGGGCGTCAACTTCGGCATCGTGCCGCTCCTGTTCATCCAGGTCGCGTACTATCCCGTGTTCTATCCCGCGACCATCATGATGGGATGGTTCTGGTTCTCGGTCATTCCCATGCTCCTGGCGGCGTATTACGGGGTGTATGTCTACGCCGGCCAGGTGCGGGGCGGGCGGGTCTCGCCGCTGGGCCGCGCGGCCGGGGTCGTGAGCGCCGGCCTGTTCCTGGCGATCGGATTCGTGTTTTCGAACGCCTTCAGCCTGATGGCCGACCCGGCGAGGATGCTGGCGCTGTATGAGCGGACGAGCGTCGCCGGCGCGGTCACCGGGACGGGATTGAACCTGGCGGATCCCACGCTGTTCCCCAGGTGGCTGATGATGTTCGGCTTGGCGATCATGACGACCGCGGTGTACATTCTGGTGGAGACCCGGACGGCGGCGCGCGGGGAGTCCGAGGACTACCGGCGCTGGGCCGCGCGGGCCGCGTCGCGGCTGCACGGGCTGGGCCTGGTCTGGTTCGGCGCGATGGGCGCCTGGTACGTGTTCGGGACGCTCGAGGCGCGCGTGACCGGCGCGATCGCCGGGACGCCGGGTCTGCTCGCGGCCTCGGCCGCGTCCGCCGCGCTGCCGGTCCTTGTGTGGGCGCTCATGCGACGCGCGGCGGCCGGTCCGGTCGCCGTCTGGCCCGTGGCGGCGGCGCAGGCGGCCGTGTTGATCGCCAACGCAGTGAGCCGGCAATGGGTGCAGTCCATCGAACTCGCGCACGTGTTCCGGCCGGAGGAGCTGCGCGTCTCGGCGCAGTGGGGGCCCATGGCGGCGTTTCTCGTCTTGTTCGCGGCGGGCCTTGCGGTCGTGGCGTGGATGCTGCGGCAACTCGCGCATCCGGGACACCGTTCCGAGTGAACACCGCCCGGCTGCTCCTGGCCGTGGGACTCTTCGTGGCGTCGTTCGTGCCGCGGGCCGAGTGCGCCGAGGGGGCTCAGCCGGCCGCGGAGCTGCTCGAGCGCGCGCGGGCGCTGCGGCAGTCCGGCCGGTACGCGGAGGCCGAGACCGCGGCGGCGCGCGCCGTGGCTGGCGCGGAGCGCGCCGCTGGTCCGGATGCGCCGTCCGTGGCGGCGGCCCTGTCCGTGCTCGGAGACCTCCAACTGGCCGCCGGACGGCTGCCCGAAGCCGAGCGGACCTCCTACCGCGTCCTCGCCATTCAGAGCCACATCCGGCACGCGCAATCCGATCCGCTGGTGTCCGCCGCTCTCGACCGGCTCGCCGGGGTCCATCTTCGCCTCGGAGCGTTCGAGGCGTCCCGCGTCTTCGCGGCCCGCAGCCTCGAGCTCACGGAGGGCGAACTCGGCCCGGACGCCCCGGAGCTGGCGCACACGCTTGGACTCCTGGCGGCGAACGCGACGGCGACGGCCGATTTCGGAGCGGCCGGTGAGCTGCTCGCGCGGGCGCTGGCGCTGACAGACCGCGCCAGCTCAGGCGGATCGGCTCCGGCGGCGCACATCCTGCTGCTCGAGGGCGAGCGGCAGGCGCGCGCCGGCGCGTATCCGCAGGCCCGGGAGGCGCTGCGCGAGGCGCGCGCGCTCATCGAGGAGCGCTGGGGACCGACGCATCCCAGGATGGCGGAGTCTCTGGTGGCTTCCGCGTCGCTTGCGCTCGAGGAGTCCGACCTCGCCTCGGCGCGGGCGTTCCTGTCTCAGAGCCGCGAGATCATCGAGCGTGTCTGGAGCGCCGAGCATCCGCTGATGGCGGACGTCTGGCTCGGGATCAGCCGCGTGGCGCTCGCCGAGGGCCGGTACGCCGACGCGGAGGAGGCGCTTGAGCGCGCCCGCCGGCGGCTGCCGGAGGGCCATCCGTCCGAGGACGCGCTGCTGCGCGTCAGGGCGGATCTCGCGGCCGCGCGGGGGGAGTTCGATCAGGCGCACGAGGCGTTGGAGCGGGCGCGGGAACTCGCGGCGAAGCGCTACGGCCCGGACCATCCCAGGGTCGCCGGCGCGTTGCGCGCGCTCGCGGAGCTGGCGGCCGCGCGGGGCGATCTGCTCTCGGCAGAGACGCTGGCGGCGCAGGCGACCGCGACCGCCGAGGAGCGCCTCGGACCTGACCATGCGGAGACGGTGCGGGCCAGGAGCGCCTGGGGCTCGGCGCTCCGTCTGCAGGGACGGGGGAGAGAGGCGGAAGCCCATCTGCGCCGGGCGCTGCTCGGCGTGGAGCGACGCCTCGGCGCGGAGCATCCCGACGCCGCCGGCCCCTTGAACGAGCTGGCAAGTCTCTACGCCGCGCAGGAGCGGTTCGAGGAAGCCGAGGCGGCCGGGCAGCGCGCGGCCGACATTCTCCAGGCATCCGCACCCTCGGGCGCGCCGCAGCTGGCGGGCGCGCTGCTCCAGCTGGCCGAGATCAAGCGGGCGCGCGGCGAGCTGGAGGCCGCGGCGCCGCTCATCGAGCGCGCAGAACGCCTGCTCGGGGAACACCGCGCGCTCGCGCGCCGGGACGAGGCGCAGGACGCCCGGCTGCTCGGCCTGCTTGCGGCCGTTCGGCGAGAGCGCGGCGACATCGAGGCTGCGGGGGCGATGCTCGAGGAAGCGCTTCGCCTGACGAAGCGCCAGTTCGGCGACCGGCATACCGAAGTCGCCCGCGTCCTGACCGAGCTCGGCGACTTGCGCGGCGGCGAAGGGCGGCTCCAGGAAGCCTCAGAGGCGTACGCGCGCGCGCTCGACGTGGCCGAGCAGTCCGGCGGACCGGAGCACCTCCAGGTCGGCCGGATCCTGGGCCGCCTGGCCCGGGTGACCGAACAGCGCGGCGACCGGGACGCGGCAGAGCGGATGTTCCAGCGGGCGCTGGCCATCATGGAGCAGGCACTGGCCGGCGGAGGGCCCGAGGCGGACGGGGAGATCTCCGTGCAGCTTGCGGCGCCGATCGAGCTCGGGGACGGCCCCGCGAACCAGGACCCCAGATACAAGCGCTATCATCAGATCCTGGAGCTGGCGGCCAAATCCTTGCGCCAGCAAGGGCTGTCGCGCCAGACCGGCGGAAGCGAATTGGCGACGGTGGAAGCGCTCTTCCAGCGCGCGCTCGATATCTACGAACAGCTGGTCGGCCCGACGCATCCCGAGGTGGCGTTCCTGCTGGACAATTACGCCGACGTGTTGCGGAAAGCGGGAAAGGTCGGTAAAGCGGAGCACCTGGAGCGGCGGGCGGATCGCATCCGCATGGCGCAGTAGAACAGCGACGGAAGTGGGGTTACTTTTTACGCGCGATGCGCGCGACGGAATGCGCGCCGTTCCCGTCGGTGGCGCTGCCGGCGGCCGCGTAGCGCCCTCCCGCCGGAGCCGGCTTGGAGGCCGGCTGGTGGGTGCGGATGAAGTCCTCGACCATCCGGTACGCTTCGTCGTCAGGGAACTGCGCGGGGGGATGCTTCATGAAGTACGCCGAGGGGCCTGCCAGGTTCCCGCCTTGTCCGGCGTCGAGCGCCAGCCGACAGCAGCGGACGGCGTCAATGGCGACCCCGGCCGAGTTCGGCGAATCTTCGACCGACAGCCGCAGTTCGAGGTTCATCGGGATGTCGCCGAAGAGCTTGCCTTCCATCCGAATGAAGCAGACCTTGTTATCCTTCTGCCAGGGCACGTAGTCGCTGGGTCCGATGTGGATGTTGTTGGGGTCCAGGCGCTCGGCCGCCACCGCCTGCACCGCTTCGGTCTTCGAGCGCTTCTTGGACGAGAGCCGGGTTCGGTTGAGCATATTGAGGAAGTCGGTGTTGCCGCCCGTATTGAGCTGGTAGGTCCGTTCGAGCTTGACGCCGCGCTTCTTGAAGAGGTCCGTGAGCGCCCGGTGGGTGATGGTGGCGCCGAGCTGGGACTTGATGTCATCGCCGATGATCGGCAGGTTCCGCTCGGCGAACCGGCCCGCCCAGGCGGGGTCGCTGGCGATGAACACCGGCATGTTGTTGATGAATGCGACCCCGGACTCCAGCGCGCATTCGGCGTAGAACCGGGTGGCCTGCTCGGAACCGACGGGCAGATAGTTCAGCATGATCTCCGCACCGGAGGCCTTGAGCGAGGCGATGACCTGCTTGGCGGTCGGTTCGGGCACGTCCGCGGGGAGGAACGTCTGGGCCGCCTCGTAGCCCCGCATGTGCTCCGAATAGCCATCCAGCACCGGGCCCATGGACACGGTGGCGCCGGAGGGAGGCACCTCGCGGTGGAAGACGGCGGTGCAGTTCGGGGGCTGGAAGATGGCCGTTGCGACGTCCAGCCCGACCTTGCGCTGATCGATGTCGAACGCCGCGACTACCTGGAGATCGCCGGGATGGTAGCCCCCGAGATCCCAGTGCATGAGCCCGATGACGTCATCGGGAGTCTTTGACCCGTAATAGGCGATGCCTTGCAACAGAGAGCTGGCGCAATTTCCCACGCCAACGATGGCAATTCTAATCGGCCGCACGGCCCGTCTCATGCAGCATCCCTCCTGGTGGAAAACAGCCCTAGTAGTATAATCGAAAATTCCATGGATGCAAGCAGTTAGTGCCGGTGGTTAGCCATCCATGTCGATAGCACGCACACGCCCATGCCTGTCCCCAAGGTGACAGTCACCTGGGTGACTGTCACCTTGGGGACACCCAGACACCCAGTGCGGTGGGGGAAGGGCGGGGAGGGGGACATAACATGAGCATGGGCAGGGGTCGAATGGGAAGCGGAATGAGCCGCCCAGCGCTGGTGATCCATGGGGGGGCCGGATCGCAGGCGGACACGGCGCGCCTGCGGGAGGCCGAGCGCCGCCTGAGGCGCATCTGCGAGTACGGCTACCGCGTCCTGCGGCGGTCCGGGGCGCTTGCGGCCGTGGTGGACGCCGTGTCCAGGCTGGAGGACGACCCGATGTTCAATGCCGGGACCGGGTCGGTCGCCCAGCGGGACGGGCGGGTCCGGATGAGCGCCTCGGTCATGGACGGCGAATCAAGCCGGTTCGGGGGTGTCCTCAATATTGAGCGAGTCCGGAACCCCGTTCGGGCGGCTCGAGCGCTGCTGGGACGCTCCGACAGGATCCTGGCTGGGCCGGAAGCTTCGAGGTTCGCCCGCCGGCTGGGCTTGGCGGCGGGGCCCGCCGTTGCCTGGCGGGCTATCCGTCCTCAGGGGCCGGGCACGGTCGGGGCGGTCGCCGTCGACCGCGCCGGCCGCCTGGCGGCAGCCACCTCAACCGGGGGCAAGCGGCGCGCGTCCGCGGGGCGGGTGAGCGACAGCGGCATGCCTGTCGGAAACTGGGCCGGCGACAACGTGGCCGTGTCCTGCACCGGGCTGGGAGAGGATATCGTCGAAGCCGCGCTGGCCGTACGGATCGCCGAACGCGCGCGCGATGGACGCTCGCCGGCAGTCGTGCTCCGGAGCATGCTCCGGGAGCTTCGCCGGAAACGGCTGGCGGCCATCGCCGTGGACCGCTTCGGCCGGCTGGCTTGGGGGGGAACCCTCCCAGTGCTGCTGGGAGTCTGGCGGACGCCGACCGGTTCCGGGATCACCTGGTAGCGACGTCTCTGGACCGTGGGCCGTGTCGGGGCGGGGGGCATGGGGCGAGGGGCACGTCGCGAGCGGTCGCGCCAAGTGCGGAGTGTGGAGTGGGGAGTGCGGAGTCAGTCTTGTGCTGTATCGGGAGAGCAGGATTGTCCCATCACGAAACCAGCCGTTTGGGCCATCATGGACCATCACGCTTGTGCCGATGTGCATCTATCCAACATTCCGTTGTTGAGGGTGGCGTCGTGGCACAAACGGGGTTCTGCACAGATGCACAAACATGCTCTTCCGCGCCGGCACACGCCTGAAGTTCCGTGGCGGCACAGGACCGGTTACTGGTCGCCAAACTCAAGGGGGTCGCAAGGGGAGGGGTGTTCGGCGACGGGACGACATGCTATAGTAAATAGGCAGGCCACGCCGCC
Organism: bacterium; assembly: GCA_036396895.1. Taxonomy (GTDB): domain Bacteria; phylum Omnitrophota; class Gorgyraeia; order Aquiviventales; family Aquiviventaceae; genus DASWKB01. The sequence continues at coordinate 18,633 of DASWKB010000038.1, read as the reverse complement.
GTTCCATCCAAGGAGGTTCGATCCATGGACCAGACCATCAAGATCGAGGCTCACCTCGAGCCGTCTGAGCCGGAAGTGTGCAAGCTGACCATCGACCGGACGCTGCTCGCCGAGGGGTCCGTCTCGTTCACGGATCCTGAGTCGGCGAAGGGGTCCGGGCTGGCCGAGAAGCTGTTTCAGGAGGCCAAAGTGCACGGCGTCCGGATCGCCGGGAACACCCTGACGGTCACCAAGCATGACGAGCAGGACTGGCGCGTCACGGCCGCGCAGATCGCGGGTGTCATCCGCGCGCACCTCGGGAGCGGGGAGCCGGCCGTCAGCGAACAGCTCTTGGCGCGGCGCGCGCCGGACTTCGAGCTGATGCGCAGGATTCGGGAGCTCTTCGACTCCAAGGTCAACCCGGCGATCGCCCAGCACGGCGGGTTCGTCGAGCTCACCGACGTTAGGGAGGGCAACGTGTACCTTCGCATGGGGGGCGGGTGCCACGGCTGCGGCATGGCCAACGTGACCCTGCGGCACGGGATCGAGGCCATGCTGCGCGAACAGCTGCCGGAGATCAAGGACATCTACGACACCACCGACCACGCCTCGGGGACAAACCCGTACTTCGCTCCGACCTCCTGAGCAACGAGTCGATGAGAAGTTGGACGCGAGAGGCTGGGAGCTAAATGGAACCCACATTGCATGTTAACATTCGAATGGGTTCCATTTACCCCGAGCGAGCAAAGCGAGTCGAGGGGGTACCCTTCGACTTCGCTCAGGGTAAATGCGCCCAATGTTTAGATGCAATCGTGGGCGCATTTAGAATGATCACGTACTCATTCTAGCCTCCAGCCTCCAGCTTCCAGCCTCTCGGGATTCCCAGGTCCTCGCCGCCAACCTTTGACGCGGAACCCGCAGCTTGGAACCGCGATGGTGTGGTAAAATCAGTGGCGATGCCCCGCGACCGGCTCCTGAACGGATTCTTCCTGCTCCTCCTGGCGTTCATCGTATACCAGGTGTATCTGGTGCTGTCCCCGTTCATCAATTCCATCCTGTGGGCCGGCATCCTGGCGTTCGCGTGCTATCCGCTTCAGCGCCGGCTCATCGAGCGGGCCAGGTTCACCGAACCGCTGGCGGCGCTCACCGTCACGGTGATCCTGGCGGTGGTGCTCGTCCCGCCGGTGCTGATGTTAGTCACAAAACTGGCGTTCCAGGCCGCGGGGTTTTACCAGCAGGTCGCCGCCTATGTCCAGGAGGGGCATCTCGAGGAGGTGGTCGAGCGCGTGCGGGAGATGCCGCTCTTCCAGCAGCTGCAGCGCCAGGTGGCGGAGCTCGGCCCCGCCAAGTCGAACTTCGCCGATTGGCTCCTCGAGGCGGTCAAGGGCATGGGGAACTTCTCGGCCCGGCAGGCCGGCCTGCTGACGCGCAATCTCCTGCTGTCCGGACTCTCGGCGCTCCTGACGTTCGCGCTGCTCTACGTGTTCCTCAGGCACGGTCCCGGCATCGTGGATTTCATCCATCAGGTGACGCCGCTCAGAGCCCAGACGAAGCAGGCGCTGTTCGGCCAGATCAACGAGACGCTCGCCGCGGTCATCCGGGGTCAGGTGCTGACGGGCATCGCGCAGGGGATCTTGAGCGGGATCATCTTTTGGCTGATCGGGGTGCCGTTTCCCGTGCTGTTCGGCGCGCTGACGTTCCTGGCGGCGCTGCTGCCGGTGGCGGGCGCCAGCATGGTGTGGCTTCCGCTGGTCGTGTACCTGCTGGTGCAGCAGGAGGTCGTCCGCGCCGGCATCCTGTTTGTGCTGGGCGTGGCGGGCATCAGCCTGGTGGACAACCTGCTCAAGCCGGCCCTCATCGGCGAGCGCACCAAACTGCCGTACCTCCTGCTGTTTCTCGGCATCCTGGGCGGCATCCGCGCCTACGGCCTGATCGGCGTCTTCTTGGCCCCCGTCGTGCTGACCCTGTTCTTTTCCTTGGTGACCATCTATCGGGAGGAGTACCTCAAGCCTTAACTGCGTTGAGACCATGGTCCGACGTGACATTCGGAATTGGGAATTGAGAATTCGGAATCGATCTGCTTGAACGTCATTCCGCATTCCGAATTCCGCATTCCGAATTTGGCACCGCGCCTGCTCCAGACTCGGCATCATCCAGTCATCGAAATCGCACACACCGCTGAGGCACGATGCAGCACACAGTGACGACAACCCAGGGATTCGCGGGCACCACGGTCGCCGTCTTCGAAAGCCGGATGGCCGACGTGATGGCCAAAAGCGTGTCCCGCTACGGCGGCATGCCCCTGAGCGCGCCCGCCCTGCAGGAGGTGCCCCTCGGCCGTCAGCCGGAGGCGGCCGCCTTCGGCGAGCGCCTGCTGGCAGGAGAGGTGGACGTGCTCGTGTGCATGACCGGCGTCGGGACCCGGCTGCTCCTGGAGACGCTCGAGTCGCGCGACCCGTGGGACCGGATCGCCGCCGCGCTCTCGAAGGTGACCGTCGTGGCCCGCGGCCCGAAGCCGCTGCGGGTGCTGAAGGACCGGGGGATCGCGATCGCCCTGACGGTGCCCGAGCCCAACACCTGGCAGGAGATCCTGCAGGCCCTCGAGCAGAGCGAGCGCAGCGTTCCCCTCGAGGGGCGGCTCGTGGCCGTGCAGGAGTACGGCGTTTCGAACGAACGCCTGCTGGAGGCGCTGAAGCGCCGCGGCGCCCGGGTGATGCGGGTGCCCGTGTACCGGTGGGCGCTGCCCGACGACACCGCTCCGGTGCTGCGCGCGATCGACGCGGTGATCGGCGGCGGCGTGCAGTTCGCGCTGTTCACGAACGCCGCCCAGGTGCGCCATCTGTTGCGCCTGGCCGGGGAGTGCGGCCGGGAAGGGGCCTTCCGCGAGGCGCTCCGGCGCGTGGTCATCGCCTCGATCGGGCCGACGACCAGCGAAACGCTGCAGGACTGCGGTCTCCGGGCCGACTTCGAGCCCACGCATTCGAAGATGGGCCTGTTCGTGTCGGAGCTGGCGGCGCAGGCGGTGGCACTGCTCGAGGCGCGCGCCCGCCCGCTCCATCGGTTCACCGGCGCCGTTCCCTCCGCAGGGCGCCCGATGGAGGCCCGGCGCGATTCGCCCTTTCTCGCCGCCTGCCGCGGCGAGGCCGCCGGCGTGACGCCCGTGTGGCTGATGCGCCAAGCGGGGCGCTATCTGCCGGAGTATCGCCGCGTGCGCAGCGCGGTCTCGTTCCTTGAGCTGTGCAAGACGAAGGAGCTCGCCGCGGAAGTCACCATTTCGGCCGTGGAATCGCTCGGCGTGGACGCGGCCATCATCTTCTCCGATTTGCTGCTCATCGTCGAGCCGCTGGGGCTGGAGCTCGAGTACACGGCCGAGGAGGGGCCGGTCATCGGCGGCGGCGCGTCGGTGACCGCCGCGGGCGTGGACCGCCTCCGCGAGATCGAGCCCGGCGAATCGCTCGGATTCGTGTTCGACGCCGTGCGCCTGGCGCGCGCGGGGCTCGACGCGCGCGTGCCGCTGATCGGCTTCGCGGGCGCGCCGTTCACGCTCGCGTCCTACATCATCGAAGGCGGCACGTCCAGATCCTTCATCCAAACCAAGCGCTTCATGTACCGGGACCCCGGCGCCTGGCGCGCGCTGATGGAGAAGCTCTCCCGGGGCATCGCGAAATACCTGATCGGGCAGATCGAAGCCGGCGCCGACGCGGTGCAGCTCTTCGACAGCTGGGTCGGCTGCCTCTCTCCGGCGGACTACCGCGAGTTCGTGCTGCCGCACACGCGGGCGGTGATCCGCGCGCTGCCGCAGGGGACCCCCGTGATCCAGTTCGGGACCCAGACGGCGACGCTGCTGGCGGCCATGCGGGAGGCGGGCGGCGACGTGATCGGCGTCGATCACCGCATCGAGCTCGATGAGGCCTGGCGTCAAATCGGCTCCGGCGTCGGCATTCAGGGCAACCTCGATCCGGTCGCGCTGTTCGCGGAGCCGGAGACGATCCGCGCGCGCGTGCGCCGGCTGTTGAGCCGGGCGGGAGGCCTCCCGGGCCATATCGCGAACCTCGGCCACGGCGTGCTGCCGGGCACGCCGCCCGATCACGCGAGAATCTTCGTTGACGCCGTGCACGAGTTTTCCCGGCGCTGATGTTGTCATGAGCCGGGACCGGTTTCGCCTGATCGTCATCGGCGGCGGCGTGTCCGGGCTGGCCGCCGCGCACCGGGCCCTGGAGCTGGCCGGGGAGGATGGGCGGCGGCTCGATCTGACCCTGCTGGAGGCGGGCGCTCGGTTCGGAGGCGTGATCGCCTCATCCGCGCGCGAGGGCTTCCTGCTCGAGGCGGGCCCCGACGCCTTCATTGCCGACAAGCCGTGGGCGCTGGAGCTCTGCCAGCGGCTCGGCCTCGGGGGAGAGCTGATCGGGACGAATCAGGACTGCCGGCGGAGTTTCATCGTTCACCGCGGGCGGTTAAGCCCCGTGCCGGAAGGGATCTATCTCGGCCTTCCGGTCAGGTTCAGCACGCTGTTCCGGACGGATCTCGTGGGCTGGCGGGCGAAGCTCCGCATGGCGGGGGAGTGGTGGATTCCGCCCCGGTCCGGAGAGGACGATGAGAGCGTCGGCGGCTTCGTCCGTCGGCGGTTCGGCCGCGAGGCGCTGGAGCGGCTCGCGCAGCCCATGATTTCCGGCATCTACACGGCGGATCCTGACCGGCTCAGCCTCGGCGCGACGTTGCCGCAGCTCGCCGAGATGGAGCGGCGCCACGGCAGCCTGATCCGGGCGCTGCGCGCGCGCGTCCGGGCGCGCGACGGCGCGATGCGCGGCGCCAGCGGGCCTCGGTACGGTCTGTTCGTATCGCTGCGGGGAGGCATGGAGTCGATCATCGGCGCGCTCCTCGGCCGGCTGCGCGAGCGGGGGGCGCGGCTGCGCGCCGGATGCCGGGTGCGATCCGTCGCACGGCCTGAGCCGGGCGGATCCTGGAGCGTGCGCGCGGCGCCCGGCGAGACGCTCGAGGCGGACGCCGTCTGCGTGGCGCTGCCGGCGCCGCAGGCGGCGGCGGTGCTGGCGGAGGCGCTCCCGGAGGCGGCCGCGCTCATCGGCGGCATCCGGTACGAGTCGGTCGCGACCGTGAATGTCGCGTTCCGGCGGACGGACGTACTTCATGCGCTCGATGGATTCGGATTCGTGGTGCCCGCCGTCGAAGGGCGGCCGCTCATCGGCTGCACGTTCGCCAGCACGAAATTCCCTCACCGGGCGCCGGCCGGCTCGGTCCTCGTGCGCGCGTTCGTCGGTGGCGCGATGCATCGCCCCGTCGCGTCGCTCGGGGAGGAGGCGCTGGGGGCGATGGTCGTCAAGGAGCTCGCGGAACTGATCGGTTCGCGCTCGGCCCCGTTGTGGATCTCCGTGCACCGGTATCCTGAGGCGATGCCGCAGTACGCGGTGGGGCATCCGTCGCGCATGGCGGACCTCGATCGGCGGCTTGCGGGCGTGCCGGGCCTCGCGCTGGCCGGCAACGGGTATCGCGGCATCGGCGTGCCCGACTGCGTGCGGCAGGGCGAGCAGGCGGCCGAGCGGCTCTGGGCTGCCGCCGGAGCCGTGGAGTTGAGCCGATGACGGGGACGTTCGATCACGTGCTGGCGGTCGGATTCGGCGGCCCGACCGGGCCGGAAGAGATCGCCCCGTTCCTGGCGCAGGTCGCGCGAGGGGCGCGCATCCCTGAGGCGCGGTTGGCGGAGGTCGCCCATCATTACGGGATCGTGGGCGGCTGCTCGCGCTACAACGCAGAGACGCTGGAGTTGATCGATCGGCTTCGCGACGCGCTCCGGGCTCGCGGCGCCGCTCTGCCGGTGTACGTCGGCATGCGCAACTGGCATCCCTTCCTCGGCGAGACGCTCGGCGAGATCAACGCCGCCGGCCTTTCGCGCGGCCTCGGCCTCGTCCTGGCTCCGCACCGCTGCGAGGCCAGTTTCGAACGCTACCTGGATGACGTGGACCGGGCGAAGGCGCAGGCGGGCGCCGAGAGGGTGCGCTATGCGTTTCTGCCGGGGTGGCACGCGCATCCGGACTTCATCGCCGCTCAGGCCGACCTGATGGCGCGGCACGCCGGAGGACGCGACGGGATCAGCGAGGCCGGGACGGCGCTCGTGTTCAGCGCGCATGCCATTCCGGTCTCCATGCCGGGATGCGCCCGCTACGTCGAGGACGTCGCCTCCACCGCGCGCGCGTGCGCCGCGGCGGTCGGCGCCTCCCGCTGGCAGGTCGCCTACCAATCCCGGTCGGGCAACCCGCGCGAGCCGTGGCTGGAGCCCGATGTGGAGACCGTCCTGCGGCGCATGCCCTCGGAAGGCATCAGGCGGGCGGTGGTGGTGCCCATCGGGTTCCTGTGCGAGAATGTGGAGGTGCTCTTCGATCTGGACATCGAAGCCTCCGGCGCCGCGCGCGAGATCGGCCTGGAGTGGGTGCGCGTGCCGACCGTGCGCGCCCACCCGGCGTTTGTCGGCATGCTCGCCGGGCTTGTCGCGGACTCAGCCGGCGCCGTCGGGACGGCGCGCGCCAGGAGCGCGGAATGATCCAGTGTCCGGTGTGCCGGCGGTCCCTCTCCGCCTCATCGGAGTATCCCGACGCGCCCATCTGCTCCGAAGGGTGCCGCCGGGACGCGCTGCGCCGGGCGGGCGTGGCGGAGGAGCCGCAGCCTCAGGCCGAGCAGTTCCAGGCGCTCCGGGCGACGCACCTGTTCTGCCGGACCTGCGGGGGATCCATGCCGGCGCGGGAACGCCTGCTGCTCGCGCTGCCGACGGGCGATCTGTACGGGTACACCTGCGCCCGCTGCGGCGCGGACGTGGGCACCCGCACCGCGGCACAATGAGAAGTACCAATGTGATGACACGGATTTCGAAGAGGATGACACGGATGATAGCCGAAACGCCCCCGCGTCTTAATCCTGTTCTGCTTCAATCCGTGTAATCCATTGACAATCCGTGTCATCAATGCAATGGAGTTTCAAGGATCTGTTCATGCCGAGAATTACGAACGTGTATACTCGTACAGGAGACGACGGCACGACCGGGCTGGGGGGCCGCGGCCACCGGGTTCCCAAGGACGCGCTCCGGGTCGCGGTCTACGGCGACGTTGATGAGCTGAACTCCGCGCTCGGAGCGGCGCAGGCGGCCGGGCTGCATCCCGCCGTGCGGGATGCCGTGGCGCGCATCCAGCAAGAGCTGTTTCATCTCGGCGCGGATCTCTGCGTGCCGGAGGAGGAAAAGCTCAAGGCGCCCGGGCCGGCGATCACGCCGGCGCACATCGGGTCGCTCGAAGCGCTCATGGACCGGCTCTCGGAAGCGCTGGGCCCGCTTTCGAATTTCATTCTGCCGGGCGGGACTCCGGGAGCGGCCGGCCTGCACGCGGCGCGGGCGGTGTGCCGCAGGGCGGAGCGGGGGGCTGTGACCCTGCGGAGCCGCGAGCCCATCGGGCCGCACGTAGTGCCCTATCTGAACCGGCTCTCGGACGCCCTGTTCGTGCTGGCGCGGTATGAGAATCGGACGGCCGGCGCGGACGAGGTCTACTGGGTGAGCCGCGGGTGAGGCGAAGGAGACAGGAGGGGAGCGGATGGCCGAGGAAGGAGGCAGGGAGCGACGCCGGGCGGAACGGCTCGAGCGCAGCTGGCACGTCTTCTACCGGAAACCGGAGCACGCGCACGGGGTCTGGAGCCTGGCCCGGATCCGGAATCTCAACGCCACCGGCGTCGCGTTTCTGACGGATGAACTCCTCGACGTCAAACAGCGCCTCGAGCTGAAGTTCGACCTGGAGCACACGCCGCTGCACCGGGTGAACGGCCTGATCGTCTGGCGGGCCGAGATGCGGCCGGATGAGCCTCCTCGCTTCGAGTACGGCGTGGCCTTTACCGGATTGTCCCAGGAAGACGGCGACGCCCTCGCGGAGTTCGCCACCAAACTCCCCCGCTAACGTCACCCGTCAATCGTCCATTGTCCATCGTCCATCGAATGTAGAAGGTGGAAGATGGAAGATGGAGGGTGGAAGGTAGAAGGTAGAAAAAGCAATACTCACGTGTTCCCGTTCCATCTTCCATTTTCCATCTTCTACCTTCTCGCTACACTTGGTCATTCCCACATCCACGTCGCCCCCCGCCCCTCAAAGACGTGCGACCGGTCAGGTATACTGTGCTTATGCGACGTGAAGCCCTCTGAGCATCGAGGACGCCATGAGCCAGGAACCGCAAGCCAGCTCCCAATCCGAAGCAGCTGCCGGGCGCGTGACGCGGCGGCGGAGCGCCCGCGCAAAAGCGAACGGGCACACGGGCCCGGAGCGGCCGGACGCCGCCAGGCCGCGCTCGGAAACCCGCCTCTTGGAGGACCTGATCGCTCACGCGCTTGACGCGCACGCCACCGACGTGCACGTGACCGCGGGGTCGCGCGGGTGCCGGGTGCGGGAGCGGATCGACGGTCTGCTGGCGGACGTTCCACTGGCGGCCGAGGCGCTGTCGGCGGTGCCGGGGGTCATGGCCAGACTGAAGCTGCTGGCCGGCCTCGATGCGGGGCCGCGCCGCGTCCCGCAGGAAGGCCGCGCGGCGTGCGTGCTGAGCGGACGGCGAATCGAATTGCGCGTGTCCGTCATCCCGTCGCCGCGCGGGGACAGCGTCGCCGTGCGCATCCAGGATCCGTCCGAAGATCTCTCGTTGGACCGTCTCGGCATGACCGACGCGCAGCTGCGGCCGTTCCAATCGCTGATCGACGCGGCGGCCGGGTTGGTGCTCGTCACGGGGCCCGGCGGTTCCGGCAGGACCACGACCCTGTACGCGGCGCTGGAGCATCTCAATTCCGGCCAGCGGCATGTGCTCGCCGTCGAAGAGACCCACGGCCGGGAGCTCGACAACGTCACCCAGATTCCGCTCGCATCCGAGGCGGGCTTGACGTACGCGGCCGCGATCCGCGCCGCGCTCCGGCACGATCCCGACGTGATCATGATCGAGGACATCGCGGATCCCGAGACCGCCTCCGCCGCGATCCGGGCGGCGCTGACGGGCCACCTGGTGCTGGGCGGGATGCACACCAAAGACGCCTCCAGCGCCGTCACCCGCCTCATGGATTTCGGCGTCGAGCCGTACCTGCTGTGCTCCACGCTCGCCGGCATGGTGTCCCAGCGCCTTCTGCGCCGGGTGTGTCCGGCATGCCGGGAGCACCAGCAGCTGGACGCCTCGGCGCTGTCCCGTGCCGGGCTCCCGGCCGGCAAGGGCGGCGCGGAACCGGCCGGCGTCTGGCGGGCCCTCGGGTGTCCGGCCTGCCGGCAGACCGGCTACGCGGGCCGCACCGGAGTGTTCGAGCTGCTGGCCGTCGACAGCGCGGTCCGCGGACTGTTGGCCAAACGGGCCTCCGGACTCCAGATCCGGCAGTCGGCGATGGCGCGCGGCATGACCAGCCTTGCCGAGAACGCGTGGCAGCACGTCCGGGACGGGCTCACCAGCCTTGATGAATACCTGCGCGCGATCCCGCCCGAACTCCGCTGACCGCGGGCTACCAGCAACCAGGACGGGACGAGCCCCGCGGCTCGCTCCGCTCGCGCGGGACTCCGCTCGCTGCGCAAGTCCTGAGCGAAGCCGAAGGACGCTCGCTCCGGGGCGCGGCGTGCGGCGTGAGAATGACCATGAGAAGATAGAAGGAAGAAGGTAGAAGGTAGAAAAAGCAATACGACCATTTCATTCCACCTTCTATCTTCTACCTTCCACCTTGTTACGCGTTACGCGATCTGGAGGAACCCTGATCATTCCAGCCTCCAGCTTCCAGCCTCTCGCCAACCCTCAAGCTTTTCAATCCGCAATCCGCAATCCGAAATCCGCAATTCACAGACGCTGCACTCGCGACTCCTCACTGGGCACGACGCTCCCCGCCGGGCGGTGTGCTACAATGGCGGCGTGTCTCGTTGTCACCGGTTGCGACGGCAGGAGACGCGCCATGGCGCAGGAGCACAGTTTCGACGCGGTCTCGAAAGTCAATCTCCAGGAATTCCGGAACGCGATGCAGCAGGCCCAGAAGGAGCTGGCGACCCGGTTTGATTTCCGCGGCACCAGCGCCTCCGCCGAGTTCGATGAGGCGGCCAAACGGGTGGATCTGGCGGCCGATCATCACGTGCAGCTGAAGAGCGTCCTCGACGTCGTGGAGACGAAACTGGCCAAACGGGGCGTGCCCATGAAAGCCCTGCGCTGGGACGCGCCCGAGCAGCTCCCCAGCGGCGGCATGAAGCAGCGGGGCACCCTGCAGGAAGGCATTCCGTCGGAGAAAGCCAAGGACATCGTGAAGACCGTGAAGGCGCTCGGCCTCAAAGTCCAGCCCAGGATCGACGGCGACGCCGTCCGGGTCTCGGGCAAGTCGCTGGACGATCTGCAGGCGGTGATCCAGGCGCTGAAGAACGCGGACTTCGGCTTGGCGTTGCAGTTCGAAAACTACCGCTAGGAGCGCTGATGACTGAGCGCCAGTACGCCAAGTTTGTTCGGGACCTCAAGCAGGAATTCGGGCGGCTGGCGAAATCAGGCGCGTTGGACGGCCTGAAATCCCTGCTGCTCAAGGCGCATCCGGTCGGGTCGCGCCGGCCGCGCGAGGCGCAGGTCTTGGTGGCCGCCGAGCACCTGCGTCCATCGGGGACGCGGGGCTCGCTGACGCCGCTGTGCGTGCTGCATCCGGCGAGGGACCTGCTGGACGGCACGGTGGCCGGGGTCGGCTTTCATCTGATTCCTGCCGGCGAACTGGAACTCGCCATCACGCACGCGACTCCCCGCTCGAAACTGACGGCGGATGAGCGCTTACTGAAGTCGGCGAGGCGCGCCCGGACCCGCGGGCGGCGGGGGGAGGCGCAGCGCGCTGAGCGGCGCCTGGCGCAACAGTACCTGCCGTTGGTGGCCTACGTGGCGTACCGGAGCGCCCGGACCCGGAAACTCTCCGCGGCGTCCCTCAAGGCGGGGGAGAACGCGCTTAGGCACGCCATCCGCACGTACCGTGTGGGTGGCGCTTCCGGCCGGTTGCTCAAGTTCGCCGCGCGGGCGGTCCACGACGCGATCATGCGCACAAGCACGCCGCTCCCCCGGAGTCGCCCCCAGAGGCGATGAATTCTGCCTTTTCCTCTTGCGTGGCGGTCGTCATTATAGCTAGACTATAGTCTACTATATACATGTCCCATGTCCCATGTCCCATGTCCCATGTCCCATGTCCAAATCCTGAGCGCACGGTCTTCCACGTCGACATGAACGCGTTCTTCGCTTCGGTGGAGCAACGCTGCGACCCTGCGCTGCGCGGGCGTCCCATCGTGGTGTGCGGCAACGCCAAGACCCGCACCGTGGTCGCCGCCTGCTCCTACGAAGCGAAGGCCTACGGCATCAAGAACGGGATGCCGGTCGGAGAGGCGAAGCGGTTGTGCCCCTCCATCGTGCTCGTAGGCGGCAATCCGGACAAATACGTCTCGATCGCCCATGAGATCTTTGCGGCGATGGAGCGCTACACCCCCCACGTCGAGGTGTTCTCCATCGACGAAGCGTTCCTCGACATGACGCACACGCTCGGCCGCTTCGGCGGCGTGGCCGAGGCCGCCGCGCGGCACCTCAAGGCGCGCATTCTGGGCGTGTCCGGGTTGACCTGCTCGGTCGGCATCGGACCGAATAAGCTCATCGCGAAGCTGGCCTCCGACCTGCAGAAGCCGGACGGCCTGGTCCGGATCCGGCGCGAGGGCGTGGCCCGGACGCTGGAGCCGCTGCCGGTCGAGGAACTCTGCGGCATCGGGCCGAAGCTTGCGCTCGCGCTCCATGATCTGGCGATCTTCACCTGCGGGGAGCTCGGGCGCGCCTCCGAAGCCCAGCTGGTGGCGGTGTTCGGCGTCGTGGGCCGCGCGCTGAAGCGGATGGGGCAGGGGCTGGACGAGAGCCCCGTCGCGGAATCCGGCGTCACGGCGCCGGCGAAGTCGATGGGGCACGCCTACACGCTGCCGCGCGACACCGGCGATCCCGCGACCATCCGCAGCCTCCTCCTGCGGCTGTCCGAACAGGTCGCGGTCCGCCTGCGGGCGGACGGGGTGCAGGGCCGGACGGTCGGGCTGACGGTGCGCTACACCGACTTCTCGACGCTGGTGCGGCACCGGACGCTGGCGGTCCCCATCGACAGCGGCCTTCGGATCGCCGGCTCGGCGCTGGCGCTGTTCACGGCGCACTGCGAACCCCTGCCGCAGCGGGTCCGGCTGCTCGGCGTGAGCGTGGCGCAGCTGACGGGCCCCGAGCGCCAGCTCAGCCTGCTGGAAGACGACCGGCGCCTGGAGAGGGTGGACCGGTGTCTCGACCGCGTCAACGCCAAGTTCGGTGAGGCGACGCTCGTCCGGGCCGGCGCGTGGGAACCCCTCGTGCGCAAGACCCACGGCTTCCATTCCCGAAAATTCGCATCAGCGAATTTTCGGGTGTGATAGAATCACGACACGGCGGGGTGGGCCGGCCGAAGGCCGGCGGGCCTCGCGTCCCCTTCCACATGGAGCATACGGTTCAATCCTTGGCCCGGGAACTCGGGGGCCGCGTCAGCGGCGATGGGTCGGTCCGCATCCGGGGCGTGAACAGTCTCGACGCGGCCGGGCCCGGCGAAGTGACCTTCATCGCCGACGCGGCGCGGGCGTCCCATGCCCGCGCGTCGCGCGCCTCGGCGGTGATCGTGCCGCCCGGGATCGGGAACCTCGGCGGCAAGGCCGCCATCAGCCTCGAGCACCCCAAGCTCGCCTTTGCCCGCGCGCTTGAGCTGTTTTACCCCGAAGCGCCTCCGGCGCCCGGCATCCACCACACCGCCGTCATCGGCGCCTACGTCGAGCTCGGCGCCGGCGTGTCGGTCGGTCCGTATGCCGTCATCGGAGACCGGGTGCGCCTGGGCGAGCACGCGCGCGTCGGCGCCGGCGCCGTGATCGGAGACGACAGCGCAGTCGGGGACGGGAGCCTCCTCGGCCCCAACGTGATCGTCTGCCGGCGCTCAAGCATCGGACGCCGGGTCACGATCCACGGCGGCTCGGTCATCGGCGGCGACGGATTCGGTTTCGTCTTCCATGACGGACGGTACGTGAAGGTGCCGCAGGTCGGCAACGTCGTGATCGAGGACGACGTCGACATCGGCTGCAACGTCTGCATCGACCGGGCGACGCTCGGCTCCACCGTCGTCCGGCAAGGGACCAAGATCGATAACCTGGTGCAGGTGGGGCATAACGCCGAGATCGGCCGTCACGTCATCATGGCCGGGCAGGTGGGACTCGCCGGCAGCGTGGTGCTGGAAGATTACGTGACGCTGGGCGGCAAGGTCGGCGTGGTCGACCATGTCCGGGTCGGCCGGGGCGTGCGGGCCGGCGGCGGCAGCATCATCATCGGCGATCTGCCGGACGGGGAAGTGGTCTGGGGATTTCCGGCTCGGACGCTTGCGCGCTCGAAGCGGGAGACGGTGGCGCTCTCCAAACTTCCCGAGCTCCTCAAAGACGTCGCGGCGCTCAAGAGAGCCCGCGCCGCCTCCCGCCGCACGCTGCGCGCCCGCCGGACAACACCGGCCGGCGCGCGCCGGCCCCGCCGCCGCTCGTCATAACAGCGCCATCGTCGTCCATCATCGGTCGTCCGTCGAACGGCTGTGGCGTGTCTCGGGTATCGAGTGTCGGGTTTCGGGACAGGTTCTCACCCGCGACCCATCATCCGCAACGTGTGTTCGGGTGAGTGAGAGAGGAGGAGCCGACCGCCATGCCGAAACGCACATCCGCGCGCCCGGCCCGCCTGCTCGTCGCCATCGTGATGGGCAGCAAGTCCGACTGGGAGACCATGCAGCACACGCACGCGCTCCTGGACGAGTTCGGCGTGCCCCACGAGTCGCGCGTGCTCTCGGCCCACCGCACGCCGGGGCCGCTCGTGGACTACATCAAAGCGGCGGAAGGGCGGGGGGTGGAGGTCTTCATCGCCGCCGCCGGCGGCGCCGCGCACTTGGCCGGCGTGGTGGCGGCGCACACCGTGCGGCCCGTGCTCGGCGTGCCCATCGAGAGCCGGTCGCTCAAAGGGCTGGATTCGCTGCTGTCCACCGTGCAGATGCCCGGCGGCATTCCGGTCGGGACGCTCGCCATCGGCTCCGCGGGCGCCAAGAACGCCGCGCTGCTCGCAGTGGCGATTCTGGCCGGGGCGCGCTCCGGGTTGCGGGATCAGCTCCTCCGGTACCGCAAGACCCAGGCGGCGCGCGTCCTGGGTGAGCGCCTGCCATGAGCGTCGGGCCGTCCCGTCGCGCCGCGGTGCTGGCGCTGGCGGCGTCGCTCCTTGTGGGCGCCTCACCGGCATTCGCACAAGTGCGGACACTGAGCGAGCAATTCAGCGAGTCGCGCGCCTGGCATGAGCGGGTGGGCGATTGGTTCGCCACGGTCGGCCGCTCGCCCGAGGAGCGCCGGCAGGTTCTCCTGCAGCGGAGGGCTCAGCGAGCCCGGAACGACGCCCAGGAGGCCGTCCGGCGCCGCCGGACGCAGGCCGAGCGGCGCGCGCGCGAGCTCGGACGCTGAAGCGTAGAACCGGTTCGAGGTCCACGTGAGGGATCAGATGGCGGGGAGCGGAGGAGGCCCGCGCGCTGATGGATGAGAGCGAGAAATACGCCGACGGCCCGTGGCTCGAGCTGACCGATCTCCTGCTCGATGAGGTGAAGGGCCGCCTGGGGCTGATCCAGCCTGAAGCGGAGCGCTGGGAGATCGCCAAGGTGGCGCTGCACCGGCTGTACACGCACACCGGCGGCGACCGCCTGCCAGTGTTTCCGAGTGACGCCGCGCGCGACGATTTCCTTCGGCACTTCCTCAGCTACGAGGTCATCGAGGAGTTCCTCGCCGATCCCCTGGTCGAGGACATCATGATCAACTCCCCCGACTCGATCTTCGTGCACAAGAGCGGGGAGGGGCTCGTCCGGATGGAGCGGAAGTTCAGCTCCTACCGCGCGTGGCTCCTGTTCACGAAGAAGCTGATCGTGTTCGCCGGCCGCGCCGAGGTGGACCCCATCAACGACGTGGAACTGGTGAACGTCCGCGGGCGCGTGAACGTCGTGCAGTCGCCGTTCGGCCCCCAGATCACCATCACCCGCGGCAAGCCCCACCCGTTGACGATCCTCGATCTGATCGCGTACGACATGCTGACGTACGAGCTGGGCGCGCAGCTGTGGCTCTATATCGAAGGGCTCCGGGTGCGGCCGGCGAACATCATCATCTCGGGCGGGGCCGGGGTCGGGAAGACGACGCTCCTCAACGCCCTGCTCAGCTTCGTGCCCTCCACGGACCGGGTGGTGATCATCGAGGACACCCTCGAGCTCAACACCAGCTGCCTTGAGAATTGCGCTCGCCTGGAGAGCTGCCGGCGCGTGCAGACCCCGGCGCTCGTGATCAATAGCCTCCGGATGCGCCCGGAGCGGGTGCTCGTCGGAGAAGTCCGGGGGGAAGAGGCCCGCGATCTCATGACCGCGATGAACCTCGGCAAGCACTGCATGGGCACGCTGCACGCGTCCTATTCTGGCCGGGAAACCGTCCTGCGCATGCAGAACGAGCCGATGAACGTCCCGCCGATCCTGCTCACGCTCATCGACGCCTTCGTCATCCTGAGGAAGCTGAACGTGGACGGGAAAGTGATGCGGATCGTGTCGGAAGTGGTCGAGACCGCGGGCATGGAGAAGCAGGTCGTGCTCCTCTCGCCAGTGTGGACCTACCATCTCGAACGCCGCCGGATCGAGGAGGCCTCGTCCAACAGCATCTTCCGCGACCGCCTCGCGGCGGAATCCGGGCGCAGCTCGGCCCAGATCATCGACGAGCTGTGGCGGCGCTCCCGGGTGCTGGAGGCCATGCAGGAGTCCGGGAACTTCAAGGACATCCTCGCCGTATCGGCATTCTGCCAGCGCTACAGCCGCGACCCGCGCGAGGCGATGCGCGAGATCAAGCTCAACTACGAGGACGCCCACCACCGCCGCCGTTCCTAATTAGTCCATGGTCCATAGGCCGTCAGTACGTGAAGGTGGAAGGTGGAGGGTGGAAGGTAGAAGATGGAAGGTGGGTGATAGAAGGTGGAACGAAATGGTCGTTTTGCTTTTTCTACCTTCTACCTTCCATCTTCTCGCGAACACCCCCGTTCCAGCCTCCAGCCTCCGGCCTGCACCTCTTTCTCTGCGCCTCTGTGGTGTCGTCCTGACTCTTTCGTCCTTTGTGCTTCTGGGCTATCCCGCGCTACGCGTTTCGCGTTGCGCGGTCGGTGAGCTGCCAGAAGAGGAACGCCATCTGGTCCGCCAGCTCCTCGTCCCGCTGGAGTTTGGTTGAGCCCATCCCGTGTCCCGCCGAGAACTCGACGCGCAAGAGCACCGGGTTGCCTGACCGGCTCGCCCGCTGGAGCCGGGCGGCCATCTTCATTCCCTGCCAGGGCGCGACTCTGGGGTCGTTCACGCCGGTCGTAATCAGTACGGCGGGGTAGGCGGCGCCATTGGAGACCTGATCGTAGGCGTCGATCGCCCGGAGCGTCCGGAAGCCGTCGCGGGTCGTGACGGTCCCGAATTCCGGGATGTTCGCCGGCCCGGATTCCATCAGCTCGCTCCGCAGGGCGTTCGTATCCGCCACGCGCAGGATGACGGCCCCCCAGAGCTCCGGCCGCTTGACGAGCGCACCTCCGGCGGTGATGCCGCCCGCGCTCGTGCCGGAGGCGGCGAGCCGGCCCGGCCTGGTGTAGCCTTTCGCGATCAGGTGCTCCGCGCACGCGAGGAAGTCCTCCACGGTGCGAAGCTTGTTCGGGCCTCGACCGGCGTCATGCCACTCCTGCCCGTACTCTCCGCCGCCGCGCACGTGCGCGACCGCGTAGATGCCGCCCCGTTCGTACCAGGCCAGCATGGCCGGTGAGAAGGCGGGGTCCAGGCTGATGCCGTACGACCCGTAGCCGGTGATCAGGGTGGGGTTCGACCCGTCGCGGGCCAAGCCCGTACGGTGGATGATCGAGAGGGGGATCATCGCGCCGTCGGCGGCCCGCACCCGGACTTCGTGCGCCTCGACGTCGCGCGGCTCCACGGGCGAGGGCGGACGCCAGCCCGTGTCCTCGAGCGCATCGGCGTCGGCGTCGTAGCGAAAGACCCGCGGGGAAACCGTCCAGGACGTCAGCTGAAACAGCGTCTCCGCCGCGCCCTCTTCGCCGCCCCATTCCAGGATGGCGCCGTCGAAGGGAAGCGACACGGGTTTGATCTGGCCTCCGGAGAGCTCCACGCGGCGCAGACGTCCGAGGCCGCCCTCGAGGTCCTGAATCAGCAGGTGCGAGCCCGCCACGCGGATCGCCCGGATGACGCGCTCGCCCGGCGGCACGATCACCCGGGGCGATCCCGGCCCGGACGCGTCCAGCCGGACGGCCTGCACCTGGTAGCGGGGCGCGCCGCGGTGCGTCTGCAGAAACGCCGTGTCGCCGTTGAGCGCCAGGCCTACGACGCCGTCGTCGACGTCCGCGATTTTCCGCCAGGGGATCCGTTCGGCCGCTCCGGCGAGCGACTCGCGCGGCGCGGCGTACACCGTCAGTTCGTTCTGCACCCCGTGCACGATGAGCCCGAGCATCCAGGGGCTGATCGCGGAGCAGGCGAGCATGGGGAAATCGCTCCGGGCGATCTCGACGCCCGGATGGGCGCCCCGGGCGAACACGACCGGGTCCTGCTCCGGATCGCCGCCAAGCCGGTGCAGGTGCGTGCGGCCGTCCAGATACTTGTCGGTTGGGGGAGAGCCGGCGGGGCGCTCCGGAAACCGGAAATACGTGAACGATCGGTGGTCAGGCAGCCAGGACACGCCCCCCCATTGCGTGCGCGTGATGGCCACGTCCAGCGCCTCGCCCGTGTCGGACTCGACCACGTGCAGCACGCTGTCCTCGGAGCCGCCCGGCGAAATGCCATACGCGACGTGACGGCCGTCGTCCGCCGCGCTGAACCAGTCGATCGAGACGTGCTCCGGACCGTTCTCGAGGTTGGGATCGATGAGCGTCCGCTCGGGCGCGCGGGCCTCGGGCCGCATCACCAGCTTCGGCGTGCGCTCGCCGGGATCGCGCCTGAGGGAGAAGACGCGGCCGCCCGCAACCTGGAAGTTGCCGAGCGTCGGGCTCGCGTCGCCCAGCTCCGCGATGCGCGCAAGCAGCCCGCGCCGCGCGGGCAGCGCATCCAGCACGCGACGGGCGTAGGCCGCCTGCGCCTTCAGCCACTCCTGCGCGGCCGCGCTCTTCCAGTCCTCCATCCACCGGAACGGATCGGTGACCGGCACGCCGAAGTGCGTGTCGGTCACGGGGACCTCGCGCGCCGGCGGAGGGCCGGCGGGCTCGCGAGACGATGTGGAGCGCGTTGAGGGTGTCGGCATCAGCGTCGTCTTCCTCACCTCGAGACGCGGTACCTTACCATAATTTCGTCTGTTCCGTCAGTTCCGTCTATTCCGTCTGTCCGTCAACGCTGGGGCATGGGGCGAGGCGCGGCGTGGGTGCGGCGTGAGGATAACCATGAGTAGCTAGAAGGTAGAAGGTGGATGATGGAAGATGGAACAAGAACACGTGAGTATTGTTTTTTCTACCTTCTACCTGTGTTGTTTCAAGACATCGGTGACAGTTTAAAGTAGGCCTGGCGTCGTTGAACAGGCGTGAGTCCACCAAGACTGAGATGGG
>DASWKB010000037.1:0-2117 GCA_036396895.1 bacterium | reverse complement strand
GGTCTGGCAGCCGGAGCCGACTTTTTGCTGGCCGCCTGGTTCTCCCGGGAGGTGGCGAGCGCGTTGGTGATAGCGCTGCTGATCGGGCTGACGCGAGGTCTGCATCAGGACGGGTTGGCTGATACGCTTGACGGGCTTGCGGGCGGGCGGACGCCGGTTGACCGGCTGGCGATCATGCGCGATCCCAGAATCGGGGCGATCGGCGCCACCGGACTGTTCGTGTCGCTGCTCCTGCGCTACGCGGCGCTGGTCTCGCTGCCCGAGTCCATTCGATTTCCGGTGATCCTCTGTCTGCCCGCTCTCGGGCGATGGGCGATGGTGATGGGGGCCTGGGGGGCTTCGTATGCCAGGCCCGGCGGGGGCCTGGCGGCTCCGTTCCTGCTGCACCTCTCGGGGACGCACGTGTTGAGCGCGACGGTCCTCGTCGGGGGCGTTCTGGTTTGGGGGTTCGGGATGACGGGAGCGATCGCGGTCGTGGCGATCGGGCTGTGCCTCACCCGATTGATGACCGCATTCTACCGGCGATCGTTCGGCGGTGTGACGGGCGACACGCTCGGTGCCACGAATGAAGTCGTCGAAGTCTCGTTCCTCCTCGCCGCGCCGCTGCTGACCCTTTTGCCATGACTGCCGTGGATCTCGCGCTCGCCTGCGTGTTCGATGCCGCGATCGGCGACCCGCGTGCATGGCCGCATCCGGTCCGCCTGATGGGGCGTGCCGTGGTGTGGTATGAGGGGCGTGCGAGGATGGTCTGCCGCGGCCCGCGGGGACTCCGGTGGGCGGGAAGTGTCCTCGCGATCGGACTCCCGCTGCTGTCCGGCGCGGCTGCCTGGCTGCTGATCCTGCTGGCGAATGAGGTGCATGGCTGGATAGGCCGGGCGGTCGAGGTGGGGCTGGCCGCGGCCACGTTAGCCTGGCGCGATCTCATGGATCATACCGGCGCCGTGTCGAAGGCGCTCGGGGCGGGAGATCTGCGGGAAGCGCGGCAGGCGGTGGCACGCATCGTCGGCCGCGATGCGGACGCGCTCACGGAGGGGGAAGTCGTGCGGGCGACGGTTGAATCGATGGCCGAGAGCGCCTCGGACGGCGTCATCGCGCCTTTCTTGTTCCTCCTGCTGGGCGGGGCCCCGCTGGCGCTGGCGTTTAAAGCGATCAACACCCTGGATTCGATGGTGGGGCACCGGAACGAGCGCTATCGGGATTTCGGGTGGGCATCGGCGAGACTCGACGATGTGGCGAACTGGGTACCGGGCCGCATCACGTCGGTGCTGTTCGTGCTTACCGCCTGGCCGGCCTCGGGGCGTTTCATGATGGCTCGTCGGGCATGGGGCGCCTTGTGGCGCGATGGGATGAAACACCCCAGTCCCAACAGCGGCAGGCCGGAGGCGGCCATGGCGGGTGCACTGGGCGTTCAACTCGGGGGCATCAATTATTACGACGGGATCCCGAACGATCGGCCGCTGCTCGGGGACGCGGGCGACCCGCTGGCGCCACACCACATCCTTCGGGCGCAGGCGGTCGTGACGACGGCGTATGTCCTGATGATCGCCTTGTCCGTGACGCTGCTGTGGCCGTGAAATCCGGGAACGGTCATGGCGGCAACGTCTACGCCGCGGCGCGTGAGCTGCGGCAGCCGGTCTGGGCGCTGCTTGATTTCAGCGCGAGCATCAACCCGCTGGGCCCGTCGCCACGGGCCCTCTCCGCGATCGCCGGGGGACTCCCCGGGCTGGCCCATTATCCCGACCCGGACTGCTGGGCCCTGCGGCGGGCCCTCGCGGCGCGCTGGAAGCTGCCGCCTGAACAAATCGTGGTGGGCAACGGGTCGACCGAGTTGATCCATCTGCTTCCCCGCGCGCTCGCGATCCGGAGGGCGCTGGTCATCGGTCCGACCTTCTCGGAGTACGCCAAGGCGGTGGAGCGTGCCGGCGGCCGGGTAAGCCTGCTCCTGGCGAAGCGGAGCGACGACTTTCGGCCTCCATTGGAGAGGGCCCGGCAGCGGCTCAGGCGCGGTCACACGGGCCGGAAGACGATCGACGCGATTTTTCTCTGCCATCCCAATAGCCCGACCGGCCAGGCCGGCGACGTGGCCGAGGTGCTGCGCTTGGTGCGCGACGCCGAGC
>DASWKB010000036.1:0-1502 GCA_036396895.1 bacterium | reverse complement strand
CAGCAGATGATCGCCGAGATCGTGGCGGAGGCCGCGCTCACCGTCGGCCACACCGGCCGCGCCGCCTTCAGCGAACGGGTGATGCGCGTGATCGCAAGCATGCCGCGCCACGAGTTCGTGCCGGTGGAGCTGCAGCCTTTTGCCTACCTCAACCGCCCGCTGCCGATCGGCTACGAGAAGACGGTATCGCAGCCGTTCATCGTCGCGCTCATGACCGATCTCCTGGCTCCGGAGGCGGATGATATCGTGCTGGAGATCGGTGCCGGAGCCGGTTACCAGGCTGCGATCCTGGCCCAGCTTACTAAGCGCGTCTACACGGTGGATATCATCGAGGAGCTCGCGCGCGGCGCGGAACGGCGCCTGAAGCGCCTTGGCTACGAGAACGTGGAAGTCGCGGTCACGAACGGCTACTACGGCTTGCCGCAACACGCGCCCTACGACCGGATCATGGTGACGGCGGCCTCCGATCTCATCCCGACGCCGCTGCTCGCCCAGCTCAAGCCGGGTGGGCGCATGGTGATCCCGACCGGCATCCCCGACAAGCAGACCCTGATGCTGGTGGAGAAGTCCGCCACCGGGAGCCTTTCCGCGCGTGAAATCCTGCCGGTGCGGTTCTCGGAGCTGGAGGATCCCGGCGAGATGGTGGGCGCCGCCTGAGCCAAGGCGGAAGGCAGTAGGCGGAAGGCAAACCCTCGACGCCCGCAATCCTTACGATCCCGCTCGCCAGGGACGGTGGGCGCACCCCCCGCCGCGGGTGATTCGTGACATGCGACACGCTTTGCACCGGGGGTCATGCGTGAGCGCAGCGTGAGCCCTTGACCGGTCACCCGTCACAAGGTATTGCCGCGGGCCGCGATATAATCGCGGCGCATGACACGCCAGAAGCACAACCTCGCGGTTATGTTCGCTGACATCAGCGACAGCACCAGCCTTTACCAGAAGCTCGGGGACGGCGCCGCCCGCAACATCGTCAATGCCTGCCTTGATGTGGTGAACGGCGTGCTGGCGCGCTACGACGGGCGGCTGGTGAAGACCATCGGCGACGAGGTGATGTGCGTCTTTCCGGACGCCGATCGCGCGGTGCTCGCCGCGAGCGACATGCAGGCGCAGGTGAGCGCGACCAAGCCCGGCAATTACCCGGTCTCCATCCACATCGGCCTCCACTGCGGCCCGGTGCTGGTCGAGAACAACGACGTGTTCGGCGACACCGTGAACGTCGCCGCCTACCTGAGGGCGGCGGCGACAGCAGAGCAGATCCTCACCACCGACGCCGTGGAACGCTGCCTGTCGGCCGCGCTAAAAACCTGTGTGCGGCCGATCTTTAACACGGTGCTGAAGGGCAGCGAGCACGAGTCGAAAGTATTCCAGGTGCTCTGGCGCAGCGACCGGACCGACCTGACCGACGTCAACCTGCAGCCCAGCAAGATGATACCCGGCGATACCGGCGCCCTGCTGCTCACGCTCGACGAGGAACGCGTGCGCGTGGACCAGTGGCGCAGCGG
>DASWKB010000035.1:0-5496 GCA_036396895.1 bacterium | reverse complement strand
CCGCGCCTCCGCCGCCAGGTACGCCCGCACCTCCGGTGGCGCGGCGGCCACCTCGTCGGCGATCCCGGGACGCGACGCGAGCAGCGCCAGCACGTCCTCGAGGTCATGACTGTCGAGCGGATGCTCCCGGCCGCGGTCGTGATGCGCCGCCCACTTCTGTGCCAGGAACGCCGGCGCGCTCGCGTGCCGGATGACGACATCGCCGCCGAGCGTGGCGCGGCGGGACGTATCCAGCGCAACGGCATCCCACGGGTGGCCGCTGCCGCCGGGATGCGCGCCGGCGGGCACGAGATCAACCGGAATGCCGCTCGGGCTCGTCCAGCGATGCAGGTGCGCGGCGTGTGGGTCCTGCCGGAAGCCCCGGGCACGGAGCCGCGCGGCCAGGGCGTCGAGGTCGCCATACCGCTGTGACGCCACGACCCGGTCCACGTCCGACGTCACCCGCGCGCGCGGAAACGGCGGGTCGGTCTGGAGCAGCGGGGCGATGGCCCCGCCGATGAACACCACCTGGTCCACAAGGTCGCCCAGCTCCGCCGCCACCGCCGCGAGGCGCGCGAGCACGGGGCTGGCCGGCGGGATCACGCCGCCATGCCCGTGAGCCGCCGACGAAGCTGGTCCACGGCGAGCCGGCGTTCCCGGGCACGGCCCACCCGGATGGCATCCACGAGGGCCACGCTCTCGTAGAGCCCGGGCGACCGCTCCGGCAGCTCCACGGCGCGCGGATACAGCGGCACCACGGCCCGCCCCCGGACGGCACCGGTGGCGGCCGGCCAGACCAGCGCATCCTCGGCGACGATGCGGTCGGCCAGCGGCGGCGCCGCATGGGCCGTGGGTACGCCTCGGACCGTGCTCCCCGGACGCGCGGGGAACGCGTAGCGCACGCCGTGCTCGAGGAACTCGAGCAAGGCCAGCCGGTTGACGGCGCGGCTGTCGGGCCGGACCAGGCCGGCATGGCGGAGGCGCCGCACGGACCCGTGCGCCATGCTGGGGCTCACGCCAAGGGCCCGCGCAAGCTCCTCGTACGTCGCCCCGGCGGCATCCGCGAGGCGGAGCGCCACGACGACGTCGAGTGGCTTCAATGGGCTTGCAGTCGGCATTGTATCACCTTTGATACAAACTATATACTTGATTCACGAATCAAGAATGCCGCCTCCAACCCGTTCTGTCAACCCACCCCTCACGCCAACCGCGCGACGTGACGGATGCCAAGAAGGACCTGTCGCCGTCCTGGCGCTTCGCGATTGCCGACAACGCCGCGCTCCGCCTCTGCACCGCCGCGCTCCAGACGGCCGGCTATCGCGCCACCCGCGATCAGAGACACTACCGCACGATCGCGGCGCCGCGGGTAGCGCGCCCACTTGGCGGCGGCCGCAAGAACGGCGACGGGTGAACGAAAGCCGCGCGGGTGCTCAACCTCAGGCGGTGGACTTCACCGAGTTCGCCGCACCCATTGGGACGCCGGATGTCCAGCTCAATTCGCGGCGAGCGGGTGATGCTCGACGTCGATCTCGCCGGCCTGGACGGGGTCGAAACTCGCGCGCTGGTGCAGGCCGTGCGCCGGAACATCGCGCGCTTTCCGGCCGACTTCATGTTCCAACTGACGCCCAGCGAACTCCAGATCTTGAGATCACCATCCGTGATCTCGAGATCCTGGGGCGGCCGGCGGTACCGCCCATACGCGTTCACCGAGCAGGACGTCGCCATGCTCTCGCGGCGCGGGGCAATGGGCTGGCCGCGCCACCCACGCTAGCCAGGAAACGGTATCCGCTTCGACCGCCGGAGTCCCCGGTCCCGGGTCACGAGCGGGGCTCCATGCACGATGCTGGTGGCGCCGATCAGCTCGTCGGCCGGATCGCCCCGCACGTCCAGGCGGCAGCTCTCGCGGCACACGTCCCACGTGAGCGGCCAGACGTGAATCCGCGACAACACGCGCGTGACGTCCGCGTCCTCCAGGTCGAGCGCGATGCGGCCCAACTGCCGGAGCTTGCCGATCTCCCACAGGACGATGGCCGAGATCCCCCACACCTCCCCCGCGAGTAACGCGCGCTCCTCCGCGGTCAGCCGGCCGCCCAGCGCGTGCAGCAGCACGTGCGTGTCAAGATTCAGCATGCCAGGGCACCGGTGGACAGAATGTCCCCGGTGATCTCGAGCTTGCCCTCGAGCGCGCCGAGCAGGTCCGCGGACCCGGCCCCCACCGGGATCAGCTTGGCAACCGGCTTGCCGTGCTTGGTGATCACGAGCCCCTCCGGTCCCACGGTGTCGAGCAGGGCCAGGCACTGCTGCTTGAACTGGGCGGCGCCGATCGTCTTGGCGGCCATGGTTATATGTCCATTATTAGCGTCTAGACACAATTTATGGACGCTTTCGGTGGTGCGCAACGACCGCGGGCCCGGGAAGCAGGAGCGGTCGGGATCCGTCGGATGCACAACGAGATCGAGGGCGCCGCCGTCCCGCAGGTTCACTCCCCACAATCCTCGGCGCCGCGGCAGAGCTGCGGAATCCCGCGGCGCACTCCCGGGCCCTCGACCGGGAAGCGGCGGGCCACTGGCGCCGCCAGCTGATGGGGATCGGCTGCGAGGGGGAGTTCGTGAAACTGGCGCGGGTCCCGCCCCGGAGCTGAACCGCGGGGCCGTCATCCCGGCACCGGCCGGTTTGAACCGTTTACAGCAGGGAGGCCAGCAGGAGGGGCCCTACGGTCCCAATCCAGAACAGAAACATCCAGCGCAGCAGTTCGGCACGCTGGCCGGCCAGCCCCGTGGTGAGGTCGGCGCGCAGCTTCTCCATCTCGGTTCGGTGCTTCTCCAGCTCGCCGCGCAGCTTCCCCATGTCCGTGCGAAACTCGGTACGCAGCTCCGCCCCGAACTCGGCCAGGCGCTGTGCGAGCTTGGCCTCGAACCGCTGGTAATTCAGCTCGTTGATCTCGCGCAGCTCCCACCGGTACGTGGCATCCACCAGATTGAACCACTCCACCAGCTCGTTGGCGATCTCGTCCCCGAACACCTCGTAGAACTTCCGGGACAGCTTGGCGGTGACCGGCACGGCTGGCTCCTGGCTGAAACCGGTCCCCAACCTAAGGTACGCTCGGCCCGGCACCGACATCAATCCATCGCAGCACCCCCTCTACCGTCTCCAGCGAACACCCCCTTCACCACCAACGGCTAGAACTTCCTGAGTGCGTCGGCCTCCGTGGCGCACACGGCGAAGATCGTGGAGAACCCCGAGATGTCGAACACCTCCCGCACCGTCTCGTTCAGGCCGAACAGGCGCAGCGCACCGCCCGCCCCCTTCAGCCGCTTGGTCGTGGCCAGCAGGACCCGCAGGCCGGCGCTGCTGATGTAGTCGAGCGCCGTGAAGTCAACGAGCAGCTTCCGCGTGCCGGCCGCGCAGATCCCGTCGAGTGCCTGCTGCGCCTGCGGCGACGTCTTGCTGTCGAGACTCCCCCGGAACGTGACGATGGTGACGTCGTTCTGCGTGCGCGTGGCGATATCCATCGGATTTCCTCTCCGTTGCCCTGCCGTCATCCCGGCGTGAGGCGCTTGATCAGGACCACGACGTTGCGATCCGCCCGGCGGTGATAGCTGACCTCGTCCATGATACGCCGGACCAGGTGGATGCCGAGCCCGCCGATCCCCCGCTCCGCCACGGGGAGCGCCGTGTCGGGGGCAGCCATGCCGAACGGATCGAACGGCCGGCCGTCGTCGGTGAGGGTGACGCACACCCGATCCGGGCGCAGCACCGCCTCGACCGTCACTTCACCGCCTTCCCGGCCCGCGAATCCGTGCACCATGGCATTGCTCAGGAGCTCGTCCAGGGCCACGTGCATGCTGCGCCGGACCGAGGCGGGCAACGCGTGCGCGTCCGCGAACTCGGCGAACGCCGCGTTGACCCTGGCAATCTCGCCACGATCGGCACCAATCGTCATGCGGAAGCCTGGCCGCATCTCGTCCTCCGGGACACCGCTGCCCGAAACCGCCGACGCCGTAATATGGCCGCCCCCCCAGCGTCCGCGCGGGGGCGCCGCGGGCCGCCGCTGGGTCGCCGCCCTCCCCAGGCATTTGCCGGGGCATGTTCCGGGATGCACGTTACCATCGGAAATCCGGCCGGCAGGACCCCGGGGCGCCGCCGACCGGAGGGGCTCGTCCAACCTTTGGCGGTCTGGATTGTAATTGATAGAGACACCAGTTGCAGCGGACGAACAGGACCGCGCCCTCGTCAGGCGGTACCTGGCGGGGCAGCGGGACGCGGCCAGCGGTCTCGTGGATCGCTACCAGAAACGCCTGTTCAACGTCGCGCTGCGGATGCTCGGCAACGTGGAGGACGCGGAGGACGTCACGCAGACGGTGTTCCTCAACGCGTTCCTCAAGCTTCGGACCTACGACCCGAGGTACAGGTTCTTCAGCTGGGTCTATCGCATGACGGTGAACGAATCGCTGAATACGCTCAAGCGCCGGAAGGGGACGGTGACGCTGGAGGCCGGGTTCCCGGTCCCGGCGCCGGGAGCCACAGCCGATCGTACCACGGAGGCGCAGGATCTCGTCGGGAGGGCCCTGATGCGCCTGAAGCCCGACGATCGGGCCGTGGTGGTGCTCAAGCACTTCGCGTCCTTCTCCTACGAGGAGATCGCCGAGGTGCTGGAGATCCCCGTCCGGACCGTCAAGTCGCGCCTGTTCACGGCGCGGGACCGGCTGCGGCTTGCGCTTCGCGAGCGAGGAGAGCAGGCATGTTGAACCGGGATCAGATCGCCCTCGTCCATCGGGAGACCGATGGCGCGAACACGCCGGAAGAGAGTTCTGCCTTCAAGGCGTTGATGGAGCAGAACGCGGAGGCCAGAGAGCTGGCGGCCGAGCTGCGCGACGTCGCCCGGCTCTGCGACCTGGTGGAGGAGCGCGCACCGCCTCCGCATCTGCGACGGACAATCCTCGACGCGCTGCCCCAGCCGGCGCTGTCGAGCACCGAATCAGGGGGGATGACCCCACGTGATGTTCTTCGATGGTCCATGCTGCACCTGAGACTCGGCGCTGAACGAATGGAGGAGGCAATCATGACCAGGAAAGCGATGCTTATCGGAGGCGCGGTGGTGGCGATCGTGATCGTCGTTGCCGGCGTGGTGACTGGCTTCCCACCGGGGAGTAAGGAGGCCGGCACGATCGGCGGGGTCGAGAAGGCGGCGCGGTACCAGGGGCGGCCCATGACCGAAGCCGACGTGACCATCGAGAACCCCGAGATCGCGACGCTGCTCCAGAACGACCAGATCCTGCGGCTGGTCCAGAGCGACATGTTCCGGGAGGTCATGGCCAGTGACGCGTTCCGCCAGGCGTTGGCCAGCGACGCGTTCCGCCAGGCGCTCGCCAGCGACGCGTTCCGCCAGGCGTTGGCCAGCGACGCGTTCCGCCAGGCGTTGGCCGGTGACGCGTTCCGCCAGGCGCTCGCCGGTGACGCGTTCCAGCAGGCGCTCGCCAGCGACGCGTTCCAGCAGGCGTTGGCCGGCGACGCGTT
>DASWKB010000034.1:0-5537 GCA_036396895.1 bacterium | reverse complement strand
TACATCACGGGGAGGTTCGGCTGATGGGACGACGCTTGGACAGCGAGCTGCAGGAGCTGCGGGACCGGCTGCTGGGGATGGCGAGCCAGGTGGAGGAGGCGATCGGGAAGGCGATGCGGGCGCTGGTGGGGCGGGAGGAGGCGCTGGCGCGGGAAGTGATCGCCTCGGACCACGCGATCAACATGGCGGAGATCGAGGTGGAGGAGTTCTGCCTGCGGTTGCTGGCGCTGCACCAGCCGGAGGCGACGGACCTGCGGCTGATCACGATGGCGTTCAAGATCAACAACGACCTGGAGCGGATGGGGGATTTGGCGGTGAACATCGCGGAGCGGACGGTGGACCTCTTGAAGGAGCCGCTGCTGAAGCCGCTGATCGACCTGCCGCGGATGGCGCAGCAGGCGCAGGCGATGGTGCGGGACAGCCTGGACGCGTTCGTGCGGCGGGACGCGGACTTGGCGAAGAACGTGTGCGAGCGGGACGACACGGTGGACCGGCTGAACGACCAGATCTTCCGGGAGCTCCTGACGTACATGCTGCAGGATCCGAAGACGATCCAGCGGGCGCTGGGGCTGATCCTGATCGGGCGGTATCTCGAGCGGATCGCGGACCACGCGACGAACATCGCGGAGGACGTGTTCTACGTCGTGCGCGGCCACACCATCAAGCACCACGTCGCGGAGTCCGGGGCCGCCGAAGCCCGCGGTGAGCGCGGCGCGTGAGGGATCCTCTCGGGAACACGCGCACCGCACAACCCTCGCTAAACAGCCGGATCCGCGGGAGCAAGTTCGAGTATTGTTTTGTCTGCGCTTGCGGCGCGAGAGGGCGTGTACCCCGCGACCTTACATGGACTTTACATCAGCCTGACGCGGAGCTGACACCGCTCCGGCATCATCGCTCCCATACGCTACTGAGTTCGAGCCGGGTCCACAGGAGGGATGATGCATCGAAGTCGAACGCGGCTGATTACGCTCTGTGCCGTGCTGGCGGTGGCGGGGGGCTGCGGCCCACGATCCAGCCAGACCGGGACCGCGATCCAGATCAAGGGTTCGGACACGATGGTGAACCTCGTCCAAGCGCTGGCCGAGGAGTTCATGGCTCGGCACCCGGACATGAGCGTGGCCGTCACGGGCGGGGGATCGGGGACCGGGATCGCCGCGCTGATCAGCGGGACCTGCGATCTGACCGCGAGCTCCCGGAAGATGAAGAAGGAAGAAATCGAGCTGGCGTCGGCCCGGGGCGCCGCGCCGCAGGAGATCGTAGCGGCGTTGGACGGCCTGGCGGTCGTCGTGCATCCGGACAACCCCGTGCGGCGCCTGACGATTCCGCAGCTGGCGCAGATCTACACCGCCGAGGTGACCGACTGGAGCGCGCTCGGCGGTCCGAATGCCGAGATCGTCCTCCTCTCGCGCGAGGTCAATTCCGGCACCCACGTGTACTTCAAGGAGCACGTCCTGGGGACCGGTCCCGCGGGCCGGCAGCGCGAGTTCTCCCCCCGGGCGCTGCTCCTGCCGTCCTCCCAGGCCATCGCGGATGAGGTGGCCGGCAATCCCGCGGCGATCGGCTATTACGGGATGGGGTACTTGAATCCGCAGAACGTCGCCGTCCCCATCGCCGCCTCGGACGCCGGGCCCTTCCTCAAGCCCTCGGAGGACGCCGTGCGCTCCGGCGCGTATCCGATTTCGCGCCCGCTGTTCTTCTATACCCGCGGCGAACCCACGGGCGTGACCGCGGACTTCCTGGCGTTCGCGCTCTCGCCGGAAGGGCAGGCGGTCGTGAAGGCGGTGGATTTCGTGCCCATCGAAACAGCCGCGCCGTAGCTCACGCCCATGCCCTGGCAGCGCTGGCGTGAACGGGGGATCGAGACGTTCATCTGGTGCTGCGGGGTCGTGTCCATCCTGTTCGTCATTCTCATCTTCCTGTTCCTCCTCAAGGAGGGGCTGGCGCTCTTCAAGACCGTGTCGCTCGGCGAGTTCCTGGGCGGCCGGTTCTGGTACCCGATTTCGGAACCGCCGCGGTTCGGCATCCTGCCGCTCCTCCTGGGATCGCTCTGGGTGACGGTCGGGGCGATCGTGATGTCGGTGCCGATCGGGGTCGGCAGCGCGCTCTTCATCTCCGAAGTGGCCACCGGTTGGACCAAAGAGATCCTCAAGACCGGGATTGAGCTGTTGGCGGCGATTCCGAGCGTGGTGCTGGGCTTCGTGGGCATGATGGTGCTGGCGCCCGCCATCAAATCCTCGTTCGAGCTGCCGTCCGGACTGACCGCGCTGACCGGGTCGATTACGCTCGCGCTCATGGCCATGCCGACCATCGTCAGCATCACCGAGGACGCGCTGACGGCCGTGCCGCAGCGGTACCGGGAGGCCGCGTTCGGGTTGGGCGCGACCAAATGGCAGATGATGCACCGGGTGCTGCTCCCGGCGGCCCGGTCTGGCATTCTGGCCGCGGTGATGCTCGGCATCGGGCGGGTGATCGGCGAGACGATGGCGGTGATGATGGTGACCGGCAACGCTGCCGTCATCCCCGGCACGCTGCTGGAGCCGGTCCGCACGATGACGGCCACCATCGCGGCGGAAATGGGCGAGACGGTGCGGGGCTCGGCGCACTATTTCGCGCTCTTTGCGATCGGGATCGTGCTGTTCGTCATCTCGTTCGTGATCAACGTGCTGGCGGACCTCTTTCTGCACCGGGAGCGGGCCTGATGGCGGCCGTGTCGGCGCCCCGGGCGATCCGGACGCAGCAGATCGCGCTGGCGGCGCTCTTTCTGGCCAATCTGATCGCCTTGCTGCCGGCGGTGGTGGTCGTGGGCGTGCTGCTCGTGCGCGGCGCGGGGGCCATCTCCTGGGAGTTCCTGTCCGCGATGCCGTCGCAGGGGATGCGTTCCGGCGGGATCTTTCCCGCGATCGTCGGCACACTCCAGCTCGTGGCGCTGACGGGCTTCTTCGCGCTGCCCGTGGGCGTCTTCGCGGCCGTTTACCTCACCGAGTACTCCCGGGACAACTGGCTCACTCGGCTCGTCCGCCTGGCCATCGTCAATCTGGCTGGTGTGCCATCGGTGGTGTACGGCCTGTTCGGGTTGGGGCTGTTCGTGATCTTCTTCCGGTTCGGCACGTCGCTCCTGTCCGGCGCGCTCACGCTGGCGATTATGATCCTGCCGGTCATCATCACGGCGTCGGAGGAGGCGCTGCGCAGCGTGCCGCAGAGCTTCCGGGAGGTCAGCCTGTCGCTCGGCGCCAGCCGCTGGCAGACGATCCGCCATGCGGTCCTGCCGTACGCGGTGCCGGGCATCATGACCGGCACCATTCTGGGCATCAGCCGGGCGGCCGGAGAAACGGCGCCGATTCTGTTCACGGTCGCGGCGTTCTACCTGCCGCGGCTGCCGGCGTCGATCTTCGACCAGGCCATGGTGCTGCCGTACCACCTGTACGTCATTTCGACGCAGATCCCGTACATCCCCGAGGTCACGCGCTACGGGACGGCGCTGGTCCTCCTGCTGTTGGTGCTGACGATGAATCTGATCGCCGTGGTGCTGCGCGCGAGATTCCGGCGGAGGCGGCTGTGGTGACGGAGGGCGCGCCGGGCAATGAAACAGCCGGCCCCGGCGGCGTCTCGCCCCTCGGGGCGGGCGCGCCTCCCTTCGGGGGGGCGACGTCTCGCCGGCAGATGCCGGCGGACGCGCCGGCCAGCGGGATCGGGAGTCCAGGCGACGCCTCGCCCGACCGGGCGGGCGCCGGGGCCAAGCTGGGCATCCGCGAATGGTCCGTGTGGTTCGGGCTGATCCAGGCGCTGCGGAGCGTGTCGTTCGACATCCGGGAGCGGGAAATCCTGGGGATCATCGGTCCGTCCAGCAGCGGAAAGACGTCGCTGCTGCGCAGCCTGAACCGGATGAACGACACGAACCCGGCGTTCCGCTGGACCGGCTCGATCGCCCTGGACGGGCGGGACCTGTACCGGCAGTTCGGCAGCCAGGACGTCCGGCGCCGGATCGGCATCGTGTTCGCGCTGCCGATGCCGCTGCCGAAGTCCATCCGCGAGAACGTGGTCTACGGGCCCAAGCTCCGCGGCCTGCGCGACCGGGGGGCGCTCGAGGCGCTGGCGGAGCGCTGCCTCCGCGCGGCCTCGCTGTGGGATGAGGTCAAAGACCGTCTGGATCTGCCGGCGATGAAGCTCTCCGGAGGCCAGCAGCAGCGGCTCTGCATCGCCCGGACGCTCGCGATGGAGCCGGAAGTCGTCCTGTTTGACGAACCATGCTCGGGGCTGGATCCCATTTCGACTGCGAAGGTCGAGGAGACCATGCTCCAGCTCAAGGAGCGCTACACGATCGTGCTGGTGACCAACAACACGAAGCAGGCGGCGCGCGTCAGCGACCGGGTGGCGTTCTTCCTGATGGGCGAGCTGGTCGAGCTGGACCGCACCGACGCTATCTTCACGGCCCCGCGGGACCGCCGCACGGAGGACTACATCACGGGGAGGTTCGGCTGATGGGCGCGCCGGGCAATGGAACAGCCGGTCCCGGCGGCGTCTCGCCAACGGCGGGCGCGCCTCCCTTCGGGGGGGCGACGTCTCGCCGGCAGATGCCGGCGGACGCGCCGGCAAGCGGCATCGGGAGTCCCGGCGACACCTCGCCAACGGCGGGCGCGCCGGCGGACGCGGCGGCGGTCCCGGCCATGGAGACCAAACTGGCGACGGAGCGCCTCAACCTGTACTACGGGGAGTTCCACGCGCTGCTGGACGTGTCGATGGCCATGGCGGCGCGCCGGGTCACGGCGATGATCGGACCGTCGGGATGCGGCAAGTCGTCGCTGCTGCGGTGCCTCAACCGGATGAACGAGCTCATCGAGGGGACGCGCGTGACGGGGCGGATCCTGCTGGACGGGCAGGACATCGCGCGCACCGGCCTACCGCTCATCACGCTGCGCAAGCAGGTCGGCATGGTGTTCCAGCGCCCGAATCCGTTTCCGCTGTCCGTGTTCGACAACGTGGCATTCGGGCTGCGGGTCCACCGCCTGGCGGGCCGGGATGAGGTGTCCGGCATCGTGGAGAAGAGCCTGCGGGCGGTCGCCCTGTGGGATGAGCTCAAAGACCGCCTCTCGCGCTCGGCGCTCCGGCTGTCCCTGGAGCAGCAGCAGCGCCTGTGCATCGCGCGGCTCCTGGCCGTCCAGCCGGAGGTGCTGCTGATGGATGAGCCCTGCTCGGCGCTAGACCCGGTTTCGACCCAGCGGGTGGAGGAGCTCATCCACCAGCTGAAGGCGCGCTATACTATCGTGATCGTCACGCACAACATGCAGCAAGCGGCGCGGGTCTCGGACTACACCGGGTTCCTCCTCCTGGGGGACCTGATCGAGTTCGGAGAGACGGCCCAGGTGTTCACGGCTCCGAGCGACCCGCGGACGGAAGCGTACATCACGGGGAGGTTCGGCTGATGGGACGACGCTTGGACAGCGAGCTGCAGGAGCTGCGGGACCGGCTGCTGGGGATGGCGAGCCAGGTGGAGGAGGCGATCGGGAAGGCGATGCGGGCGCTGGTGGGGCGGGAGGAGG
>DASWKB010000033.1:0-5132 GCA_036396895.1 bacterium | reverse complement strand
CGCCTGATTCCAGGCGGCGCGGCTGGGTCCGTCTATCGCCAGCGCGCCCGGTGGCGCGACCGGCTCGCGCGCGCGCTGATTTCCGCCAGCGGGGTCGGCATCATCTGCACGATCCTCGGCATCGGACTCTTCTTGTGCCTGGAAGTGTGGCCGTTGCTGTTGGGCGCCCGCGTATCCGCTCCGTTGGTGATCCCCGGCTTCCAGACGGGGGAGCCGGCGCAGTTTGTCCGCGTGGATGAACATCAGGAGCGGGCCTTGGTGCTTGACGCAGGCCCGTATCTGGTATTGGTGGATTTGCTGCGGGGGACGACGCTCGACCGGCTGCCCCTGTCAGGGCTGGCCGCGGACAGCCGGATTGCCGCCGTGTCAAGCACCGGGTATCACCCGAGCGTGGCCGTTGCCGCGTACGATGGCACCGTCTGGGTCGGCGCCGTCAGGCTGAACACGGTGTTTCACGGGACCGAGCGTCGGATCGAGCCGGCCGTGGAGTCATCGTCGATCCTGGCGCTTCCCGACGGGTTCACGCCCAGGCTGCTGGCCCATCAGTGGGATGATTCGGGCGGCCTGCTTGCGGCAGTCGGGGGTGACGCGACGCTCCATCTCATCCGGGTGTCCATCAGGCGCCCTCTCATCGGCTCTCCGGTCATCGAACAGTTTCCGCAGACCTTGACGATCGACACAGTCGGGCGCATCAGCGCGGTCCTCGTAAACCCCGCCATGACGGAGCTCGTGCTCGGGACGGCCCAGGGGGATCTGAGCCGGTGGAGGATCGATCGCGACGCAACGATTCGTCGGCTCGAATCGGTGCCCGCCGTCCTGGGCGCCGGCATCAGCGCGCTGGGCTACGCGCTTGGAGGACGATCCCTTGTGGTCGGGGGGGAGGACGGCAGCGTCGTCGCCTGGTCGTTGCTGCCGGCGGAGGCGTCCGCCGACGGGCGGAGCCTGACACGCACGCACGCGTTTCCATCCCACCTGGCGGCGGTCACGAACATCGCGGCTTCACCGCGAGACAAAGGATTCGTCACCGCGTCGGGAGACGGGACCCTGCGGCTGGCCTATCTGACGACCGAACGGGTGCTGGCGAGCATCAGCCAGCCGGGCCCCGCGTCCGCCATGGCCGTTGCGCCGAAAGCCGACGGCCTGGTCGCGGTGGGAGCCGATGGGCGGCTCCGGCTGTGGAGGATCCAGAACCCTCATCCGGATGTCAGCTGGCAGGCGCTGTTCGGTAACGTGCAGTACGAGGGCTACGCCGCACCGGAGTACATCTGGCAGTCGCACGCCGGCACCGATGATTTCGAACCGAAGTACAGTCTGGTGCCGCTGATCTTCGGCACGCTCAAAGGCACGTGCTACGCCATGCTGTTTTCCGTTCCCCTGGCGGTGCTCGGCGCGCTGTATGCGGCGCTGTTTCTGCATCGCCGGCTTCGCGCGCCGGTTAAGGGCGCCATCGAGCTCATGGCGGCGCTCCCCAGCGTGGTGCTCGGATTCGTGGCGGGACTGGTGCTGGCCCCGTTCGCTGAGCGCCACAGCGTGGCCATGCTCCTCATGCCGGCGGGGGTCGTCGGCTCCGCCATCGTGCTGGTCTGGGTCATGTGGCAGCTCACCGGGCCGCGCGCGCGTCCGCTCCTCCGGCAGTACGAATTCTTCGTGATCATGGCCGGCGCGGCGGCCGGAGCCGGACTGGCGCTGGTCCTGGGTCCCGCGATCGAGCAAGCGGCGTTCGGGGGCGATTTCCAGGTCTGGCTGCTTGAGGCGGCCGGGATGCGCTACGATCAGCGCAACGCGCTGATCGTCGGCCTAGTGATGGGGTTCGCCGTCATTCCGATCATCTTCACGATTTGCGAGGACGCGTTTTCATCGGTGCCGGCGCATCTCATCGGCGCCTCGTTGGCCTGCGGGGCGACGATGTGGCAGACCGCGGTCAAGGTGGTGCTGCCCGCAGCCGGCTCCGGAGTGTTCTCCGCGATCATGATCGGATTCGGACGCGCCGTGGGCGAAACGATGATCGTCCTGATGGCGACGGGCAACACCGCGATCATGAGCTGGTCTCCCTTCAACGGGTTCCGGGCCCTCTCGGCGAACATCGCGGTGGAAATCCCCGAAGCGCCGATGGGCAGTACGCACTACCGGGTGTTGTTTGTGGCGGCCCTGGTGCTGTTCGCCATGACGTTTGTCGTCAACACGGGGTCGGAGCTGATCCGGATGCGGCTCAGGAAGCGCCTGGCGGGCATCTAGCGCATGTCGCGACCACGCCTCATTCAACCCGGACCCAGGCGTCTTGACCGGTGGTCGGTATGGTTCATCGGCGCGATGCTGGGCATCGCCCTCTGGCTGATCCTGGCCTTGTGCTGGCTCCTGGCCGCCGAGGGGCTGGGCGCCCTGTGGCCGCGGGCCCTCGTGCGGGTGTCGACGGAAGAGGGGCGGGAATTTCTCGGCATCCGGTACGGGCAAGAAGCGGTGCCGGCGCCCGACGATGCCCCGGAGGCGCGCGAGCTCCGGACGCTCCTGCGGATCGGCAACCGCGATCTGTACGGCGAAGACTTCGTGTGGCTGCCGCACAGCCGGATCCAGACCTGGCGGTTTCCCGCCGACGCGGCGGTCGTGGAACGGCTGGAGTGGGGACCGTTCTATGGGTTCTTGAGTTCGGTGATCACCGCGAGCGGCACGATCGCCGCGGCGGAGGAGATCTGGCCCGTGCTGCAGCGGGAAATGGCCGGGGCGCGCGTCCGGCAGCGCGGCATTCGTCACCTTGAGCGGAAGATGATCGGTGACATCAACGCTGAGATGGAACGCCACCGGCTTGCGTTGAAACGGCTTGAGTTGCGAGGCGCGCTCGGCGCCCCGGCAGGCGTACGCCGGGCGGCCGGGCACCGGGAAGCGCTCGAGGCGCTTCAGGCGCGCTACGAGCGCGTGGCGAAGGATCTGTGGACCCAACGGGAAGACGATGCGCGCCATCAGGCGGTGTTCACCAGCGTGGACGGACGGACGAAGAGCCTGCCCGTGTCCTCGATCATCCGGGTGCACCGGCCGAACCGCCTGTCCTGGTTCGGAACACTGCAGGTCTACGGAGACCGGATCGCGGAGTTCATCTTTGCCGAGCCGCGGGAGGCGAATTCCGAAGGCGGGGTCGCGCCGGCCATCTTCGGCACGGTGCTCATGACGCTGCTGATGGTCGTTGCCGCGGTGCCGCTCGGCGTGTTGACGGCGCTGTATCTCCATGAGTACGCCAGACAAGGGCCGCTCGTGTCCGCGGTCCGGATCGCCGTGAACAATCTGGCCGGGGTTCCGTCCATCGTCTTCGGGGTCTTCGGGCTTGGGTTCTTCTGCTACCTCATCGGGGGAACGATCGACCAGCTGTGGTTTCCCGAGCGGCTACCGATGCCGACCTTCGGCGGGGGCGCGATCTTGTGGGCATCGCTGACACTGGCGCTCCTGACGGTTCCGGTGGTCATTGTGGCAACGGAAGAAGCCCTGGTCGCCGTCCCTCAAGGGCTGCGGGAGGCCTCGCTGGCCTGCGGGGCGACGAAGCTGCAGACCATCTGGCGGGTGGTGCTGCCGTCCGCGCTGCCGGGAATTCTGACCGGCGCGATCCTCGCGATGGCCCGCGGGGCGGGCGAGGTTGCGCCGCTGATGATCACCGGGGTCGTGAAGCTGGCGCCCGAACTGCCGGTTGACTGGACGTTTCCGTTCCTGCACCTGGAACGGCGGTTCATGCATTTGGGATTCCATATCTATGACGTGGGATTTCAGTCGCCGAACGTCGAAGCGTCCAAGGCGATGGTGTACGCGACCTCGCTGCTGCTGGTCGGGATCGTGATCTGTCTCAATCTGACTTCCATGCGGATCCGCGCCCGGCTGCGGGCGCGCTTCCAGGGCGCGCGTGTCTAACGAGTCATGACGTCAGCACAAGGAGCGGTCCCCCCATGGCCATGCAAGCCACATCGCCCCCCGCAGGAAACGGGCGCGCCGGGCAATGGAACAGCCGGCCCCGGCGACGCCTTGCCAACGGCGGGCGCGCCTCCCTTCGAGGGGGCGACGTCTCGCCGGCAGATGCCGGCGGACGCGCCTCCCTTCGGAAGGGCGACGCCTCGCCTGCAGATGCCGGCGGACGCGCCGGCCAGTGGAATTGGGAGTCCCGGCGACGCCTCGCCCGACCGGGCGGGCGCGCCGGCACCGTGCAGGTGCAGGCCGCTCCGGAGGCGCACATGACCGTCTCGGCGAGTCCCGGATTGCCGCAGGGGTCCGGACCTTTGCCCGACGTCAAGGTCGCCCTGCGCATCGATGGGCTCAGTTTGTGGTACGGCCAGACCCAGGCGATCAGGAACCTCTCCATGGAGATTCGCGAGCGGCGGATCACGGCGCTCATCGGTCCGTCCGGCTGCGGCAAATCGACGCTGATCCGGTGCCTCAACCGGCTGAACGATCTGCTCGACAACGTCCGCATCGAAGGCACGATCCATCTGTACGGACAGGATATTCACGATCCCAGACTGGACATCAGCGAGCTTCGGACCCGCATCGGGATGGTGTTTCAGAAGCCGAATCCGTTCCCTCAATCCATCTACGAGAACGTCGCCTACGGGCTCCGGATCAACGGGCAGAACCGGCGTGACATCGTGGATGACGTGGTGCGTGTCAGCCTCGAGCGGGCCGCGCTGTGGGATGAAGTCAGGGATCGCCTGCACACGAACGCCCTCAGCTTGTCCGGCGGGCAGCAGCAGCGGCTGTGCATCGCCCGGGCGCTGGCGATCGAGCCTGAGGTCCTGCTGCTGGATGAGCCCTGCTCGGCGCTGGACCCCATCGCGACGGGAAAAATCGAAGAGCTGCTCTATGCCTTGAAACAGGATTACACCATCGTCATCGTGACTCACAACATGCAGCAGGCGTCGCGGGTCTCGGACGACGCGGGCTTTCTCCTCCTGGGGAACCTGGTCGAGTTCGGCGCGACCGAGCGCCTGTTCACGGCTCCGAGCGACCCGCGGACAGAAGACTACATCACGGGGAGGTTCGGCTGATGGGACGACGCTTGGACAGCGAGCTGCAGGAGCTGCGGGACCGGCTGCTGGGGATGGCGAGCCAGGTGGAGGAGGCGATCGGGAAGGCGATGCGGGCGCTGGTGGGGCGGGAGGAGG
>DASWKB010000032.1:0-43180 GCA_036396895.1 bacterium | reverse complement strand
GTTCAAGACGAGGCTGGCGGCGTTTTTATGCAGCGGCACGATGGCCGTCGCGTATTTCCAGTTCCACTGGAAGTTTCAGGGCGGCCAGCAGTTCTTTCCGGCGATCAATGAGGGCGAGCTGGCCGCGCTGTACAGCTTCGTGTTTCTCCTGATCGCCTGCCGCGGCGGGGTGAAGTGGAGCCTCGACAAATCCGGCCGCTGAAATCCGGGGACACCATACATATTTCGGGAGTCACTCCAGCGAAATGCATATAGTGTCCCCGGATTTCTCCAACCGCTGAGAGCCCTGAGGGGCGGCGGCTGTGTTCCGGTCGGAGCGGGAACCCCCGGCGTGTTTCCGGCGCTGCCGGGTTAGCGGCGGGCGGGGGTCAGATCGCGGTGGGTGCCGGTCGAGTCGGTGAACGTCAGGTGCTCACCGTGCTCATCGAGGTCGACGCGCGTGCCGTCCGGTTCGAGGAAGAACTTCCGCCCGCCTTCCTCCTGCACGCGAATCAGGTTCCCCTGTTCGTCCCGGTAGAGCAGGCGGCCGCGGCGCTCGTCATGGGATCTCCTGATGAGTTCGGTCTGCGGGAACACGAAGATCGGGCGCTGCTCGAGGTCATGCCGGAGCGCCTGATTTTCCGTCTCGAGCGCCTCGAGACGGTCCGTCAGTTCCTCCAGCTGCCGCTCGAGGCGAGCGAGCTCCTTCCGCGACTCCTCATCGCGGATCGCCCCCAGCGCATCAGGCGTGATCCAGTCGCCCTGGTACTTCACGAGGCCCTTGGCGCGTTGCTCGGCCTCGAACGCGTCGCGCGCCTCTTGCCGAATCCGGGCCTCCTCATGTTCCGCGCGCCAGCGTTCAAGGCGCGCGTCGTTGACCGCGGCGTCTTCCCGCACGATCTCGTTCACGAACTCCCGGCTCACCGTCATATACCCCTGCACGTCCATCTGAATGCGGACGCCCGAGGGGGATTCGGAGACGACGATCCCTTCCACGCGCTGCCCGTTGGAGAGGTGGACGATGTCGGCCTGCGCGGGGGCGCTCCAGGCGAGGCACGCCCCCGCCGCCAACAGCCGCAGGACGATGCGCATCATGGTCCCATTGTAGCGCTCGGCCGCGGAGCCGGGAAGGGCTTGGCGCGCATTCCGCCCTTGTCGATCCGTGCGGGGCGGTTCTAGAATACCGGCATGATGCACGCACCGCATGAGGGGCCGCTGAGCCTTCGGCGCGCGCTGGGGCTGGGCGCGCTCATCGCCTACGGCGTCGGCGACATCCTCGGGGCGGGTATCTATGCGCTGGTGGGGAAGGTCGTCGGCGTTGCAGCCGGCGCCGCCTGGCTGTCGTTCGCCGTCGCGTTCGTCGTCGCCCTCCTGAGCGCGCTCAGCTACGCGGAGCTCGCCCGCCGGTTCCCCCGCAGCGCGGGGGAGGCCTATTACTGCGAGCGGGCGTTCGGGCGGGCCGGCCCGGCGCTCTTCATCGGGTGGCTCGTGCTGTGCTCCGGGCTGGTCTCCATGGCGGCCGTCTCCCGCGCCGTCGCCGGCTATGTCGGGGTCGTCCTGCCGGCGGGATGGCAGCCGGCGGTGATCCTGCTCTTCTTCCTCGGCCTGCTGTGGCTCAACGTCCGCGGCATCCACATCTCCTCGCGGGCAAACCTGGTCTGTCTGGCCGTCGAACTTGCAGGGCTCGCGATCGTCCTGGCGGCCGGGGCGGCGTGGCTGAGCCGCGCCGGCTCCGCGGCACCTCCGGCCGCGCCGGCCGCCCCAGTGCCCTGGACGGCCATCCTGCAAGGCGGGGCGCTGGCGTTCTTCGCGTTCATCGGGTTCGAGGACATGGTGAACATCGCCGAAGAGGTCCGCTCGCCGCAGCGCATCCTGCCCGCGGCGTTGCTCACGGCGCTGTCTGTCTGCGGGCTGCTGTACATTGCGGTGGCGGCCGTCGCGACCGCCGTGGTGCCCGCGCCGGCGTTGGCGTCGTCGTCCGCCCCGCTGCTGGAGGTCGTGCGGACCGCGGCTCCGGCGGTCCCCGCGGGGCTCTTCGTGGTGATTGCGCTCTTCGCGGTGACCAACACGGCGCTCGCCAATTATGTGATGGCTTCGCGGCTCGTCTACGGGTTGGCCCGGCAGGGCCTGATTCCCGCGTGGCTGGGCGCCGTGCACGCCCTCCACCGCACGCCGCATCGCGCGATCCTGGCGCTGGGCGCCGCGGGCGCCGCGCTGGCGCTCTCCGGCACGCTGACGGCGCTGGCGGGCGCGACCAGCCTCCTCATCCTCGGCGTGTTCGCGGCGGTGAACGCGAGCCTGCTCGCGGTCAAGCGCCGGCCGGACGACGGCGAACCGGGCTTTTCCGTGCCGGGCGCCGTACCGGTCCTGGGCGCGGCCGCCAGTCTGGGGCTGATGGCGTTTACCCCGCCCGACGCCTGGGTCCCGGCGGGCGTGCTGGCCCTGTGCGGGGCGGTACTGACCGCCGCGTCGGGCGCGCGCCGCCGCGGCTGAGCCGGTCCAGCATCCCGCTGCCCGGGATGGAAGACATCGATTTCGACCGGATGGCCGCATCCGCATGACCTCCCCACATCGGGCACACATCGGGCTTGCTCAGCCGGCGCGCGGGGTGTATAATCCGCATATGCGGATAAATAGGCTTCCGACCCTGCAGGCCTCCAGCCGGATGTTCAAGGCGCTGGCCGACCCGACGCGGCTCAGGATTCTGAATCTGCTTCGGGTCGGCGACCTGTGCGTCTGCCACCTCATCGAGGTGCTGCGGCTGCCGCAGTCCACGGTGTCCCGGCACCTGGCGTATCTTCGGCGCTCAGGACTCGTCGAGACGTGGGAGGATGGGACCTGGAACCACTACCGGATGACCAAGCCGGGCACGGGGGTCCATTTGGCGATCCTGCGGTGTCTGGGGACGTGCCTGGGCGAGGTGGATCAGCTCAAGCGTGAACGGGAGGCCCTGGCCGGCGTGCGGAGAGCCGGGGAAGCCGCGGGATAGAAAAACCGCTTAGACGGATAATAGCTTGTGTCAACCTAGGAGGATCGCGATGGGCGAGACAGGGTGCAGATCGGATCGGCCGAAGCGCAAGGGTCTGCTGGCGCGCTGGCTGGAGAAGCTGGACCGGACGATGGAGAAGAAGAGCCGGCAGTCGTGCGGCTGCTCGGATGAGGGCGGGAAGCCCGAGGGGAAGAAGTCCGGGGGATGCTGTTAGAACCGGCGATCGACTGGCTGGTCCACGCCCTGCTTGGGCTGGAGCCGGGCACGCGCGCCGCCGATATCGTGCAGTTCTTTCTGTACGATTCGGCGAAGATCCTGGCGCTGCTCTTCGTCATGATCGGGCTGATCGGGTTTCTGAGGACCTATCTGCCGAGGAGCCGGATCCGGGCCTGGCTGACGGGCTGCGGCGGCTGGGCGTACGCCGCGGCCGCCGTCTTCGGCGCGGTCACTCCCTTTTGCTCGTGCTCCTCGATTCCGATCTTCCTCGGGTTCCTCGCGGCGGGGATCCCGCTCGGCGTGGCGTTCGCGTTTCTGATCACCTCGCCGCTGATCAATGAGTACCTGGTCGTGCTGATGCTCGGGTTCTTCGGCGCGCGCATCACGGCGCTCTACGTGGTCAGCGGGCTCGCGATCGGCATCGGCAGCGGGCTCGTGCTCGGCCGGTTGAAGCTCGAGCGGCACCTGGTGGCGGACCTGACGGGTGGCGCCGGGGACTCGGATGCGGAGCGCGCATGGCGGCTCCAGGACCGCGTGCGCTTCGGGCTCGGTGAAGCCCGGGAGATCCTCGCCAAGATCTGGCTCTGGGTGCTCGCCGGGGTCGGGGTGGGCGCGGTAATCCACAACCTGGTGCCGGCGGAGGCGATTCAGGACATGGTCGGCCTGACCGGCATCTGGTCGGTGCCGCTGGCCACCGCGCTCGGCGTTCCCATGTACGGCAGCTGCGCGGCGATCGTGCCGATCGCGGTGGTGTTGTTCCAGAAGGGGATGCCGCTGGGCACCGCGCTGGCGTTCATGATGGCCATCACCGCGCTCAGCCTGCCGGAGGCCGTGATGCTGCGGCGGGCGATGCGGCTTCACCTGATCGCGGTGTTCTTCGGCGTGACGGCGGCGGCGATCATGCTCACCGGCTACCTGTTCAACGCGCTCTCGGCCTGGCTGCGTCCGCTTTAGCTGGACGCGCGGTTCGGGAGGCCGGATAATACGGCATGGAGACTGTCTGAGGCGGCGGCACGAAGGGAGCGCGCGATGGCGGAAAGCACCTACAAACTGATCGAGCTGGTCGGCACGAGCACCGAATCGTGGGAGAAGGCGGCCGCGGCCGCGGTCGCGCAGGCGTCAAAATCCCTGAAGGATCTCCGGGTCGCGGAGGTCGTGTCGTTCGACATCAAGCTGAAGGACGGCAAGGTCGAGGCCTACCGGACGCGCATGAAGCTGTCCTTCAAGTATCATACGGAGTCGTAACCCATCGCGAAGGCGCGTCGTCCGGTCGCACCGCATACGCCGT
Organism: bacterium; assembly: GCA_036396895.1. Classification (GTDB taxonomy): domain Bacteria; phylum Omnitrophota; class Gorgyraeia; order Aquiviventales; family Aquiviventaceae; genus DASWKB01. The sequence goes on along the minus strand of DASWKB010000032.1, from coordinate 38,708 downwards.
CGCCGCCGTCCCCGCCGTCCGGATGGTTTGTGTATATCCTGGAGTGCGGGGACGGTTCGCTGTATGTCGGGAGCACGACTGACATGGACCGCCGACTCGGCGAGCATCAATCGGGACGGGGCGGCATGTATACCCGCCGCCACCGACCGGTCACGCTGCTCTTCCGCGAGCCGCATCCCGACCGCGCCGCCGCCCAGCGCCGGGAGCTGCAGCTCAAGACCTGGCCGCGCGCCAAAAAGTTGAAACTGGCCGTGGCCGGCGACGGCGTGCGCGGAACGGCCGGGCGCGGGCCGGGTCCTTGACGGCCCCGGCTCCCTCAGCCATCCTGTCGGACACCATCATGCAGCAGCTACTCTCCATCGCGATCTGGATCGGGGCGGCCCTGCTGACCCTGCTGTTGTGGGCCGGGTCGGCGGTGTTCGTCGCGCTCTTCGGCTGGTGGTGCGACCGGGACCGGCGGATGACGCACTGGTGGGCGCGGGCCTGGGCCTGGGCCATGGTGCGGATGAACCCCATGTGGTCGCTGGCCGTCGAAGGAGGCGGGCGCCTCGAGCCCCGCCGCGCGTACGTGCTGGTGGCCAACCACCAGAGTTTCGCGGACGTGGTGGTGCTGCCGTACATCCGGGTGCCGTACAAGTGCTTCTCGAAGGAGGAGCTGTACCGCGTGCCGTTTTTCGGTTGGAGTTTGGCGCTGCACAAGCACATCCGGATCCGGCGCGGGTCGGTGAAGAGCATTCAGGAGTCGATGGAGGAGGCGCGGCGCTGGCTCCAGCGCGGCATGCCGGTCGCGTTCTTCGCGGAAGGCACGCGGAGCCGCACGGGGACGCTCGGGGAGTTCAAGAGCGGCGCCTTCAAGCTGGCCATCGAAACGGGCGTGCCGGTCGTGCCGCTCGTCATCCAGGGCACCCGCGACGCGCTCCCCAAGGGCGACTGGGTGCTCCGCCACCGCGTGGCGGGGACGCTGACGATCCTGCCGCCGATCGAGACCCGCGAGATGGCCCCCGATGACGCCGATCGCCTCAAGGAGCGCGTCTACACCCTGATGCGCCGCCTCCTTGACCCGCCGCAAGATCATCCCACCGAATAATCCGGAATAATCCGGAATAATCCGGGACAGTCCCGCATTATTAATCCGGGACTGTCCCGGGTTTTTTCCCGGGACTGTCCCGGGTTTTTCCCCGGGTTTTTCACGGATTTCCCTATTTTGGAGGCATCCCCCTTGTTATTTTCAAACAAATGTTTTAAACTTGATTCTTGTGTGCCATGGATAAGACCGCGGAAGCTCCGACCAGTCAACGGCTGCTGAATGTCGCCGGCGAAGTGTTCGCCGAGCGGGGCTACCATGGCGCTACGGTCCGGGAGATCTGCCGGCGGGCCGGCGTGAACCTGTGCTCGGTGAGCTATCACTACGGCAGCAAAGAGCGGCTCTACGTCACGGTGCTGCGGCACGGCGCAGAGGAAGCCCTGCGGGCCTACCCGCCGGACATGGGCCTGGGCAGGGGTTCCACGCCTGAAGACGCGCTACGGGCGTACGTGTGGAGTCTGCTGCACCGGTTCCTCGCCGACGGCCGCCCGGGCTGGTACGGGCGGCTGATGGCCCGGGAACTGGCGGATCCGACGCCCGCGCTGGACGTCATCGTGCGCGACGTCGTCCGGCCGCTGAACGACCGCCTGCACCGGATCGTGCGGAGCCTGCTGAGGCCGGGCACCTCGGCGGAAGAGGTCGAACTGCACGCCATGAGCGTGATCGGCCAGTGCCTCATCTACAAGACGCAGCGCCCGATTCTCGAGCGGCTGCACGACTCGGGGAGCCATACCAACTATGACATCGAACGCCTGGCGAATCATATCGTGCGCGCATCCCTCGCGGCCATGGGCCGGCCCGCGGCGAGACGGACTCGGCACCCGGCGCATGCGGGGCGTTAGCGCGGCGCTCATCGCGCTGGCGGCGCTGGTCCCGGCGGGCTGCGGCGCCAAGTCCGGCGGCGAGGGCGCGCCGGGCGGCATGGCGCCGGTGCCGGTGGTGGCGGTCCGCGCGACGCAGGCGCCGCTGGCTGAGACGATCACGGTCGCGGGCTCGCTTGCGGCCGATGAACTCGTCGATATCGCGACCGAAATCGACGGCTTCGTGCATGCGATCGCGTTCAAGGAAGGCGAGCGCGTCGCGCAGGGCGACGTCCTGGTGACGCTCGATCAGCAGAAGCTCGCCGCCGCCGTGGACAAAGCGAAGGCGGATCTGGCGTTGGCGGACGCGACGCTCGCGCGGCTGTCCAAGCTGGGATCCAGCGGCGCCGTCTCCCGGCAGGAAGTGGACCGCGCGGTCGCGGAGCAGGAAGTCGCCCGGGCGCAGCTGGCGCTGGCCCGGGCGCAGCTCGAGGATGCCGTGCTGACCGCGCCGTTCGACGGCACGGTCGGGGCGCGGCTCGTCAGCCCCGGGCAGTACGTGACGCGCGGCCAGCGCCTGACCACGCTGATCAGCCAGGATCCGATCAAAGCGGAACTGCGCGTGCCCGAGAGGTATCTGCGCGAGCTCGCCCCGGGCCAGCGCCTCGCGCTCACGGTGGCCGCCTATCCCGGCACCACATTCGAGGGCGAGGTCTATTTCGTCGCGCCCCAGATCGAGCCGGCGAGCCGCACGGCGCTGGTCAAGGCGCGGGTGCCCAACCCGGACGGGCGGCTCCGCCACGGCATGTTCGCGAACCTGACGCTGATCGTGACGGTGCGCGAGGACGCGATCGTCGTGCCGGAGGCGGCGCTGATGTGGGACGCGGACAAGGCCACGGTCTTCGTCATCGACGAGCGCCAGCAGGCGCAGATCCGGTCCGTGGAGCCCGGCGTGCGGCGCCCGGGCCTCGTGGAGCTCGTGCGCGGCATCGCCCCGGGGGACGCGGTCGTGACTGAGGGCATGCAGAAGCTCAGGCCGGGCGCCCCCGTGAAGGCGCGGTTCGAAGCCATCCCGGAGGACCTGCTCGAGGCGGTGCCCGACGCGAACCCGCAAGGCCGGCTGCTGACCGATCCCACGCAGCTGTTCCAGTCTCCGGGACGGGACGGATGAGGCGCGCCGTCCCGCCCCAGGCCGGGCCGCGATGAGACTGCCCGAAATCGCCATCCGCCGTCCGGTGCTGGCCGGCATGATGAGCCTGGCGCTGGTCGTCTTCGGCGTCATCGGCCTCTGGCGCCTCCCCGTGCGGGAGCTGCCCGACATCGACCCCCCCATCGTGAACGTCACCACCGTCTATCCGGGCGCGAACGCGGCCGTGATGGAAACGCAGGTGACCGAGCCGCTCGAGGAGGCGATCAACGGCATCGAGGGCATCAAGACCCTGACGAGCGAGAGCCGCGAGCAGCTGAGCCGGATCACCGTGGAGTTCACCCTCGCCCGGGACATCGACGTCGCCGCCCAGGATGTCCGCGATCGGGTGTCGCGGGCGCGGGGGAGGCTGCCGGACCATATCGAAGAGCCGATCATCGCGAAGCAGGACGCCGACGCGCAGCCGGTCATGTGGATCGCGCTGCACAGCGACCGGTTCTCGACGCTGGAGCTGACGTCGCTGGCGGAGAACGTGCTGAAGGACCGCCTGCAGACCCTGCCGGGCGTCAGCTCGATCCTCATCGGCGGGGCGAAGCGCTTCGCGATCCGCCTCTGGCTGGACGCCGACAGGATGGCCGCGCACGGCGTCACGGTGTCCGACGTCGAAGACGCGCTCCGGACGCAAAGCGTCGAGCTGCCCAGCGGCCGGGTGGAGAACCTCCAGCGCGAGCTCTCGATCGAGACGCAGGGCGAGCTCAAGACGCCTCAGGAATATGAGCGGCTGGTCATCCGCAATGAAGGCGGGGCGCTCGTGCGCCTGGCGGACATCGGCGGGGCGGAGGTCGGCGTCGAAGACGAGCGCGCGCACGCGCGCTACAACTCCGAGCCGGCCGTCGGGCTCGGCGTGGTCAAGCAGTCGAAGGCGAACACGATCGAGGTCGCCAAGGGGGTCAAGCGGGAGCTGGAGCGCCTGCGTCCGGTGCTCCCGCCGGACCTCGAGATCTACCTGCCGTACGACGAATCCGTGTTCATCGAGCGCTCGATCACGGAAGTCTGGCAGACGCTGGCGATCGCGTTCGTGCTGGTCGTCCTGAGCATTTTCGTCTTCCTGCACAACGTGCGCTCGACCTTCGTCCCCTCCATCACGATCCCGATCGCCCTCGTGGCGGTCTTCGGCGTCTTCTACGTGATGGGGTTTTCGATCAACACGATCACCATGCTGGCGCTCGTGCTGGCGATCGGCCTGGTCGTCGACGATACGATCGTCGTCCTGGAGAACATCTACCGGCATATCCAGGAGGGGATGCCGCCGATGCAGGCGGCCTTCACCGGCATGAAGGAGATCACCTTCGCGGTGCTGGCGACGACGATCGCGCTGGTGGCGGTGTTCCTCCCGCTGGCGTTCCAGACGAGCGTGACCGGACGGCTCTTCGTGGAGTTCGCGGTCGCCATCTGCTTCGCGGTCATCATCTCGACGTTCGTGGCGCTGACGCTGGCGCCGATGCTCTGCGCGCGGATCCTGCGCCCCTTCGGGGACATGCCGTGGGTCTTCCGCGTCTTCGAGCGGGGGATGAAGGGCGTGACGGACGGCTACGGCCGGTGGCTCCGCGGGTCGCTGCGGCATCCGTTCATCGTCCTGGCGATCGCCGCCGGGTCGTTCATCCTGGCGCTCGGGCTCGGGCGCGCGCTGAGCCGGGAATTCCTGCCCGAGGAAGACAAGGGCCGGCTCTTCTGCATTCTGATCGCGCCCGAAGGCTCCACGAGCGAATACACCGACCGGATGGTCCGCAAGATGGAACAGATCCTGCGCGAGACCCCGGAGGTGGACGGATATTTCTCGGCCGTGGCGCTGGCGCGCGGCGGTCCGGGCGCGTCGAACGAGGGGCTCGCCTTCGTGCGGCTCAAGGACGGTCCGCGCCGGCACGTGCGGGAGATTCTTGAAGGGCCGGGCGGACTGCGCGCGCGGTTCTTTTCCGAAATCGAAGGCGCGCTCGCCATCCCCATCGTGCCGAAGGCGATCGGCCGGGGGTTCGGTCAGGAGTTCCAGCTCGTCCTGCAGTCCCAGGATCTCGGGGCGCTCAATGAGGAGGCGCAGGCGTTCAGCAACCGGCTGCGCGAGCTCGGATTCCTGCAGGGCGTGCGCTCCTCCTTCGAGCTCACGAAACCGGAGCTGCGCGTGCGCATCGACCGGGACCGGGCGGCGGCGCTGGGCATTTCGGTCGAACGCATCGCCCGGACGCTGCAAGTGCTCTTCGGCGGGACGGATTTGGCGAAGGTCAAGCTCGGCGGGAAGGAGTACGACGTCATCGCGCAGCTCGGACGGGCCTCGCGCCTCACGCCGCAGGATCTCGGGCGGCTCTACGTGCGCAGCGACCGCGGGGAGCTTGTCCAGCTGGCCGGCGTCGTCCGCTACGAGACGGGCAGCGGGCCGAACAAGATCAACCACTACAACCGGCTCCGGGCGGCGACCATCGAGGGATCGCCCGTCGGGCTGCCGCTTGGCACTGTGATGGACCGGGTGAAGGGCGTGCTGCGCGAGGAACTGCCGCCGGCGTTCAGGTACGAGTGGGCCGGGGAAGCCAAGGATCTGGAAGAGTCGGGGTATGAAACGCTGTTCGTGATGCTGCTGGCGATCCTGATCGTGTACATGGTGCTGGCGGCGCAGTTCGAAAGCCTGGTGCATCCCCTGACGGTGCTGCTGAGCCTGCCGCTGGCGGCAATCGGGGCGCTCGGGTCGCTCTGGCTGCTCGCGCGCGCCGGCGTGCCCGCCATGGGAATCAATCTCTTCAGCCAGATCGGCCTCGTGCTGCTCATCGGGCTGGTCACGAAAAACGCGATCCTGCTCGTCGAGTTCGCGAACCAGCGGATGGCGGCGGGGATGAGCGCGCAGGCGGCCATGCTCGAGGCCGGGCGCATCCGCCTGCGGCCGATCCTCATGACGACGATCTCGACCGTCATCGGCATCATGCCCATCGCGATCGGATTCGGCGCCGGGGCGGAGAGCCGGCGCCCGCTGGGCGTGGCGGCCGTCGGCGGCATGGCGACGAGCGCGCTGTTGACGCTGTTCGTGATCCCGGTCGTGTACGTGCTGCTGTCCCGCGCGCGGGATCGCCTGCTCGGCGGCCGCGGCGCGGTGGGCGCGAACGGCCGCGGCGCGGCGGCCCGGGAGCTTGAGCCCGCGCCGGTCCCGGCGGACGGGGAGGTGTGATCCGATGGGGCGGGCGTCATGCTGGATCGGCGCGCTGATCGCCGCGGCCGGCTGCGCGGTCGGGCCGGACTATGTCCGGCCGGCGGTCGCGGTCCCCGAGGTCTGGAGCACGACGGTGAGCGCCGTCGCATGGAAGCCGGCGCAGCCGCGCGACGGCGGTCCGATCGAGACCTGGTGGCGGGTCTTCGACGACCCCGAGCTGGATTCGCTCATGTGGCAGGCGCTCCGGGCGAACCAGGAGCTGCAGGCGGCCGTGGCGCGCGTGGAGCAGGCCCGGGCGCTGGCGCGGGTCGAGCGCGCGCCGCTCATGCCCGAAGCCGAACTCGGCGCGTCCGCGGAGCGGTTCCAGCGCTCGCTGACGAGTGTCGGGGGCCGGGGGTCGCTGCTGAACAACCAGTTCCGGATCCCGTTCGATCTGAGCTACGAGCTGGATCTGTGGGGGCGCGTCCGGCGCGGGTTCGAAGCGGCCCGGGCCGACGCCCAGGCGAGCGAAGCCGACTTCCGCGCGGTGATGCTGACGCTCACCGCGGACGTCGCGCGGACGTACCTGCAGCTGCGGCAGCTGGACGCCGAGCTCGGCGTGCTCGAGCGGACGATCGCGCTCCGGCGCGATGAGCTGGCGCTCATCCGCGAGCGCCTGCAGGCGGGCGTGGTCAGCGAGCTGGAGCTGGCGCGCGCCAGCACGGAGTTGGCGTCGGCGGACGCGGCCGCGATCGAGGCGGCGCGCCGCCGAGCGGAGCTTGCGCATGCGCTGGCGGTGCTCTGCGGCCAGCCGGCGTCGGATTTCCGGGTGGCGCGCGCGCCGCTGGATCTCGTGCCGCCGCTCATTCCTCCCGGCGTGCCGTCGGAGCTCCTGGAGCGCCGGCCGGACGTTGCGGAAGCGGAGCGGCGGGTCGCGGCGGCCAACGCCCGCATCGGGGTCGCGACCGCGGCGTTTTTTCCCGTCGTGCGGCTGACCGGGTCGGCCGGCTATGAGAGCGCGGAGATCGACGATCTGATCGACGCCCACAGTCTCGTGTGGTCGCTGGGGCCGAGCGTCTCGGTGCCGGTGTTCACCGGAGGGCGCAACACGGCGACGCTGCGGGCCGCCCGCGCGGCGCATGAGGAGGCGGCGGCCCTGTACCGCCAGACCGTGCTCAGAGCGTTTCAGGAAGCGGAAGACGCGCTGAGCGGCGTCGCGCTCGGCGTGGAGGCGGGGTTGGCGCAGGGGCGCGTGGTCGAGGGCGCCCAGGCGGCGGCGCGCATCTCGCGCGAGCGGTACGAGCAGGGGCTGGTGGATTATCTCGAGGTGGTGGACGCCGAGCGGTCCCGGCTGAACGCGGAACTGGGGCGGGTGCGCATCCTGAGCCAGCGGCTGGAAGCGGCCATCCTGCTGGTCAAGGCGCTGGGCGGCACCTGGTAGCGTATCCATCCATCGTCCATCGACGCGTCCACAATCCACAGTCAGTTGCTGTCGCAGCAACAAGCGACACGCCACAAGGGACATCCTGCGGAACAGGTCTGAAGCTCGAAGCCGGAACCTTGAGGCCGGATCGACCGGTCGTCTATTCCGTCAGGCCCGTCATTTCCGTCTGTCCGTCAGCACTGGGGCACGGGGCACGTCACCCGATTGCAACAAGCAACAAGGGACCAGCAACCAGCGACCAGGCTCACGACTGAGCCGGTCTGATGCTAGAAGCTGGACGCTGGAGGCTGGAACACGCGCGATCGCCGCCTGATCGTTCCAGCATCCAGCTTCAAGCTTCTCGCTTCCGACCAGTGTCGGGTTGTCATTCCGCATTCCGAATTCCCCATTCCGCATTTGGCAAACTCCGCACTTTGCACTCCGCACTCCACACTTGGCACACTCCTCGCCCCTCACCCCGTTCCAGCTTCCAGCGTCTAGCTTCCAGCTTCCGACCAGGGCATGAACGCCCGGGAAACCCGGGACTGTCCCGGGTTTTTATTGGGGACTGTCCCGGGTTTTGGAAAGTGGTGGCGGACTCCGGCGATGCCGGTATAATGTCCTTCGTGATCATGGGCGGGCGGAGCAGATGGCATCGTGCGGGGGCCGGCATCGTGGTGCTGGCCGGCGTCGGGGCGGCGTTCGCGGCGCCTGCGCCGGCGTCCGCCGCCGGCTGCGCCATCGTCATCGAAGCGACCGGCCGTTATGACGCGACCCTCACCGAGCGGCCGCATGCGCTGCCGCAGCTCGACTTCCGCCTGATCGGCGACCCGCGCTTTCAGATCACGACCCGCCGCAACCCCCGCGCCTGCGAGCGCCACGCGGCTGCCGATGCCGGCTTCTCCTACAGCGCCGACAACGTGGACGCGCGGTACTTCCATCTGCTGAACGAGGCCAAACGCATCGCCGATATCGAAGGCCCCGGCTCCCAAGACCCGCAGGGCTTCGCCGATCTCCACACCGCGCTCCATCAGGCCTCGCTCACCATCGTCGGAGGCGAAGCGCTTTCGATCGCGGTCGACACCTTCTACAGCGTGCTGGGCCGGCTGATGCCGGTGGACGTTCCCGCGAAACTGCTCATCAACGCCACGAAGGAGCTGCTCAAGGCCCACCTGGCCGGCGGCGACATCTCCGGGCTCTCGAAGGCGGCCATCAAGGAGATGCTCGGCCTGGCCCAGACGATCGGGGTGGAAGACGAGATCCTCAACCTCGCCGTGGACGCGATCAAGGAAGGCGCGGCGGGGCTCGAGGCCGTGCTGAAGGACACGTTCAAGACGCAGTCCATGACGGGGACGGCGTCGGACGACGACTGCGAGTGGCTCTTCTACAGCTTCTGGAACGCGCGCACGGGGCAGTACCGCATCCGCCTGCAGAAGACCTGCGGCGAGGTGCGCGCGATCGACCGGGCGTCCTTCGCCGCGCCGGACGCGAACCCGGGCGACGGCGTCGCGGCGGCCGTCGGCGCGACCGACGCGCTCGGCAACCCGATCCAGCTGCGCAGCGTTACCGTGACCGGGCTCGAGGCCGTGATGGCCGCCGGCGACCGCTACGCCGTGAACGGCGTCCCTGGGTTCGCTCCGACGGTCACGTTCACCGTCGCGAAGCCCCGCCGCGACCGCGGCTTCCCGCTCCAGGTGACCCTGACCGATATGCGCGGCGCGACGCACGTCCTGCGGCCGACGTTCACGGTGCTGAACGTGGGGCCTGAGGTGACGGGCCTGGACCCGTCGTCGGTCTCGGCGGATCCGGACGCGACGATGGAGCTCGCCGGCGCCGCGCTGACGGTCGTGGACGACAACGCCGACGATCAGAACCCCCGGGAGATCACCGACCGGCGCATCCGGCTGGACGGCCACCCGGAGGGGCTCAAGACCCAGCGGCGGTTCGACCGCTTCGACACCGCGACGCAGCAGTCCTTCGACGGCGCGAGCGGCACCTACACCTTTCTGCTCACCCGCAGCGGAGGGAAGGTCGAGCGCCCGCACGAGCACGAGACCTACTCCACATCGGTGACGGTGCAGGATGACAACGGGCAGGCCGCCGACGACGCCCTCACGCTCGAGGTGAACGACGTGGCGCCCGAGATCGTGCGCATGCGGGTCGAGCCGCAGTTCGTCCACTCCGGGGACGGGAAGACGATCGCGATCAGCGGCCGGTTCGAGGACGGCAACGGCTGGGAGGACATCGAGGCGGCGTTCGCGGACGCGACGGCCGCGGGCGGCGGGAAGTTCGTCCTGGATGACCTGCTGCGTCGCGTCCGGCAGGACGAAGATTTCATCGAGGTCGAGGCGGACCCGTTCGCTCACACCGACGCGCCCGGCCGGCACGACATCCCCGTCGAGGTCTCGGACGGCAAGCCGAACACGGCGACGTCGACCGAATGGATCCACGTGGGGAACCTGGCGCCCGAGATCGCGACCTGGGGCTACATTTATGAAGCGAACGAGCCGGTGAACGGGCACCGGCACGTCTGCCCGAACCAGGAGATCCTGGTCGGGGCCATGGTCGGCGATCCCGAGGGGGACCCGGTCGTCGTGACGGCGACGATCGTCGAGACGGGCCAGCAGATCGAACTCAAGCGCGAGCCCGGCGCCGCCACGTACACCGGCGTACTCATCGCGCCCGGAGCGCCGGGGGAGTACACCATCCGCTTCGATGCCAAGGAAACGGTGTATGACGAGCAGGCGGCGCCGTTCAGGACCAGTCCGCTGACGGTGGATCCCTGCGGCGCCGCGATCGAGGGCTGCGCGGCGCCGCCGGTGCCCGTCACCGGCGAGCAGCTCATCTACCAGACCATCGAGCGGCGGGGCGTCACCGCGCAGGTCGCCGCCGTGCTGAAGCAGGAAGGCGCCCGCAGCATGCTGGAGGTGTCGGTCCTGACGACCGGGCGGGGGACGGCGTTCAGGACCTGGGTGCCGGAGAAGCTGGGTCTTGCGCTGTCCGGTGAGAAGCGCGCGCCGGCCGGCACCGAGCGCTATTACGTGACGCGCGAATCGATCGCCGCCGGCGCGGCGCCGGCCATCTTCGCCGCGATCGCCGCCCATCACGTGGAGGACGCCGAGCGGGCCGCCGGGACGCCGGGCGAAGTGTGCCACGGCGGCGGGGCGGCCGCGGGCCATGAGGCGCGGCCCGGCGCGTTCAAAGACGCGATCGAGCAGACGGGGCGAGCCGCCGGCATGGCGCTCCTCACGTCCGCCGCCCAGGGTGAGATCGTCGGGCTGCGCGGGACCTTCGACGTCACCTGCCGGACGGGGCAGCTCGCGGGCGCGGTGCTCAACATCGTGGCGAACAACGAAGATCCGGCCCGCGGCCCGCTGGCGCGCGGCCCCACGCAAACCCGGTTCGAAGTCCCACTGTCGTTCGAAACCCCGTAACCCGCTTCCCGGCGCGTTCAGCGTCCTTCCTCCGGTTCGCCAAAGGCTCGAACTGCCGCCGGAGTTCTGCTACGATGGAATACAGGAGGATCCGGCCGCGCGTCCGTCGACGCCGCCGGAGCGCGGGCATGACGAAACGGGTACTGGTTCCCATCGCGAACGGGTCGGAGGAAATCGAGGCGGTGTGCCTCATCGACATCCTACGCCGCGCGGGCGCCGAGGTGACGGTGGCGTCCGTCGAGCCGGAGCTTGAGGTGACGGCCGCGCGCGGGGTGAAGCTGACGGCGGATTGCCTGATCGGGGAGTGCGCCCGGGTGCCGTACGATCTCGTGGCGCTCCCGGGCGGGATGCCGGGGGCTGAGCGGTTGGCCGCGAGCGCGCCGCTCATCGAACTGCTCACGCGGCAGCGGGACGGCGGCAGGCTCTACGGCGCGATCTGCGCCTCGCCCGCCGTGGTGCTCGAACCCCACGGGTTGCTCGAGGGCCGCCGGGCGACGGCGCACCCGGCGTTCGCCGACCGTCTCAAGGATCAGACGGCCGTGCAGGAGCGCGTCGTGGCGGACGGGCCGTGCCTGAGCAGCCGCGGCCCGGGAACGGCGATCGAGTTCGCCCTGGCGCTGGTCGAGGCGCTGTACGGGCAAGCGAAAGCGCGGGACATCAAAGCGGCCATGCTGGCCTGAGCTTGCGGCGGGCTTCTAATCGCGTAACGCGTAACGTGGGCGTTCATTCACTGGTCGGAAGCTGGAGGCTAGACGCTGGAAGCTGGAACGGGGCGAGGGGCGGCGTGCCGTGCCATGGTTGAACTGGTCGAGGATAGAAGGTGGACAATGGAGAGTAGAAGGTAGAAAAGGTAGAAGATGAAAGATGGAATGTGGAAAATGAAGCCTTCCACCTTCTACCGTCCAGCGTCCAGCTTCTAGCGTCAGACCTGCTCAGTCGTGAGCCTGGTTGATGGTTGCTGGTGAAGCAATCGGAGCGTGAGATGGCGATCTATGAGTTTCGGTGCGTGCAGTGCGAGCATGAGTTCGAGCAGCGGATGCGCATGGGCGACTACGCCCGGGGCACGCGCCCCGCATGCCCCGCGTGCGGGCGCAGCGGGGCGGTCCGGTCCTTCGTGGGGCCGGTGGGGATCCTGTCCGGCCGGCCGGACGTCATCTCGACGTGCGACGTGCCGCGCGAGCGCCGGGGGTGCGCGGACGGGAGCTGTCCGTGCGGATGACGCGAACTGCACCGGGGCGGGCATGAGCGATACCCCCTCGCGCGCCACGTTTGCCGGAGGCTGCTTCTGGTGCATGGAGCCGGCTTTCTCGCAGCTGGCCGGCGTGCGCGCGGTCGTCGTGGGCTACATGGGCGGGACGACGCCCGACCCCACCTACGAGGATGTCTGCACGGGTTCGACCGGGCATGCCGAGGTCGCGCAGGTCGCCTACGATCCGTCCCGCATCAGCTACGAACGGCTGCTTGAGGTCTTCTGGCGGAACATCGATCCCACCACGCCCGGCCGGCAGTTCGCCGATGAGGGCTCGCAGTACCGCACCGCGATTTTCTATCACGATGACGAGCAGCGGCGCCTCGCCGAGGCCTCGAAGGCGGCGCTTGAGACCTCCGGGAAATTCGCGGATCCGGTCGTGACGGAGATCGCGTCGGCATCGGCGTTCTATCCGGCCGAAGATTACCACCAGGCGTACTACCGCAAGCATCCCACCCGGTATGCGTTCTATAAGATGGGCTCCGGCCGGGAAGATTACCTCAAACGGACATGGGGCGCCACAGAGGCACAGAGACGGCCGGGCCCCACAGCAGACACCGACAAGGCTTGATCCCACAGCGGGCGCAGAGCACGACCGGCCCGGACGGACCTGGGCGACGATGACCTCCTTCGACACGATGGTGGACCGGATTCCGCCTCCCGGGACGCGGCGGGTGTCGATGCGCGTCACGCCGGCGGCCGAGCGCAAGCTGCGGGCCGGGCATCCCTGGGTCTATGATCGGGCGATCCGCCGGCAAAGCCATGCGGGCGCGCCGGGCGACCTGGCGGCGATCTACGACGGCCGCAACCGGTTTCTCGCCGTCGGCCTCTACGATCCCGCGTCATCCATCCGCGTCCGGGTGCTCCAGACCGGACGCCCGGTGCCGATTGCGCGGCCGTGGTTCGTCCGCCGGCTGCAGGACGCCGCCCGGGTCAGGCTGCCCCTCAGCGCCTGCCGGACGACGGGATACCGGCTCGCGCACGGGGAAAACGACGGCCTGCCGGGTGTCGTCGTGGACCGCTACGATGACATCCTGGTCGTCAAGCTCTATACGAACGCCTGGATCCCGCACCTGGCGGCGCTCCGGGAGGCGCTCCGCAGCGTGCATGATCCGGCCTGGATGGTCCTGCGCTTCGGGCGATCGATCCAGGCGGAGGCGGAACGTCGCTACGGGCTCTGGGACGGCGTGACGCTGGACGGCCGGGTGCCGGGAGGCCAGCCGGAGTTCCGGGAGTACGGCCTGCACTTCGAAGTGGATCCCGTCCACGGGCAGAAGACGGGGTTCTTCCTCGACCAGCGCGAAAACCGCGCCAAACTCGGCACGTTCTGCGCTGCGCGGACGGTGCTGGACGCCTTCGCGTACACCGGCGCCTGCTCGGTCTACGCGGCGCGGGGGGGAGCGCGGGAGGTGACGAGCCTGGACGTCAGCCGGCCCGCGCTCGCGGTCGCGCAGCGCAATATGATGCGCAACCGCGGCCATCCCGCCATCGCCGCGGCCGGCCACCAGGTGATCGCCGCCGACGCGTTCGAGGCGCTGCGGCATCTGCGCCGTGCGGGTCGCCGGTTCGACATCGTCGTGCTGGACCCGCCGTCGTTCGCGAAGACCGAGGACGAAGTGCCCCGGGCGCTCAAGGCGTACGCGCGCCTGGTCCGCCTGGGGCTTGGCGTCCTGCAGACCGGCGGCACGCTCATGGCGGCGTCCTGCTCGAGCCACGTCAGCTCCGCCGCGTTCTTCCTGACCGTACGCCAGGCGGCGGCCGGTGCGAAGCGGCCGTTGTGGGAACTGGAGCGCACGGGTCACCCGCTCGACCACCCGGTCACGTTTCCCGAAGGCGCGTACCTCAAGTGCCTGTTCGCGGTGGCCGCGTAATGCCGTGGCTGTTCTGGTTCAGCACACCGAAGGCGATGTCCGTCTTCCTGGCTCACCGGGCCGCGACCTGGACGGGCGGGGTGTATCTTTGGAGGCGATTTCGGCGGCACCCGTGGTGTTGGGGCATGGCGGCGCTGTTGAATCTGCAGTCCGCCGCGGCCTTGGCGCTCCTCTGGCGCGGGCTGCACCGGTGAGCGCCCGAGAAGGCGCCCGAGAAGGCGCTGGCACCGGTCCGGAGTCTGTGATAGGCTACGCGAAGACGCGGCTGGAATGAGGATGCGCGAGGCCGGTGACTGCTGCTGGCGCCAGTGGGATCAGCAGCTGTTTTTCTTTCCTGGGCCGCCTTCAGCCGGGTCGAGAACCGGGAGGAACACATGGCAAGGCATACGCCTGCGGGCATGGCAGTGGCCGCGGCGGCGATGTGCCTGATCGGGGCGCAGGCCGCGGCGGCGCAAGAGGAAGGCAAGGAGGCGGCAATGGCGGAGACCGTTCAGGAAGGCCGTTCCGTGGGATTCGAGTACACCCTGAAAGTCGACGGCCAGGTGGTCGATACCAGCGAAGGGCGCAGTCCGCTCCGGTATGTGCACGGCCAGGGGCAGTTGATTCCTGGCGTCGAGCAGCAGCTCAGCGGCATGCAGGTCGGGGACGAAAAGCAGTTCAACGTGGCGCCCGCCCAGGGCTACGGCGAGGTCGACCAGGCCGCGTTCGTCAAAGTCCCCAAGGAGCAGCTGCCGCAGGACCTGGCGCTGTCGGTCGGCACGACGCTCCGTGGCACGAGCCCCGAAGGCCAGCCGTTTCAGGCCCGGGTGCACGAGATGTCGGGCGACACCGTGACGCTGGACCTCAATCATCCTCTTGCGGGCAAAACGCTCGAATTCGACGTCACAGTGACCGACATCGAGGCGGCGAAGGCACAGCCCTGAGGGCCGCGTGAAGGCGGCTGAGAGCGCGCGCGCCGCCCCCGGGTGTGGGGGGCGTCCGATGAAGGCCGTGGTGATGGACTCCTTCGGCGGAGCGGAGGTCCTCCGTGTCACGGAGCTCGCGCCGCCCTCGCCCGACGACGAGGATCTGCTCATCCGCGTCGCATGCGCCGCGGTCAACCCCGTGGATTGGAAAATCCGCGAGGGCCTCCTCAGCGATCTCCTGCCGCACCGGTTCCCCGTCATTCCCGGATGGGACGCCGCCGGGACCGTGGCGGCTTCCGGGTCCCGGGTAACAGGATTCCCGCCCGGCACCCGCGTGTTCGCGTACTGCCGCAAGCCGGTCGTGCAGCACGGCGCCTACGCCGAGTTCATCACCGTGCCCGCGGCGTCGGCGGCGCGCGTGCCCGAACGGCTGTCCTTCGCCCAGGCCGCAACGACCCCCCTCGGCGGGCTCACCGCCTGGCAAGCCCTGATGCCCGGCGTCCGCGTCCGGCAGGGACAGACCGTGCTCATCCACGCCGGCGCCGGCGGCGTCGGCAGCTATGCCATCCAGTTCGCGCGATGGGCCGGCGCGCGCGTGCTGACGACCACCGGCCGCGGGAATCACGACTATGTCAGCGCGCTTGGCGCCGACGTGCCGATCGACTACGGGACAGAGAACGTGGTGCGCGCAGTCCGCGCCGCCGCGCCGGACGGAGTCGATGTCGTGCTGGACGCCGTCGGCGGCCAGGCGCAGGAGGACGCCTGCCGGATCCTGAAACCCGGTGGGACGCTGGTCTCGATCGTCGCCGTGCCGGATGAGGCGCTCGCGCGCCGGCATCAGGTGAAGACCGAGTTCGTGTTCGTGTCTCCCAACGGCGCGCAACTGGCCGAGATCGCCGCGTTGATGGAGCGGGGAGACGTGCTTCCGCCGGCGATTGAAGAGTTCCCGCTGGAGGAGGCGCCTCGCGCGCAGGAGCGCAGCCGGGGCGGCCACGTCAGGGGGAAGCTGGTCCTCGCCGTCTGAGTGCTCGGGCGGGCAAGTAGTGTCTCCATGTAATCATCAACACCACAGAGACACAGAGGAACGGCTCCGCAGAGGCACAGAGAACGGTTGGCATCGGCTCTCTCTGCGCCTCTGCCTGCCCTGCGAAGCGCAGGGCGCGAAGCAGGGTGACCGTTCTGTGGCCTCTGTGGTGTCAAACTGAGACAGCACCGGCGGGCAGGGCGAAGGGACCTATAGGGGGTGTGGAATGGGAAGATGGCTGGGGCGGAGCGCCCCCTGATGCCAGTATCCGGCTCTCCCACAACGACACATCAACGAGTTCACCCTCGGGGGTCCGCCGGCATGCGCGTGCAGCCGGCAGCGCCGCTGCGCGCCGTCGCGGGGGACGTCGCCTGATGACCTCCGGGGCCGCCGCGGACTTGGGGGGCGTGCCATCGCCGCGGCCGCTTCCGCCCTCGTGCACGAATTCCTGTGTCAGCGCCGCGGGCCTGGCGGGATTCGCGGCCGTCCTGGCGGCCCTCCGGCACGCGCCGGGCGTGGACGGAGTCGCGGGGGCGCTGGCGGCGGTGGCGGCGCTCGCGATTCCGATCGCGGTGATCGATGCGGCGTGGCTCAAGGTCTGGCGCCGGCCGTCCTCGGGGCTGGATCCGTCGATCCGCCGTCCCGTCGCGTGGCGGCGGGTGTGGATCAAACTGCTCGGGCTCTACGCGACCGTCGCGGTCATCGCCGCCGCGTACTGGATCTTCCCGGAATACCGGCGGCCGTTTTACGGACCGTACTGGATGATGTGGCGGGCCCTGCTGGGGCCGTTTCTCCTGTGCGCGATCCCGTACGTGATCTGGGTCGACGGGATGATGCGCGAGCCGGCCGACGGGTACTGGCATGCGGGCCTCGCGGCGGCGGGACGGTGGGACGCCTGCGACCGCAGGCGGCTCAGGCAGCACGCGCTCGGCTGGATGGTGAAGGCGTTTTTCCTGCCGCTCATGTTCGTGTATCTCGTCCAGCAGGTGCACGCGGTGCGGCATCTCGATCTCTCCCGCGTGTGGAGCGACTTCGGCGTCCTCTTCAACGTGCTGTGGCAGTGGATGTTCGCGGTCGACGTCGTGCTGGCGGTGGCGGGCTACCTGTTCACGCTGCGCGTGTTCGACACCCACATCCGCTCCACGGACCCCACGCTGTTCGGATGGGCCGTCGCGCTCGTGTGTTATGAGCCGTTCTGGAATTTCACCTCGAGCCGGTATCTGTGGACGGACGACGGCTACGGATGGAACGCCTGGCTCGCGGGGCACCCAGTGCTGTACCTGTGCTGGGGCACCGCCATTCTGTGCTGTCTGGGCGTGTACGTGTGGGCGACCGTTCCGTTCGGGCTGCGGTTTTCCAATGTGACGCACCGCGGCATTCTGACGAACGGTCCCTACCGGTTCACCAAACACCCGGCGTACGTGGGGAAGAATCTCCTCTGGTGGCTCGCCTACGTGCCGTTCGTGCCGGTGCTGGGCGCGGCCGAAGCGGTGCGAGGCTCGCTGATGCTGTTCGCGCTGAACGTGGTGTATTATCTCCGCGCGAAGACCGAAGAGCGGCATCTCTCGCGGGACCCGGTCTACGTCGAGTACGCGGTGGCGATGAACGACCGCAGCGTGTTCGGCGGCCTCACGCGCCTCCTGCCGTTTCTGCGCTACACGCCGCCGCAACATCCTCCGACGATTGAAGTGGGGTGAGGGGTGGTGATGACCATGAGAAGATGGAAGGTGGACGGTGGGCGGTGGACGGCAGCTGGAATCGGCGTTCGCCTGTTCCGTCAGCATTCGGGGCGCGGGGCGGGTCCTTCGACTTCGCTCAGGACTCCGCTCACTTCGTTCGCTCCGGGGCCGGGGCGCAGCGTGCCAAGTGTGGAGTGCGGAGTGGAAAGTGCGGAGTTTGCCAAATGCGGAATTGGGAATTCGGAATTCGGAATCACAACCCGGCTATGGCCGGAAGCGAGAAGCTCGAAGCTGGATGCTGGAACGATCAGGCGGCGATCGCGCGTGTTCCAGCCTCCAGCGTCCAGCTTCTAGCGTCAGACCTGCTCAGTCGTGAGCCTAGTCGATGGTTGCTGGTCGCTGAGACGCTGAGATGACGCAGAAACCGAATCCCGCGCATGGCGGGTGGCAGTTTGCGCTGCCGTTCGACGTCCGCGACTACGAATGCGATCTGCAGGGCATCGTGAACAACGCCGTGTACCAGCAGTACCTGGAGCATGCCCGGCACCGCTACATCCGGACGTTGGGGCTCGATTTCGCGGCGCTGGCCGACCAGGGCGTGCGCCTGGTGGTCGTCCGCGCGGAGTTGGACTACAAGACTCCGCTGCGCAGCGGGGACGCCTGCACGGTCGCGCTCAGGACGGAACGGATGTCTCCGGTTCGGTTCGTGTTCCACCAGGAAATCCGCCGAACGCCTGACGGCCAGCTCGTCCTGACGGCCCGGATCGTCTGCGCGGCGATGAATGCCACAGGGAAACCGATCGTGTCCGATGCGGTCGACCGGCTGTTTCCCCCCGAAGGGAAGGCCTGATGCGCATGGTCGCGGGCGCCCTCCTCGGGGCGCTGGCGGGCTCTCTCTGGTCCCGGCTCATCGGGTGCGCCACCGGGGCCTGTCCCATCACCTCGAAGCCGTTTATCAGCATGCTCTACGGCGCCCTGCTCGGGCTGCTCCTCGCCGCAGCGGGATAGCCTGTATTTGACCATCGAGAGCCGAAGATGGAAGGTAGAAGGTGGAAGGTAGAAGGTAGAAAAAGCAAAACGACCTTCTGATCTCCTCCATCTTCGATCTTCTCGTAGATACCCGCCAGGTCCCACGCCTCCATCGCAGCGCTTGTCCGAGGAGTCGCATGACGCTCAGCGTCTACGTCCTGCCGCTCCTGGCGTTGGGGCCCTTCACCCGCCTCACCGTCGTGCAGCGCATCGGTCGTCTGAGCGAATGCCTCATCGGTGTCTGGCTGCTGGCGCGCGCCATCGTCGAGTTTTCGGCTCCCTGACGCGCCGGCTCTTCGTAGGTTTACATAACTCATGTGATCTCAATTACATAACCGGTTCGATTTTCCCAATAGCAATATGATGCAGGTCATAGATGATTCCAAGCGGCCCGGGTAGAGTAGGGATCATCGCTGACGCAAGTCGGCGTCCTGTCGCATGCAGGAACCGAATACTCTGCTGATGACGACTCCCGCACAGATCCAGGCCGACCGCGAGCTTCCGGAGGCGCATGCCGACGGCCGCGGATCCGCTTCCCGGCTGCTCGTGACCGGCAATCCCAACGTCGGCAAGAGCGTCATCTTCCAGTTGCTCACCGGCCGCTACGCCACGGTGTCGAATTATCCCGGCACGACCGTGGCGGTGTCGGAAGGATCGACCCGGCTGAACGGTGCCGCGGTGCCCGTGCGCGACACGCCCGGCATCAACAGCCTCCTGGCCTCATCGGAAGACGAGCTGGTGGCGCGCGATCTCCTGCTGCTCGGCGGCACCGTGGTGCTCCAGGTCGCCGACGCGAAGAATCTCGAGCGTGCGCTCATGCTGACGCTCGAGCTGGCGGAGGCCGAGGCCGACGTCGTCCTGGCGGTGAACATGCTCGATGAGGCGAACGCGCGCCGGATCTCGATCGACGTCGCGGAGCTCAGCGAACGGCTCGGCATCCCGGTGGCGCCGACGATCGCCACGCAGCGCTGGGGAACGGACCGGATGATCGAGATGCTGCCGCACGCGCGGCGGCCGCACATTCGCGCCTCCTACCCGGCCGTGGTGGAAGAGGCGATCGCGCGGATGGAGCCGTGGCTTCCGGAGTCGCTGCGGGGACGGCGGGCGCTGGCGCTGCTCTGGCTGGCCGGCGACCGGGCGGCCGTCGAGGATATCGGCCGGCGCCTGGGACCCGGCTCGGCGGACGCCCTCGCGCGGATCGCGGAGGAGGCGCAGTGCAGGTCTCCGCGCCCCTTGAGCGCGCTCATCGCCCACGCGCGGGTGCAGTGCGCGCAGCGGATCGCCAGAGGCGTGCGGACCCAGGAAGAAACGGCGGTGACGCCCTGGGTCCGGCGTCTGGGAGACGCCGCGATGCACCAGCTGTGGGGTCCCGTCATTCTCGCCGCCGTCCTGGCGGGCATGTACGTGCTGGTCGGCGACCTGGCGGCCCAGCGGGCCGTCGGGTTTCTGGAAGAGCAGGTGTTCGGCCGGTGGCTGGTGCCCGCCTTCGTCGCCGTCACCGAGGCGCTCGTGCCCTGGGCCTGGGGGCGCGCGCTTCTTACCGGCGAGTACGGCCTGCTGACGATGGCGCTGCCGTACGCCTTCGCCATCATTCTGCCCATCGTGACGATGTTCTTCCTGTGCTTCGGGCTGATGGAGGACAGCGGGTATTTGCCGCGGCTGGCCGTCGTGGCGAACCGGTTCTGCCGTCTGCTGGGGCTCAACGGCAAGGCGGTGCTGCCGCTGGTGCTGGGGCTGGGCTGCGGGACCATGGCGGTCATGACGGCCAGGATCCTGGATACGCGCCGGGACCGCCTGTTGGTGACGCTCCTGCTGGCGCTGGGGATTCCGTGCTCGGCGCAGCTCGGCGTCATCATGGCGATGCTTGCGGGGCAGCCCCTCTGGGTGCTGGGGCTCTGGGGCGCGGTGGTCCTGACGGTGCTGATCGCCGTCGGCCAGCTTGCGGCGCGGCTGATCCCGGG
This sequence comes from bacterium, assembly GCA_036396895.1. Taxonomy (GTDB): domain Bacteria; phylum Omnitrophota; class Gorgyraeia; order Aquiviventales; family Aquiviventaceae; genus DASWKB01. The sequence continues at coordinate 17,933 of DASWKB010000032.1, read as the reverse complement.
CGATCGCAGCCCGTTCTTGTACGAGCTGCCGCCGCTCAGGTGGCCGCAGGCGTCGAACGTCCTGGTCAAGACCCTGGGGCGCGTCGAATGGTACGTGAAGGAAGCGGTGCCCCTCTTCTTCCTGGGGACGCTGGCGCTCTTTCTGCTGGACGCAACCGGCGCGCTGGTCGGGATCGAGCGCGCGGCCGCACCGCTGGTCGTGTCCTGGCTTCGCCTGCCGGGCGAAGCGACCAGCGTGTTCCTGATGGGATTCCTGCGCCGGGACTTCGGCGCGGCGGGGCTGTTCGATCTCGAGCGGCAGGGGCTGCTGAGCGCCGGGGATACGCTGGTCAGCCTCGTGACCATCACGCTGTTCGTGCCGTGCATCGCGCAGTATTTCATGATGATCAAGGAGCGCGGCTGGGCCGTCGCCAATATCGTCACGGGAGTGGTCGTCGTTACGGCGTTCGGCGTGGGCGGCCTGCTCGCCCAGGGGTTGCGGCTATGGGGCCCGTGACGGTGACCTGCCCGCTGTGCGGGTACCGGAGCACCGGCGAAGAGCAGGTGCAGGCCTGCGTGCGTTGCCCGCTCTCGCGCGGCTGCCGGTTTGTGTGCTGCCCGCACTGCAGCTACCAGTGGACGGATCAGTCGCTGCTCCTGGGCTGGCTCAAGTCCCGTCATGCCCGGCCGAAACCGACGTCCGGACCCGGCTGAGCATCGTTCGTGCGCTCGAGCATGATGGGTGGCGGAGGATGATGGCGTGAGACCTGTTGCGAAGCACCAGGTCCGCGGAGGATCTCGATGAGCGTGTCGCGCGAAGCGATCGAAGAAATGCTGGAGCTGTGCTGGACGGCCGAGGAAGACGGCCTGGACCCGCTCGACCGCCACGCGCTGCCGGCCGAGCTGAAGTGCTTTCTGCCCTCGCCGATCGACGAGCCGCCCGAGGAACAGCAGGCCGTCATCGACGTCATGATTCGCGACGGGTTGCTGCTGGCCGACGGGGCTCGCATCCGGCTGAGCCCGTCCGGGATGCAGCGGGCGCGGGAGCTCGTGCGCCGGCATCGCCTCACGGAAGTGCTCCTGCACCATGTGCTCGAAGTGTCGGAGGAGGCGATGGAATCGACCGCGTGCCGGGTGGAGCACATCCTGAGCGCGGAGGTGACCGAGGCGGTGTGCACGTTCCTCGGGCATCCCCCCAGCTGCCCGCACGGCCGAGCCATTCCCGCGGGGGCCTGTTGCGCGGAGTGGTCGGGAGCGGTCGCGCCCCTCATCGTGCCGCTCGTGCGCCTGGGCATCGGAGAGGACGCGACGGTGGCGTTCGTGCACACCCGGAAGCACTCCTATCTGCAGCGCCTCGGCGCGCTCGGCATCGTGCCGGGAACGGCCCTGCGCGTCAGGCAGACCCATCCGGCGATCGTGATTCAACTCGGGGAGACGGAGCTGGCGCTGGACCGGGAAGCGGGGGAGGAGCTGTACGTCAGGCGCCATCCAACCAGACGGGAACGGAACGATTCGTCCCGGGGGTGGCGGCGCCGGCGGTGGCGCGTCGGACCGAACGGCCGTCGGAGCAGCCACTAAATGCGCCCACGATTGCATCTAAACATTGGGCGCATGTACCCTGACCGAAGTCGAAGGGGACCCCCTCGACTCGCTTTGCTCGCTCGGGGTAAATGGAACCCATTCGAATGTTCACATGCAATATGGATTCCATTTAGTACGCTCGTGCCATGCCATAGGTGTACTGTGTAATGGGGCCGATGGTTCATTACACATCGCACATTACACAGTATTCACAGCTTGGCTCCCCCGTCGCACACGGCGCAGTTCGGGTCACGCCGGATGCGGACCGGCGTCCAGGCATCGCTTGACAGCGTCATCGCACTCTCCGCCCCCACCGTACCGTGTCCGGCGCCGGCGCGGCTCTGACCGTCGTCACCCCCCGCAAGACCGCATCAGGCGTCATGCGGGATCGGGTGTCCTAGTCTGAAGCTGGACGCTGGAAGCTGGAGGCTGGAATTATCAGGGTGCGTCCTGGTCGCGTAACGCGTAACGTGGGACACCAGATTCCGGTCTGACGCTGGAGGCTCGAAGCTAGATGCTGGAACGATCAGGCGGCGATCGCGCGTGTTCCAGCCTCAAGCTTCCAGCTTCTAGCGTCAGACCTGCTGAGTAGTGAGCTTGGTCGCTGGCTGCTTGGCGCCGATGCCGGTGGACTATCGACCATGGACTGTGGAGTTGAATTGGAGATCCCGCAGCGCCGCCGTGGCCGCGTGAAAGCCGCTCATGCCGTGCACGCCGCCGCCGGGAGGGGTCGACGCGGAACAGAGATAGACGCCCCGCAGGGGAGTGGCGTAGGGCCGGCGGCCCAGGACGGGCCGCGCGAGCCACTGCGCCAGGTCCTGCACGCCCCCGCCGATGTCGCCGCCGACACAGTTGGGGTTTTCGAGCGCGAGCTGCCCGGCGGTCCGAACGTGCGCGGCCAGAATGAGACGCCGGAACCCCGGGGCAAACCGTTCGATCTGGGATTCGATCCGGTCCGTCGCATCGGCGTCAGACCCGTGCGGCACGTGGCAGTACGCCCAACCGACATGCCGGCCGTCCGGCGCGCGGGAGGGATCGCAGACGGTCGGCTGAGCCACCAGGACGAACGGGCGCTCAGCGAGCCGTCCGTCCCAGGGGGCCCGCTCGGCCTCGGCAATCTCCTCGATTGTGCCGCCCAGGTGCACGGTGCCGGCCCGCCGGCACGCGTCCGCGGTCCACGGGATGGGTCCGGCGAGCGCCCAATCCACCTTGCAGACGCCGGGTCCGTACCGGTAGCGCGTCAGACGGCGTCGGTGGCGCTCGGGCAGCCGCGCTCCGGCCAAGCGCGCGAGCGCGGGAGGACCCACGTCGCACATGACCAGCGCGAGGCCCTCGAGCTCTCCGAGGGAGGCGACGCGCCGGCCGGTGTCGATGCGGCCTCCGAGCTCGCGCAGGTACGATCCGAGCGCGTCGGCGACGCGTCCGGAGCCTCCCGAGGCGAAGGGCCATCCGCCCAGATGCGCCGCGGCGCCCAGCACGAGCCCGACCGCGGCGCTCATCGGGCGCTCAAGCGGCAGCACGGCATGCGCCGCCAGCCCCGCAAACAGCGCCCGGCCTTGGGGTGTCGCAAACCGCCGCCGGGCGAGCGCCCGTGCCGGCTGCAGCGCCTCGAGCCCGAACCCCGCCAGCGCCAGCGGGTGGGCGGGCCACCTGAGCGGCGGGCCGAGCAGCGCGCCTTCCAGCATCGCCCATCGCCTGACGACTGAGCCGATGAGGGCCAGCCAGGCCGGGCCATCCCGACCAAGGAGTCCCGCCGTGGTCTCAAGCGACCGGTCCAGCACGGCGGCCGTGCCGTCGTCGAACGGGTGCGCCAGGGGAAGCGGCGGATACGCCCAGGCGAGGCCGTGGGCATCCAGCGGCCATGGCCGGAAGCACGGCGAGAGCGCGCCGAGCGCGTGCACGCTCGCGCAGACATCGTGCGTGAAGCCCGGCAGCGTGAGCGCGCCGGACCGAAGACCGCCTCCCGGCGTATCCGATGCCTCCAGCACCCGGACCCGCAGCCCGGCACGCGCCAGCACGACGGCGGCGGCCAGACCGTTCGGGCCGGAGCCGATTACGGCTGCGTCATCGGGCATGCGCGGAATCCCGGTTCTGGTATATGATAGGCAGGCACGGAGCTATCCTACTCCACCCGGCGGGGCGGTTCAAATGCCGCGCCACAGGCGGAACGAAGGGAGTGACACCATGCGGATCCTGCTGGTCGAAGACGATGCGCGCGTGTCGAGCTTCATTCGCCGCGGGCTGCGCGAAGAGCACTACACCGTGGACACCGCCGCCGACGGCGAGGAAGCGCTGTTTCTCGCGGAGACGAACGACTACGACCTCATCGTGCTGGACATCCTCCTGCCAAAGCGCAACGGTCTGGAGGTGCTGCGCACGCTGAGGGGGAACCGGGTGGCGATCCCCGTCCTGCTGCTCACCGCGAAGGACGAGCTCGCGGACAAAGTGGCGGGCCTGGACGCCGGAGCGGACGACTACCTGACGAAACCGTTCAAGTTCGAGGAACTCCTGGCGCGTGTCCGCGCGCTGTTGAGGCGGAGGGGCGACGTGATGCCCTCGGCGCTGCGGGCGGGGGACCTCGAGCTTGACTCGCTGCGGCATCGCGCCTCCCGGAGCGGGCAGGAGCTGGCGCTGACAAGCCGGGAGTACGCGCTCCTTGAGTTGTTCCTCCGGCACCGGAACGAAGTCGTGACGCGGACCATGCTCGCCGAGCACGTGTGGGAGCACGACTTCGATCCGATGTCCAACGTGATCGATGTCCATATCGCCCGGCTCAGAAAGAAAATCGACGACCCCTTTGCCGTCAAACTCCTGCAGACCGTCCGCGGGAGAGGCTACATGCTCGCGGCACCCGAAGGGAAGGGGCGCAAGCGGTGAGCCCATGCGCATTTCGTGGCGGCATCTTCGCCCGAGCGGCGTCCGGTCGACCCACCGCTCGATCCGCGTGTCGGTCGCGCTGTGGTACGTCGGCATCCTGGCGGTCATCCTCGCCGTCTTCAGCGTTGCGCTGTACACGACCGTCGCCGCCGGCCTGACGCGGGACATCAACCGGGGCCTGGCGCTTCAGTCGGAAGGCATCGCGAAAGCCATCTACGCCTTCTGGAGGGCCGAGCGGACCAACGCGCTCTCCGGGCCAGGGAACTGGCAGGCGGCGCCTCCCGGCAACCTCCTCTCCGCCATCGACACCGGGTCGTTCTCCACGTTCATCGGCCGGTGGGCGGACAAGACCCAGGGCCTCCAGACGCTGCGCCCGATCCGCATCCTCGGCCGCGACGGAACTCCCGTGCGGGAATCCTTCGGCGTGCGGGATCTGATGTTTCCGGATCTGCCCGATGCGATCGAGCAGGCACGGGACGGCCATCAGGTCTTCGACACCGTGCCGCATGGCCACGGGCAACTGCGGGTCCTCACCCATCCGGTGCATGACATGGGCCGGCTGCTGTACTTCGTGCAGGTCGCCTCGCCGCTCGACGCCATGGCGGCGACCCTGGCCCGCCTGCGGCTGTGGCTGTTGTGGCTGGCGCCGCTGACGCTGCTGGTGACGTCGGTCGTCGGCTGGGGGCTCGCGTCCCGCGCGCTTCGGCCTGTCGGCGGCATCATCGCGCAAGCCCAGCAGATCGGCACCGAACGGCTGGACGCGCGCGTGGACGTCCCGGAGACCGGCGATGAGCTCGAGGCACTGGCCAGGACGTTCAACGACATGCTGGGGAGAATCGAGGACGGGTTCCGGCGCCTGCGCCAGTTCAGCGCGGCGGCCTCGCATGAGCTGCGCACCCCGCTCACCGTCATGCAGGGAGAACTGGAGCTGGCCTTGCGGCGGGAGCGTTCGGGCGAGGAGTACCGAGATACGTTGAACCGGCACCTTGCCGTGGTGACAGACATGGCGCAGACCGTCGAGACGCTGCTCAGCGTGGCGAGGGCGGGCGCCATGAGCGGGTCGCTGGACTGGCAGTCGGTGGAGCTCGGCGGACTGCTGAATCAGGTGGCGGCGATCTGGCGCAAGATCGCCGCCGCCAAGCGCGTGGCGGTCACGATCGACGCGAACGGGCCGGTCTGGGTCCGCGGGGAGCGCCGCCTGCTCGAGCGGCTGGTGGCGAACCTCATCGATAACGCCATCCGTTTCACGCCGCTCAACGGAAGCGTGACGCTGTCCGCCGCGGCCGAGGGCGTCCTCGCCCGGCTGTCCGTCAAGGACACGGGACCCGGCATTGCGCCGGAGGAACTGCCGAGGATTTTCGACCGGTTCTTCCGCCGCCCGAGCGCGGCGGTGTCGAGCTCCACGGGGCTCGGACTGGGACTGTGCCGCTGGATCGCGGAGGCGCACCAGGGCCGGATCGATGTCGCCAGCACGCCGGGCCGCGGCACGACGTTCACCGTGTTCCTTCCCTTATCGGCGTCCCAGTGAGCGGCCAGCGACCAAGCTCACTACTCAGCAGGTCTGACGCTAGAAGCTGGAAGCTTGAGGCTGGAACACGCGCGATCGCCGCCTGATCGTTCCAGCATCCAGCTTCGAGCCTCCAGCGTCAGACCGGAATCTGGTGTCCCACGTTACGCGTTACGCGACCTGGACGACCCCTGATAATTCCAGCCTCCACCTTCCACCTTCCACCTTCCATCTTCTACCTTCCACCCTCCACCCTCTACCTTCCATCTTCTCGCGGACAGACTCCACACTTCGGAAGCTGACCCGTCTCCGTGATGCGAGATGACGAGGTTGTCATTGAAAACTCATGGGGTCGTCATGCCCGCCGTCGTAGAGTGCCCGTGCGCGGGGGAGCGGCGCGGTGCAGCTCCGGATCCGGCGCGAGGCATGCGAACCCAACAGGTCCCAATGGAGGAGCACATCATGAGCACGAGACGATGGGGACGCTTGGCGGTGCTGGGCGCGCTGATGCTGGGATGGTCCGTTCCGGCCTTCGGGATGGGCGCGTCGTATGAGGGCAAGACCAGCACGGACGCGTCGGAGGAGGCGGAGTCGGGGTCGGAGGCCTGGAACCGCGGGGATGCGTCATCCGGCGCGGAGACCCGGGCGTCTTCGGATATGGACGCCGCCGCCACGTGGTCGGGCGGGACCCGCGCGCAGTCGGCGCATGACTCGTCGCGAGATTGGGACGCGGGCATGCGCAGCGGGGCTGATGCGAGCGTCGGCGTCGATGCCGGGGCGCGCCTCGGCGGCGGCTCGGCGAGCGCGGGCGGATCAGCCGGCAGCGCGCTCAGCGGCACCGCGGACCTCGGACTCTAACGGCAGCATCCCGGCAGGCTCCGGCGGCGGAGCCTGCCGGAGCGTGGAGGCGCGACCGATGAGCCTGTTGACTGGCATGGCGGGTTCGATGGCGGTGTTTGCGGCGATCACGATGAGCCCGTCATGGGCGGGCGCCCGGGAGCGGGTCGGACTTGGGTTGCGCCGTGCGTCCGGCACGATCACGGCCGTGGATGACGCCCGCGGCACGGTGACCATCATGCAGGAGGGGTGGACAAGTTTGGAGCGGGCGATGTCGTTTGCCGTATCCGATGAGACGGATCTGGCCGAGGGCGACACCCGGCTGACCCTCCGGGAGCTTCGTCCCGGACAGCGGATCGATGTGACGTATGCAGTGCGGGCAGGCGCGTCCCCGATGGCCCACGCCATCGCGATCAGGCCGATGGAGCGGGAGCGGATGTCCCGCAAGCGGACGGTGCCTGAGGCGTAACGATGTCCGAGCGTGGAGGAGGGACCATGAGCATGAGCGCGTTTGAAGAATTACGGCAGGAACATCACGCCATCCAACGGACCTTCGGCATGTTGGAGAGCGCCTTGCGCATCGGGCCGGAGGCGTGGCCGGTGCTCCGGCAGTTGTGCTTCAGCGCGTTGCGACAGCTGCAGCTCCATGTGTGGCGCGAGGAACGGATGCTGGCCAGGTACGACGACGGCAGTCTGGAGCGCCTGCCGGCATACGCGCAGGAGTCCCATCGGGACAAGATGCATGATCTGAAGCTGATCGTGCACTACGTGATGGGAGGAGCGCCGGCCATGTGGAAGGACGTCGCCGGCGCGCTCAACGCGGTGATCGAGGGCGTGCGCCAGCAGATCGAGGAGCAGGAAGCGCTGGCGTTCCCGCTGCTGGAGCGGACGGTTCCGGCCAACGGGACGGTCAATTGGATCGACGAACCGCCAATTCTCTCCGGCACGCTGACGGTGCGCCAGGCCGTGTCCTGGTATCCGGCTGTCCGGCGCGCGTGCGCGAGCCTGGGCGTGGATTTGCTGGCGGAAGCCGACGAGACGCTCGAGCGGATCGCCTGGCGGAGGGGGCTCGATTGCCAGGAGTTGCTAACGGTCTTGCGGCAGTGGGCGTCGACCAGCCCCGAATTGCTTGAGGCGGATGCGAACGGGCACGCCGATCTGGCGACCATCGGAAGCGCGTGACGATCATGACACGCGAGAGTCGGTACAGAAACACCGTGCGGCAGGGAGTGAGGGGGCACGCAGGGGATGGAAGCGGGCTGGGTGATTTCTTGGTGGACGTATTCTGGAGGCCCGTCGGCGTCGTGGATGAACGGCGAGGGCGACACGCGGCGGAAACACGCGCGCGGGAAGCCGCAGAAGAGGCGCGTGGGCGCGGGGTCGCTCGCGGCCGTATTGATCGCGCTGTTGTCCACGGCATTCTGGATCGGGCATTCGGCTCTTGCCGGCATGGAAGCGCACCGCGACCGCGTGGTGGTCGAGGGAGGCGTGACTCCATGCCGGATCAGCCCGGCGTGATGCCGTCCATGAGAGGATTTGGCGCAGCATGAATCTGCGGTCCGTCACCACGACCCACCCCGTGGGGGCCTGTCCGGGTCAGCCGGACAGGATGCCCCAGCCCGTCGCCGGGAGCCGGTTGCGGCCCCGCCCGTTCAGCCCACAAGGCGACCGGGTTCCGGCGCCGGGCTGGTGACGGACCGTTTTCTCCATGATGACCCGTGGCGCGCCGCAACGTCGCGCCCGGGCGTGTGTCATGCGCGACGTGTCAGGCGTCATGTCGCCGAGGATATCGCCATGACACGCGACACGTTGTCATGACACAGCGAGACGCCGCGTCGAAGCGGTGATGGCCGCGCCGGACGAAACGCGCTACAATAGCCGCCTGATCATGACTCTGGCGTCGTGTCGCTTCCTCGCGTAAGCCGGATCGCCATCACAGGTCGCCGCTGGTGAGCGCGCGCGCGGTCCTCCGCCTGGCTCCGGCTCGCCTCAACCCCGGCCGCATGTTCCCGCTGGCGGCGATGGGCGCGGTTACCCTCCTCCTCCTGGCCGCGGGCGCGCGGACGATCGAGCTCCAGCCGCACGTCAACGAGAACTTCTTCTTCTCCAGCGATGATCCGCGCTTCCGGGCCGACCAGAAGATCCGCGAGCTGTTCCCGCATCCGCCTCAAGTCATCATCAGCGTGCAGGGCGATGTCCGCGCCGCATCGTACCAGGCGCGCATCGGCGCGCTGACGCGCGATCTCGCCTCGCTCCCGCCGGTCTACAACGTGCAGTCGCTGACGCGCGGGCCGAGCGGGCTTGACGACGCGTTCAAGAGCCCCATCTGGAAGCGGCTGCTCGTGATCGGCGACGGCGAGGCGTCCAACCTTTTCGTGTTCGTCGAGGACGTGCCTCCGGAAGACGTGGTGCCGGACATCGAGGCCATCACGGACGGGTACGAGCAGGACGGCTTCCGGATCGTGATTTCCGGCGTCCCCTATGTCATGGAGCTGATCCGCCGGAATCTGACCCGGGACCTGCGCGTGTTCAGCACGGCGACGCTCTTGCTGTTCGGCGTCACCGTGCTGTTTCTGTTCCGCTCGTACCGGCTGGCGCTGGGGACGCTGTGCGCCTGCATCCAGGCCAGCGTCCTGACGCTGCTCGCCACGCAGGCATGCGGCATCACGCTGGGGTTGCTGACCGCGAATCTCGTGACCATCGTGTCGGTGCTGACCCTGGCCCACCTGATCTTCCTTTCGTCCAACTGGCTCGGCGCCGCCTCGGGGAAGCGGTGGGAGGCCGTGCGCCTGACGCTGCCCGGGTCGTTCTGGAGCATGGCCACCACGATGCTGGGGTTCGGCAGTCTGCTGTTCGTGCCCGCGGAGCCGCTGCGGACGCTCGGCATTTCCGGCGCGGTGGCCACCGTGCTGGCGTTCCTCGTCGCCTTCCTGGGATACCCGTGGCTGCTGGACGACACGCGGATGCGGAAACTCCGCGCGGAGGGATCGCGCGGCGGCGCCGTGGCGCGGCGCGTCATGCGCCGGGACGGCTGGATCGCGCTCGGCGTCGGCGCGGCCTGTCTGGCCGGGGGCGCGGGGCTCTGGCGCATCGACACGGATCCGAGCCTCCTCGCCTACTTCGCCAAGGGGAGCGAATTGCGGACGGGTCTGGAATACGTGGACCGCCACCTCGGCAGCAGTCCGCTGAAAATCGTCGTGCGCGATCCGCAGGGCGGGCGGTTCAATACGGAAACGGAGTACCAGCGGCTCTGGGACTTGCATCACGCGCTGGAACGGGATGAGGCGGTGGGGACGGTCGTCTCGCTGCCGCTCATCATGGCCGAAGCGCGGCGCGCGCCGCTGGCGTTTCTCCTGCCGTGGGAGTGGCTGCTGAACATCCTCGAGCTGCCTCAGTTCGACCGGATCGGCACCCAGTTCGTGACCAGGGATCGCGCGCGGGGGCTGTTCGTGCTGCTCATGCGGGAGGGCGGGCGCGGCGAGTCGCGCCCCGCCGTGATCGACCGGCTGACGGAGACGGTGCGCCGCCATCGCTTCGAACCGGAGCTGCTCGGCGGCGTGTACCTGCTCCAGGGCGCGATGGCGCGGATGCTCGTCTCGAGCCTGAGCACGGGCGTGCTGCTGCTCCTGGCGCTGTTCGGCATGCTCGGCTTCGGCTTGACGCGGTCCTGGCGGGTGACGGCTGCCCTGGTCCTCGCGGTGGCGGTGATCCCGGTCTGCCTACTCGGGCTGATCGGGCATGCGGGCATGGTGTTCGACGTGATCTCAGCGCCGGCGGCGAATCTGGCGATGGCGATGGGGATCGACGCGATGCTTCATGTGCTGATCGCGGTCCGGCATGCCCGGGCCGGGGGCGCGGGGGAGCAGGCGGCCTGGCGCGAGGCCCGCGTGCGCCTGTGGAGGCCGATCGTGTCGACCACCGTCATCGTCAGTCTCGGGTTCGGAGTCTTCGGGCTTTCGGCGTTTCCGCCGACGCAGCGGTTCGGGCTCTCGATTACCGGCGGAACGCTGGTGGCACCGTTCGCCGCCTGGGTCGTGCTGCCTTGGCTGGCGCGGAACTTCCGCCGGCTCGGCCGAGCGGCGCGCCGTGCGTCGACGCCTCCGGCGGCGCGCAGGCGGGCCCGGCATGCCTGATCCCGGCGCCGGGCCCGTCACGCCCGAGGCGGCGGCGCGCAGCCTGGCGAGCACCGAGCGCGAAGCGGTGCCGTGGGCGGTCATGACGGGACTGACGGAATCGTTCATGATTCCTTACACCCTGGCGCTGGGGGGCAGCGCGTTCCAGGCCGGTCTGCTCAGCTCGTTCCGTAATCTCGTCCTGTCGCTGTCGCAGCTGAAATCCGCGGAGGCGGTCCGGTGGGTCCGGTCGCGCAAGGCGCTCGTCCTCTGGACGGCCCGGATCCAGGCGGTGCTGTGGCTGCCGCTGGCGGGCGTGGCCTGGCTGCTGGGGCCCTGGGCCGTCCCCGCGCTGATCGTCCTGTACACGCTCGGCACGACGAGCGCCGCCATCGGCGGCCCCGCCTGGGGCAGTCTGGTGAGCGACTCCCTGCCGCCGGAATCGCGCGGCCGCTTCTTCGGGCGGCGCGCGCGCGTGATCGGCGGCTGGACCGCCGCCGCGAGTCTTGCGGCGGGCGGCATCCTCCAGTGGTGCGCGCACCGGCCGCTCATGGGGTTCGCGCTCCTGTGCGCGGCGGCGGCTGTCTCCCGGGCGTGGTCGATCTCATATCTGCAGCGCATGGCGGAGGGCCCGTGGGAGGAACCGGCCGAAGCCCGATTCACATTCTGGGAATTCATCCGGCAGCTCCCGACGAGCAATTTCGCGAAGTTCACCGTGTGCATCGGGCTCCTCAGCTTCGCGACCAATCTGGCCAGCCCGTATTTCGCCGTGTATCTTCTTGAAGAGCTCCACGTCGGCTATTTCACCTACACGCTGGTGGTGATGGCCGGCTCCGTCACGGGATTTCTGGCAAGTCTTCGGTGGGGGCGGCTCGCGGACCGGTTCGGGAACTGGGTGGTTCTGCGGTGGACGACGCTCCTGGTGAGCGTCCTGCCGCTGTTGTGGCCGCTCAGCCCGGATCCGGCCTGGCTCTTCGTCGCCAATGTGCTCGGCGGGTTTCTCTGGGGCGGGCTGAACCTGTGCATGGTCAATTTCGTCTACGACGCGGCCACCGCGTCGAAGCGGACCCGATGCTTGGCGTACTTCAATGTGATCAACGGCTGCGGGGTGAGCGTCGGGGCGCTGACCGGCGGGTGGCTCCTGGGCGCGCTGCCGGCGCTGGGGGGCAGCGCGTTCGTGAGCCTGTTTTGCGTCTCGGGGGTGCTGCGGGCGGCGGCTGCGCTCGTATTTCCGCGCGTCGTGCATGAAGTCCGGCCCGTGCACCGGGCGGCGCTGCAGCAGGTCATCTACGATCTCGTCGGACAGCGGGCCGTGCACGTGCTGGGATTCATCGGCCTTCCGGCCGAGCCGGCGGACGCCTCGAGCGCCGCCCGCGGCGCGCCGCGGAGAGGATAAGCCATGGGGAGGCCGCCGGGTTTGCCCGAGGAGTTTCTCGAGCGCCTGAGAGCGCTCGTGCCCCCGTCGAGGTGGCAGGCGATTGTGCGCACGTTCGAGGAGCCTCCGCCCGCGACGTTTCGGATTAACCGGCCCTCGGCCGACCCGCGCGCGGCGCGCACCTCCCTCGCCGCGGACGGGTTCCACGCCGAGCCCGTCGCGTGGTGTCCCGGGGCGTTCATCCTGCGCCGAGGCCGGCTGCGCGACCTGCAGCGCACCGCGCTGTACGCCGACGGCAGCATCTACGTGCAGAGCCTTTCGAGTCTGGTGCCGCCGCTCGTCATGGAGCTCGAGCCGGGGCTCGACGTGCTGGATCTTGCCGCCGCCCCGGGGAGCAAGACGACCCAGATCGCCTGCCTGATGCAGGGGCAGGGACGGCTGGTGGCGAACGACCAGCACCGGATCCGGTTCTTCAAGCTCTGCGCCAACGTCCGCCTGCAGGGGCTTGAGCTCATCGACACGGTGAACCGCTACGGCGAGTGGTTCGGCACGCACCAGCCGGACGCGTTCGACCGGGTGCTGGTCGATGCGCCCTGCAGCACGGAGGGGCGGTTCCAGCTCCGCGAGCCGGCCAGCTTCCGCTTCTGGTCGCGCCGCAAAATCCATGAGATGGCGCACAAGCAGCGGCGGCTCCTGCGCGCGGGGCTGGCGGCCCTGCGGCCCGGCGGCGTGCTCGTGTACGCGACCTGCACGTTCGCGCCGGAAGAGAACGAGGCGGTGCTCGACCATGCGTTGGGCGAATTCCGGGACCGGGTTCGACTGGAACCGGTGCGGCTGCCGTTCGCCAACGTCTTGCCCGGGCTCGCCCGATGGGAGGACCGCGCGTTCGATCCCGCCGTGCGCCTGGCCGTCCGGATCCTGCCGACTCAGGAGATGGAAGGATTCTTCGTCGCGAAGTTCCGGAAGGTCCAGTCGGAAGCTGGACGCTAGACGCTGGAAGCTGGAATGGGGCGAGGGGCGGGGGTATTATCATGAGAGGATGGAAGGTAGAAGATGGAAGGTGGAAGGTGGACGGTGGACGGTGGAAGGTGGAAGATGGAAGACGGAAGATAGAAGGTGGAACGAATAGTCGTTTTGCTTTTTTTCTACCTTCAACCTTCAACCTTCTATCTTCTACCATCTTATGGTAATCCCCACGCTGCGCCCCGTGTCCCCTGTCCCGGATGAGGTCAATGGTCGCTGGTTGCGGCCGGTCGCGTGTGTTACGATGAGCCGTGAGCCATGGACTACGTGACGCTGCCGGGGACGGAGTTGCGCTGCTCGCGCGTCGGACTCGGCACGTGGTCGATGGGCGGGTTCATGTGGGGCGGGGCGGACGCGCGCGATGCCGAACGCACCGTCCTCGCCGCGCTCGAGCGCGGCATCACGTTCATCGATTCGGCGCCAGTCTACGGCCTCGGCGCGTCAGAGGAGATGCTCGGGCGCGTCTTGGAAGCCGCCGGAGCGCGCGGACGCGTCGTGCTGGCCACCAAAGCGGGATTGGAATGGCGGGGCGGCCGCATCTGGCGCAACGCGACCCCGGAACGGCTCAGGCGGGAGTTGGAAGACTCCCTGCGCCGCCTGCGCACCGGCGCCATCGATCTCTACCAGCTGCATTGGCCCGACCCGCGCGTGCCCATCCAGGAGGCGGCGGAGGTGTTCGCGGAATTCCACCGGCGCGGCGCCGTCCGCGCGATCGGCGTGAGCAACTGTACGCCTGAGGAGATCGACGTCTTCCGGCAGGCGGCGCCCCTGCACGCCGTCCAGCCGCGCTATAATCTCTTCGAACGCGACATCGAAGCGGACCTCCTACCGTATTGCCGGAGGCACGGGCTTCCGGCGCTGGTGTACAGCCCGCTGTGCCGCAGTCTCCTCGGCGGTCGGATCACCGCGGGTGCGCGGTTCGAGGAAGGGGACCTGCGCGCGTCCGATCCGAAGTTTCGCGGGCCGCGGGCGCCGGCGTATCTCGCCGCCGTCGAGGCGCTGGGGGCGTTCGCCGCTTCCCGCGGCGGCCGGACGGTCGCGCAATTGGCGCTGCGGTGGGCGCTGGACCGCCCCGGCGTCGGCTGCGCCCTCCTCGGGGCCCGCCGGCCCGAGCAGCTCGGCGCCCTGGACGGCGTGGACGACTGGCGCCTGACGGAGGCGGACATGCGCGCGATCGATGAGTGCATCAGGGAGTTCGTGCCGGATCCCGTCGGAGCGGGCCTGGGGACGCCGGCGGTGCGCGAACCGGAACGCGCCTGATGCGCATGGTGGGATTCGGCGATTCGATCACCGCCGGCTTTCCCGGCTTCCGCTCGCCGGTTGAGTCCCCGCCGTACGGCGCGGGCGACGAGCAGAGCCAGTACGCCTACTGGATGATGCGGCGGCGGCCCGATTGGCGCGTGCTCAACCGGGGCCTCAGCGGCGAGCGGACGGACGAGATGCTGCGGCGGTTCGACCGTGACGTGGCGTCCGCCAGGCCCGATCTCGTGATCGTGTTGGGCGGCATCAACGACCTCGTGCAGGCCGTTGGGCCGGCGGGCGTGATCACGCAGTTGGACGCGCTCTACGCGCGGGCGGACGAGGCGGGCATCGTCGCGGCGGGCGTGACGCTGCTGCCGCTCACCGGCGCGACGGACCGGTTCGCCTCCTGGATCGGCGACGTGAACGCGTGGATTCTCGAGGCGTGCCGCCGGGGCGCGCGGCCCTGCTGCGATCTCTTCCGGATCATGTCGGAGCCGGGCATCCCCGGGGCGCTCCGGGACAGCGATGACGGGGTGCATCCGAACGTCGGCGGCTACCGGCGCATCGGCGAAGCGCTGGCGGACGCGATCGGCGAGTGGCAGGAGCGTCCGGGCGCGGCCGCGAGGCGGATGCCGAAAGAGCAGCGCGCATGAGGATGCGGATCGCGTCCGTGTTGACAGGCCTGGCCGCCGCGGGCGCCGCCTGTCAGGCGGCCGCCGCGGCGGAGGCGCCGCCAGGCTGGCATCTGGTGTGGGAGGATGAGTTCGAGGGCGAGGCCGTCGACCCGGCGCGATGGCGGGTGGAGCACGCCGCGCTCGTCAAGAACAACGAGCTGCAGTTCTACGCGTCGGATGACGTCGACGTCCGCGACGGCCGGCTCGTCCTGCGCAGCCAGGCGCGCCCCCTGGGCGGCCGGCAGTACACCTCGGGGCTCGTCGAGACCAAGGGCAAGTTCGCCCAGGCCTTCGGGCGGTTCGAAGTCCGCGCGAAGCTGCCGGGCGGGCAGGGGATCTGGCCGGCGCATTGGCTGCTGCCCACCGACGGCGGATGGCCGCCGGAACTCGACATCATGGAGCTCCTGGGCCATGAGCCGAACACGGTCTATCTGACCCAGCACTGGGGTGCCTGGCCGAACAACCGGCTGGGCGGCGAGCCGTTCACCGGGCCGGACTTCACGCAGGACTTCCATACGTTCGCCCTGGAGTGGGAACCCGACGAGATCCGATGGTACGTGGACGGGGAGCTGCGCCACCGCTCCCGCGAGCATGTCCCGACGGTGCCGTGCTTCCTGATCCTCAACACGGCGGTGGGCGGCGACTGGCCGGGGCCTCCGGATGAGACGACGGTGTTCCCGCAGTTCCACGAGATCGACTACGTCCGGGTCTACGCCCGGGACACCGGCGACAGCTTCATCTTGACGATGTGGGCGGATCACGGGCGCATCCTGCATACGCCGCCCGGGCCGCGCTATGAGGCGGGCGACGTGGTGACGATGCTCGCGCGGCCGTCGATCGGCTACCGGTTCGCGCGGTGGAGCGGCGACGCCGAGGGCGCCCGGAACCCGTCGACCGTCACGATGACGGCCCACCGGAGCGTGCGCGCGCATTTCGAGCCGGACCCCCACGGGCCTGCGCTGCTCTCCGCGGGCGCGCGGGCCACGGCGTCCTCCGTCGAGCCCCATCCTGAACTGGCGCTCGGCGCCGCGATGGCCTCGGACGGCGACCCGCAGACCCGGTGGTCGAGCGCGTTCTCGGACCCACAATGGATCATGCTGGACCTGGGTGAGCGCCGCGTGATCGAGGGGATCCGCCTGAACTGGGAGCTGGCGTACGGCAAGGCGTATGATCTGCAGGTGTCCGACGACGGCGAGGCGTGGCGGACCGCGTACGCGACCCGGCAGGGCGCGGGGGGCCTGGAGGACATCACGATCATGCCATCGACGTCCGCGCGGTACGTGAGGCTGTACGGGCGTGCGCGCGGCACGCAGTTCGGCTATTCGCTGCTCGAGTTCGAGGTGTACGGGCGGTAGCGCTCGTCATGGAGAGGCGAACAGCCGGAGGCCAGCGACCGGGACGGGGCGGGTCCTTCGACTTCGCTCAGGACTCCGCTCACTTCGTTCGCTCCGGGGCGGGGGCGAGGGGGCGCGGGACGCGGGGCATGGGACACGTCGTGCCATCGTTGAACTGGTAGAGGGTGGAAGGTGGAAGGTAGAAGATGGAAGATAGATGGTGGAATGAAATGGTCGTTTTGCTTTTTCTACCTTCTATCTTCTACCGTCCACCTCCTACCAATTCAGCGATTGCGCGACACGTCCCTTGTCCCGTGTCTCATGTCCCAGCCAATGCCTATGAGCCACGCCCCGTGCTCCGGGTCTTGATTCACGGACGGCGGCCAACGAAAGGAGCGTCCACATGACATCACGGAACGACGACCGGATCGAGCGCGACAGTCTGGGCGACGTGCGCGTGCCGGCGGGCGTCCGCTACGGGGCGCAGACGCAGCGCGCGGTAGACAACTTCCCGGTGAGCGGCCTGCGGCTGCCCCGGACGTTCATCCGCGCGCTGGGCCTCATCAAAGCGGCGGCGGCGGCGGTCAACGGCGAACTCGGCTTGCTCAAGCCGGACCTGGCGGCGGCAATCGAGCAGGCGGCTCTGGAGGTCGCGGAAGGCCGGCACGATGAGCACTTTCCCATCGACGTCTTTCAAACCGGATCCGGCACGAGCACGAACATGAACGCGAACGAAGTCATCGCGCATCTGGCCTCAGACCGGCTGGGCCGCACCGTGCATCCGAACGACCACGTCAACATGAGCCAGAGCAGCAACGACGTGTTCCCCGCGGCGATCCACGTCGGCGCGACGCTCTCGGCGGCGGAGGAGCTCATCCCCGCCATGCGGCACCTGGCGCAGGCGATCCGGGAGAAGGCGAAGGCGTGCGACGGCATCGTGAAGACGGGACGGACGCACCTCATGGACGCGGTGCCGATCCGCCTCGGCCAGGAGCTCGGCGGCTGGGCGGCGCAGGTCGAGCAGAGCGCCGCGGGGGTCGAGCGCTCGCTCGAGCGGCTCTCGGCGCTGGCGCTGGGCGCCACGGCGGTCGGCACCGGATTGAACGCGCACCCCGAATTCGGGCGGCGCGCGGCGGCGGCGCTGTCGGAGCGGACCGGGCGCGCCTTCGCAGCAGGGGCGAACCCGTTCGCGCTGCTCTCGAGCCAGGACGCCGCGGTCGACCTGAGCGGGCAGCTCAGAGTCTGCGCCGTCAGCCTCATGAAGATCTCGAACGACCTGCGGTGGATGAACAGCGGCCCGCAGGCGGGGCTCGCCGAGATCAGTCTGCCCGCGCTCCAGCCCGGGAGCAGCATCATGCCGGGCAAGGTCAACCCGGTGATCCCGGAAGCGGT
>DASWKB010000031.1:0-16970 GCA_036396895.1 bacterium | reverse complement strand
GTCGCGTCGACGTTGGCGACCCGCCACTTCCGCCGCGCGATCCGCGCGGACGCCTCCCGCACGAACCGCGCGCTGTCGGCGCCGCGCCAGCGCGGATCTGACGGCGGAAACACCGTCCCGAGATCCGGTCCGCCGATCGCGCCTAGCAGCGCGTCGGCGAGCGCGTGCAGCAGCACGTCCGCGTCCGAATGGCCCGCCAGGCCCCGATGGGCGAACGTCACGCCGCCGAGCTTGAGCCGCCCGCGGCCTCCGAAGCGGTGCACGTCGTATCCGTAGCCGATCCGCATCGTCATCACCCGCCGGGAGGCTGGAAGCTGGAGGCTGGAGGCTGGAACACGTTCGAGGACCGGTGGTGGTTGATCCAGCTTCCAGCTTCTAGCATCCAGCTTCCCCTGATACCCTGCGCAGCGTGAATTGCCTACACGTGACGACGATGTTTGAAGATCGCCTCGGCCAGCATCAGGTCTTCCCGGGTTGTGATTTTGAGGTTGAGCGGATCCCCAGGCACCATCCGCACGGGGAACCCGGCCGCCTCCAGGAGCGACGCGTCGTCTGGGTACGCGCCCAGACGGTCGTCCGCCATCGCGAGCGCCTCCTCGTACCAGTCCCGGCGGAACGCCTGCGGCGTTTGCACGAACCAGAGATGGTCCCGGTCGAGGGTCAGACGGACTTCACGGCGCTCGTCCACGGCCTTGACCGTCAGCGCCGCCGGCAACCCGCAGGCCGCCGCCCCCGTCCGCCGCGCCGCGTGCAGCACCCGGGCCGTCAGCAACGGAGTGAGACAGGGGCGCGCCGCGTCGTGGATCAGCACCCACTCCGTCCCCGCCGGCACCGCGGCGAACCCGTTCGCGATGGACGCCGCGCGGGTGGGCCCGCCCTCCACGGGCTCGCTGGTCTTGCGCAGCCGCTCCCGGCGGATCAGCGCCGCGGCCTGCGCCCGGGCGCCCGGCCGGACCACGGGGATGACGCAGGCGATCCCGCTCGATCGCTCGAGCGCCCGCAGCACGTGCGCCAGGATGGGCCGCCCGGCGAGCCTGACGAACGGCTTTGCCGTCCGGCCGCCCAGCCGCCGCCCCTCCCCCGCCGCGGGGACGATCGCGGCCACCCGCCCCGATGGGCGAGGCCTCGCCGGGTCACGGTGCGTAGGATCCCGGCGGGCCCGCGCGCGCATGGACCCTACCGCTTGCCCGCCTGCGGGACGTCGACCCGGAGGAACACCATGCGTCCGGCGGAGGTCTGCAGCACGCTCGTCACGACGCCGCGGACGCGCTGGCCGATCAGGGTCCGGCCGTTCTCGACCACGACCATGGTCCCGTCATCGAGATACCCGACGGCCTGGTGCATCTCCTTGCCTTCCTTGATCGGCTTCACCTCAATGGACTCCCCGGGCAGCACCACCGGACGGAGCGCCTGCGCGAGCTCGTTGACGTTCAGGACGTTGACGCCCTGGACTTGCGCGATCTTGTTGAGGTTATAGTCGCTCGTGACTACGCGCGCGCCCAGCATCTGCCCGAGCTTCACGAGCTTCGCGTCGGTCTCGGCGATGCCGGGGAACTCTTCGTCCTGGATGCGCACGTCGACGCCCGGCAGGGCCTTCAGCTCGTTGAGGATGTCCAGGCCGCGCCGGCCGCGGCTGCGCTTGACCGGGTCGCTGCTGTCCGCCACCGCCTGCAGCTCGCGCAGGATGAACCGGGGCACGAGCAGCCGTCCTTCGATGAACCCCGTCTTGCACAGGTCCATGAGGCGCCCGTCGATGATGGCGCTCGTGTCGATGATGTAGTTATCCTCTCCGCGATCGTGCCGCACCAGCCGGACGTACGGGATGATGACGTTGAACTCATCGCGCCCGCGGAGGGCCACGACCATGCAGATATAACAGAAGCCCCACGTCATGGCCACCCGGACGTTCCCGAGCACGATCTCATCGAACCGCAGCAGACCGATCGCGTCCGACGCGAGCTTCGCCATGATCAGGCCCAAGAGGAGCCCGAACACCACCGCCGAGAGCCCCCGGACCGAGATCTTCGCCAGCCGCTGCAAGCTCAGCTCGATCAGCACCAGGATGCCCGCCGCGACCACGCTGATGACGAACCGGAACCCCCAGGGCCAGCCGAGGTCCAGCCCGACGACCGCGGAGCCGACCAGCCCCGTAATGAGAATGAACGCCACGCGCACCATGCCCAAGTCCATGCCGCCTCCTATCCGCCGCGCCGACCGGGGGGATCCTCGCCCCGTCCGGCGGCCGCTATGATGAGATGAATCATGCCGATTCGGCGGCGAGCGCAAGCCCGACCGCCTCGTGCAGGTGCCGCACCGTCATCAGCTCCATGCCGGCGATCGCCTCCGGCACGCCCCGCCCGGCGCCCAACAGGCACCGGCGGAACCCCATCCGGCGCGCTTCGCGCAACCGCTCGCGCATCTGGCTCACCGGGCGCACCTCGCCGGTGAGCCCCACTTCGCCGATGGCCGCGTCCGTGCGGCGCGTCGGGCGGTCGTTCAAACTCGAGGCGATGGCGATAGCCGTGGCCAGATCCGCGCCGGGCTCCAGCATGCTCAGGCCCCCCAGCGAAGACACGAATACGTCCTGCTGGGCGAGCTGCTTGAGGCCCGCCCGCCGCTCCAGCACCGCAAGCAGCATCGACACCCGGTTGACATCTAGTCCGGTCGTCCGCCGACGCGGCAAGCCCAGGCCGCACGGGCTCGTGAGCGCCTGCACTTCGCCCAACAGCGGCCGGGTTCCCTCCAGCGTGACCGCCACCATGCAGCCCGCGGCCCCGCCTCCGGCTTGACCGCTCAGGAACAGCTCGGACGGATTCGCGACGCCCTCGAGGCCCTCGGCGGTCATGTGAAAAACGCCGAGTTCGTTCGTGGCGCCGAACCGGTTCTTGGCCGCCCGCAGCAGGCGGAACCCGCTCGTGGGATCCCCTTCAAAGGAGAACACCGCGTCGACCAGATGCTCGAGCACCTTGGGCCCGGCCAGCGACCCGTCTTTGGTCACGTGGCCCACGAGTACGACCGCGCAGCCGGTGGCTTTCGCGAACCGGACCAGCTCGTGCGCGCACGCCCGGACCTGGCCGATGGACCCCGGCGCGGATTCCAGCGTCTGGGTCTCCATCACCTGGATGGAGTCGATCACGGCCAGCGGCGGCTTCAGACGCTCGAGCGCGTCCAGCACCGATTCCAGCCGGGTCTCGGCCAACAGCTCGACGGCCGACTGCTCAAGGCCCAGCCGCACGGCCCGGAGTTTTGTCTGCCGGGGCGATTCCTCCCCGCTGACGTACAGGACGCCCGCCCGGCGCGCCACCGCGCCGGCGACCGTCAACAGCAGGGTCGACTTGCCGATCCCGGGTTCCCCGCCCACCAGCACGACCGACCCGGGGACGAGCCCCCCGCCCAGGACGCGGTCGAACTCCTCCACACCCGTCGCCAGGCGCGGCACGTCCTCGAGCTCCACCTCGCCCAGCCGGGTCGTGAGCGCGCGCTCGGTCTCGCGGAGCCGGGCGGACGGAGCCTCTTCGGTGATTTCTTCCACCAGCGAGTTCCAGGTGCCGCACTCGGGGCAGCGTCCCAGCCACTTCGGAGACTGGTAGCCGCACTGCTGGCAGACATGAGACGTCTTCAGTTTGGGCATGGCGTGATCCGGGACCGAGCCGGTCCCGGGGCGATCACCTTGCGTGTTTCGGGCGGGCGAGCAGCTTCCAGGGATTCGCGCGCAGATCCTCCACGAGCAGAACTGCGCGCTGGTGGAGGTCGTCGTCGTACAGGACTTTCCCGAGCGTGCCCTCGCCGGATTCCGCGTGCGACAGGGCGAGATTCAGCCGCTCCCCGACCAGCTTCCACTGGCGCGTCGCGTCCCGGGCCTCCCGGAGCGCCTCCTTCAGGTAGATGCGCGACTCATTGTCCCCCACGAGATCGTTGATGCCCTGCAGGGTCAGTTTCAGCTCGGTGAGCACCTCGTTGGACCGCTCGATGATATGCTCCGTCGAAACCGGCGGCTTCCCGACCAGCCGCCCGCCCGGCTGGAGAATCCCGCCCTGCCCCGAGCCCGGGATGATCTCCAGGTATTTCTCCCCCAGCAGGCCGAACGTGCTGATCGCGGCCACGTCGTCTTCCCGGACCCTCACGTCAACGGGCAGCTGAATCAGGAGCTCCACCTGCGGCACGGGCTGCTCGGGCACGGTGACGATGCCCACGCTCAGGATCCGGCCCACCTCCACGCCGGCGTACTGGACGGAGGAGCCGTCCGTGATCCCGTTGGCCGAGTCGAACTGGACGCGCAGACGGTAGCCCGGCTGGAAGTACGAGGAGAGGTCCGTGATGAAGAAGATGAAGAGCGACAGGAGCGTCACCCCGGACACGATGAAGATCCCGACCGTGATTTCAAGCGACCGTCGCCGGATCATGGCTCTCGCCTAGACGCCCCCCTGCATGCGACGCGACCACCGCGACAGGACCCGCCGGTCCGGCAACCCTTCCTTGATCGGCCCGACCGCCTTGCCTTGGATGAACTGCTGCACCACCGGATTGGACGACCCCTCGATCTCCTGGGGCGTGCCCACCTCGATAATGGTCCCATTGTAGAGCATCGCGATACGATCCGCTACTTTCGACGCGCTGCGCATGTCGTGGGTCACGACCACGGAGGTCACCTTGAGCCGGTCCCTCAGCGCGATGATCAGGTCGTTGATGATGTCGGCCATGATCGGGTCGATCCCCGTCGTGGGCTCATCGTACAGGATGATCTGCGGGCTGACCGCCAACGCCCGCGCGAGGCCGACGCGCTTGCGCATGCCCCCGGAGAGCTCCGACGGCATCAACTCGCCCACGCCTTCCAACCCGACCAAGCGCAGGCATTCCTCCACGCGCTCCCGGACGGCCGCCGTCGCCATCGTGGTGTGCTCGCGCAGCGGGAATCCGACGTTCTCCTCCACGCTCATCGAATCGAACAGCGCCGCGTTCTGAAACAGCATCCCGAACTTCATGCGGATCTTGTCCAAGGCGTGCCCGTACAGCCGCGTCAGTTCGACCCCATCGATCCGGATCGAGCCGTCGTCAGGGCGCATCAGGCCGATGATGTGCTTGAGCAGCACGGACTTGCCGCAACCGGAGCGGCCGATGATGACCATGGTCTCCCCGCGCCGGACGCTCAGCGTCACGCGGTCGAGCACCTGGTGTGCATCGAACGATTTGGAGACGTGCTGGATCTCGATCATGGCGTCCAGACGAAGTAGAAGATGGCCGTGATCAGGCAGTCCGCCCCGATGATGAGCAGGAACGAGGTCACCACGGCCATCGTGGTCGAGCGCCCGACCCCCTCCGCCCCGCCTTCCGTCCTGAGCCCCTCGAAACAGCTGACGATACAAATGATGGCCGCGAACATGACCGCCTTCAGGAGGCCCGCCGCGAGGTCCTTGAACACCAGCGGAATGACCGTCATCTTCCAGTAGAGGCTGGGCAGGACGCCCAGCTTCAGCGTGCCGATGAGAAACCCGCCGAAAATGCCGACCGCGTCCGCCCACAGAGTGAGCACGGGGATCGCCACCAAGAGCGCGATGAAGCGGGGCACGATGAGGTACTGGATCGGGTCGGTCGCCAGCGTCATGAGGGCGTCGATCTGCTCCGTGACGCGCATGGTTCCCAGCTCCGCGGCGATCGAGGAGCCCACGCGGCCCGCGACGATCAGCGCCGTGATCACGGGCCCGATCTCGCGCACCACGGACAGGGCGACCAGACTGGCGATGTAGATTTCCCCCGCCAGCTTCTGCATCTGGTAGGCGCTCTGGAACGCGAGCACCATCCCGATGAAGAGGGAGGATACGAAGACAATGAACCAGGACCTGACGCCGACCTTCCACAGCTCGTGCACGACGCTCCGCCAGCGGATGGGACGGGTGACGCACCCGCCGACGGTCTGCACGAACAACAACCCCAGGCTCCCGGCATACCAGCACAGCTCGACCGCCCACGTCCCGGCGGCCGCCGCCGTCTGCAGGAAGAAATGCCCGACTCGGGAGATCATCGCGCGGTCGCTGCGCTCGGCGGCTCGCCTCGGGGCCTCGCGGATGCGCGACGGCGCGTCCGGCCCCCGGATGCCCGGGAACGCGCGGTGAGTGCCGGCGGTTCGGCGCCGGCGTCCGGTCCGTTGATCCGCCTCATGCCAGGAGGAGCGCCACCGGCCGGGTCAGGTGCCCGTGCCGCCCGCCTCGTGCTCCACGACGACCCGCTCCTCGAACACCAGCTCCTCTCCCTTGCGCGACACCAGCAGCATCGAGCCGGACTTCACCCGGCGCGCGATGACCTCTTCCGCCAGGGGGTCTTCCAAGTAGCGCTGGATGATCCGCTTGAGCGGCCGGGCCCCGTACGTCGGATCGAAGCCCTTCTCCACGAGGAACTCCTTCGCCGAGTGATCGAGGTCGATCGTCACGTGCTGATCCTCGAGCCGCGCCTTCACGAATCCGATCTCCAACTCCACGATCTTGACGAGTTCCTCGCGCGAAAGCGGGTGGAAGACGATCACCTCGTCGATCCGGTTCAGGAATTCCGGTTTGAACGCGCGCTTGACCTCCTCGAGGAGCTGCGTCTTCATCGTGTCGTAGCTGACCTCCTCGGTGATCGGCGAGAACCCCAGTGCGCCCTGCTTCTTGATGAGCTCCGCGCCCAGGTTGGAGGTCATGATCATGACGGTGTTGCGGAAATCGACCTTCCGGCCGAAGCTGTCCGTCAGCCGCCCGTCCTCCAGCACCTGCAGAAGGATGTTGAAGACGTCGGGGTGGGCCTTCTCGATTTCATCCAGCAACACGACCGAATACGGCCGGCGCCGGATGCGCTCGCTGAGCTGGCCGCCTTCTTCGTAGCCGACGTACCCCGGCGGGGCGCCGACCAGGCGCGACACGTTGAACTTCTCCATGTACTCCGACATGTCGAGCTGGATCAGCGCTTCCTCATTCCCGAACAGGAACTCCGCCAGCGCGCGCGCCAGGAGCGTCTTGCCGACCCCGGTCGGCCCGAGGAAGATGAACGATCCGATGGGCCGCCGGGGGTCCTTGATGCCCGCCCGGGACCGCCGGACCGCGCGGGCGATGGCCCGGATCGCGGGATCCTGCCCGATGATCCGCCGGTGCAGCGCGTCCTCCATTTTGAGCAGCCGCTCCGTCTCCTTCTCCTCGAGGCGGACCAGCGGAATGCCCGTCCATTTCGAGACGATCACGGCGATGTCCTCGCCGGTCACCACCGGCATCGCCTCGCCTTTCGTCTTCTTCCATTCGGCTTTCAGCCGCTCCAGCGACTCCTTGGCCTCGCGTTCCTGGTCCCGGAGGCTCGCGGCGCGCTCGAAGTCCTGGCCCTTGATCGAGGACTCCTTCTCCTTGCGGATCTTCTCGATCTGCTCCTCGAGCTCCTTGACTTCCGGCGGGACGGTGAGCACCGACAGGCGCGCCCGCGAGCCGACTTCATCGATCAGGTCGATGGCCTTGTCCGGCAGGAAGCGCCCGGCGATATAGCGGTCCGCCAGCTTCGCCGCGGCTTCGAGCGCCTCGTCCAGGTACTTCACCCGGTGGTGCGCCTCGTACTTGTCGCGCAGGCCTTTCAGGATCTCGATGGTCTCGCTGACGGACGGCGGCTCGACCATGATGGTCTGGAAGCGCCGCTCCAGCGCCGCGTCCTTCTCGATGTACTTCCGGTATTCGTCCAGCGTGGTGGCGCCGATGCACTGGATTTCGCCGCGCGACAACGCGGGCTTGAGGATGTTCGACGCGTCGATCGCGCCCTCGGCCGAGCCGGCCCCGACCAGGGTGTGCAGCTCATCCACGAACAGGATGACGTTCTCCGAGCGCCGGATCTCATCCATGACGGCCTTGATCCGCTCCTCGAACTGTCCGCGGTACTTGGTGCCGGCCACCATGAGGGCCAGATCCAGAATGACCACGCGCTTGTCGCGCAGGATCTCCGGCACGTCGTTCTTGATGATCTTCTGCGCGAGCCCTTCGACGATCGCCGTCTTGCCGACGCCGGCTTCGCCGAGGAGCACCGGGTTGTTCTTGGTCCGACGGGCGAGAATCTGGATCACCCGCTCGATCTCCTCGCTGCGGCCGATCACCGGGTCCAGCTTCCCCTCGCGCGCCAGCAGCGTGAGATCGCGCCCGAACGCGTCCAGCGCCGGCGTCTTCGTCCGGGATCCCGTCGGGCCGCTGCCGGCCGCCGGGCTGGAGGACCCGAGCAGGGTGATGACTTCATTGCGGACCCGGTTGAGGTCCAACCCCAGGTTCATCAGCACCTGGGAGGCCACGCCCTCGCCTTCCCGGATAAGCCCCAGGAGGAGGTGCTCCGTCCCGATGTAATTGTGTCCGAGGCTGCGCGCCTCCTCCATGGCGAGCTCGATCACTTTCTTCGCCTTCGGGGTGAACGGAATGTCGCCAGACACGAGCGTGCTCGGCCCGCTCTGGACGAGCTTCTCGACCTCCAGGCGGATCTTCTCGGGCGACAGGCCGAGCTTCTGCAGCACGGCCGCAGCCACGCCCTCGCCCTCGCGGATCAGGCCCAGGAGGATGTGCTCCGTCCCGATGTAGTCGTGGTTGAACCGCTTCGCTTCCTCCTTCGCCAGGAGGATGACTTTCCGCGCGCGTTCCGTGAACTTGTTGAACATGACGCCCCCTCGGTTACATCAGTTAGGATATTGACGGCCCGCTGCCGGGCGAATCGAGCCGCTCGCGGATCAGCCGCGCGCGTGTTTCGTCCCGCTGGCGGGCGGACAACGTCTTGTGCTCGAGCTTCTGCAGGTGGGCCGGCTGCGACAGCAGGAACAGCTCGTTCAGCGTCGACCGGTTCAGGCCGTTCATCAATTCCAGGTCCACCCCGAGCCGCACCGCCGAGAGCAAATCCAGGGTCTCCTGGGAGCTCATCGTCCGGGCGTGCCGCATGATGCCGAACGCCCGGCAGATCCGGTCCTCCAGCTGTACCCGGTTGTTCGCAATGAGCGATTCCCGCGCGTTCTGCTCGTGCTCGATCACCTGGCGCAGGATCCGCTCGATGCTCTCGATGAGCTCCGCCTCCGTGCGGCCGAGCGTCACCTGATTGGAGATCTGAAAGAAGTTCCCGGTCGCCTCCGTGCCCTCCCCGTACAGGCCCCGTGCGGCCAGCCCCAGTTTCGTGATGGTATGGAGCATCTTGTTGATCTGCTTCGTCATGACGAGCGCGGGCAGATGCAGCATGACGGACCCGCGCATGCCGGTGCCGGTATTCGTCGGACAGCAGGTCAAATAGCCCCAGTCGTTCGTAAACGCGAACGGCAGCAGGTCCGAGAGCTCATCGTCCAGCCCGTCGATCAGCTCCCAGGCATCCTGCAGGTTCAGGCCGGACTGGAGCGCCTGGATCCGCAGATGGTCCTCTTCGTTGATCATGAGCGCCAGGATCTCGTCGGGCCCGATCACGATGGACTTGTGCTCGGGCTCCGCGATGAACTCCCGGCTCACGAGGTGCCGCTCGACCAGGCACTGGCGATCGACTTCCGTCAGCTCCTCCAGATCGAACATGAGCGCGCCGTTGAGCCCGGGCGCGCGTCCGACGGCGTCTTTCACCGCGTCCTGGACTTCGCGCCGCGATTGGCTCGTGGCGCGCACGGCGAACGGCGTCTTGGCCAGATTCCTGGCCAGCCGGATGCGGCTCGACATGACGATGTCCGCAACCGGGCCGGTCCCGCGGAGCCATTCGCCGGTGTGCTTGAGCAGGTCATCGATCGAGCCGGCCATCGGCGCCCTCAGCCCTTCTTGGAGGCCGGCGGCTTCCCGCCGCGCTCCTGGAGACGCCGGATCTGGTCGCGCAGCGCCGCCGCCTCTTCGTACGCCTCGTTCTCGATCGCGCGTTCGAGGTTCCGCTTGAGCTCCGCCAACTCGGACTTGCCGCTCGCGGTCTTGGTGATGCGCACCGGAGATTTCCCCAGGTGCAGCGACGACCCGTGGATCCGTTTGAGCAGCCCGCCGAGACTCCGCTTGAACGAGACATAGCAGTCCGCGCACCCCAACCGCCCGACCTTGCGGAAATCGTCGTACGTCATGCCGCAGGTCCCGCAGGTTTTGACCGGCGTGCCCTCGGGCTCGCTGGTTTTGCTGACGTCGGCCAGGCCCGAGAGCAAATCCGAG
This sequence comes from bacterium, assembly GCA_036396895.1. Lineage (GTDB taxonomy): Bacteria > Omnitrophota > Gorgyraeia > Aquiviventales > Aquiviventaceae > DASWKB01. The sequence goes on along the minus strand of DASWKB010000031.1, from coordinate 6,837 downwards.
AGGCCGAAGTGCGTTTCCACCTGCGCGCCCTTCTGGTTCGCGCATGCCTCGCACAGATGCAGCTCCGCCATCTGTTCGTTCACGATCTCGGTCAGATGCACCGTCGCCTGGGATTGTTTGCACAATTCGCACAGCATCGTCGTCACTCGCCCATCAGTCTAACGCCTTTTCCTTGAAAATCACAGCCCCTCGGTCCGGGTCAGGGCGCGGAACTCCTCCTGCAGCCGGCGCGTCACCGGTCCGGGGCGCCCGCGGCCGATGACGCGGCCGTCGATCGTGACCACCGGCACGATTTCGGCCGCCGTCCCGGTCAGGAAGACTTCCTCGGCGTTGAAGCAATCGTGCCGGGTCAGCAGATCCTCGCGCACGTCGAGCCCCATCCGACGGCCGAGGTCCATCACGGTCTGCCGCGTGATGCCCCGCAACACGCCGATGTACGGCGGGGGCGTCACGAGCGCCCCGTCCTTCACGAGGAACAGGTTCTCCCCCGTGCATTCCGTCACGTAGCCCGACGGCGAGAGCATGAGCGCCTCTTCGTAGCCGGCGTTGATGGCCTCGATCTTCGCGAGGATATTGTTCAGGTAATTGAGCGACTTGATCTGGGGGTTCAGCGCCTCAGGCACGTTGCGCTGGGTCGCCACGGTGACGATGTCCAGCCCGCGCTCGTAGAGCGAGCGCGGGTAGAGCTGGATCTTGTCCGCGATCACGAACACCGTCTGCCGGGCGCACCTGCGCGGATCGAGCCCCAGATCCCCCACCCCCCGCGTCACCACGAGGCGGATGTAAGCGTCCCGCAGCCGGTTCACGCGCAGGCAGGATTTCACCACCTCGATCAGCTCGGCGCGGCTCATCGGAATCCGGAGCATGATCGTTCTCGCCGACTCGAAGAGCCGGTCGATGTGCGCCTCGAGCTTGAACACCCGCCCCCCGTAGGAGCGGATGCCCTCGAATACGCCGTCGCCGTAGAGAAGCCCGTGATCGAACACCGACACGGACGCCTTGCTGTGATGCACGAATTTCCCGTTGAGATAGACCTTCACGTCATCCTCCTTCTCTGCACCACAGAGGCACAGAACGTCCGCAGAGGCACAGGGAACGCATCCTTGCGCCTGGCTGCGACGGTCCGCGTCATGCGTGGTGTCTTGCTGCTCTGTGTCATCTGTGGTGTGGTGCGTCCTCTGCGCGCTCTGTGGGATCGAGGCGGCCGTCCCTGAGCCGGATGGTCCGGCCGGCGCGGGCCGCAAGCCGCTCATCGTGCGTCACGATGACCAACCCCATGCGGCGCTTCCCGTGCAGGCGCATCAGCAGATCGATGATGGCTCCGCCGTTGGCCGAATCCAGATTTCCCGTGGGCTCATCGCACAGCAACAGGCGCGGATCGTTGACCAGCGCGCGCGCCACCGCCGCGCGCTGCATCTCCCCGCCCGACAGGGCCCGCGGTTTATGGCCGGCCCGCGGCTCCAGGCCCACCTGGTGCAGCGATGCGAGCGCCTGATCGCGCACCGAGCGCGACGGCCGCCCTCCAAGCAATCCGGGCAGCATCACGTTCTCCAGCGCCGTCAGCTCCGGCACCAGGTGATAGAACTGGAACACGACCCCGATCGTCCCGTTCCGGAACCGGGCTCGCGCCGCCTCGCTCATGCCGGCGAGCGACTCGCCCTCCCACCGGACATCTCCGGCCGTCGGCGTGTCGAGGCCGGCCATCAGGTGAAGGAGCGTGGACTTGCCGGCGCCCGACGGCCCCGTCACGGACAGCGCCGCTCCCGCCTCCAGGCGCAGGTCGATGCCCCGCAGGACTTCGAGCGGTCCCGCGCCGGAGGCGTAGACTTTCTTGAGGCCGGTCACTTCCAGCATCATCACTCCCACACCACAGATGCCACGGAGCGTTCACAGCGGCACAGAAGACGATGGTGTGCCAACGTCCTCTGTGGCGCTGTGGGCGCTCTGTGTCTCTGTGGTGTGTTATTCATAGCGGAGGGCCTCGACGGGCGCCAGGCGCGCCGCCTGCCGCGCGGGGTACACGGTCGAACCCAGCGTGATTGCCACCGCGGCCGCCAGCGTCTTCCACCAGTCGCCCCACTCCGCCCGCACGGGCAGATAATCCAGGTAATAGACGTCTCCGGGCAGCCGGATGAACTTGTACGTGTCGAGCGCCCAGATGAGCCCGCCGGCGAGCGCCGCGCCGACCGCCGTGCCCACCAGCCCGATGACGAGCCCCTGCCACGTGAACAACAGGCCGATCGAGCGCGGCGTGGCGCCCAGCGTCTTCAGGATCCCGATATCGCGCGTGCGCTCCATGACCATCATGATCAGCGTGGAAATGATGTTCGCCGACGCGACCAGCACGATCAGCGCGAGCAGGACGAACATCCCGATCTTCTCGAGCTTGAGCGCGGCGAAGAGCGCGGGGTTGAGCTCGCTCCACGGCTTCACCGAGACGCCGGCCCCGAGCCGCTCCTGCAGCGCCCGGCGCGCCTCCTCGCTGCGCTGCGGGTCCGCCAGCCGGACGCCGATGCCGGAGGCCGAGCCCGGCAGGCCGAACAGCCGCTGCGCGCGGCCCAGCGTCACGCCGATCAGATAGGCGTCATACTCGTACAGCCCGGAGCGGAAGATGCCCGAGACGCGCAGGGGGTGCTTGTCCCCGTCGGCCGGGCTGATGACCACGAGCTCATCGCCCGGACCCGCGCGCAGGAGCGCGGCGAGCTCCGCGCCGATCACCACCTCCTCGTCCGAGGACGGCAGCGACCCGAGCACGAGGTACTCCTCCAGGCGCGTCACGCCAGGCTCGCGCTCCGGATCCAGCCCGCGCACGAGCACGCCGAAGGCCCGCTCCGGCAGCCGCAGAATCGCCTGTCCCGAGAGGAACGGCGTGGCGGCGGCGACGTGCGGCGCCCCGTCGATCCGCGCCAGGAGCGCCTCCGGATCCGCCACGCCGTCCGGCGCCTCGATGATGAGGTGCGCGTTGATGCCGATGAACTTCTCGCGCAAGCCGTGCTGGAGCCCGCTCATCACCGCCAGCGCCACGAGGAGCACCGCCACGCCGACGGCGACCCCGCCCACCGACAGCGCCGCGATGACGGAGATGAACCGCTCGCGCCGCTTCGCGAACAGATACCGGAGTCCGAGCCAGAATTCGTACCTCATCCGCGGCTGACAACATGCCGGAAGCTGGAAGCGAGAGGCTGGAAGCTAGAACGTGCGCGTCGATACCGCGCTGGTCCAGCTTCCAGCTTCCAGCTTCCAGCTTCAGACTGATGCATCCTGGACAACGGCCCAAGACCGCCGTACCCCATTCAGGTGCTCTCGGGTCGCGACGAAGGCCGCAGGAGCGGAAACAGGATCACGTCCTTGATGGACGGCTGACCCAGGAGCAGCATCGCGAGGCGGTCGATGCCGACGCCGAGGCCCCCGGCCGGCGGCATGCCGTGCTCGAGCGCCTCGAGGAACCCTTCGTCCAGCAACCGGGCGCGTTCCCGGGCGGGCGCGCCTTCCAGCTGCGCCTCGAAGCGCCGGCGCTGCTCGAGCGGGTCGTTCAGCTCCGAATACGCGTTGGCCACTTCCATGCCGCCGATGAACAGCTCGAACCGCTCGGTGATCTCCGGCCGCCCGGGCACGCTGCGCGCCAAAGGCGACAGCTCCGTCCAATAATCCGTCACGAACAGCGGCTTCGTCCGCGCCTTCGGCTCGAAGAGCTGCTCCACGAGCCGCACCATCTGCGAGCGCGACCGCCCCGCCACGCGGATGCCCCGCGCCTTGAGCACGCGCGTCAGCGTCTCCTCCGGCGCGCCGGGCTCAAGACCGAGCTCCGCCATCGCCGCCGCGAACGAGACTTCCTCCCACGGGGGCGAGAGATCGATCATCTGGCCGCGGAACTCGAACGTCAGGGAGCCCCGCAGGGCCCGCGCGGCTTCGCAGATCACGTCCTGGACCAGCGTCATCATGAACCGGTAGTCCTCGTAGGCGGCGTACGCCTCCAGCATCGTGAACTCCGGATTGTGCTGGGTCGAGAGCCCCTCGTTGCGGAAGGAGCGGTTCAACTCGTACACGCGGTCCATCCCGCCGACGAGCAGACGCTTGAGATACAGCTCGGGCGCCAGGCGCAGGTACAGGTCGAGGTCCAGCGCCGCGTGGTGCGTGACGAACGGCTCGCCGGCGGCCCCGCCGGGCACGACGTGCATCATCGGCGTCTCGACCTCGAGAAACCCCCGGCGCTCCAGCGTCGTCCGGACGCTCCCCAGCAGCGCGCTGCGCTTGGCGAACGCCAGGCGCACGTCCTCGTTGGCGATGAGATCAAGGTAGCGCTGGCGGTAGCGGATCTCCACGTCCTTGAGCCCGTGCCACTTCTCCGGCAGCGGCCGGAGCGCTTTGGCCAGCACCGTGACGTCCTCCGTCAGAATCGTCACTTCGCCGGTCTTGGTCTTGAACAGCGTCCCCGACACCCCGATGACGTCGCCCAGGTCCAGGAGGTCGAAGATCCGAAAGCGCTCTTCGCCGACCTGATCGCGCTTGAGACAGAGCTGGATTTTGCCCGTCGAGTCCCGCAGGTCCGCGAAGATCAGCCCGCCGTGGCCGCGCCGGGCGACCAGGCGGCCCGCCGCAGTCACGCGGCGCTCGGGGGCAAAGTCCGTCACGAGGGCATGAACCGGTCCGGATCTGGCGAACCGGCCTCCGTAGGGCGCGATGTGGCCCGCGCGTAGCGCCTCCAGCTTCCGGAGGCGCTCTTCGGGAGAATCCTGTGGTGGCGTCTGGTGGCTGCTCAGCGTTGGACCCGGTGGAATGCTACAAAATACCACGCCGTTCCAGGCGTGGTATTCTATCATCTTTCATATGAGGAAAATTTGCGCAGGCGATTGTTCCTGATTACCTGATTATACGGTAGCCCCGCACGCCGTGTCAATGGACATGCAGGCGCGCCTGCGGAGAGCACCGTTGACGGAACCACAGTGAAGAGCGCCGCTTACATCAACGTCCCTGTTGCCGGCGGGCCATGCCGAGCTCAAGCAGCATCCACCCGCCCGCCAGCATCAGGCACCCCAGCGCGAACCAGTCCCCCCACGCCAGATACAGCGTCCGTGCCGCGCGTCTGGACACGTCGCAGACGGCCGTCCCCGCCACGAAGAGCTCCCGCCCGCCCTCCCGCACGCGGGGCCCCCAGGCGCCCGTCGGACTGATGCAGCCCGACCAGCCGGTGTTGGCCGCGCGCACAACCGGCGCGCGCAGCTCGACGGCCCGGAATGTCGAGGCTTGCGCATGCTGATAGGCGGCCCCCGTCGGGCCGAACCAGGCGTCGTTCGTGATGACGACGAGGAACTCGGCGCCCTCACGGACGAGGCGCCGAGCGATCTCCGGAAACACGTCTTCGAAACAGATCAGCGCGCCGAACGCGCGCGGTGACGCCACGCCCGAACGGGCGGGCGAGCCCGCCGGCGCCTCATCGAGGCGGAACACGGTCGGCGCCGTTCCGGGAACGAACGTGCCGATGGGCGGCAGGAGGGCGCGCAGCCAGGGGACATGCCGCTCGAACGGCACGAACTCGCCGAAGGGCACCAGGTGCAGCTTGTCGTAGCGCGCCCGCAGTGTCCCGTCCGGAGCGATGAGCACGGCGCTGTTCCTGAGCGCCGTTTGGCGCACGTCCAACGTGGGCGCTCCGGCTAGGAGCGGCCGTCCGGCGCCGCGCGCGATCGCGGTGACGCGCGCCGTCAGCTCCGCCTCCACGCCCAGGTACCCCGGGACCGACGTTTCCGGCCAGACGATCAGGTCCGGGCGCGCCGGGAGGACTTCGGCCGTCAGGCGCTCATACTGCTCGAGAATCCGCTCCTGAAACCGCTCGTCCCATTTCTCATCCTGCGGGATGTTGCCCTGCACGACGGCGACGCGCAGCGGCTCGCGCGGCGCATTCGCGGCCGCGGACGCCGTCCGCCACCGCCCGAGCCCCGCCGCGAGCGCAAGCACGAGGGCCGCGAGCGCCAGGCTTCTGAGACGGCCGCCGAGCGGGCGGTCCTTCGCCGCCGCGCCTGCCAGCGCGACGTTGACGAGCATCACGAGGAACGAGACGCCCCAGGCGCCGGTGAATTCGGCCAGCTGAATGGCGTCCAGCCATGGCGCCTGCGAATAGCCCAGGAGGTTCCAGCCGAATCCCGAAAGCGCGTGCGAGCGCGCGAACTCGAGGGACACCCAGGCGGCCGGAAGGACCCAGACCGAGGCGCCGTGCGCCGCGTACGCGTGCTCGGACGGGGCGTTCACCTCCGGTCCGGTCAGCCGTCCGACCGCCCAGCCGAACGCGCCGAAGAACAGCCCCAGGTAGGCGCACAGGATGAGCCAGCCGGCGACGGTGACGTGGATCAGCCACCACATGGACCCGAGGAAGAACGCGACGCCGATCGCGTATGACCAACCGAACGCCGCGCGCGAAGGGCACGACCGGAGCATGAGCAGCCATGGCACGGCGGCGAACCACGCGCACCACCACCATCCTGCGCTCGGGAATGACACGCTGAGGAGCCCGGCACTCGCCGCCGCCGCGATGCCGCGTCGCACCGCGCTGGATCCGCTCCGCCTCGACGTCATGCGTCAGACCATCGTCCACGGTCCATAGAACCGGTTTCATAAATCCGCGCGAACCGCGTTGCGAGCGCCAGCGGGCCAAATGCCAGGAGCGACGACGACGGTGTACCCTCTGTGGTACTCCGAGGAGGAGCGACGCCGCAGATGGCCCGCTGCCGCCGCAACCAGGTGTCGGACCAGGGGCTGGGCCGATCTGCGTCGCCCCGCGTCGTTACTCGTGCTTCGACTTCGCTCAGCACGAGTCCCGAGCGAAGTCGAGGGACTCGTCGCTCG
>DASWKB010000030.1:0-59773 GCA_036396895.1 bacterium | reverse complement strand
GACGTTGTCGCGGAACTTCTCGACGATCTGCATCGAAATCCCGCCCGCCTCCGCCATCGTGGAGGCGTTGTAATTGCCGGTGATCCTGGCTGACGCCACGAACGAGGCCAGCGTCCCGGCGGCGACGACCGCCGCGAGCACCGAGGCGATGAGCACTTCCATGAGCGAAAACCCGCGTTCGTCCATCCCGTCCGGTCCCCTCCCGTCTCTCAGGGCCGCGTCCAGGTGCCGCCGAGCACCCGGTTGCCGTTGATCGTCCTCGTCTTTCCATTGGACGGCCCGCCCACGCGGGTCGCCGTCGCGCTGAACCCCCCCGCCCCCGCGCCGACCGCGAACGTCACCGACCCGTCCGGCGGCGTCGGGTTGTCCATGCGCAGCTTGTCCCGCCATTCCGCCTGGGTCGCTGGAGTGGTCGTCTGATACACCCCGTCGTTGCGCAGCGCGTACAGCCGCTCGCCGTGATAGATGGCCAGCAGCATGTCCCCCGCCTGTTGCCAGCGCTCGCGCTCAAACGTCCGTCCGAACCGCGGCATCGCCAGGGCCGCGAGCACGCCGATGACCGCGACGGTCACCATGACTTCCATGAGCGTGTAGCCGCGCGGCCGCGCTAGAAGCATCCGGCCGTCCGCCAGGTGTCCGACCAGACGCCGTCCTGGTCCACGCTGATGGACTTGTTGTTGCAGCCCCCCTTCGTCCGCTTGGCCGACGCGGTGAACTTGTCCGCGCCCGGGCTGATTTGGATCGTGTACGAGATCGAGCCGTCCGCCGGGTTCGGGTCGTCCATCATCAGATCGTTCCGCCAGTCGAGCTTGTTGGCCGGCGTGCCGCGGTAATCGCCGTCGTGACGCGTCGCGTACGCCTGCTCCCCCGCGTAGATGCTCCCCAGCAGGCTCGCCGCTTCCTGGTACCGCTGCCGCTCGGCGACCTTGCCGAACCGCGGAATCGCGATCGCGGCCAGAATGCCCAGAATGCTGACGGTGATCAGGATCTCCATCAGCGTGTACCCGCGGCGGCGGATCATTCAGTACACCACCTTCGTCGTGATCGTCCGGGTGGGGGAGCCGCACGGCTGCACCGTGATCGCCACCGACAGATCGCCCGGATCGGTCGTGCTGCCGTTCCCGTCGACGTCGATGGGCACGACGTCGTTGCTCGCGCAGTAGTTCGGGTTCGCCCACAGCCGTTCCTGGGCGATGACGAGGCCGGCTTCGGCCGCGTAGCGGGCCGGCGGGCGCTCATGCCACCATTGCGACTGGCGGGACTGGGAGATGGCCATCATGACGTTGCCGTAGGCAACGATGGCGGCGACGAAGGCCAGAATGATCATGAGACCGAGCACGGCGCCGCGCTCGCCTCGAATGCGATGCGTCATCCTCCCCGCCCCCCTTGCGGCTGGACCATGCATGCACTCAGGGACCCGGGCTTCCGGCTCCGTCCGCCGGACGCCCCGCCCCCGGGTCCCTGCGTCGTAACTCCTTGAACCCCTGAGTAATTCAAGTATGCACGAGCGCGCGCAAGCGCGTCAAGGCACACAGAGCGCACAGAGCTCAAGAGCACCACAGACGCCACAGACGACTCATTCCCATGGCTCGATGGTCGAATTTAAGGGGCCCGCGATGCCTGCACGCTGGATTTCACCCAGGCAAGATAGGGAGCTGAACCCCTCATGATAGGAACGGCAATGACTTCCGGCACGTCATACGGGTGCCAGCGCGTGATGGCCGCTTCCAGCGGCGCGTATGCCGATGCCGTGGTCTTGATGAGCAGCAGCGATTCCCGCCCGCGATCGAGCTTGCCCCGCCACCAAAAGACCGACTCGGCCGCCGGAAGGATGTTGACGCATGCCGCCAGCCGCGCGTCCACGAGCCGCGCGGCGAACCGCCCGGCGGCCCGCCCCGCCGGGTGCGTCACCAGAACCAGCAGGACCTGCGCGCGCCGGCGGGGTCTCATCATTCCGCCAGCGTCGCGATGTGGACGCGCTCGTAGCCGGTCCGCCGGCAGAGATCCCACAACTCGACGAGCTTTTCGACGAACGCATGCTGATCCGCCCGGATCAGCACGGGCGTGTCCCGCGGCGTGCGTTCCAAGGTCGTCTCCAGCTCCGTAAACGTCACCAGGCCGTCGTTCACGTAGACCAAGTGCTCCTTGGTCAGGGTGATGATGAGGCTGGTCGCGGAGGTGCGCTGGGCCGTACTCGCCTGCGGCAGGCTGACGCGGATGCTCGGATGGAGCACGAAGCTCGAGGTGAGCATGAAGAACAAGAGCAGATTGAACACCATATCGATGAGCGGCGCGATGTCGACCGGCACCGCGCGCGTGCCCTCGCGCCGGATGCGGATCATCGCGCGCTCCGCGGCCGGGCGCGCTCCCCGGCGCTCATGGCCGCTCCGCGGCGTCCGCCCGCCGCCAGTTCGCCAGGACCGCCGCGATGCGCTCGATCTGGAACTGGAGCTCCGTCACCCGGCCCGCGAGGTAGTTGTACGCCAGGATCGTGGGGATCGCGACGGAGAGCCCCGCGACCGTCGTGAGCAGCGCCTGCCAGATCCCCCCGGCGAGATCCGCGGGACTCACCGGGCTTGCGCCCACCGCTTTGGTCTCGACCGACTGGAACGCCGCCACCATGCCGATCACCGTCCCGAGGAGCCCGAGCAACGTCGCGATCTGCGCGATCGTCGCCAGCCACTGGTGGTGGCGCTCCAGGAGCGGGAGCTCCTCGTGCGCCGCGTCCTCCATGGTCCGCTCGATGTCCTGCGCCGCGTGGTCCCTGGCCGCGAGACCCGCCGCCGCCACCCTCGCGATGGGGCCGCGCGCGGCCCGGCACAGCGCCTGGGCGTCCGTCCACTGGCGCGCCTGCACGAGCGCGCGAAGCCGGTCGGCGAAGGCTCCGGCGTCGGCGTCGAGTCCAGCGAAATAAATCATCCGTTCGACCGTGATGGTCAGCGCGAAGAACGAGCAGACCAGGATCGGCACCATCACCGGGCCGCCCCGGTTGACGATGTCGACGAACTGATACACCGTCACCGCCACCAGGATCGACGTCGCGAGAATCGCCAGATTGAACACCCACCGGTTCAGCATGGTCACTCCGTGCTCCTCTGCGTTGCGGTTCGACCCAAACGCTCGCGCGCCACTTTCGCCTCGGGCACGGGCTCCTGCGCGAGCGATTCGTAGATGCCCCTGGCCTCGCCCGTCCGCCCCTGCCGCTCCAGCAGCTTCGCCGCGGCGAGGCGCGCCCGGACGCGCCAGGGATGCTGCGTCACGTCCATATACCGGCGGATGGCCTCCTCGATCTCCCCCATGGCCTCATGGCAGTCCGCGGTCCAATAGCGCGTTTCGCCCCTCAGCGACGGCAGCGTCTCCCCCGCGCGGGCGTACCACGCGATCGCGTTGCGGTGGCGGCCCCGCTGCCGCTCGAGATCCCCGAGCCGCTTGGCGTAGGCGGCGCGCTGCCGCGGCAGGGCGGCCTCGTATGCGAGGCGCAGCCGGTCCAGGAGCGCCTCGTCCCGGCCGCCGGGCATGGTGAGCTCCGCCAGCGTGATGGTCGCATCCACCGCCTCATTCGCCCCGGGGGCGTACGCCAGCGTCTCCCGAACGAGCTCGGCGGCTTCCTCACGCGAGTCGTCCTTGGCCGCCAGGAGCGCAAGGTAATACGCCGCCCGCCCCGCCGCTTGACTCCCAGGCTGCCTGAGTCTGACGGTCTCGAGCCGATGCCGCGCCCGCTCGCGTTCGCCTCCGGCAAGCTCCATGAGGGCGAGCGCCAACCGCGCCTCTTCGGCGCGCCCCAGGGCGTCCTGCTCCATCAGCCCTTCGAACAGCGACCTGGCCCGTTCGGTCTCGCCGAGCTCGAGATGGGCCCTGGCCAGCTGATACGTCGCGTACGCCGTGACGACGTTCGGGTCCGACAGGGCGCGGCTCTGCTCGTACAGCGCCGCCGCCTGCTCGTAGGCCCCCAGCCAAAGGTGCACGTCGCCCAACCCGTTCAACGACGCCTGCCTGAGGCCGGCGTCGGAGGTGTGGCCCGCCTGCTCAAACAGGCTGGCCGCCCGGTCCGGATCGCCCTGCTCCAGGGCGAGTGCGCCCAGCTGCAGCCGGATCTGCGCGCGCGCGTGTTCGGTCAGCCCCTGCCCCAACAGCCGCATCAGCAGGCGCTGGGCGAATTCGAGCTGCCCCTGGCGACGGTACGCGTCGGCGATGGCCAGGCCGCGCTCGACGGCCAGAGGGAAATCCCCCCGCGCGGACACCAACCGGTCGTACAGCGCGGACGCCTCATCGGTCCGCCCGAGGCGCATGAAGCAGTCCACGTTCGCGAACAGCGCCTCCGTCCGGAACTCGGGATCCCCCAGGGCCACGTACCGCTCGAACGCCTCGAGGCTCTCGCCGCAGTCGTCGGCGCGGTAGGCCGCCCATCCCAGCCCGAACCAGGCCAGACGCCCCCACGGGGAGTCCTCCGCCAGGTCCAGCACCCGGCGGTACGCCTCGCGGGCGTCTCCGAACCGCTCAAGGCCCGTCAGCGCCTCGCCGAGATACAACCCGGCCTGCGCCGCCCCCTCCGAGCCGCCGGCCTGCTCCAGCGCGGGCTCCAACAGCGCCCTCGCTTGCTCGTATTCCTGTAATTTCAGGTGGCAGACCGCCTGCAGCACGCGAACGCCGAACGGGCCCTGCTCCCCCTCGGCCTCCCTGCCCGCCTGGGCGAAATGCGCCAGGGCATCGCGGTAGGCCTGTTCGTGCATCGAGATCATGCCGAGGCCGATCCGGGCCTGGGCCGCCCAGCTCGATTCGGCTGCGCGCTCGATGACCCGCTGATACGCCAGGCGCGCCCGGATCAACAGCAGCGCGCGGCGGCTGATCTCCCCCTCCCAGTAGAGCGCCTCAGGCCAGAGCGCGTCCGCACGCCTCAAGTGGGACTTGAGCGCATCCAGCTCCTTCAGCGCGTCGTTGGCGCGCTCGAGGCGGTCAAGGCTCAGCGCGAACCAGAGCTGCACGCGCGCGCGCTCCGGGGCGTCGACGTGCTCCGTGATAAAGCGCTCCGCCAGCGCCGCGGCGCTCTGAAACTCCTCCCGGAGAAACGCCTGCTGCACGCTCGCATAGCCGGGCGTGGGCTCCCCGGCGGTCTGCGCCCGGACGGCCGGCACGCCGGGCGCGAGCAGGATGAGACTCACTGCCAGCGCCCGCATCATGCGCCGCCCGCCTCCGCCTCAACCGGCGCTTCAAGCGACGGCAGCGTGAGCGATCCCCTCGGGCCCTCGAGGAGCGGGCGCAGGTACCGGCCCGTCCATGACGCCGGCTGCCGCGCGACCTCCTCGGGAGTGCCTGCCGCCACCAGCCGTCCGCCCGCGTCGCCCCCATCGGGACCCAGATCGATGAGATGGTCCGCCGTCTTCACGACTTCAAGATTGTGCTCGATGACGAGCACCGTGTTGCCGTGCTCCACAAGCCGGTGGAGCACGCCGAGGAGCCGCTCGATGTCGGCGAAGTGCAGCCCCGTGGTCGGCTCATCGAGCAGGTACAAGGTGCGGCCCGTCGCGCGGCGCGAGAGCTCCCGCGAGAGCTTGATCCGCTGCGCCTCGCCGCCCGAGAGCGTCGTGGCCGATTGCCCCAGCTCCAGGTACTCCAGTCCCACCGCCTGCATCGTCCGCAGACGCTGGGCGATGGCCGGCACCGCCCCGAAGAGCTCCAGCGCCTCCTCCACCGTCATCGCCAGGACATCCGCGATCGAGCGCCCCTTATACGTCACTTGCAGCGTGAGCTCGTTGAACCGGCTCCCCTTGCAGACCTCGCAGCGCACGTAGACGTCCGAGAGGAAATGCATCTCGATCCGCTTCACGCCGTCGCCTTGACAGGCTTCGCAGCGCCCGCCCTTGACGTTGAAGCTGAACCGGCCAGGCTTGAATCCCCGGAGTTTGGCGCCCGAGGTCTGCCTGAACAGGTCCCGGACGGGACCGAAGACGCCGGTATACGTCGCGGGGTTGGAGCGGGGCGTCCGCCCGATCGGCGACTGGTCGATGACGACCACCTTGTCCAGGTGCTCGACCCCGCTCAGACTCCGGTGCCGGCCGGGGCGCAGCCGCCCGCCCGAAAGCCGCCGCGCCAGCGCCCGATAGAGGATCTCATCGATCAACGTGGACTTCCCCGACCCCGACACCCCGGTGACGCACACGAAGCAGCCCAGCGGAATCCGGACGTCGATGGACTTCAGGTTGTGCTCCTCCGCGCCCCGGATCGTGATGCCTGTCCCGTGCCCGGCTCTCCGCGCAGGCGGAACGGGGATGCGCCGGCCGCCGCTCAGGTATTGCCCCGTCAGGCTTCGCGGCTCGCGCAGGATGTCCTCCAGCGCCCCCTCGGCCACGACCTCCCCTCCGTGCTTGCCCGCGCCGGGCCCGAGATCCACGATATGGTCCGCGCGCCGGATCGTCTCCTCGTCGTGTTCGACCACGACGAGCGTATTGCCGAGGTCCCGGAGCCGCGCCAGGGTGTTCAGCAGCTTCTGGTTGTCCCGCTGATGCAACCCGATCGAGGGCTCATCCAGCACGTACATCACCCCCACCAGACCCGAACCCACCTGGGTCGCCAGCCGGATCCGCTGCGCCTCCCCTCCCGAGAGGCTCGCGGAGGCCCGGTCCAGCGTCAGGTATCCCAGGCCCACATCGACGAGGAACTGCAATCGCGAGCGGATCTCCTTGAGCAGCGGATCCGCCACCGCGCGCTCACCGGCGGACCAGCTCAACGCGGCCAGCCACGCCTCGGCCGCGACCACCGAGTCGCGGCACACGTCCGCGATCGAGCGCCCTCCGATGGTGACGGCGAGGCGCTCGGGACGAAGCCGGGCGCCGCGGCAGCTCCGGCACGGCTGGACGCTCATGACTTTCGCGATCTCTTCCTTGACGAAGTCCGACTGCGTGTCCCGGAACCGCCGCTCCAAATTCGGAATGGCGCCTTCGAACGGCCCGTCCCAGACCTCCTCCGGAGACCCATAGAGCAGCATCCGCTGCATGCGCCGATCAAGCCGGCCGAAGGGCGTGTCCAGGTCAAGCCGGAAGTGGCGCGCCACTTCCCGCAACAGGCGCGAGTAATACATCACCATGTGCACCCCGCCGCGCTTCCAGGGCTCGATCGCGCCCTCCCGGAGCGATGTCGTCCGGTCCGGCACGACCAGGTCGGGATCGACTTCGAGGCGCGTCCCCAGTCCGTCGCAGGACGGGCACGCCCCGTAGGGAGAGTTGAATGAAAACGTGCGGGGCGAGATTTCCTCCACGCTGAACCCGCACCGGGCGCACGCATAGAGCTCGCTGAAGACCAGCTCCTGGGCCGCGATCCGCGTCCCTCCGGAGCGGCCGCGCCGCACGCTGACCAGCACGATGCCTTTGCCGGACTTCAGCGCCGCCTCGACCGACTCCGTCAGGCGGGAGGACTCGCCGCCGTCCAGCGCGAGGCGGTCCACGATGATGTCGACCGAGTGCGCGCGCTTCTTGTCGAGCACGATCCGCTCGTCCAAATCCCTGACGGCGCCGTCGACCCGGACCGCCACGAACCCCTGCCGCCGCGCCTCCTGGAAGAGCTCGAGGTGCTGACCCTTGCGCCCCCGGATCGCGGGCGCCAGGATCGTCAGCTCCGCGCCAGCCGGCAGCGACCGGATCTGAGAGACGATCTCCTGCGCGGACTGGCGGCTGATCGGCACGCGGCAGCGCGGACAGTGCGCCCGGCCGAGCCGCGCGAACAGCACCCGGAGATAATCGTAGACCTCGGTCTGCGTCGCGACGGTCGAGCGCGGGTTGGCGCCCGCCGTGCGCTGCTCGATCGCGATGGCGGGCGAGAGGCCTTCAATCGACTCCACGTCGGGTTTCCCGAGGCGCTCGAGAAACTGCCGCGCGTAGGCGGAGAGGCTCTCGACATAACGCCGCTGCCCCTCCGCGTACAAGGTGTCGAAGGCCAGCGAGGACTTGCCGGAGCCCGACAACCCGGTGATCACGATCAGGCGGTTGCGGGGCAGCCGGAGCGACACCGACTTGAGATTGTGCTCGCGCGCGCCGCGCACGAGGATGGCGTCGTCTGGGGACATGGATCGCACCACTCGATGATAACTCACGACGGGAATCCCTACACGCAGGACTGCGTGTAGGGATTCCCGTCGTGATCCGACCGGATCAGCGCCTGCGGCGCCGGCTCGATCGACGTCGGCTCTGGCCACCTCGCACCATCTTGGCTCGCGAGATGTCACCATGCCGGTCCACAAAGTACAGGTAACCGGCCTGCTTCTTGATTCCCACCTTTGCGACCTTTTCTGCCACGGGAACTCACCCCCTCTCCATCCGCTACGCGGTTATGCCTCCGTCGCGCTTCCGGGTTGACGCGACGACCCACAGAAATTTGATGCCGGGCCGCGTGCCGGGGACACGCTAGGTCCCGACGGCCACGGGAGAAAAGATCCGCTCCAGGGCCGCCACGGCCGACTGGACGGCCAACACGCTCGTGTTCGGATTGCGGCTCGGACGGCTCTCGATCGTCACGCGCACGGCGCCGGCGGTTCCGACTGCTTCCAGCTCATGGCGGTTCACCCGCGCCGAAGGATCGGCCACGATGCGCACGCGCACGCGAGCGCGCGCGCGCCCGCACGCGAGCGCCAGCGCCGCGGCGATGTTCGCGTTCTTCGGAAATCCGGCGACCACGTCCCGCGCCGTGCCTTCGAACACCACGCGGGGCTTCCGCAGACCCGACAGCCTGAGCTTCCGGGCCCGCACGTACGGCGCGCCGGCCAGCGCCGACGGCGGCTTGGTCGTCGTGAGACGCACCGACCGCAGACCGCCTTCCGCCAGCGCTCGAATCCCGTCCAACCCCGCCAGCGCTCCGCTCGGCACGTACACCCGGGCCCGCCCCCGAGCCGCGGCGCGGCGCCAGGCCCGGCTCAAGACCAAGCCGCCCACGCTCATGATGAGGACGTCCCGATGCGCGCGCAGGGCCCGCGTCGCGACCTCGCCGGCAGCCCGGACCGAGGCCGCCTCAAGGACCAGTTGACTGCGGCGGATGAGGACCGGCAGGGAGACGCTCGGGGGGGAGGTGCGAAGTCTTCGGCGGAGGAGATCGGTTCGAGCGGGATCGATATCATGGAGGGCCACCAGGCGGGCCATGCTCCCGTATCGGCGTTCAATCGCCAGCGCCATGCCGGTTCCGATGGTACCGCAGCCCACCAGACCGACGCGGATCATCAAGCGCCGGACGGCAGCGACGCGGCTTCACCGTCGGCTCCGGTCCCCGCGCGCCCCGAGGGGACCACGTCACGAATGCGGTTACGCTCATCCAACACCACGATCGTCGGGATGAACCGGGCGAGCTCGTCGGAGGAGTACTGGCCGTACGCGATGACGATCACGCGGTCGCCCGAACGGATCAGGCGCGCGGCCGCGCCGTTGACGCACACCGTGCCGGATCCGCGCGGGCCCTCGATGCAGTAGGTCACGACGCGCGCGCCGTTATCGAGATCAAGCAGGTGCACCTGCTCGTACGGCGCGAGGTCCGCCGCCCGCATGAGCTCCGCGTCGATGGTGACGCTGCCGGCGTACTGCACGTTCGCGTCGGTCACCGTCGCGCCGTGAAGCTTGGATTTGCACATCGTCCGCCACATCAGCCGTGCCCTCCGTCGAGCGATTGAGTGGCCATTATGGCACGTCGACGAGAACATTGTCAATCAGCCGTGCGCGACCGAGCCGCACCGCCGCCAGGAGCGCGATGCGGCCGCCGAGGCGACGGACCGGCTCGAGCGTCGCCGCGTCCGCCGCCGCCGCGTATTCCACGCGCAGGCCCGGCACCGCGTCGAGCCGCCGCCGCATGAACGCGTTCACCGCCGGCGCGCTCCGCGCGCCCCTCCGGATCATCCGGCTCGCGTCGCGAAGCGTCGCGTTCAGCGCTCCCGCCCGCGCGCGCTGCGCCCGGGTCAGGGACCGGTTGCGCGAGCTCAAGGCGAGCCCGTCCGGCTCTCGCACCGTCGGGCACACGAGAAGCCGCGCCCCGATCCCCAGGTCCGACACCAGCCGCGCCAGCACCCGCGTCTGCTGGTAGTCCTTCTGTCCCAGCACCAGCACGGCCGCGCGCGTCGCGAGCAGCAGCTTCAGCACGACGGTCGCCACGCCGCGGAAGTGGCCCGGCCGCGCGCGCCCTTCCCAGCCCGCCGCGACGGCTCCGACGTCGACGGCGGTGTCGAATCCGCCGGGAAACATCGCGGACGGGCGAGGGGCGAACACGACGTCCGCGCCGGCGGCGCGCGCGGCCGCGCAGTCCCGCCGGAGCGTCCGCGGGTACCGCGCGAAATCCTCCCGGGGACCGAACTGCAGCGGGTTCACGAACACGCTCACGATCACGCGATCGCTCTCGCGCCTCGCCGCCCGGATCAGCGCGCCGTGGCCGGCGTGCAGCGCGCCCATCGTCGGCACGAAGCCGATTCGCCGCCCCTCCCGCTCCCATCGGGCGGCGAGGCGCGCCATCCGCTCGTGCGAGCGGATCACGATCATGGCCGCTCCGTCTCGGCCTTGCCCGCGCAGGCCGCCGCCAGCGTGGCGGCGGTGCGGCCGAGCCGCGGATGCACGACATCGGGAGCCAGCTCGGCGAGCGGTTCGAGGACGAAGGGCCGTTCGTGCAGGCGGGGATGCGGGAGGCTCAGTCCCGGCTCCTCGATCACGAGATCCCCGAAGAGGAGCAGATCCACATCGAGCGTGCGCGGCCCCCACCGGACGGAGGACGGCCGCCGGCCGAAGCGCCGCTCCAGGCGCTTGAGGGCCGCGAGCAGCTGCCGGGGTTCGAGCGAGGTGGACACTTCCACGACGGTGTTCAGGTAGGGGTCCTGCGGGGGGCCGCCCACGGGGAGCGTTTCGCGCACCGTGGCGCTCCGGATCAGCCGGACGCCGGGTTCGTCGGCGAGCGCCCGGATCGCGCCGGCCAGATGCGCCTCGCGGTCTCCGAGATTCGAGCCAAGGCCGATGAACACGCGCGGCATGAGCGGCCCGTCACAGGACGCCCGATAGGCGCGCCACCGCCTCCTCGATCCGTTCGGTCGGGATCGTCAGCGACATGCGCACGTACCCTTCCCCGTGGCGGCCGAACCCGACCCCCGGCGTGAGGACGACGCGCGCCTGCTCCAGAACCCGTTCGGCGAACGCCATCGAGGAGCCGCCGCCGGGGACCCTCGCCCACACGTACAGGCCGGCCGCCGGCTTCGGCACCGTCCAGCCCGCCGCGGCCAGTCCGTCGACGAGCCGGTCCCGACGCTCCCGGTACACCGCCAGGCTCTCGCGCCACGGCGTCTCATCGCCCTCGAGCGCGGCGATGCCCGCCCACTGCACGGGCTGAAAGATGCCGGAGTCGAGGTTGGTCTTCAGCTTCGCGAGCGCCGCGATCATGCCCGCGTGGCCGCACACCCAGCCGATGCGCCACCCGGTCATGTTCCATGTCTTCGAGAGGCTGTGGAACTCCACGCCCACATCCCTGGCTCCGGGGCTCTCGAGAAAGCTCTTCGGGCGGGCGCCGTCGAACGCGAGCTCCGAATACGCGGCGTCATGCGCCACGAGGATCTGAAAGGTCTTGGCGAACTCGACGGCCTGCGCGAACTGTTCGGACGAGGCGAGCGCCGCCGTCGGGTTGTTCGGGTAATTCAGGAACATCAGCTTCGCCCGGCGGACCGCCCGCTGGCTGAGCCCCTCGAAATCCGGAAAGAACCCCGTAGCTTCCAGGAGCGGCATGGGGTGCGCGTCGGCGCCGGCCAGCACGGTCCCGCTCACGTAGGGAGGGTAGCCCGGGTCGGGGACCAGCACGACGTCTCCGGGATTGACGATGGCCAGCGGCAGATGGGCGATGCCTTCCTTCGAGCCCAAGAGCGGCAGCACCTCGGTGTTCGGGTCGAGCGAGACGCCGAATCGGCGCCGGTACCAACCCGCGATCGCCGCGCGAAGCTCAGGCAGCCCTTCCGTCATGCTGTAGCGATGGTTCGCGGGGTCGCGAGCCGACTCGGCAAGCCGCTCGATGACGTGCGGCGCGCTCGGCAGATCGGGGTCGCCGACGCCGAGATCGATCACGTCCTGACCCGCTTCGAGCAGGCGCCGTGTTGCGCGGTCGATCTCGGCAAAGAGATACGGCGGCAGCGCCGCCAGCCGCTCGGCGCGAACCGCCCGCGCCGACGCCTGGGTCTCGCTCATGCCGGTGGCCCCTCCCCCATGAGCACGTCGGCCATGTCGTACATGCGCGGCGCCCGGCCGAGCACGAAGCGCGCCGCCAGCAGCGCGCCCCGGGCGAAGACCTCGCGCCCCTGCGCCCGGTGCGTGAGCTCCACGCGCTCAAACGGCCCTGCGAGCACCACGGTATGGTCGCCCACGATCGCTCCGGCCCGGAGGGCGTGCACCGGCACGGCGTCGGGGCGGACGCCGCGGGCGGCCGCGACGACCTCCGCGAGCCGTTTGGCGGTCCCGCTCGGCGCGTCCTGTTTGTGCCGGTGATGCGCTTCCACGATCTCGACGTCGAATCCGGCTCCCAGCCGCGCCGCAGCCGTCTTCGCCAACTCAAACAGGAGATTCACGCCCGGACTCATGTTCGGGCTGCAGACGATCGGCACCGTCTTGGCGGCCGCGCGGAGCGCCTCCACCTGCGGCTGCGCCAACCCGGTCGTCCCGATGACAAGCGGGACGCCGGCCCGCGCGGCCAGCGCGGCGTGTTCGAGCGTCGTGAGGGGGTTCGTGAATTCGATCAGCACGTCGCATCCGCGCAGCGCGCCCGCGGCGTCCTCGGTCACCGTCACTCCGAGCAGCCGCCCGATCCCCAGCACGTCCCC
Source organism: bacterium (assembly GCA_036396895.1). Classification (GTDB taxonomy): domain Bacteria; phylum Omnitrophota; class Gorgyraeia; order Aquiviventales; family Aquiviventaceae; genus DASWKB01. Next base: position 46,968 of record DASWKB010000030.1, on the reverse strand, counting down.
GTAATCACGCCCCACGTCCGCATGCCCGTGGGCTTCGACGGCCGCGGACACGCTCAGGTCGGACTCCTGCGAGGCCAGCCGTCCGATCGCTTGGCCCATCCGGCCGCAGCATCCCGCGATCCCCACTCGCGCGCTCATGGGAGCCTCAGCGGCCCGTCGGCCGAGCCGCGGGACCGCCGCGCGAGCCGTGCGCCGCGCCGCCCGCAAGGCCGTACGCGTCCATCGCCGCCTCGAGCCGCGCGGCGTTGGCCTCGGACATCGGGCACAGCGGGAGGCGCAGCTCGGGCTCGATCCAGCCGAGCCGGGCCATCGCCGTTTTCACGGGAATGGGGTTGGTTTCGAGAAAGAGCGCGTTCGTCAGCGGCAGGAGGCGCTCCTGCATCCGCCGCGCCCCGGCCCGGTCGCCGGACTCGAACGCGCGGACCATGTCCGCGACGTCCTGCGGCACGAGGTTGGCGAGGACCGAGATCACCCCCGTCCCGCCCAGCTCGAGCACATCCACGGTCAGCGCGTCGTCGCCCGAGATGAGCGTGAGGGTCCCCTCGGTCTGATCGAGCATCCGCCGCATCTGCGCGAGGTCGCCGCTGGCTTCCTTCACCGCCACGATGGTCGGACAGTCGCGGACAAGGCGGCCGAAGGTCTCCGGTGCCATGTTCACCGCCGTCCGCCCGGGAATGTTGTACAAGACGAGCGGAAGCTCGACGGCCTCCGCCACCGCGCGGAAATGCCGGTAGAGCCCCTCCTGGGTCGGCTTGTTGTAGTACGGCGTGATCAGGAGCGCCGCGTCCGCCCCGGCCTCGCGCGCGTGGCGGGTCAGCCGGACGGCCTCGCGCGTGTTGTTCGAGCCGGTGCCGGCGATGACCGACGTCCGCCCCCGGACGGCCTCCACGGTCAGCTCGATGACCCGGTCGTGCTCCTCGTGCGAGAGCGTGGCCGACTCCCCGGTCGTGCCGCACGGCACGATCGCCGAGGTGCCGCGCTCGATCTGCATCTCGATCAGCCGACGCAGCGCGTCCTCGTCGATCCGGTCCTGCCGAAACGGCGTGACAATGGCCACCATCGATCCGCGCAGCGACAGGCTCATCGTCGTGTCCTCCCCAAGTCAGGCCGGGCGGTCCGCCCCGCCCGTCCGGTCACATTCGCGCCGTTCCGTCGCGCCGGAAACCCCGACACGGGAAACTCCCCCCGAAACACGATGCGGGCAGGCCCCTCAAGGACGGCCGCGCGCACGGCGGGCGAGCCGGGTGACGGCCCCATGTCCACCGTCACGACCAGCTGCTCTCCGCTCCTGGTGCGCGCCCGGAGCCGCATCGGACCCCCGCGTCCTCCGGAGAGCCGGACGGCCCGCATCACCGCCGCCGCCGTCACTCCGGTGCCGCACGCGAGCGTCTCGGCTTCGACGCCGCGCTCGTAGGTTCTGATCCGGAAGTGCGTCGAGCGCGGTGACGCCGGTTCGATGAAGTTGACGTTCGTGCCGGCCGGCGAAAACGCGGGGTGGCGCCGGAGCGCGCGGCCGAGTTGCGCCACGTCCGCCCGCTCCAGTGCCGGAACCTCGATCACCAGGTGCGGCACGCCCGTGTTGACGAAGTCCGCGCGAAACGTCCGCCCGAGCGCGCGCAGCCGAAGCCCGAGCCGCAGGCCCCGGGGCTCAGGCATCCGCATCCGGACCCGATCCCCCTCAACCGCCGCCTCCAGAAGACCTCCGCGCGTCTCGAGCGTGACCGGCTCGCCGCGGCGCGACAGCCGGCGGTGCACCAGGCGGGCGACGCACCGCGCGCCGTTGCCGCACATCTCGGCCTCGCTGCCGTCGGCGTTGAAGATGCTCATCCTCGCCGTCGCGCGGCGCGACGGCCCGATGACGAGCAGCCCGTCCGCGCCAATGCCGCGGTGCCGGTCGCACATCCGCCGGGCCAGCGCCCGCCACCGCGGCGACGGCGCGCGCCCGCGCCGCCGCGAGGCGCGCGGCGCCTCCAGCACGACGAAGTCGTTGCCCGTGCCCACCATCTTCACGAACCGAAGCATCGTCATGCGAGGAGCGCCCCCGGGATCACGTCGTGCCTCACCAAGTCTCGCAGGGTCTCGCGCCGCCGGATCAGGTCCCAGCGCCGGCCGCGAACCAGCACTTCCGCGGGACGAAGACGTCCGTTGTAATTGGACGCCATCGTCGAGCCGTAGGCGCCCGCCCCCAGAACCGCCAGGAGATCCCCCGGCTCGAGCGACCCGAAGGCCCGGTCCCGCGCCAGCACGTCCGCGCTCTCGCAGATGGGGCCGACGATGTCGAATCGCCGCGCGCGAGCGCCGGTTCCGTTCCGGCGCACCCGCACGACCTCATGATACGCGTCGTACAGCGCGGGCCGCAACAGATCGTTCATCCCGGCATCCACGACCGCGAAGCGCCGCCGCCCGGCGTCTTTGATATACAGCACCCGCGTCAGCAACGCGCCGGCGTTCCCCACGATAAACCGCCCCGGCTCGAGGATCAGGCGCGCGCCGAGCGCCGACACGAGCGGCCTCACCGCGCGCGCGAACGCCCCGGGCGTCTGCGGGCGCTCATCCCGGTAGATGATGCCCAGGCCGCCGCCGAGGTTGAGCCACTCCAGCGGCGCCCCGAGCCGCCGCCCGTGATCGAAGAGCCCGCCGACTTTCCGGATGGCCTCAACGAACGGCTTCGCGTCGGTGATCTGCGAGCCGATATGAAGGTGCAGCCCGATCAGGCGCACCCGGGGCAGCGCGCGATGGCGCGCGAGGAGCGCCCGGGCCGTCCGCGGGTCGATGCCGAATTTGCTCTCCGCGACTCCCGTCGTGATGTGCCGGTGCGTGTGCGCCTCGACGTCGGGATTGACCCGCAGCGCGACCCGCGCGTGAACCCGAAGGCGCTCGGCGGCCGCCTCGATCGCATCCAGCTCCGGCTCGGACTCGACGTTGAAGCAGAAGATGCCCGCCCGCAGCGCGGCGCGGATCTCATCCGGGTGCTTGCCGACGCTGGCATAGACGATCTTCGACGGCGGACAGCCGACGCGGAGGGCCTTGAACAGCTCCCCGCCGGAGACGATATCGAGCCCGGCCCCCGCGCGCACCAGCAAGCGCAGGATGGCCAGATTCCCGTTGGCCTTCACCGAGAAGCAGATGAGCGGCCGCATCGCGCCGAAGGCCGCCCGGAGCTTCCGGACGTGCTCGACGATCGTCTTCGCGCTGTAGACGTACACCGGAGTGCCGACGGACGCGGCGATCCGCTCCAGCTCCACGCGCTCGCAGCGGAGCGTTCCGTTCACCATGTGGAAATCATGCGGATACGTCATCGCCCGAGGCCCAGCCGCCGGCGCCAGCGCGCCAGCTGCGCGGCGACCTGCCGACGTCCCGTGCCGCCTTCGCTCCGCTTGCGCTCGACGGAGCGGCGGGCATCCAGCCGGCCGAGCAGACCCGGCGTCAGGTGCGGCGAGAGCCGTGCCAGCGTCCGGCGCGGCAGCGCGCCAAGCGACGTGCCGAGCGCCTCCGCCTCCGCGACCGCCCGTCCGACGATCTCGTGCGCGTCGCGGAACGCCACGCCCCGCTCCACGAGCGCTTCCGCCAGATCGGTCGCGCACAACGCGTCCGACGCGACGAGTGCCGCGGCTCGCGCGGCGTCGACGCGGGCGCCGGCGAGCACGCGCGCGAGCACCGCGAGCGACGAGCGGGTCTGCTCCACGCTCTCGAACACGAGGCGCTTGTCGAACTGGAGATCCCGGTTGTAGGCGAGCGGCAGCCCCTTGAGAACCGTCAGCAAGGCGGTCAGATTCCCGATGAGCAGCCCGGCCTGTCCGCGGATGAGTTCGAGAACGTCGGGGTTTTTCTTCTGCGGCATCAGGCTCGAGCCGGTCGCGACCGCGTCATCGAGCGCCAGGAGCCCGAACTCCTGGCTCGCCCAGAGGATCAGATCCTCCGCCAGCCGCGACAGATGGACCGCCAGCATCGCCAGGGCCGCCAGGAGCTCCACGGCGAAATCCCGGTCCGCCACCGCGTCCATGCTGTTGGCCGCCACGCCCGCGAAGCCCAGCCGGCGCGCCACGAAGCGCCGGTCGATGGGCAGCGACGTGCCCGCAAGCGCCCCCGCCCCGAGCGGCGAGACCGCGATGCGCGCGCCCGCGTCGTCGAGCCGCTCCCGGTCGCGCTCCAGCATCTCGACGTACGCCAGGAGATGATGCGCCACGAGGACCGGCTGCGCTCGCTGCAGGTGCGTGTAGCCAGGAATCACGACGTCGCGCGCCGACCAGCCCAGACGGACGAGCGCCCGCTGCGCCGCGCGAAGCTCCTGCTGCACCCCGAGGGCGGCGTCGCGGCAGTAGAGGCGCAGATCCAGCGCCACCTGATCGTTGCGGCTGCGCGCGGTGTGCAGCTTCCGGGCGACCGCGCCGACGCTCCGCTCGAGGCGTTGCTGGACTTGCGTGTGGACGTCCTCCACCGACGGGTCCGGCGTCCAGCGCCCGCCGTCGATCTCCGCGAGGAGGCGCGCAAGGCCCCTCACGAGCCGGCGGCTGTCCGAACGCGCGATGATGCCGCGGCGGCCGAGCATCTCCGCGTGCGCGATCGAGCCGAGCACGTCGTAGCGGGCCAGCTTGTGGTCGACCGCGATGCTGGACGTGAAGGCCTCCACCAGCGGGTCGGTCGCGCGCGCGAAGCGCCCGCCCCAGAGTTTATTCGCTCGGGTTGTGCGTGATGCCATCGTCGTCAATGCCCCGCGGGCCGCGATCCGCGGGCCGAGCCCTCGAAGGGCAGCCCGAAGATCTTGATGAACCCCTCCGCCCAGCGCTGGTCGAACGCGTCCTCGGAGGTGTACGTCGCCAGGCGCGTCCGGTAGAGCGCCTGCGGCGAGCGCCGGCCCGTGGGGAGACACCCCCCGCGGTGCAGCATGAGCCGGACGCTGCCGTTCACCCGCTGCTGCGTGTGGGCGACAAACGCATCGATCGCCTTCCGCAAGGGAGTCTCCCAGAGCCCCGCGTAGACCAACTGGGCGTAGGTGTCCGCGAGGCGCGCCTTGACCTGCAGGAGCTCCCGGTCATGCACCAAGCGCTCCAGCTCCGCATGCGCGGCAAGCAGGATGGTCGCCGCCGGCGCCTCATAGACCTCGCGGGACTTGATCCCCACGATCCGGCTTTCGATCATATCGCTGCGGCCGATGCCGTGCTTGGCCCCCAGCGCCGCCAGGCGCGCCACCAGGCGCAGGGGATCCTCCCGGCGGCCGTCCACCGCCACCGGAAGGCCGCGGGAGAAGTCGATGCGGACCGTGCCCGGGCGCGCAGCGGCGCGCGCAGGCGGCCGGATCGACAGGTACGTGTCCGCCGGCGGCGCGGCCCAGGGATCCTCCAGGACGCCGGCTTCGATGCTCAGTCCCCAGAGGTTGCGATCGATGCTGTAGGGGCTCCGCTTCGTCACATCGACGGGGATCCGGTGCCGCCGCGCGTAGTCGATCTCGTCCTCGCGCGACCGGAACTCCCATTCGCGGACCGGCGCGACAATGCCGAGGCCCGGGTCCAGCATCCGCACCGTCAGCTCGAACCGGACCTGATCGTTTCCTTTCCCCGTGCAGCCGTGGGCGACCGCGCCGGCCCCGGTCTCGTGCGCGACGCGCACCAGATGCTTCGCGATCAGCGGGCGCGAGAGCGCGGTGGCCAGCAGGTAGGTTCCCTCATAGACCGCATGGGCCTGCAAGGCCGGCCACACGTACTCCCGGAGGAACTCGCGGCGAAGGTCGCGGACGACAACCCGCCAGGCCCCCGCGCCGCGGGCGCGCGCGATCAGCGCGCGAGAGGAGCCGCCCTGTCCGATGTCGGCCATAAAGGCGACGACCCGGTTGCCGCGTTCGGCGAGCCACTTGACGGCCACCGAGGTGTCCAATCCGCCCGAATAGGCCAGCACCACTGTCTTCGATGCCATGCTCGCAGTGCTCATCGTTGAACGCTCCTTGCGCGCGGCCGACCGCCCCGCCCCAGCAACAACAGCATGAGGGCGTTCTGGGCGTGCAGCCGGTTTTCCGCCTGGTCAAACACCACGGAGGACGCCGACTCGATGACCTCCTCCGTAATCTCCTCCCCCCGGTGCGCAGGCAAACAATGCATCACCCGGCACTCCGGCGCCGCCCGCTTCACGAGCGCGGAGTCCACCTGAAAGGGCCGGAAGACCTTCACACGGGACTGGCGCTCCTCCTCCTGGCCCATGCTGACCCACACGTCGGTATAGATGATGCGGGCGCCCCGCACCGCCTCGCGGGGATCCGGAACCCAGCGCAGCTCGGCCCCGCGACGCGCGGCGAGGGCCTGAACCCGGGTCCACACGGCCGCGTCCGGACGGTACGCCTCTGGCGTGGACACCGTCGCGTGGACGCCGAGCATCGCGCACCCTTCGATCAGCGAATGCAGGACGTTGTTGCCGTCGCCCACGTACGCGATCCGCAGGCCCTCCAGGCGCCCGCAGTGCTCCCGCATGGTGAGCAGGTCCCCGAGCGCCTGGCAGGGATGCGCGGCGTCGGACAGCCCGTTCACCACGGGCACGCCCGCACACGCCGCGAACTCCTCCACGATCCGGTGGCTGAAGGTCCGGAGCACGACGGCGTCCACGTAGCGCGAGAGCCCGCGCGCCACGTCCTTCACCGGCTCCCGCTCGCCCAGTTTGACCGTCTCATCCCCCAAATAGATCGTCGAGCCTCCCAGCCGGGCCACGCCGACCTCGAACGACACGCGCGTGCGCATCGACGGCTTCTGGAACATCAGCGCAACGACCCGGCCGGCGAGCGTCCGCCGCGCCGCCGAGGGCCGGCGCTTCAGCTCCGCCGCGCGCGACACGAGCCCGGCCAGCTCCGCCGGACTCACGTCTCCCAGCGTCAGAAAGTGCCGCGCCATCGCTCAGGCCTCCGCCGCCGATGCCAGCACGTCTTCGAGCACGGCCATTCCGCGGGCGAGCTGGGCCTTCGTGATCGTCATCGCCGGCATCAGCCGAAGCACGCGCTCCTGCGTGCAGTTGATGAGCAGCCCCCGTTCCCGCGCGGCGGCCGCGATCGGGCGGCCGTCCACGCTCAGCTCGATGCCCGCCATGAATCCGCGCCCGCGCACGTCGTGCACGAGCGGGCTGTGCGCCCGCAGCCGCGCCAACCGGTCGAACAGGTACCGGCTGAGCGTCCGGACGCGCGCTAAGAGCCCCTGCTTCTCCACGGCTTCAAACACGGCCAGGATGCAGGCGCAGACCATCGGGCTGCCTCCGAAGGTCGTGCCGTGGCTCCCCGAAGGGAGGACTTCCGCGATCCGCCGTGCCGCGAGCACCGCACCCGCGGGCACCCCTCCGGCCAATCCCTTGGCCAGCAGGAGCACGTCCGGTTCGATGCCCGCGGCCCGGTACGCGAACCAGTCGCCGGTGCGGCCCATGCCGGTCGTCACTTCATCCGCCACCAAGAGCAGCCGGCGCTCATCGCACAACCGCCGCAGACCCCTCAGATACTCGACGGAGGCTTCATGGACCCCGCCCTCGCCTTGGATCGGCTCGATCATGACCGCGCAGGTGGCCGGCGTCACGGCGCGAGCGGCCGCCTCCAGATCGTTGAAGGGCACGTGCACGAAGCCGCTGAGCATCGGCGCGAATCCCTGATGCAGCTTCGGCTGTCCGGTCGCGCTCAGCGCGCCCATCGTGCGCCCGTGGAACGAACGCTGCGTCACGATGATCTCCTGGCGCTCCCCGCCCCAGCGTCGCGCGAGCTTGACCGCCCCTTCGACCGCTTCGGCGCCGCTGTTGCAGAAGAACACGCGGCCGTCGAAGGCGGCCTCCGCGATCGCCCGGGCCGCCCGCCACTGCAGCGGCTGATAGTAATTGTTCGACACGTGGAGCACCCGGCCCGCCTGGGCCCGCAGCGCGCGCACGACGAACGGGTGGTTATAGCCGAGGAGACTCACGCCCCAGCCCGGAAACAGATCGAGATATTCCCGCCCCTCGACGTCCCAGACCCGGCTCCCTTTGGCTTTCGTGATCACCAGCGGTGAGCGGGCATACGTCTCCATGACGTACCGGCCGTACTGCGCGATGACCTCCTCCGTGGCCCGTGCCATGCCCGTCCGTCCCCCGATCACGGGACAATCTCGGTCCCGATTCCCTGCTTCGTGAAGATCTCCAGCAGCATCGCGTGCGGCAGCGCCGCATCGATGATGTGCGTCTTGCGCACCCCTTGAACCAGCGCCCCGATGCACGCCTGGACCTTGGGGATCATGCCTTCCTGGATCACGCCGCGGGCCAGCAGCCCCCCCGCCTGCCCGACCGGCAGCGTCGAGATCAGCGAAGCCAGGTCGGCGGGATTGCGCAGGATCCCCCGCACGTTCGTCAGGAGCACCAGCTTCTCCGCTTCCAGGTGCGCGGCCACCGCCGCCGCGACGTCGTCCGCGTTGATGTTGTACAGCTGGCCGTCCGCCACGCCGATGGGCGAGATGACGGGGATCGCGTGCGCCGTGAACACCTCGCGGATCGGCGCGGTCCGCACGGCGCGCACCTGGCCGACGAACCCGAGCTGGGCCGCCTTGGGGTGGGGCGCGGCGACCACGACCTGCTGCGGCGCCCCCAGGCCCTCCGCCCGTCCCCCCAGCGCGCGAATCTGCTCCGCCAGCGCCCGGTTGAGCTCCGCCAGCGAGCCTTCGACGATCTCGACCGTCGCCTGGTCGGTCACCCGCATCCCATCGACGAACGACGTCCCGCGCCCCTGCGCCGCCAGCCGCTTGGTGATCGCGGGTCCCCCGCCGTGCACCAGCACGGGCTGGATCCCCACGGTGCTGAGGAACACCAGATCCTGCAGAATGCCGCGGATCGCCGCGGGGTTCTCGATCGCGCTGCCCCCGTACTTCGCGACCACGACCTTCCCGCGGAACGCCTGAATATAGGGCAGCGCCTCGATGAGGATGTCGGCCTTCCGGATCGACTCCTCCATCATCCGCCGCACGGGCATCTCGACCTCAACGTCCTCACGTGGCATAGCCGGTGTTGATCCGCACGTAGGCTTCGGTGAGGTCGCACGTCAGCATGCGTCCCGCGCCGCGCCCCGCGTGCAGGTGAATCCGAACCGGCACCGTCGGGCGGCGCAGCCACGCGCGCACCGCCCCCCGGGGCACGTCCAGCGCCGCGCCGCCCGCCACCACCAACCGCGGCCCGAGCCGGATCTCCATCCGCGCGGGCGCAAAACGGGCGCCCGACGCCCCGACGGCGCCGGCGATCCGCCCGACGTTCGGATCCCCGCCCGCGAGCATCGTCTTGACCAGCGGAGAGGCCGCCACCTGGCGGGCGCACCGCTGGGCTTCCCGGTCGGTCCGGGCGCCTTCGACCCGCACATCCATCACGCGCGTCGCCCCTTCTCCGTCCCGGACGATGGCCTCCGCGAGGCGGCCCGCCACCGCCTCCAGCATGCTCCGGAGCGCTTCCGCCCGGGACCCCTGCCGGATGCGGACGCCCGAGGCGCCGCTGGCCAGCGCGAAGACCGTGTCGTTCGTGCTCATGTCGCCGTCCACGCTGATGCGGTTGAACGTGCGCGCCACGGCCGTCTGGAGCAGACTCCGCAGCAGGGACGGCTCCACGTCCGCGTCCGTCGTGAGCACGCACAGCATCGTCGCCATCGACGGGGCGATCATCCCCGCGCCTTTCGCCATGCCGCCCACGCGGACGCGCCGTCCCCCCACGCGCGCCTCAACCGCCGCCTCCTTAGGCGCCAGATCCGTCGTCAGGATCGCCTCGGCCGCCCGGCGATGGCCGGCTCGGCCGAGCGACGCGGCCAGTGCGGGCACCGCCCGCAGGATCCGCGACGCCGGGAGGCGCCGGCCGATCAGGCCCGTGGAGGCCAACAGCACCGACGGCTCCGCGACGCCGAGCGCTCGCGCCGCCTCGCGGCCCAGCGCCAGCGCATCCCGCATGCCGGCCGGTCCCGTCAGACAGTTCGCGCATCCGCTGTTGATCAGGACGGCGCGCGCCGACCCGCGGCGCACGCGGCGGCGGCTGATGACGACCGGCGCGGCCTGGATCCGGTTCCGGGTGAACACCGCGGCCGCGGCCGCAACCCGGTCGCAGGCCACCAGCGCAAGATCCGGCTTGCGGCCGCGCTTGATGCCGGCGCTGGCGCCGGCGGCCGCGAACCCGGCGGGCGCGGTGACCCCGCCCGGCGCGGCGCGCATCGGGATTCGCGCCATCAGGACAGCCCCGTCGTTTCGTCCCAGCCGCACATCACGTTCAAATTCTGGACCGCCTGCCCCGCCGCCCCCTTCGTGAGATTGTCGATCGCCGCGCTCACGACCACCGAGCCCGTGCCGGGATGCAGGGTGAAGGCCAGCACGCAGTCGTTCGTCCACGCGACATCGTGAACCTCCGGCCAGCGGCCCGCCGGCAATGCGCGCACAAACGGCTCGCCGGCATAGGCGTCCCGGTACGCCGCCTCGATCCGCCCGCGGTCGCATGCGCCGCGCAGGCGGGCGAACACCGTCGAGAGAATGCCGCGGTTGATCGGCACCACGTGCGGCACGACACAGACCTCGACGCCGCCGTCCGTCGCGAACGGCGAGAGCGCCTGGATGATTTCCGGCGCGTGCTGATGCTCGCCGACCTTGTAGGGCCACAGATTCTCGTTCATGCTCGCGAACGACAGCTGGGGGTCCGCTTTGCGGCCTGCGCCCGTCAGCCCGGATTTCGCGTCCACGGCGATCCAGCCCGGCTCGATCAGTCCGGCCTTGAGCAGCGGGGCCAGGGCGAGAATGACGCTGGTGGCGTAGCAGCCGGGATTGGCGATCAGGCGAGCGCGGGCGATGGCGGCGCGGTTCAGCTCCGTGAGTCCGTAGACGGCCTCGGCGAGCAACTCGGGATGGCTGTGGCTCCGGCGGTACCAGCGCTCGAACACGGCCGGATCGCGGAACCGGAAGTCCCCGCCGAGATCGATGACGCGGCGTCCCGCCGCCAGGAGCGCGGGGACCACATCCATCGACATCCCATGGGGAAGCGCCAGGAAGACGAGGTCGCACTCCCGGGACAGGCGTCCGGGATCAAGCGACTCTATCGAGAGGCCGGAGAGCCCGGAAAAGCGCGGGAAGACCTCGGGAAGCGGGACCGGACGGTCGCGCTTCGCGGAGGCCGCCAAGACGGTGAGTGTGACCGCAGGATGTCGGTGCAGGATCCGGATAAGCTCTTCGCCGGCGTACCCGGTGGCTCCTGCAATCCCGATTCGAAGTGATGGCATCTGTGAGGCAGCGAGGCTTTCATATTAACACATCAGCGCTTGGTCCACTGGAACCGCTTGCGAGCGCCCTTCTGTCCGTATTTCTTCCGCTCCTTCATGCGGGGGTCGCGCGTGAGCAGCCCCGCCCCGCGCAGCGTCGTGCGGTGCGCGCCGTCGAGGCCCGCCAGCACCCGGGCGATGCCCAGCTTGACCGCATCGGCCTGCCCGGCCAATCCCCCTCCCGCGACGTTGGCGATGACGTCGAACCGGCCCATCTGCCGCGTCGCGACCAGCGGCGCGCGCACGGCCAGGCGCAGCGCTTCGCGCGGGAAATAGTCCTCGTACGGCCGGCGGTTGACGAGGATCACGCCGCCGCCCGGGGAGAGCCGGACGCGCGCGATGGCCTCGCGACGCCGGCCGGTGGCGATCATGCCCCCTCCGGACTGCTCCGCCGCGGGCGCCTGCGGCTGTTCCGCGGGCGGCTGCTCAGGCATGGATGTCGCCGTCGATTCGTCGTCCGTCATGCGGGGCGTGGCTCCGATTCGCTCGCTTCGTTCGCTGCGGTTTTCGACACGGTGATGGTCCGCGGCCGCTGCGCCCCGTGCGGGTGCGACGCGCCGGCGTAAATCTTGAGTTTCCCCAGCATCCGCCGCCCGAGCGGGCCGGACGGCAGCATGCCCTTGACCGCCTGCCGCAGCACGCGGTCCGGATGCTTCGCCATGACGTCCCGCAACACCCGCACCCGCCGCCCGCCTGGGTAGCCGGAGTAGCGCTGATACGTCTTCTGCAACAGCTTGTTGCCGGTCACCGCGATGCGCTCGACGTTGATCACGACCACCATGTCCCCGGTATCCAAAAACGGGGTAAACGTGGGCTTATGCTTGCCGCGCAGGATCAAGGAGATCCGGCTGGCGAGCCGGCCCAGCACCTGGTCCCGCGCGTCAATCAGCACCCAATCGCGCACAAACTGCTTGGTGTGAGGAAATGTGGTCGTCGTCATCGCAATGGCGTCGCCCCGCCGCAGGCGGGACGCCTCAGGCAGGAAACTACGTGTCGGAATTGTATCACCCGGCTGCCTCGCTGTCAATGGCCGCCTCGTCCTCCTCAGCAACCAGAGACCGGCAACCAGGGACGTTCTGTTGAGCAAGTCTGAAGCTAGAAGCTGGAAGCTAGAGGCTGGAACGCGCGCTGTCGCCGTCCGGTTGTTCCGGCCTCCAGCCTCAAGCGTCTCGTGAGCTCTCCGTCCTTCACTCCCAGGCCCCCCGCCCCACGTGACGCGTGACGCGGATCACGGCTGCTCACGCTCGAGCGGGCGCCGCCAGGGCCGCGCCGCGACGAACAGCGCGACGATGAGCGTCACCAGGAGCCAGTCCCTGCCCAGCAGCACCAGCGCCAGCCACGGGTAGCCGCCGTACGGCTCGCGCACTTCCTGCACGATGCCTCCGATGAGCAGCCACAGGAGCACCGCCGGCAGGACAAACCGGATGCACCAGTCCCACCACCGCCCGATCCGCCAGCTCGAGACGCCGTTTACGTGCTCCCGGATCCTCGAAATCCGGAAGCCCCATCCGACGAACAGCGCCTGGAGGACGCAGGCCAGGAAGAGCCCGTACTCGCTGAGGGCGTGATCGACGATGTCGATCCAGTAGAGCCCCGCCCCCGTCGTGAAGCACGCGCCGCCCAGCAGCCCCAGGACCGACAGCACCGTGACGACGATCCGCCGCGGGTAATGGAACTTGTCGATGACCGAGGAGGTGAACGCTTCCAGGATGGACACGAGCGAGGAGACGCCCGCGACGATCAACGCGAAAAAGAACAGGACGCCGAAGAGCCTGGCGAAGCTGGGCAGGAGGCTGATGGCCTGCGGATAGGCGACGAACGCGAGCCCGAGGCCCTTCGTCACCACCTGCTCGAAGGGCACCCCCGTCTGGTTCGCCATGTAGCCCAGCGTGCCGAAGACCGCCAGCCCCGCGAAGATCGCGAAGCTCGTGTCGGCCAGGCAGGTGATCGCCGCGTTCACGCTGATGTTCGACTTGCGCGGCAGGTACGACGCGTACGCGATCATGATCCCGAACCCGAGGCTCAGCGAGAAGAAGACCTGGGCGTAGGCCGCCCGCCACACGAGCGGCTCCCACAGCCGGCTGAAATCCGGCTTCAGGTAGCGCGCCAGCCCGTCTCCCGCTCCGGGCAGCGTCATCGTCCACACGACGAGCACCGCCATCAGGACGATCAGGAGCGGCATGAAGACTTTGTTGGCCTGTTCGATGCCGTGCTGGACGCCGAAGAACACGACCAGCCAGTTGATGACCCAGACCACGAGCAGCGCGAGCAGAATCGGCGACTGGACGTCTCCGATGGCCTGCGGCCCGCCGCTTGCGCCGAGGAACTCCTGGAAGAAGAAGGCGTTCGGGTCCGTCCCCCACGCCAGATCCGCCGCGAAGACGAGATAGTTCACGCACCACGCAACGATCACGGAATAAAACAGCGCGATCCCGAACATCACGAACGTGACCATCCACCAGCCCAGCCATTCCCAGTGCGGGTTGAGCTTGGCGAAGCTCATGGGGGCGGATCCGCGCATGCGGTGCCCGAGGCCGAACTCCAAGATCATCAGCGGAATGCCGGCGGTGAGCAGGGCGACGCAGTACGGGATCAGGAACGCGCCGCCGCCGTTTTCGTAGGACACGTAGGAGAAGCGCCAGATATTGCCCAGGCCGACGGCGGATCCGACTGCGGCGAGCAGGAATCCCGCCTGCGTCTTCCACTGGGCGCGATGCGGCTCCATATCAGTCGCGTGCGCGTTCATGCCGTCCCTCCCGGTACCTCACCGACACCAGCACGAGTCCGCGCGCGGGGGCCGTCGTCCCCGCCCCGCCCCGGCGCCCTGCGCGCAGGAGCTGCGGAAGCGTGCCCGCGGGCAGACGGCCGCGTCCAACGTCGATCAGCGTCCCGGCGATGCTGCGCACCATCGCGTGCAGAAACCCGCTGCCGATGACCTCGAGCCACAGCTCCTCGCCCCGCCGCCGGAGTCCGACGCTCCGGATGACCCGCACGGTACTGCGCCGTCCGTGCCCGGCCCTCGCGAGCGCCCGGAAGTCATGCCGGCCCCGCAGCGCCGCGGCTTCCCGCCGCATGCGGGCCGCATTGAGCGGCGCCCGCACGTGGTGGACGTAGGGCCGCGCGAACGGATCCGGCACGGGGCCCGTGAAGATCCGGTACCGGTACCGCTTCTCCTTCGCGTCGAAGCGGGCGTGAAAGTCCTTCGCCGCCTCCTCGACCCGAAGCACGGCCAGATCGCCGGGCAGGAGGGCTTGGAGCGACCGGCGCAGCCGGGCGCAGGACACGGGCTTCGCCACGCGCGCGTGCGCGACTTGCGCCAGGGCATGAACGCCGGCGTCGGTCCGTCCGCTGCCCACCACCCGCACGCGCTCACGCAGGATTGTTCCGAGCGCCCGCTCCAGCGTCTCCTGCACGGTCGGCCGCGCGCCGGCGGAGCCGGACTGCCGCTGCCAGCCGGCGTAGCGGGTCCCGTCGTACGCCACGGTCAGCTTCAGCGTCGGCATCGCGTTGGAAACTCTGCTACGCAGATGCCCCAACGAGCAGCTCGGCGATCTGCACCGCGTTGGTCGCAGCGCCCTTGCGCACATTGTCGCCGACCGCCCAGAAGTGCAGGATGCGCGGATCGTCCGGATCCTGGCGGATCCGCCCCACGCCCACCGCGTCGCGGCCGCCGAGATTGATGGGCATCGGGTAGCGTCCCTCCCCCGGCTCATCCATCACCACCACCCCCGGCGAGCGGCGGAGGATCGCCCTCGCCCGGGCCGGGGTGATCGGCCGCGCGAACTCCGCCGTGACCGCCTCGGAGTGCGCGAGGTAGACCGGGACCCGCACGCACGTCGCCGACAACCGCAGCGACGGCAAGCCCATAATTTTCCTGGACTCCGCCCGCATCTTGAACTCTTCCTTCGTGTAGCCGTCGGGGCGCATCACGTCGATCTGCGGAATCACGTTGCAGGCGATCCGGTGCGGCAGCGGCCCGCCCGATGCGCCCGCCGCGCGCAGCTTCTCGCAGGCCTGCTCGACGCCGCGGCCTGGGGCATAGGCGCGCCACCGGCCGGCCAGCCGCCCGCTCTCCCGCCAGAGCTGCTGGATCGCCCGGGCTCCCGCTCCGGACACCGATTGGTACGTGGACACCACCACCCGCCGCAGCCCCGCGGCCCGGTGCAGCGGCTCCAGCGCCACGACCATGATGATGGTGGAGCAATTGGGATTCGCGATGATGCCGCGGTGACGCGAGGCCGCTTCCGGATTGACCTCCGGCACCACGAGGGGGACTCCGGGCTCAAGCCGGAACGCGCTCGAGTTGTCCACGACGAGGGCACCCCTGCGCGCCGCCTCGGGCGCGAACGCCAGGCTGCACCCCGCGCCCGCGCTGAAGAGCGCGAGGTCCACCCCGTCGAACGCGTCCCGGGTCAGCTCCCGCACGCGCACCGACCGGCCGCCGAATCGCACGCGGCGGCCCCGCGAGCGCCGCGAGGCCAGCGCCGTCAATTCCCCGACGGGAAACCGGCGCTCCTCCAGGACGCGAAGCATCATCGTGCCGACCGCGCCCGTAGCGCCCACCACCGCGACATTGACCGTTCGAATGACCTTCATCATCCTATGCCAAATTCGGAATGGGGAATTGGGAATGCGGAATTCCGCGTTCCGAACTCCGAATTCCACATTTCGCGTTATTGACTTCGCGACCGTGTGGCGGAAAGGGCCGCCACGACGAGGTCTCCGACCTCGCTCGTCGTGTGCCCCATCTTCCCCGCCGCCAGGCTCTTGAGCCGCGTCGCCGTGACGTCCATCACCGCCTGCTCGATCGCCCGGGCGGCGTCCTGGTGCCCCAGCTCCTCGAGCATCATCGCGCCCGCGCACACGGCGGCCAGCGGGTTGATCACGTTCTTCCCCGTGTACTTGGGCGCCGACCCTCCGATCGGCTCGAACATGGACACGCCGCCGGGGTTGAGGTTCGCTCCCGCCGCGATGCCCATCCCGCCCTGGATCATCGCGCCCAGGTCCGTGATGATGTCGCCGAACATGTTGTCGGTCACGATCACGTCAAACCATTCCGGGTTTTTGACCATCCACATGCAGCACGCGTCCACGTGAGTATAGTCCGTCGTCACGTCCGGGTAGGACGCGGCGAGCTCCCGGAACGCGCGCTGCCAGAGATCGTGCGCGTACGTCAGCACGTTGGTCTTGCCGCACAGCGTCAGCTTCTTCCGTCCGGCCCGGCGCGTGTACTCGAACGCGTACCGGAGGCATCGCTCCACCCCGCGTCGGGTGTTCACCGACGTCTGCAGCGCCACCTCCTCGGCCGTGCCGCGCCGGAGGAACCCCCCGACGCCGCTGTAGAGCCCCTCGGTGTTTTCGCGGACCACGACGAAATCGATGTCGGAGGGCTCCTTGTCCCGGAGCGGCGTCCAGACGCCCGGAAACAGCTTGACCGGCCGCAGGTTGATGTACTGGTCCAGTTCGAACCTCAGGCGGAGCAGGATGCCGTGCTCGAGAATCCCGGGCGCGACGTCAGGATGGCCGATGGCGCCGAGATAGATCGCGTCCGCCCCGCGCAGCTCGCGGAGCACGGACTCTGGCAGCGTCTCACCCGTGCGCAGATACTGCTCGCCCCCCAGCGGGTAGTCGCGCCATTCGATCGCAAAGCCGAAGCGCGGCGCGGCCGCGTCGAGGACCTTCCGTCCTTCGCGCACCACTTCGGGGCCCGTCCCGTCTCCGGGGATGACCGCAATGCGGTGTGTCGGGCGCGCTCCCGCGACGCCCGGTTGCGTCGGTTGAGCCATGTCACTCTCCCGTCAGGCGCGCCGCCGCGCTCGATTCCCGCCCGGCTTCATAGAGTAGCTTCAACGCGCCCTCATGATACGGACTCGCCCCGAGGGTTCTCTTCAGGTACCTCATCGCGTCCTCCGGCGAGCCGCGCTCCAGCGCGCACTGCGCCAGCTCGTAGAATGCCTCTGACGCGTTCGGCGCCAGCATCAGCGTGTGCCGGAACAGGCTCTCGGCCTCCCGGAACCGCCCCAGATCGATCAGCGTCTTGCCCAGGAGCATCGGCATCGCGGCCTGCCCCGGATATCGGAGCATTCCGAAGCGCAGCAGCGCCTCGGCGTCCGCCCACGCCTCCAGCTCCCGCAGCGCCTGCGCGTAGCCGAGCACGACTTCGAGGCGGTCCCCGCCTCCCTGCGTCATCGATGAACGGTAATATTCCGCCGCCCGCGTGTGATCGCGCTGATCGCGGTAAAAATCCCCGAGCTCATGGGCGAACGACATCTCGGCCGGGCGGATCGCAGCCGCTTGCCCGTACCATCGCCCGGCCGTCTCCGGCTCTCCGTGCTTCCAGGCCACGCGGCCCAAGAGGCGCCGGGACATCACATCGGCGGGATCGAGCTCGGCCGCCCGTTCGAGCGCCCGTTCCGCCTTCGGGAACTTCTGCGAGCCCATCAGGAGCTCTCCCAGCCGGCTCCAGGCTTCGACGGAGGAGGGCTCCAGCTCCACGGCTTTCTCCCACGCCTCCATCGCGCGCGACGATTCATCGCGGAACTCCCAGAGGCCGGCCAGCGCGCGGTAAAAGTCCGCGGTTTCACGCGCCGTGTCGTAGCCTCGCACGACCGATTTCGGATCAACCCGGAAGCGCTCCAGCCCCTTGTAATTCGCGCTCAGCATCCCGGACGCGTAGAGCGCCTTGGGGGCGCTGAATTCGAGCGAGGGCAGGTCATCTTCATGCAGCCAGGTGACATCCGACGTCACCATATCGATCGCGCGCTGGTCCAGCCAGAGCGCCTGGAAAAACAGCTCGGGACGGTCGATCTTCGCCGCTCGGAGGCTCTCGGCGATCTTCGGGTCCTCCATGCGCGCCGCGATCCGGTCGCGGTCCAGCGACAGGGGCGAGTCCGAGCCGACCAGCAGCAGGTCCCCCGGGATCGTGCACCAGACGGTCATGTGCGGGAAGACTTCCCGGAACGTCCGCAGGACCAGCTTCACATCCTGCGGGAACATGTGGTAGAGATGGACCCACTGGCACATGATGCCGCCCGGCTCCAGGCGCCGTTTCGCCAGCTCGTAGAACTCCTTGGTGAACAGGTTCGCGATTCCCGCCATCCACGGATTGGAGGGCTCGCAGGTGATCACATCGTAGCGCCTGGGGCTCGCCAGCAGGATATTGCGGCCGTCCGCGATGTGGATCGTCGCGCGCGGGTCGTCATGCACATGATAGTTGTAGTCGCCGAACCATCGCGCCCCTTCCACCACGCCCTCCTCGATCTCGGCGCAGTCCAGCCTCGACACCGGATACCGGCTCGCGTGCCCGAAGGTGATGCCGCTGCCCAGCCCGATCACCAGCACCGACTCAGGATCCGGATGCAGCAGCAGCGGCACATGCGCGGACAACACCTGGGTGCTCATGTCCAGCCGGTTCGACGCGTCCGTCTTCCCTCCGACTTTCAGGTACAGCACCCCGTCGCTCTGATGCACGCTCACCGTCGTGTTCAGGCCGTCCTTGTAATAGAGCAGCTGCGCCCGGGACGCGACCTGCCGGACCGAGGATTCCCGGAAGTTCTCGGGGTCCATGTACGCGCCGGCCGTCACCACCCGAGCTTCCCACGATGGGATGACGAGTTCGGTGCTGACCGCAATCGCCAGGCCGCCCGAGAGGGCGGCGACCGCCACGCGCCGCCATCCCGGTCCGCCCTCGAACCGCAGATACATGAGCCCGGCCGCCACGAGGTTGACCAGCGCCGCCGTGACCGCCGCCCACGCGAGGCCGAAGACCGGAATGAGCGCAAACCCGGTCAGGAACGAGCCCGCGATGCCGCCGAGGGTGTTGATGGCGTACGCGGCGCCGAGCCGCTGCCCCAGCTGCGAGAACCGGCGGGTCACCAGATCGCTGACCACCGGAAACAGGTAGCCCATGAGCAGCGTCGGGATGATGATCACCGACGCGCTCAGGAGAAACTGCAGCCAGGTCAGCGTCGCGAACGTCTGCCCGAACAGCGGCCACAGGTTCACCAGCCATTCCGGAAGCTGTCTGAAGAGCATCACCGCGATGAGCCCGCACGCCGCCAGCAGCACTTCGATCACGATGAAGCGGCGGATCGTTGCGGGAGTGCGCTCGAGCGTCCCCCTGGCGTAAAAGCTCCCCAGGGCCATCCCGCCCAGATACGTCGCCAGGATGATGCAGAACGCGTAGATCGAGCTGCCCAGCACCAGGCCGAGCGCCCGGGTCCACACCACTTCGTACGCGATGGCGGCAAACCCCGACAGCCCGAACGCCAGCAAGAGCCACCGCACGTCCCCCCGCTCGCTCGCGGGGGTGGGCTCGGCCGCGGCCGCAGGCGGCGCAGACGCCGCCTGGCGACGGAATCCGAGCGACTCAAGGTGCCGGTCGAAAATGAGGCACAGGACGCCGATCCCGAGATTGGTGACCCCGGCGCACCAGAGGGTCCGCAGGACGCCCAGCACCGGCAGGCCGATGAAATACACCCCGAGCGTCCCGGTCATCGCGCCGGCCGTATTCAGCCCGTACAGGTCGGCGATCCGCACTCCCCGCTCCTCGGACGAGCGGATCAGGAACCGGCTCAACACCGGAAACGTTCCGCCCATCAGCGTCGTCGGCAAGAGCAGAATCGCCAGGGACAACCCGAACGCCGCGGAGACCAGCACGGACGTCGAGAGGCCCGAGCTCCGGTACACCGGGATGTACAGGTGCTGGATGGCCTCGAACAGCCACGGCGTCAGGAACGCGTACGCGCCGATGCCGAGCTCGAGGTACGCGTAGATGCGCAGTCCCGCGTCGCCGTGGCGGTCGATGTACCGGCCGAGCAGCCAGCTCCCCAACGCCAGGCCGCCGAAGAACACGGTCAGCACCGTGCTGACCGCGTACACGGTGCTGCCGAAGACGAGCATCAGCTTCCGCAGCCACAGGACCTGGTACACGAGCCCCAGCGCCCCGGAAAGGAAATAACACAGCGCCACCCAGCGAAGCACCCGCTTCAGTTCCCCCCGGTCGCTCATGCGCGCCCCGCGTGGCTGACGACGCCCTCGGCCGGGCTGGAGGCGCTCGCGTAGGGGCGGCGGGGGATCCGACCGGCTTCGAACGCCTGCCGCCCCGCGTCGACGGCGAGCCGCATGGCGCGCGCCATCTTCACCGGGTCGTTCGCCCCGGCGATCGCCGTGTTCATCAGCACCCCGTCCACTCCAAGCTCCATCGCCTCCGCCGCATCCGAGGCCGTGCCCACGCCGGCATCCACGATGACCGGAATCGTCACCGCCTCCATGAGCAGCCGGATGCTTAGCGGGTTGAGGATCCCCTGCCCCGACCCGATCGGCGCGGCCAGCGGCATCACGCACGCCGCGCCCGCATCCTGCAATTTCTTCGCCATCACCGGATCGTCATTCGTGTAGGGCATGACGACGAATCCGTCCCTGACCAGCGTGCGGGTCGCGCTCAACAGCGCCTCGGTGTCCGGCAGCAGCGTCTTCCGGTCGCCGATCACCTCCACCTTCACCAGGTCGGACAATCCGGATTCCCGCGCCAGGTGCGCGGTCCGCACGGCGTCCTCAGCCGTGTAGCAGCCGGCGGTGTTGGGCAGAATCGTCACGCGCGCCGGGTCCAGATAGTCCAGGAGACTTTCCCCGGCGCCCCGCTGGAGACTCACCCGCCGCACGGCGACAGTCACGATCCGGGCCCCCGAGGCCTCGATCGCCTCCCGCATGAGCGGAAACGAGGCGTATTTCCCCGTCCCGACGATCAGCCGTGATTCAGACGTGGTCGATCCGATGCGCAGCATGATACTCCTCCGTCGTCGTTCTCACCCGAGCACGGCCACCAGCCCCCGCCGGATCAGCATGACGCCGTACGCAGTCAGAATCAGACTGAAGATCTTCGAGATGACCTGCGCGCCGTCCCGTCCCAGCCATCGCAGCAGCGTGCCGGAATACCGAAGGATCACCCACACGATGAGCATGTTCAGCGCCAGCGCGATCAGGGTCAGCAGCCAGCCGTGCTGGTCCCGGACCAGGAGGACCGTCGTGAGCACCGCCGGCCCCGCCAAGAGCGGCACGCCCAGCGGCACGACGCCCGGCGCCGCGATGCCCGATGGCGCCGGTTTGTCGGACAGCAGCAGATCGCGCAGGCACAGCACGATCAGGATCGCCCCGCCGGCGATCATGATGTCCGAGAGCGTCAGGCCCATGAGCGCGAACACCGACCCGCTCACAAGCAGAAACGCCAGCGTCACCAGGAGCGCCGTGATGACGGCCTCGGCCGCCGCGCGCCGGCGTTCCCGCGGGGTCAAGTGATGCGAGAGCGCCCAGAAGACCGGCAGCAGCCCGACGCCGTCCAGCGCGACGAAGAGCGGAAGACTCGCGTGCCAGAGCTGGTCCATGGGGAGTCCCGTCGTCGTCCCCTAGCGGTCCGGGGCGGCGACGAGATGTAAGGTCGTATTATAGCGATGAGTGATGTGCATGCGCAAGCTGTGCGATTTCATAAGGGTTGATCATGCTCGTCCGTCGTCCATCGTTCGTCGTCGGTTACCCATCGCACGTGACGTAGAAAATAAAAGATGGACGCTAGAAGGTAGAACAAGCAGCATGTGTGTCCATCTTCTACCTTCTGCCGTCCACCTTCTACCTTCTACCATCCATCTTCTATCATCTCATGCCCGCTCGCCCCGCGCCCCTCAAGAAGTGTTACGGGCGGAAATGGCACGCGACGAAGCGCCCGGGTTCCTTCTCAACGAGGGGCGGCTCTTCCCTTGCGCAGCGCTCCTCGGCGAGCGGACAGCGCGTCCTGAAACGGCACCCGGACGGCAGCTGCGCCGCCGAGGGGGGCTCCCCGCCCAGGGGCTGGACGCCGCCGGCCGCGTCGGGATCCGGCCGCGGCACCGCCGCCAGCAGCGCCTCCGTGTAGGGATGCCACGGGCGGCGCAGCAGCTCGCCGGCCGGCGCGAGTTCGACGACGGCGCCGAGATACATCACCGCCACCCGGCGGCTCACCGCTTCGACGACGCCCAGGTCGTGGGAAATGAACAGATACCCGATGTTCCGCTCGCGCTGGAGCCGGAGGAGCACGTCGAGGACCTGCGCCTGAATGGAGAGGTCCAGCGAGCTCACGGGCTCATCGCAGACGATGTACGCCGGCTCGACGGCGACCGCGCGCGCGATTCCCGCGCGCTGGCGCTGGCCGCCGCTCAGCTCGTGCGGATAGGCCTGCGCGAGGTCCTCCGCCAGCTGCACGGACTCCAGCGCCTCCCGCACCCGCCGGCGGAGCTCGCGCGCGCCGAAGCCGCCGCAGGCCCGAAGCGGCTCGGCGATGCTCTGCGCGATCGTCCAGCGGGGATCGAGGGAGTCCAGCGGATCCTGAAAGATGATCTGCATGCGGCGGCGCGTCCCGCGGGCGTCGTCGCGCAGCGCGCGCCCGAGCGGCGCTCCGTCCAGCATCACCTCGCCCTCCTCGGGACGGAGCAGCCCCAGCACCAGCCGGCCCAGGGTGGTCTTGCCGCAGCCGCTCTCTCCCACCACGCCCAGCGTCTCGCCCCGGTCGAGCGTCAGCGTCACCCGGTCGACGGCGCGGACCCACGCCGTGGGCCGCCGCATCAGCCCGCCGAGGACCGGGAACCGCTTGGTGAGCCCCCGCGCCTCAAGCGCCATCGGGCGGCTCCGGCTCGGGATTGTGGCAGGCGAAGCGGCGCCCGAGCGATCCGGTATCGTCCGGGAACACCTCGCGGCAGCGCGTCTGCGCGCGCGGGCAGCGCGGATGAAACGGGCACCCGCCCGGCAGCGCCGCCGCATCCGGCACGGCGCCGGGGATTCCCCGCGCCGGAGTGCCGCGTCCCGGCACCGCCTCCAGCAGGCCCCGGGTGTACGGATGCCGGGGCCGGCGGAACAACTCGACCGTCGGTGCTTCTTCGACGACATGGCCCGCGTACATCACGGCGATGCGCTCCGCCAGCTGGACGACGACGCCGAGATCGTGGCTGATCAGCAGCATCGCCATGCGATGCCGCCGCTTTAGCTCCCGCAGGAGCGCGATGAGCTGCGCCTGCACCGTGACATCGAGCGCGGTCGTCGGCTCATCCGCAATGAGCAGCGCCGGGCGCAGCACGATCGCCATGGCGATCATCACCCGCTGGCGCATCCCTCCCGAGAGCTGGTGCGGGTAGGCCTTGAGATGCTGCGCCGGATCCGGCAGCCCCACGTCCCGGAGCGCCTCCAGCGCCCGCGCGCGCGCGTCCGCCCGGCTGAGCCGCTCGTGCGCGTGCAGCGTTTCCGTCAGCTGCGCCTCGATGGTGAGCACGGGATTGAGCGCGCTGAGCGGGTCCTGGAACACCATGCCGATCTTGGCGCCCCGCACGCGGCGCAGCTCCTCCCGGGATGCCCGCGCGAGATCGCGGCCGTCGAACAGAATCCGCCCCGCCGCGAGCTCCCCCGGCGGCGACGGCACCAGCCCCAGCACGGCTGAGGCCGTGACGCTCTTGCCGCAGCCGGACTCCCCCACCAGCCCGACGGTGTCTCCCTCGCCGACGCGAAGGCTCGCCCCGTTGACCGCCCGCACGAGGCCGCGGTCGGTCCGGAACAGCACGTGGAGACCTTCGATTTCAAGCAGCGCCGCCATCTCCAGTCATCCGAATGCGCGCACCCTCCATCGTCTGCGGCATGATTGCCAAATGCGGAATTCGGAATTGGGAATGCGGAATGATTCCTGTGAACGCCCATTCCGAATTCCGCATTCCGCATTCCGAATTTGGCATGGTTGTTTTCGATTAACGGCGGGCCGTTTCCAGCCGTGGGTCGAACGCGTCCCGCAACCCGTCCCCGAGGAAGTTGTACGCCATCACCGTCGCGAAGATGCACACGCCGGGCCACAGCACCCAGGGGTGAAACGCCAGCTGCGAAACGTTCATCGCTTCGGACAATAAATTCCCCCAGCTGGCGTGCGGGTCCTGAATGCCGAGTCCGAGCAGGCTGAGCGCGCTCTCCCCCAGGATGTATCCGGGCACGGACAGCGTGGCCGCCACCACCGCGTACGAGACCGTGTTCGGCAAGAGGTGGCTGAAGACGATGCCGACGGACCCCCGCCCCGCCGCGCGCGCCGCCACGACGTACTCCCGCTCCCGGAGCGACAGCACCATCCCCCGGATGACGCGGGCCAGGCCCGCCCAGCCGATGAACGACATCATGATGACGATGAGCACGTACACCTCGACCGAGGACAGCTCGGGCGGGAACGCCGCGCGCAACGCCAGGAGGAGATAGAAGCCCGGGATCATCATGATCATCTCGCACAGCCGCATGATGAGCTCGTCCGCCCAGCCCCCGTAGAACCCTGCCAGCCCCCCCACGAACATGCCCAGCGTGAACGTGACGCACACGCCGACCAGGCCGATCGAGAGCGACACCTGAGACCCGGACACCAATCGGCTGAAGAGATCACGGCCCCGGGAATCCGCGCCGGCCACATACAGCCGCGCGGGCGCCGCCACGCCGAACAGGTGCCGGTCGCAGGGGATCAGCCAGAAGAGGCGGTACGGCTCGCCGCGGACGAAGAACCCGATGGGATAGCGCCGGGTCCGGTCCTCGGTGACGTGCCGGCGCCGGTAGGCGTCGAACTCCATCGTCGTGGCGTACACGAACGGGCGGCGCCAGCGGCCCTCCGCGTCCACGACGCGGACGGCGCTCGGCGGATGGTAGGAGAGATCGCGCCGCTCGTCGTCGTAATGGTACGGCGCCACGAAGCCCGCCGCCGCGGCCGCCAGGTACATCGCGCCCAGCGCCACCGCGCTCGCCATCGCCACCCCGTTGCGCCGCAGGCGCCCGAGCCCCCGCCGGAGGGGGCTGACGCCGACCCGCTCAGATGCGCCCATAGCGAATCCGGGGATCCGACCACGCCAGCAGCAGGTCCGCAATCAGGTTGCCGCCGAGCAGCATGATCCCGCCCATCAGCATGCTGCCCATGACCAGAAACAGGTCCTGCTGCCGGACGGCGCCGAGCATGAGCGAGCCCAGCCCCGGCCAGCTGCAGATGATCTCCGTCAGCGCCGCTCCGCCCAGCAGCGAGGAGAGCTCGTAGCCGAAGATCGTGATCATCGGATTGATCGCGTTGCGCAGGACGTGCACGTACCGGACGCGGCGCTCGGTGAGCCCCTTGGCGCGTGCGGTCACGACGAACGGCGCCCGGAGCACTTCGAGCGTGTTGCCGCGCATGAGCCGCTGCAGTCCCGCCAGCGAGGCCGTGGAGATGACGAGCGCCGGAATCGCCAGGTGGGCGGCCAGGTCCCCCACCTTCGACGGCCAGGACAGCGCCGCGAAGCCCGCCGAGCGCATCCCGCCCAGGGGAAGCCAGCCGGTCAGCGACGCCAGGTAGAGGAGGAGGAGCGCCAGGAAGAAATTCGGGATCGACATCCCGACGTAGGCGAAGAAGCTGAGCGCGCGGTCAGCAGCGGTCTGGTGACGGAACGCCCCGTAAATGCCCAGCGGAATCGCCATCAGCCAGGCGAGGATCATCGCCACGCCCGTGAGGATGAGCGTATTGCCGATCCGGCCGGCGATGACGGCGGCGACCGGCGCCTTATACGCGAACGAGTACCCCAGGTCCCCCTGCAGAAGATGCCACAGCCATGAGCCGTACTGGATGAGCGGCGGCTGATCCAGGCGGTACTGCGCCCGGAGCGCGTCAATCACCGCCTCGGAGATTTGGGGATTCTGGCGGAGGAGATCGAAGTAATCGCCCGGCGCGGCCTGGATGAACATGAAGGTCACGAACGACATCGCCAACAGCAGCGGGATCGCCACGATGACACGCCGGACGACGTATTGCAGCATCTCGGGAGCCTCAGATCACTGTTGCCACCACGCCGGGATGGCGAGACGGGACCGGAGTCCGTCGGTTCCGTCTATTCCGTCGGTTCCGTCAGGTCCGTCAGGTCCGTCAGGTCCGTCAGTCCGTCTGAGATCGGGGCACGGGGAATGGGGCATTGGACCATGACATCCACGCAAGAAGGTGGAAGGTGGAAGGTGGACGGTGGAAGGTAGAAATAGAAGTTTCAACATGGAAACCTTCATCAAATTTCCGAGCGCACTCTGTGACATCTGTGGTGTACTCGGACGTTCCGCTCTGTGTCTCTGTGGAATCATTGGCCGTCGAGCACGTACAGTTCCTCGAGGTTGTGCAGGGCGCCCCCGAAGGCCGTGGGGCGGAGATTGCCGAACCGGTCGCGCACCGCGGTCAGCGCCGGCGGCAGGACCGTGTAGATGACGGGCAGCTCCTCAGCGACGATGACCTGCCAGCGGTCGTACAGCGCCTTGCGCGCGGCGGGGTCGAGCTCCTGGACCGCACGGTCGAAGATCCGGTCGATCTCGGCTTCCCACGGAGCGGCGGGCTCCGGCTGCCGTGGATGCCACATGTGCAGATGGCCGCTCGAGTGCCAGACATTTTTGCCGAAATGAGGTTCGATCCCTCCCGTCAGGCCGATGATGATGGCATCCCAGTCGTAGGTCGCGTTCAGTTTCGTCACAAGCGCGTTGAACTCCAGCTGCGTGAAATGAACCTTGAATCCGAGGCGCTCCAGGTCCTTGCGGATCAAGTTGGCGATCTGCACCCGGTCGGTGTTGTCCGCGTTCGTGAAGAGCGTGAACTCGACCTTCCGCCCGCCCGGATCCTCGACGATCCCGTCGCCGTCGGTATCGCGGTACCCCGCCTCCGCGAGCGCCGCGCGCGCGCGCGCCACGTCATAGGGATACGCCGGCACGTCCGGGGTGTAAAACGCGCCCGCCGAGGGGCTCATGGGGCCGTGCTGGGGATAGCCGAGGCCGTCCATGACGATCTCGATGATGCCCGGTTTGTCGATGGCGCGGGCCACGGCCCGCCGGAACGCGCGGTCGGTGAACCAGGCCAGCTTGTGCGGGGGGACGGCCGCCCGCCCGGTCTCGGGGTTGGCCGACCGGTTCTGATTGAACACGAGGAAGTTGGTGCCGAAGGCGGGCCCCAGCTCAAACACCGTGTAGCCGCCTGCGCGCTCCCCCGGCTTCAGGATCTTGTAGTCCGACGAGCGCAGGCTGTAGAGGTCCAGCTCCCCTTCCTGGAACTTGAGGAGCGCCACATCCGGGCTCTGGACGAACATCATCCGCACTTCCTCGAGATACGGCAGCGCCCGGCCGTCCGCGTCCCGGCGCCAGTAGCGCTCGTTGCGCACGAAGCGCGCGTATTGCCCCGGGAGATACTCGATGAGCCGGAACGGGCCGGTCCCGATGATGTCCTCAGGCGGCGTATCGAGACCCAAAGTCGAGGCGAACGTCCCCGCGGCCACCGCCCGGCGAAGCCGGTGCGCCGGCAGGATCTCCTGGCCGAGCGCCCTGAGAAACGGCGCGAAGGGCGTGGCCGTGACGAACTCCACCGTGTGGGGGTCCACGGCCCGGACCTCGATCGGGCGGCCTTCGATGGTGAAGATGTCCCTGGAGCTGGACGGAACCTGGAGATTGAAGATCAGGTCCCGGTAGGTGAAGACGACGTCCTCGGACGTGAACGGCATGCCGTCTGACCAGGAGACGTCCCGCCGGAGCCGGAAGATCCATCGGAGACCGTCCTCGCTGACCTCCCAGGATTCCGCCAGCGCGGGCTCCACCTCCGTCGTGATCCCGTT
Organism: bacterium; assembly: GCA_036396895.1. GTDB lineage: Bacteria > Omnitrophota > Gorgyraeia > Aquiviventales > Aquiviventaceae > DASWKB01. The sequence goes on along the minus strand of DASWKB010000030.1, from coordinate 19,080 downwards.
GGTCCGGGTGAGCCCTTCGAAGATCAGGCCCGTCACCGCCGTGGTGGACGTCTCCATGGCCACGATGGGATTGAAGGATTTGGGGTCCGCTGTGGCTGAGAGGGTGATCGTGCCGCCGACGCGCGGTTCGGATGTCCCGGAGGATTCCGGCGCGTCCGCGGGCGCCTGCGGCGGCTCCGGCGCGCGGGGGTGTCCGCCGCATCCGGCCAGCGCCGCCGCCAGGGCGCACACCATCGCCGCCCGGCCGACCGGACGGGCGCGCCGTTCCTCCGGGTCGAACTGTCCACGCGTGGGCGCGCGCACGGGGGTTATTCCGGCGTGAGAGTCCCGGCCGGCTCCGGGGTGCCCTCGGGAGCCGCCGCCTCCGGCTCCGGCTGGGCGCTCGCCGGAGGAGCCGGCAACCGCTGTGCATCTGCCTGCGGCAGCGCCGCCGGGAACACGTCCGGCAGCGTGGCCGGGACCCGTTCGATGACCGAACGGCCCCGCGCGGCCGACAGGAGCGCCAGCGTCAGGCACGTCGCCATGAAGACGGCGCCGCCGACGGCGGTGACTTTCGCGATCACGACGTTCGTGCCCCCGCCGAAGAGCGACTGCGAACCGGATCCGCCGAGCGCTTCGCCCAGCCCGCCCCGCCCGCCCTGCACGAGGATGATGACGATGAGCAACACACACACGAGCACATGGACCGCCAGAATCACGTAGTACATCACCGGTTCACCGCCTGCGTTTCGTGGGCCGCCTTCACGATCGTGCCGAAACTGCCCGCCTTGAGGCTCGCCCCGCCCACGAGCGCGCCGTCCACGTCGGGCTGCCCGAGCAGCGCGCCGGCGTTGACCGCCGTCACGCTGCCGCCGTACTGAATCCGCACCGACTTGGCCGTCCGCTCGCCCAGCCGCCCGGCGAGCCACCGGCGGATCGTCTGATGCGCCTCCTGCGCCTGCTCGGGCGCGGCGTGCCTCCCGGTCCCGATCGCCCAAACCGGCTCATACGCCACGACGAGCCGCTCGCACTCGGCGGGATCGGCCCCCTCGAGCGCGCCCTCCAGCTGGCGCTCCAGCACCGCAGCCGTGCGGCCCGCCTCGCGCTCCTCGAGCGTCTCCCCGATGCAGAGGATCGGCTTGAGGTTGTGCGCGAAGACCGCGCGCAGTTTCCGCCGGACCGTCTCGTCGGATTCGCCGAACACCCGCCGCCGCTCCGAATGCCCGACGATCACGTAGCGGCACCCGACGTCCCGGAGCATGGCGGGAGACACCTCGCCGGTGAACGCGCCCTGCGCCTCCCAGAAGACGTCCTGCGCTCCCAGCTGCAACACGGAACCCTCCAGCAGGACGCCCACCGGCGCGAGCGCGGTAAACGCGGGACAGACCACCACGTCCACCGCGTCCGTGTCGCAGCCGGACACGAGCTGCTGCACGAGCTCGGTGGCCTCCGGCACGGTCAGGTGGCACTTCCAGTTGCCTGCGACGATCGGCCGGCGCATCTCACGGCGCTCCGGGACGGGCCGCGGCCGTTTCGGAGCGGTCCCTGAGAATCGCGATCCCCGGCAGCACCTTGCCCTCGAGAAATTCCAGCGACGCCCCGCCGCCGGTCGAGATATGGCTCATGGTCTTCGCGAGTCCGAACTGCTGGACGCACGCGGCCGTATCCCCGCCCCCGATGACGGTGGTCCCATCGAGCGCGGCCAGCGCCCTGGCGACGGCCAGGCTGCCCTCCGCGAACCGCGGCTGCTCGAACACGCCGACCGGGCCGTTCCAGATCACCGTCTTGGCGCCCCCCAGCGCCCGCAGGAACTCCCGCACGCTCTCGGGGCCGATGTCCGCGCCCAGCCACCCCTCGGGAATGTCCGCGCCTGCGGTGCGCTGCATGTCGCTGCCGTCTTCGAGCGACGTCGTGATGACGTGGTCCCTCGGCAGCACGAGTTCGACCTTCCGCCGCGCCGCGTCCGCCAGCAGCGCGCCCGCCAGCTCCACCTTGTCCGCTTCGAGCTTCGAGGATCCGATCGCGCGCCCCTGCGCCTTGAGGAACGTGTAGGCCATCCCGCCGCCGATCAGCACGCGGTCCACCCGCTCGAGCAGCCGGGTGAGGACGCCGATCTTGTCCGAGACTTTCGCCCCGCCGAGAATCGCGACGTAGGGCCGCGCAGGCTCGGCGAGCGCCTCATCGAGATACCGGATCTCTTTCTCCATCAGGAATCCCGCGACGGCGGGCAGATGGTGCGCCACGCCTTCGGTCGACGCATGCGCGCGGTGCGCGCTCCCGAACGCGTCGTTCACGAAGACGTCCCCGAGGCGTGCCAGCTGCCGCGCCAGCCCGGGGTCGTTCTTCTCCTCCTCCGGCATGAACCGCAGGTTCTCCAAGAGTAGCAGTTCCCCGGGCTTCAGCGCCGAGACCGCGCGTTCGGCCTCCGGACCGATGGCGGACTCGGAAAACCGCACCGGGCGCCCCACGAGCGCCCCCAGCCGTTCCGCCACGGGACGCAGCGACATGGACGCCACGCGCTGGCCCTTCGGGCGGCCCAAATGGCTCATGAGGATCACCCGCGAGCCCTGCTCGAGGCAGTGGCGGATGGTCGGGAGGCTTTCCCTGATGCGGGTGTCGTCCGTGATCGCGCCCGAGCTCTTCTCGAGCGGCACGTTGAAATCCACCCGGATCAGCACCCGCTTGCCCTTGACGTCGATGTCACGAACTGTCTGTTTCATGGCTTGGTGTCCTTTGTGGCGGGTCGCATATCTGAACGGGTATTCTACCATGCACGTCCGGGTGTCGCCAGCCTCCCTGGGGTCTCCCTGGGGTCTGTGATCAAAGAAGTGCGTGACTAGTGACAGGTGACAAGTCCAGAGACGGGGCACGGGGCGAGGGGCGGGCTATCATCGTGTGCCGTGCAACGTGTACCGTGGCGTTCAGTGGTCGGAAGCTGGAGGCTGGACGCTGGAGGCTGGAATGAGTAGTTCCAGCTTCAAGCTTCCAGCATCCAGCTTCAGACCTGATCGGCAACGAGCCTGGTTCACGGTTGCTGGCCCCTCGTTGCTTGTCGCTTGTCGCTGACCCGAGGCCCCCGTTGCGCCTCCGTCCATGCCAAGCTACAATGGCGTGCTGAGCGAAAAGGGAGAGCCATGTATCTCGAATTTCTCGGATTGCGCGAAAAGCCGTTCTCGGTCACGTCCGATCCGTCCTTCCTCTACCTCTCGCGCAAGCACCGGGAGGCGCTCTCGCACATGATCTACGGGATCCGCGAGCGCAAGGGCTTCGTGGCCATCACCGGCGAGATCGGCTCCGGCAAGACGACGCTATGCAAGTCGCTCCTGCGCCACCTCGACGAGACGACCCGGACGGCGCTCATCCTCCACTCGAACCTGTCGGAGCTGCAGCTGTTGCACGCCATCGTGGAGGACTTCGGCCTGAACCCGTCCAGGGGCAACCGGCTCGGCCTGTTCACCCAGCTGAACCAGTTCCTCCTGGAGCAGGCGGAGCTCGGCCGCAACACCGCGGTCATCATCGATGAGGCCCAGAATCTCAGCCTGCGCCTCCTGGAGCAGATCCGGATGATCTCGAACTTCGAGACGGACAAGGACAAGCTGATCCAGATCATCCTCGTCGGCCAGCCCCAGCTGCGCGAGAAGCTCGCCCAGCCCCAGCTCGAGCAGCTCCGCCAGCGGATCGCCGTCCGGTACCACATCAGCCCGCTCGATCTGGACGAGGTCCGCACGTACATCGAGCACCGTCTCAGAACCGCCGGAGCGGACGGGACGCTCGAATGGACGCCGGACGCGACGGAGCTCGTGCACCGCTATGCCAAGGGCGTCCCGCGGCTCATCAACGTGCTGTGCGACCGCTGCCTCCTGGCCTGCTACATTCTCCGGGTCAAGCGGGTGGACGGGGAGATCGTACGCCGCAGCTTCCGCGAGCTGTCGGGTCAGGTCCAGGACGACGACCGAGACCGGCCTGATGAGGGAGGACCGGATGAGCCTCATTGACGAAGCGCTTCGGCGCGACCGCGATCCGACCTTGAAGCGCGTCCGCACCCCGCCCAAGCCCGGCGCGGCTCAGGCGCCGTCCAAGACGGATCCCGCTGCGCATGCCTGGCAGACGCAGGGCGAAGCCGAATCCGAACCCACGCGCCCCCCCGCGCTCGGCATGGCGGTGCTCGGCCTCATCGTGCTCGGGATCTGGGGGGTGGCCGTGATCGGCGGACGATTCGTGGGAGACCCGCCGGCGCCTGAGCCCGCGACCATCCCGGCCCGTGACCCTGAGGCGACCCCGTCGGCCATCCCCGCTCCTCCCGCCAGGCGGCCCGGAACCCTGGAACTCTCCGGCATCGTCTTCGGAGACGGCCGCTCGTACGCCATCATCAATGGGAGGATCGTGACGGTCGGCGAGACGATCGGCTCCGCGACGCTCACGGCCGTGCGGGAGCGGGATGTCACGCTGCGCCGCGCCAACGGCACGGAGTTGACGCTCGAGCTCGGGTCCTAGGACCCGGGGCCGTCCCGCTCCGACGTTGTTGGAACGGCACGCGCGCCGTCACGCGGCAAGACGATAGATCAGGTCGTGCGGGCGGCAGCGCCCGGCAACCTTCAACCCGACGGTCTGCCCCGGCGACCCCTGCGTCACGGCCTGGTGGTCCACCTGCAGGGAGTCCACCGCCTGCTGGAGGTCCGTCGTGTGCCCCTTGATGTAGATCTGATCGCCCACCGCCAGCGCCCCGCTGAGATCGACCACCGCAACCGACGCTTTCGAGAAGAACCCCGTCACCCGCCCCACGGGCTCCATTCGCGCCTCAGCCATGCCGGACTCCTCCTCGCTTGCGCACGTACCGGCGGACCGTGGCCCGCACCGCGGCCTCCGGCACGTCCTCAGCCACGATCACCCGTCCGATGCGGGTCGGCAGCACCCAGCGGGCGCGTCCCCGCACGAACTTTTTGTCGTAGCGAAGCGCCATGAGCACCGCCTCCGGATCCACCCCATCGGCGCGCACGGGGAGTCCCGCGGCCAGGATCAGGCTCTCGATGCGATCCGCGTCGCCGGACGAACAGCGCCCGAGGGCGGCGCTCAAGTGCGCCGCGGCGCACATCCCGACGGCGATCGCTTCGCCGTGCGTGAATCGCCGGTACCCCGTGACCGTCTCCAGCGCGTGCCCGATCGTGTGCCCGTAGTTGAGATGCAGTCTGGGTCCCCGGGTTTCCCGCTCATCGAGGGACACCACGCGCGCCTTGACGGCGCACGAGCGCTCCACCATCACGCGGGCGGCGCCCGGCGTCAGCGCCAGACACGCATCCAGGCGGCGCTCCAGATACCGCCAGAGCCACGGATCCGCGATGACGCCGTACTTCAGCACCTCGGCCAGCCCCGACCGGCGCTGGCGCGGCGGCAGCGTACGCAGGAGACCCAGATGGTTCCAGACGAGGCGCGGCTGGTGATAGGCGCCGATGAGATTCTTCCCTTCCGGAAGATCGATGGCGACCTTCCCGCCGATGGCCGAATCGACCTGCGCGAGCAGCGTCGTGGCGACCTGCACGTAGGGCACGCCGCGGCGGTACACGGACGCGACGAACCCCGCGAGATCTCCGACCACGCCCCCGCCGAAGGCCACGAGCACCGGCACCCGCATCGGGCTGCCGCGCGCGACGCGAGCCATCACCCGGCGCGCCGTCGCGAACGATTTGGCGCGCTCCGACTCCGGCACCGTGATCACGCGGACGGTCCATCCGCCGCGCTCAAGCGACGCGCACAGCGGCCGTCCGTGCGTCGCGAGCAGCCGCGCGTGCGAGACGACCCACGCGAGGCGCGGCAGCGCAAGCCGCCGCATCTCGCCCGGCAGCCCGGCGAAGGAGCCGGCCAGCACGATCGGATACGAGCGCGGACCCAGCGACACGCGAATCGCGCGATGCCGACGGCTCATGGGCCTTCGGGCTCCAGCAGGCTCGGCGGAATTCCGATCGGATGGACGAACAGCCGGCCCGTGTAGGCGGCGGCTCCGGGGGCCAGGCAGCCGCGCTTCGGCAGGCCGAACGCGATGGTAGCGGCCGCGCGGATCGCCGCGCCGAGCGGGCGACCCGAGTCGGCGTCGAGCCCCGAGGGGACGTCCGCCGCGATGACCGGTGCGCCCGAGCCGTTGATGGCCTCGATCAGGTCCCGTTCGGGCTGACGCACCTCGCCGCGCAGCCCGATGCCGAGCAACGCGTCGATGATGCCGCCGTACTCGGACCACGCGCGCGCGTGCGGGCCGCGGGCGCCGGGAGCCGGAGGCGATTCGATCACGAGCCCCGCGGCGCGGGCCATGGCGGCGAACGCCGCGCATTCCTCGCGGAGGCCCTCGAGAGAGCCGGCGATGAGGATGCACGGGCGATACCCCCAGAGGGCGAGATGGCGCGCGGCGGCCAGGCCGTCCCCGCCGTTGTAGCCGGTGCCGCAGCAGACCAGGAGCGGAGCCGTCGGATCCGGAAGGAGATGGTGCACGGTGTGCGCCAGCGCAAGCCCCGCGTGCTCCATCAAGAGCAGGCGGGGGATGCGGAACCGCCCGATCGCCTCCTCGTCGATGCGCTGCATGCGGCTCACGGACGCGACGGGAACCCCGCGGCCGGGGCGCACTTCCTCTCCCGGAGGGCCGGCGGGACGCCTGGATGCGAACGCGATGGATTGCGGCATGGATTCACAAGACAACAACACCCCGGCTGTCCGCCGGGGTGCAGCATTCTGCGTCTTTCTCGATTCAGAAATTTCGCTTCGCGAAATTTCTACGCAGCCGTCGAGCCGGCGGCGCCCGGCGCCGCCGGAGCCGCGGCGGCCGCCTCGGTTTCCTTGGCGGCGCTCTTGCGGGCCTTGACCTTGGTCTGCTTGATCTTGGGCAGCCCGTAGACCGAACGGCCGTCCGTCCACGTGCCGCGCTCCTGTAGATGCCGGACGCGCTCGAAGCGCTTCAGGACGTTCCTGAGCGCGCCGGTCGACGCCTTGCGCGAGCGAAGCGATGGGTGTATGGACATCGTTACAGGGTCCTCATGAAACAATCGCGATAGGTCTGCCGCAGCGTGCTGAGTTTACGCTTGGCGTTGTCTTTCGACTCGAACGGGCCCACATACAGCACGGTCTGGCCGCGCCGGTCCGCGAGGAATGCCAGTTCTCCGCTCGCCCGAAGCCGTTCAAGCTCCCTCGTCGCCAGTTGAGGCCGGCTGTACGTGACCACCTGGACCACGTACCGCGTTGCGTCCGCCTGAGCCGCGGTGAGAGCCGGCGGATTCGCAGGCGCCGCTGGTTCCTCGGCGGGTGCGGGCGCGGCCGCAGCCGGCTCCGGCGCCGCGGCGGGCTTGGCAATCCGCCGGACGAGCAGAGCGCGCTCGGTCCTCGCCAACTGCTTGCCGCGCTCGACACCCAGCGCGAACACCGCCGTCAGCGCGAGCAGACCGCCGATCCCCACCAGGACGAGCTGATCATAGCGGAACGTCAGCTGCAACCAGCCCAGTGTTTCGCGGTGCGGCTTGGGAGCCGTCCGGTCAGAAAATTGAAACAGCTCAAGCTGGCTCGTCGGATCTGTGGCCATGTACCGTGGGCACCATTGTAGCTGAGTTTCCACCGTTGTCAATCATCGTGTCGCCGAGCTTCACCGTTTGAGCTTGGTCAATTCCGTCTGTTCCGTCAGTCCATCCGTATCCGGGGCACGGGGAATGAGGCGAGGGGCCATCGCGTCATTGTGAGAAGGTGGAAGGTGGGGGGTGGCGGGTGGAGGGTGGAACGAAAATGGTCGTTTTGCTTTCTCTACCTTCTACCTTCTTCCTTCTATCTTCTCATGGTCATTCTCACGCCGCGCCCCGCGCCCCAAGGCGCTCCAGCTTCGGACCCGCTGTTATTTCGATGCAGATGACGATCGGCCGATCTTGGGTTCGGTGCCGCGCACGAGGCGGCGGACATTCTCGCGGTGGCGCAGCGCGATGAGCAGCGCGAGCAAGATCCCGAAGCCCGTTTCGCCGACGGACAGACCCAACGCCGCCTGCGCGACCGGAACGGCTACGGCGCCGGCCATCGACCCCACGGAGACGAATCGCCAGACGGCGGCGCAGCCCGCCCAGACCGCCGCAAACACGAGCGCCAACACCGGCAACATGCCGGCCAGCGCGCCGACCGTCGTGGCGACACCTTTGCCTCCGCGGAACCCGAGCCATGCCGGATAGCAGTGGCCCGCGACCGCCAACAGCGCGCAACTCCACTCCATGAGCGGATCCGCCCCTCCCCCGCCCCATGGGGCCAGGACGCGCACCGCCAGCCACCCCTTCGCCATGTCCAGGACGAACACCAGCACCGCTCCGCGCCGGCCCAGGACCCGGCCGGCGTTCGTCGCGCCGGTGCCGCCGCTGCCGACCGTGCGCACGTCGACGTGGGCCAGCGCCCGCACCACCAGGAATCCCGTCGGCACCGAGCCCAACAGATACGCGCCGATCCATGCCGCCGCCTGCGCCGCGCTCATCGGGTCCTCCTCCCGCCCCTGGCGTGACGGACGCGCCGGCGCTTGAGGCGCTCCGGCTCTTTCACGGCGATGGTGATCGGGATGCCGCGAAACCGCGCGTCGGCATACAACCGGTTCAGCAGATACTGCCGGTAGACGGCGGGCAGCGGACCCGGCGGGGCAATCGAGAGCTCCACGCCCGGGTGCCGGCGCGCTCCGCCGTCGCGTTCGGCCCTCCAGACGGCGTGTTTGAGATTCACAAGGCGCCCCCGCATCCTCGGCGGCGGATGAGACGTCCAAGCCGCCTTGAGCAGCGCCTCCACTTCGTTGGCGGGAACCCCGGCGCGAATCCGGAAAGCGATGTCGATGGCGGATTCAAGCGGGGCCATCACGCCCGCGCCGGTCTTGGCCGATATCGCGAACACGGGCGCGAAAGCCGCGAAGGGCAACTGGTCGCGGATATACGCCGGCAGCGACGCGGGATCGACACCCTCCACCAGATCCCACTTGTTGAGCGCCAGCACGAGCCCCCGCCCGGCGGCGACGACTCTGGTGGCGATCCGGGCGTCATCTCGCGTGACGCCCTGAGTCGCGTCCGCCACCATGATGGCCGCGTCGCAGCGATCGATGGCGTCGATCGACCGGGACATCGAAAACATGTCGACCGGGTCGCGCACTTTTCTCCGGTGCCGCAGCCCTGCGGTGTCCACGATGGTGACCCGGGTCCCGCCCACGACGATGGGCGTATCGATGGCGTCGCGCGTGGTGCCAGGCCGCTCGCTCACGATGACCCGTTCCTCGGCCAACAGCGCGTTGAAGAGCGAGGACTTGCCCACATTCGGCCGCCCGAGAATCGCCACCGCCGCCGACACGGGCGTCTCCGGCTCCGATTCCCCGCGGGAGGCGCATTCGGCGAGCGTCTCGAGCAGGTCCCCGATGCCACGCCCGTGAAGCGCCGAGACCCCGTGCACGCGCTCCAAACCGAACTCGAAGAACTCTTCCGGCGGCCCGAGGCCGTGATCCACCTTGTTCACCGCGACCACGATGGGTTTGCCGGAGGGCCGGAGCGCGTCCATGACCAGCTCATCCTGCGGGACGAGTCCGTCCCGGGCATCGCAGACAAACAGCACGACGTCGGCCTCGCGGACCGCGGTCGCGATGTGCCGCTGGATGGCCGCTTCGAGTGCGGAGGCGCTGTCGGCCTCGAACCCCCCGGTATCGGTCAGCACGAGCGTCCGGTCCCGCCAACGCATCCGGCCCGACACGCGATCCCGCGTCGTCCCGCGCACCGGCGACACGACGGCGCGGCGCGCCCCGAGCAGGCGGTTGAACAGCGTCGACTTGCCGACGTTGGGACGCCCGACGATCGCGACGCGGAGGGCATCAGACGGGAGGCCGGGGGACGCCATGGGCCGGACGATCAGTCAAGCATGCGCAGCCCGAGCCGCACATAGCTGATCCCCGAACACACGGTCAGCACGCTGGCGGCCGCGATGAGGGGCGTTTTGACCGGCAGGCCGAGCAGGACGGTGGGAATGACGAGCATTTGGACTCCGGTGGTCCATTTGCCGAGCCGCGTCGGCGCGACGCGCCAGCGGCCCTGGATCGCGAAGAGCAGCAGCACGCCCGTCACCAGGATGACGTCCCGGCTGATGACGATGAGATTGAACCAGGCGGGCACCCGCATCGACGCCGGCAGCCCCTCGATGGCGGCGCAGCTGATCAGCGTGGCGAGGATCAGCAGCTTGTCCGCGATCGGATCGAGCAACGCGCCCAGCTCCGAGTGCTCGCGGCGCGCTCTGGCGAGCATGCCGTCGAGCGCGTCGGACACCATGCCGGCGGCGAACAGCGCAAACGCGACCCACCGCAGCCAGTCACGGGAGGGATGGTAATACACGAGCGACGCCACCACCCCGGGAACCAGGAGAATGCGCAGGACGGAGAGCTTGTTGGGGAGGCTCATCGCCCGCGCGGCGGATCAGCTCCGGCTCTTATTCTTTGACGCGAAGCTCGACCCCGTGCTTCGGACAGTACTTGATGTCCTCGCTGTACAGCTCTCCGCCCACGGGGCAGAACTTGGTGCCGGCGGTCGCCTGCGGCGTCTGCTGCTGCTGCAGCCGGCGCTCCTGCTCGCTCATGCCGTGGCCGACCAGACTGCCGCCGACGGCACCGAGACCCGCGCCGATCGCGGCGCCTTCGCCCGCGCGGCCTGTCTGATGCCCGATCACCGCCCCCGTGGCCGCGCCGAGCGCGCCGCCGAGGACTCCGCCCTGAACCGTCTTGGACTGCGCCGCGGTGCCCATGGACTCGCATCCGGCCAGCCCCATGGCGACGGCTGTCAGCCCGACCGCCGCAACCGTGCCGAGCGCTCGTTTCATCGTGTGCCCTCCTCCGCTGTGGATGATCGGCCGGTTCCAGCCGGCTCAACTCATCCGTGGTAGTCTAGCACGCTCCTCGTCTCCGCGCAATGACCCGGTCCCCTGGCGCGGCCGAATCTGGCCGGATTCGGGAACCTGGATGCTGGAAGCTGGAATGATGCGGAGCGCATTCCAGCTTCCAGCTTCTCGTTTGCCGAGGTCCGGTTCCCATCCAGCATCCGACTGATCCACTGTTATTGAATGAGTCGTATACGGTTGGGCGGCCAGAAGATGCAGATCGCCTTCCCGATCAGCATCGATTCCGGCACGAATCCCCAGAACCGGCTGTCGTGCGAGGAGCGCGAATTGTCCCCCAGCACGAAGAACGACTCCGGCGGCACTTCGACGTCCTCCCCGGACCGGCCGTAGCGCCCCTGATTCTCATACCGGGTGTCCCCCACCACCGGGGGCGCATCGAGCGGGCTGCCGTTGATCCAGACGCCGCCGTCCAGAATCTCGACGCGGTCTCCGCCGAGGCCGATCAGCCGCTTGATGAAGGGCCGCTTCCGGTCTTCGGGATAGCGGAACACGATGACCTCACCGCGCCGCGGCTCCCGGAACCGGTACAGGAACTTGCTGACGAGGATGCGGTCGCCCTCGATGAGCGTCGGGCGCATGGAGCCGGAGGGGATTTTAAACGGCGCCACGATAAACGTCCGGATGACGAGGGCGATCGCGACCGCCCAGACGAGCGATTCGAGGTTCTCGCGCAGCGCGGACTTCCCAGGGCGCGGGCCGGCTGGACCCATCAGATCTTCAGCACCGCCAGGAACGCGTCCTGCGGGATCTCGACGCTCCCGAACTGCTTCATCCGCCGCTTCCCTTCCCGCTGCCGCTCCCACAGCTTGCGTTTGCGCGTGATGTCGCCTCCGTAGCACTTGCCCGTCACGTGCTTCGCCATCGCGCGGACGGTCTCCCGGGCGATCACGTGGCTGCCGATCGCCGCCTGCACGCTGACCTCGAAGAGCTGCCGGGGGATGAGCGACTGGAGCTTGCTGACCAGCGCCTTCCCCCGCTCGTACGAGTGGGACTTTTCGACGATCGAGGAGAGTGGCTCACAGATCTGGCCGTTCAGCAGAATGTCCAGCCGGACGAGATTCGCCGGGCGGTATCCCAACACGTCGTAGTCGAACGAGCCGTAGCCCCGCGTGAGGGATTTCAGCCGGTCATAAAAGTCGATCAGGATCTCGGACAGCGGCAGCTCGTACGCCAGTTTGACGCGGGTCTCGCTCAGGTACTCCATCGACACGTACGAGCCCCGCTTCTGGATCGCCAGCTCCATCAGGCCGCCGACCGTTTCGGCCGGACAGAGCATCACCGCCCGGACGAACGGCTCCTTGACGGACGCGATCGCGCCGGGCTCGGGCAGGTCCGTCGGGCGCCGCACTTCGATCGTCTCCCCCGAACGCGCCTGCACCTGATAGCTCACGCTGGGAGTCGTCAGCACCAGGTCCACGCCGAATTCGCGCTCGAGGCGCTCCTGCACGATCTCCATGTGCAGGAGACCCAGGAACCCGCATCGGAACCCCTGTCCGAGCGCGTCGGACTGCTCCGGCTCGAACTGGAACGCCGCGTCGGTCAGCGCGAACTTCTCCATCGCCGTCCGCAGCGTGCCTAGTTCCTGCGCGCTCGCCGGATAGACCCCCGCGAAGACCATCGGCTTCATCCGGAGGAATCCCGGCAACGGCGCCGCCGCCGGCCTGGCGGTCGCGGTCACGGTGTCCCCCGCCACGATCTCCTTGGGATTGCGGATGTTCGCGGCGAGATACCCGACTTCGCCCGCCCGCAGCACGTCCACCGGGGCGGGGGCGGGCGTGAGGATGCCCAGCTCCTGGATCTCAAACCGCACCCCCGAGCTCATCAGCGTGATCTCGGCGCCGGGCCGCATCGTGCCGTCTTTGACGCGGACGAACACGATGACGCCCTTGTACGCATCGTAGGTGGAATCGAAGACGAGCGCCGTGAGCGGCGCGTCCGGATCCCCCGCCGGCGGCGGCACCTCGCGCACGATGCGCTCGAGGAGTTCCTCGATCCCCCGGCCCTCCTTGGCGCTCGCCCGGGTCACCAGGATCCCGGGCTGCTGCAGGAGGGAGCGGATCTCCCGGTCCGTCCGTTCCGGTTCCGCGTTCGGAAGATCGATCTTGTTGATCACCGGGACGATCGCCAGTCCCCGGTCCCGGGCCAGCTGATAATTCGCCACGGTCTGCGCTTCGACGCCCTGCCCGGCATCGACGACGAGGACGGTCCCCTCGCACGCCTGCAGACTCTTCGCGACCTCGAAGCAAAAATCGACGTGGCCCGGCGTGTCGATGAGGTTCAGGAAATACTCGGCCCCATCGGCGCCGCGGTACCGCAGCCGGACGCACGAGGCCTTGATCGTGATGCCCCGCTCCCGCTCCAGGTCCATGTCATCCAGCACCTGTTCGCGGAACTTCCGGCTCTCCACGGCGCCGGTAAACTGGAGCAGCCGATCAGCCAGCGTGGACTTGCCGTGGTCGATGTGGGCGACAATGCAGAAGTTCCTGATCCGCGACTGCTCCATGAGGGGGGGCCGGATCAGCTCCGTGTGGCCAGCCGCATGCCCAGCGACAGGAGCGCGGCCAATCGGCGAGGCGAGGGCGTCTCGGCGTAGAGGCGCACGATGGGTTCGGTGCCGGAACGCCGGAACAGCATCCAGCTCTCATCGCGGCCGATCAGCTTGACGCCGTCGAGCCGGTTCACGCCCGTCACCCGCACGCCGCCCATGGAACCCGGGGGGGCCTCCTCGAGGCGCCGGAACAGGCGCTGGACCTGTTCCAGGCGCAGCGTGAGGTCCCGGCGCCCGTACGCCCACCGGCCGTAGCGGCGCTCCAGGTCGCGCAGCATCGCCGCGGGCGTCTGCTTCCGGGCGGCCATCGCCTCCGCCAGCATCAGGCCGTTCACGATCCCATCCCGTTCGGGAAGATAACCCCGCATGCCGATCCCGCCGGACTCCTCGCCCCCGATCAGCACGTCCTGCTCGAGCATCAGTTTCGCGATGTGCTTGAACCCCACCGGGACCTCGATGAGCTTGAGGCCGAGCGCGTCCGTCAGGCGGTTGATCATCATCGTGTTGGACACGGTCTTGACGACCGCGCCGCGCGAGCCGCGCGCGTGCACCAGATGCAGGAGGAGCATGCACATCACCTGCCCCGGATTGAGCCAGGTGCCGTTGGGGGACACGATGCCCAGCCGGTCCGCGTCGCCGTCGTTGGCGATGCCCACGTGGGCGCGGCGGCGGCGCACGTGCCGGCTCAGCCCCGTGAGGTGCGACGCGATCGGCTCCGGCGCCTGCCCGCCGAAGAGCGGATCAGGCGCCGCCCGGAGCGTCTCCACGCGGCAGCGCCCGCCCCGGAGCAGCTCCTCGATGATCGTACCGCCGGCGCCGTGCATGGAATCCACCACGATCCGCAGCGGCGCCCGCCGGATGGCCCGAAGATCGAGAAACCGCCGGATGCCCTCCAGATAGGGGCCGAGGAAGTCCGCCTCGCGAATGCTGCGGTTCCGCCGCGCGTCATCGAAGGGCACCCGCTTGACCGGATGGCGGCCGAGACGCCGCTCGACGGAGGCGACGGTTTCGGTCGTCGCGGAACCGCCGTAGGCTTCTTTGAGCTTGAACCCGTTGTAGGCGCCGGGATTATGGCTCGCGGTGATCATGACGCCCGCCGCGAGACGGTGCCGGACCACGTACCGGCTGACCGCGCAGGTCGGCACCGTCGTGCCGCTCACCACCGCCGCGATGCCGTTGCCGGCGAGCACCTCGCACACGGTGCGCGCGAAGCGTCCGGACAGGAAGCGCGTGTCGTAGCCGACGGCGAGCGTGGGGGAGGACGTCGGCGTGCTCAGCGACAGCACGTGCTCGGCGACCGCCTGCGTCACCATCCGCAGGCGCTCCGTCGTGAACTCCTCCGCGATGATGCCCCGCCACCCTTCCGTCCCGAACGTCACCCTCATCAGCTCCCCCGCAGCGACACGATGGCCTCACGATACGACTCGGCCCGGAACACGTACGTGCCCGCGACCAGGACATCCGCCCCCGCTTCCCGCATCAGCGCCCCGGTCTTCGCGTTGATCCCGCCGTCCACCGCCAGGCGGCCCGCATGCCAGCGCCGGACCTCCCGGACCTTCGGCACCGTCTCCGGGATGAACGCCTGCCCGCCGAAGCCCGGCTCAACGCTCATGACCAGCACGAGGTCCGTGAGTCCGCGGTACGGTTCCAGGCTCTTCACGGGCGTCCGCGGGCGCACCGAGAGGCCGGTTCCCGCGCCCGCGGCGCGGATGATCTCGAGCGTCTCGCGCATCGCGGCCGGCTGCGCCACTCCGGGGGCCTCCACGTGCAGCGTCACGAACGACGCGCCCGCATCGAGAAACCGCGGCACGGACTGCTCAGGATGGTCGACCATCAGGTGCACGTCAAGCGGGATCCGGCTCACGCGCCGGATCGCCTCGACGATCACCGGCCCGATGGTGAGGTTCGGCACGAAGTGGCCGTCCATCACGTCCACGTGGAGCCAATCCGCCCCGGCGTCCTGCACCCGCTCGACCTCCTCGGCGAGGCGGCCGAAGTCGCACGCCAGCAGGCTGGGGGAGACCAGGATTCCGCTCATCCGATGCGGCAGCGCCCGAGCAGGCGGGGCGCCTCGGTTTCGGCGAGCGGGCCGACCACGGCCAGATGCGCGCGGTCGGACCGGAACAGCCGCCGCGCCACGCGCCGGACGTCCGTGGCGCTCACCCGGTCGATGTGCGCCAGGAGCGCCTGGGCCCGCGCCGGCCTTCCGACGGTGACAACCTGCTCGCCCGCCCAGAGCATATGGTCCGTCGTATCCTCCAGCCCCATGATGAGCTGACCCGCATAGTACTCCTTCGCCCTCGCCAGCTCCGCCCGCGGAACGCTCGAGATCCGCATGCGGGCGAGTTCCGACGCGATCGTGCTCAGCGTCTGGGGCAGCTTGCCGGTATCGCAGCCGGCGGAGATCATGAACGCCCCCGTGTCCGCATAGCGCTTCACCTGAGAGCCGATTTCGTACACGAGTCCCCGCTTCTCCCTGACCTCGCGGAACAGCCGGGAGGACATGTTGGCGCCGAGGATGACGTGCAGGATCTCCAGCGCGAACCGGTCCGGATGCGTGCGCGGCACGGCATAGAGCCCCAGGCACAGATGCGTCTGCTCCGTCGGCTTTTTCCAGATCCTCGCCTGCGGCCGGCGTTTCGGGCGCGGCGCGCGCACGACCGGGCGCACGGGGCGCCCCGAGAGCCTCCCCATGAGCCGGCGCGCCTGGGCCGCCACCGCGCGCGGCTCGACCTGTCCCACGGCCGTCACGAGCAGATTTCTCGGCTGGTACATCAGCCGCCAGTACGCCACGAGATCCCGGTGCTTGATGCGCCGCACCGAGTCGATCGTTCCCGAGAGCAGCATGCCGAGCGGGTGGTTCGGCCACAACAGCGCGTGCATCAGATCGTGGACGTATTGGCCCGGGGCATCCTCGTACATCCGGATCTCTTCGAGGATGACGTCCCGCTCGCGCTCAACGTCCTTGGGGGCCAGGCGCGGGCGGCAGACCATTTCCCCCAGCGCGCTGAGCGCGCGCCGGGCGTAGCGCGCCGGCACCTTCGCCAGGTAGCAGGTGTACTCTTCATCGGTGAAGCCGTTCAGGCTTCCGCCGACGCCTTCGACCTGCCGCTTGAGCTCCTCGCAGCCCCACCGCCGGGTGCCCTTGAAGACGAGGTGCTCAAGAAAATGCGACACGCCCGAGAGCGCCGGCGTCTCGTGGCGCCCTCCGGCGCGCACCCAGAATCCAAGCGACGCCGACAGCGCCTGGGGCATGCGGCGCGCCAGCACGCGCGCCCCGTTCGCCAGAGTCGTCAGCTCGTATTCGTCAGTCATCCGCCATCCGATCCGCTTCGGTCCGCCGCGATTCAAGAAAGCGCTGCAGGATCAGCTGCGCGGCTACGGCATCCACCGGGGCTCGCCTCCGCGTTGCGCCCCCGCCCCGCCGCGTCTTCAGGGCCCGCAGGGTGCGCTCGGCCTCGACCGAGCTCAAGCGCTCATCGACCAGGTGCACCGGAACCTTCACGCGCTGCCTGAGCCGGGCGGCGAAGCTCCTGGCCCGCTGGGCCGAGAGACCCTCTCCGCCGCGCAGCGACAGCGGCCAGCCGACGACGACCTCCCCCGCGGCCTGTTCCGCAACCAGCTCCGCCACGGCGTCGAGGTCCCGCTGGCCCCCGCGGCGCTCCAGGATCGTCGCGCGTCCGGCGGCGATGCCGAGCGCGTCGCTCACGGCGACGCCGATCCTCCGCAACCCGAGGTCCAAGGCCAGCACGCGGGAACGGTCCATCAGCGGTACGGCGCCAGGTGCGCCTTCGCGCTCAAGCGCCGGACCACCTCCCGCACGCGGTGCGCCAGATCCGGACGGCAGATCAGCGTCGCCGTGGGCGTATGCACCACGACCGCGTCGTTCACGCCGACCGTCGCGACCAGGTGCGGTTCCTGGCTCACCACCGTCACGTTGCGGCTGTCCACGCTCACGATGTGCGACGTGTCGGGGTTGAGATGCGCCCAGGCTTCCCAGGTGCCCAGGTCCGCCCAGGCGTAGCAGCCTTCCACGACGAGCCCGCCGTCGAGATAATCCATGACGCCGTACTCGAAGGAAATCGGCTTGAGCGCCCGGTACGCGACCCGCGCGCGGTGGGCGAAGGCCAGGCTCCCGATGCCCTGCGCCAGCGGCACCAGGCGCCGGGTGTGCTCGGGCAGCCACTCCGTCAGGCATTCGAGAAACTTGTCCGCCGATCCGATGAAGGTCCCGGTGTTCCAGAAGGTGCGCGGCTGCTTGACGAGCCGGCGCGCCAGCACGGCGGTAGGCTTCTCGATGAATCGCGCGACCCGGAACACCCGGGGCCCCCGCCCGGCCGGCACCCGCGCGCCCGCGCAGAGATAGCCCAGCCGGGGATGCGGGTGCGTCGGCCGGACCCCGATCGTGACGATGGCGTCGTGCTTCGACGCCGCCGCGATCGCGGCCCGCACGCTGCGCTGGAACTCGCGCGCGTCATCGACCCAGTGGTCCGCGGGCATCACCACCATGATCCGGTTCGGTTCGCGGATGGCCAGGTTGACCGCCGCCAGTGCGATCGCGGCCGCCGTATTCTTCACCTGCGGCTCGATGAGGAGCACGTCGCGCAGCCGCTGCGGCAGCGACGCGCGCACTGCCTCGGCCTGTTCGTCGGTGGTGACGACCAGCCAGCGCGCGCCCGGCCACACCGGACGGAGCCGCTCAATCGTCGCCGCGAGCAGCGTGTGCACCTTGTCCGGCGCCACGCACACTTTGGGCCGCCGCAGGCGCACCAGCGGCCACAGCCGCTCGCCCCGTCCGCCCGCCATGATCACGAATGTCACCGCAGGTCGCCGTCCCATGTCACACCCCTCGTCTCAGCCGGCGCACAAAGTCCGCCGCCGCGCGCCCCGCGGCGGCGCGGCCCGACGTCCGCGCCAGGCGCGCGACCAACGCGCTTCCCACAATCACGCCGTCGGCGGCCCGCGCGACTGCCGCCGCCTGCGCGCTCGTCGCGATGCCGAACCCGACGCAGATAGGCGTCCTCGTCATGCGCGCCAGGCGCCGGACCCCGGTCCCCAGCTCCGCAGGCAGGCGGCGCCTGACTCCGGTCGTGCCGGTCACCGACACGTAGTAGATGAACCCGCGGGACAGCTCGGCGATGAGCCGGAGCCGTTCGGGCGTGCTGGTCGGGCTGGCCAGGAAGACCGGCGCGACGCCGCGCCGCGCGGCCAGGGCCGCGAATGCCCGCCCCTCCTCGACCGGCAAGTCCGGCACGATCAGGCCCGCGGCTCCGCTGGCCGCCGCCGCCTCCACGAACGCCCCAGGATTCCCTCCGAACTGCAGCACCGGGTTCCAGTACGTGAGCACGACAACCGGCACGCGAAGGCGGCCCCGCGCTGCCGCCAGGGCCGCCAGCGCGCGGGCGGGCGTCATCCCCCGCGCGAGCGCTCGTGCGCTGGCGGCCTGGATCACCGGACCGTCAGCCAGCGGATCGGAAAACGGAATACCAAGCTCGATGAGATCGGCGCCCCCCTCCTGGAGCGCCAGGAGCAGGTCCGGCGTGACGTCGCCGCGCGGATCGCCGGCCACGATGAACGGCATCAGCGCCGCGCGGCGCTCCGCCCGCAGCCGTTTAAACGTGCCGTCGATCAGTCGAATGCCG
>DASWKB010000029.1:0-43156 GCA_036396895.1 bacterium | reverse complement strand
GGTTCGATCCCCCTCTGCTCCACCATCTTTCGTGTTCCTGGGGGGATCGAACCCAGGGGTGCGCGAGGGGACAATGGTCCCCTCGCAATTGGGGGAGGACAGGGAGCGTAGCGACCGCCAGGAGGGGGCGAGCCCCCTCCTGGGTAGGTTCGATCCCCCTCTGCTCCACCATCCATCGCACGCTAACCTATGTTCGTGTAACGTGTAACGCGTTTCGTATAACGTGGGTTTTAAGCGGGATGGCTTTGGGACAGGCTCTGAGGGGGCTGGGCCGCTCGACATGAGGACGAAACGGTGCTGGGCCGCTCGCGTGCGGCGCGGCGGACGGGCAGGGGCTGATGCACCGGGTGGTGGTGCGCCAAGGAGTCCCTGAGCGCGGACCGGTGATCATCGAGGATCCACAGGAACTCCACCATCTTGCGGTGGTGTTGCGGGCGGGCCCGGGAGACCGCGTCGAGTGTCTCGACGGCCTGGGCGGACGCGCGCGCGGGACGATTCGGGAATGCGGTCCCGGGCGCGCGGTCATCGATGTGGAGTCGCGCTCGCGGGAGCCCGCCGCCGGGACCGCCGTTGTGCTGGCCGCGGCGCTGATCAAACCCTCGCGCTTTGAGTGGCTCATCCAGAAGGCCACCGAACTCGGCGTCGCTCGGATCGTTCCCCTCGTGACGGCGAGGACCCAGGCTCGTCCCGGGCGCGGCCTCGGCCGCGAGCGCATGGCCCGATGGGAGCGGATCGTCCGCGAAGCGGCCAAGCAGAGCGGTCGAGCCCGGGTCCCCGAGCTCGAATCCCCTCGGACGTTCGAGGAATTGCTCCCGGATCTCGCCGGCGCCGAGGGGCTCATCGCCACACTGGCCGGGGATCGGCCGGCGGGGGGGTGGGAGGCCACGCCGCCCGACGCGTTGGGCAAGACGGTCATCATCATCGGACCGGAAGGGGATTTCACGGATGAGGAAGTCCGCCTGGCGCTCCGGCACGGCGCGCGGACGATGTCGCTCGGCCCGGTGACTTTGCGCGCCGAAACGGCGGCGCTCGCCGCGATTGTGCTGGTCCAGCACCGGCTGGGCCGGCTCTGATCCCGCGGGCCCGTGGGCGAAGGCGTCCTCGGAGCGCGGCAGCTCGGAGGGGGGCGACTGAGCCGGGATGAGGCCGCAGGCGGACCGTGCACAGCACTCAACACAGGTGAAGGAGTCATGGGAAAGCTCAAGGAAATCCTGATTTCGGCCGATGCCCAGGAGACGCGGGTGGCGGTCACGGAAGACAAGCGTCTGGAAGAGTTCTATGTGGAGCGGTCCTCGGATATCCGCATGGTCGGCAGCATATTCAAGGGCCGCGTGACCTCGGTGGTGCCCGGGATCAACGCGGCGTTCGTGGATATCGGACTGGGCAAGAATGGGTTCCTCTACGTGTCCGACATCGTGGAGCCGGAGCCGCAGGAGGACGCGATCCTGGAGGGGGAGACGCCCGAGCCGAAGCCCAAGAGCGGCGGCGGGCACGGGCATCGCCGTTCGAAGATCGAAGAGTTGCTGAAGGTGAACCAGGAGATCCTCGTCCAAGTCGTGAAGGAGCCGTTCGGAACCAAAGGGTGCCGGCTGACCTCGCATTTGAGCTTGCCGGCCCGGTACATGGTCCTCATGTGCAACGATTCGCGCCTTGGGATCTCCAAGCGCATCGAAGACCCGAAAGAGCGCACGCGGCTCCGGGACATCCTGCAGTCGCTGAAGTTCTCCGAAGACGCGGGGCTCATCATCCGCACCGCCGGCATCGGCAAGGGGGAAAAGGACCTGGGCCGGGACGTCCGCTATCTCTCGCGGATCTACCAGCGCATCCGGCGGACGGCCACCCGCGCGCGGGCGCCCTCGTGCCTGCACCGGGAATACCGGCTCTCGCAGCGCGTGATCCGCGACAGCTTCACGGAGGACGTGCACCGCGTCGTCGTGGACTCGAAGTCGGAATTCCACGAGCTCCGGAAGTTTCTCGACGTGCTGCTGCCCGGCGTCAAGGTGCGGATGGATCAGTACCGGGGCGAGGGTCCGCTGTTCGAGCAGGAAGGCCTGATGCCGCAGATCGAAGCCTTGTTCGACAAGCGCGTGCAGCTGCCCTCCGGGGGCTCGATCGTCATCGAGCCGACCGAGGGGATGGTCGCCATCGACGTGAACACGAGCAAGTTCACCGGACGGCGGAACCTGGAAGAGACGGCGTTCCAGGTGGACAAGGAGGCGGCCGTGGAAGTCGCCCGGCAGCTCAGGCTCCGCGACGTCGGCGGCATCGTGATCATCGACTTCATCGACCTGGACATCCCGGGCCACCGCCGCGAGCTCGTGAAGGTGCTGGAGGATTCGCTGGCGCGCGACCGGGCGAAAACCAACCTGATCTCGTTCTCGGAAATCTGCGTGGCGGAGCTCACGCGGCAGCGGATGCGCCGGTCCGTCGAAACGGTGAGCCGCCAGACGTGCCCGTATTGCGAGGGCAAGGGGACGGTCAAGTCTCCCGTCACGATGTCGATCGAGGCGATCCGCCAAGCGCGGCGGACGCTGAAGAACGTCCGGGACAAGACGCTGGAGCTGGTCGTGCACCCGCAGGTGGCGCTGCGGCTCCTGCAGGAGGACCGGTCGAGCCTGAACTCGCTCGAAGCGCAGGCGAAATCGAAAATCCTGGTGCTGTCCGACCCCAGCCTGCATCTGGAGCAGATCAAGGTGCAATTCGCCGACACCGACGCGGAGTAGAGGACACCCCCCGTGACGTCCCGCGCGCCCGAGTCCGCCGTGAACCCCGCCGGAGATGCCTCAGCGGGGGGCGGGGGCGGGATGTCGCCCCACGCGCCGCGTGGATCAGCAGGAGCCGCGGGCGTGCCAGTGGGGCTCCACCGGCGGCCGTCCCACCTCTACGTCGTCTTTCTCGGGCTGATGACGCTGTTCAGCTTCCTGAGCTGGCCGGTGATGGCGCTGGACACGGATCTGTGGTACCACCTCGACGCGGGCCGCCGTCTCCTCACCACCCTGCGGATCCCCGCCGGCACGTACTTCTCGTTCCTCGAGCCGCCCCGCTTCTGGGCGGACTACTTCTGGCTGTTCCGCGTCCTGGTCTACGCCGTGCACGCCGCGGGCGGATACGTCGGGCTGATCGTGCTCCGCAGCGTTCTGTTCGCGGGGGCGTTCACGCTCGTGGCGCGCTATCTGCGCCGGGGGGAGCTTGAGCACGGCGCCTGGGCCTGGTCGGCGGGCATCTTCGTCCTGCTGTGGGCGGTGCTGCTGGAGCGGTATCTCAACGTCCGTCCGCACATGGTGAGCTACCTGCTCATCCTGGCCTTCCTGTTCGTGCTCGAGCACGCGCCGCGCCGCGCCTGGTGGCTGCTGCCGCTTGGGGTCGCGTGGTCCAACGTGCACGGGATCACCTATCCGGTGATGCTGCTCATCACGGGCGCGTATGCCATCGAGCATTTGATCCGCCGGGCGCGGACGGGCGAGCGCGACTCCGCGCGGATCATGCGCGAGTTCGTCCCGGCGGTCCTGGTCATGCTGACCATCTACCTGACGCCGCACGGGATGAGCCTGATCCCGGTGCCGTGGCAGCCACTGGGCTACGCCGGCCAGACGATCCGCGAACTGCAGCCCGTGGCCGCGGAGCACCTCTTGTCCCTGAGCGTGGTCAGGCTGGCGCCGTCCAGGCAGACGTTGTTCGCGGCGCTGTTCGCGCTGTCGCTGCTGTCCGGGTTGACGGCGCTCGCGCGCGGACGGATGCGGGTGAGCCATCTCATCCTGTGGCTCGGCGGAGGGTTCCTCCTGATGCACGGGGTCCGCTTCATGAGCGAATACGCGCTCCTGTGCCTCCCGGTGCTGGCGCGGCATCCCGTGTGGTCGCCGGGGTCGCTGCGGCGCGGCATGTCCGGGCCGGTGTATGCGCTCCTCATGGCCGTGCTCATGGTGATGCCGTACCGGTACTGGCAGACGCATTTCCACACCCGCCTCCGTTTCCCCCTGTCCTCCCAGTTTCTCCCGGAAGGCGTGGCGGCGTTCCTGCGGCACGCCGATACCGGAGGGTCCGTGCTGAACCATCCGAACCGCGGCGGGTATCTGCGGTGGGCGCTGGGTCCCCGGTTCCGCATCTTCATGGACATGGAGGTGCCGTTTTTGTTCACCAGCGAGGACCTGCTGACGGCGCAGAAGGTCTTCTCCGAGCCGGCGGTGCTCTCCCGCATGCTGGAGACGTACGCGCCGGACTACATCACGGTGCCGAGAGAGGCGGAGAAGTTTCCGGAGCTGATCAAGGCGTTTCCCCAATACGTCCCCGTGTTCTTCGACAAGGAAGAGGTGGTGTACGCGGACGGCGGTCGCCACCCGGCGCTGGTGGAGGCGTTCGATCTGCGGAGCCTTGAGCCGTTCGCGCTCGGCGAGGACACCCTGAAGACGACCATGGAGGAGGCGGAGCCCGGTGTTTGGCTACCCGCGCTCGGTGCGATGCTGGCGGTGGCGCCGGAGGAGCCGTTCCTCAACCGCCTGGCGGGCATACTCCTCCTGGACGGTGGGGAGGCCGATCGCGCGCTCGAGCGCGCGGATCGGGCGATCCGGCAATCGCCGGAGCGTCCGAACGCGTATGAATTGCGCGGGGCCGCGCTGCTGAGGCTGGGCGAACCCGGCCTGGCCGAGCGGGCGTTCCGGAACGCGCTGAAGAGGACGAAGGATCCGGACGACCGGATCGCGCTGCTCAAGGCCGTCGGACGAGCCGCCCTGGAAGGGGGCGCGCCGGAGCGGGCCTATCGTGCGCTGAGCCGGGCGGTGGATGTGTTCGCGGCCCGCACGACGGTGGAGGAACTGATGGATCTCGGGCGCGCCGCGCGGCTGGCGGGCCATCGCGACGTGGCGAGGGCCGTGTTTCGGTATCTCGCCGAGTTCCGGCTGGGTCCGGAGCCGTCGGCGGAGCGCGAATCGCTTGAGCGCGAGCTCGGCGCGCTCAAGGAGCGCCCGGAGCGGGGAGGGGGATCATGAGCAGTCCGACGACGGCAGGCACCGCCGCGCGCGTGGCCGTGCTGATTCCGTGCCGCGACGAAGCGCAGACAATCGGCGGAGTGGTGCGGGCGTTCCGGGATGCCCTGCCGGAGGCGGCGGTCTACGTGTACGACAACGGCTCCACGGACTCAACCGGCGCGCTGGCGCGCGAGGCGGGGGCCACGGTTCGCGCCGAGCCCAGGCGCGGCAAGGGCTATGTGATCCGCGCGATGTTCCGCGATGTGGAGGCCGACGTGTACGTGCTGGTTGACGGGGACGGGACGTACCCGGCCGAGCGCGTGCGCGAGCTGATCCGCCCGGTCCTCGAGGGGACGGCGGACATGGTCATCGGCTCGCGGCTTCATCGCGACTCGCGCAGCCAGTTCCATGCCGTGAACCGCCTCGGGAACCGCCTGTTCCGGGGCGTCATCAATGCCATCTTCCGCGTTCAGGTGACGGACCTCCTCTCGGGCTACCGGGCGTTCCACCGCCGGGTGGTCAAAGGGCTGCCGTTTCTGAGCCACGGCTTCGAGAGCGAAACGGAGCTCACCGTCAAGTGCCTGGTGCGGGGGTACCGCATTGAGGAGATCCCGATCGATCTCCTGCCGCGGCCGGCCGGGAGCCGCTCGAAGATCCGGGTGGTGCAGGACGGGGTGCTCATCCTGAATACGATCATCGCGCTCTTCCGGGATTACAAGCCCTTGACCGCGTTCGGCCTCGTGGGAGTTTCGCTCATCGCGCTCGGGCTGGTGCCGGGCTTCATGGTCATCCGGGAGTTCTTGGAGACGGGGCTGATCCTGCGGCTGCCGTCGGCGCTGCTTGCCGTCGGCCTTGTGCTCTGCGGGCTGCTGGTGGCGTTCACCGGGCTGGTTCTGCACACGATCACCAGGCGGTTCCAGGAGCTGGACGATCAGCTGCAGCGCCTGATCGAATCCCGCGGGGAGCGGCGCGCATGATGGCGGAGCCGCAGGGCGGGGCGGACCCGGTGGTGGGCGATCTGGAGACGATGAGCCTGGCCGGCCGGTATCAGCAGTGGATGTTCGGCCAGCTCGCGCACGCGCTCGGCCAGCGCATCGTCGAATGCGGCGCGGGCATCGGGAACATGACGCGCCTGCTGACGGACCGCGAGCTCGTGGTGGCCGTGGATCATCACGGGCCGTGCGTGGAGGCGCTGGAGAAGCGCTTCTCGGCGTACCCGAATGTGGTCCCGCTGCTCTTGGATCTGGGCGAGCCGGGGGTGAGCGCGCTCGCGCGCTATCGCCCGGACACCGTCGTCTGCATCAACGTCATGGAGCACATCGAGGATGACGCCGGACTGTTGCGCCGCCTGCACGGCATCCTCGCGCCGGGTGGGGCGCTGGCGCTCCTGGTGCCGGCGATGCCGTCGCTGTATGGAACCATCGACCGCCGGCTTCGGCATTTCCGACGGTATGACAAGCGCCGGCTGGCCGCCCTCATGGAGGCGACCGGGTTTCGCGTCGCGGAGCTTTTCTTCATGAACGCGGTCGCGCCGCTGGGATGGTTCATCAACGGGCGGGTGTTGAAGCGCTCGACCCAGGCCCCCCGCCAGGTCCTCGTGTTCGACCGCCTGATCGTCCCGTGGCTCTCGCGCCTGGAACGGATCATCCGGCCGCCATTCGGCCTCTCCCTCATCGCGATCGCCTACCGCGACCCGAGTCCTCAGTCCTCAGTCCACGGTCCATCGTCCGCTGAAGTACATGGTTGAGGGTAGAAGGTAGAAGATAGAAGATAGAAGATGGAAGATGGAACGACCCGCAACGCGTGATCAGGCCACTCCATCTTCTATCTTCTATCGTCCATCTTCGACCTTCGCCTGACAATGGATGGCTGACGATGGACCATGGACGAAGGACGAACGGGGCTGTGGTCTGTGGACGGTGGACTGTGGACTCGAAGTGAAGTTGACCAACCTCCTAATTCACGGTATGATAAGCATCTCATTGCCCGGAGCCGAACCGGGTCCGAACCCAAACGACGCGAAAGGATTCCAACGATGTACGCGATTGTCGAACTCGGCGGACGGCAGTGGAGAGTGGAGCCCGGCACCCGGGTCGAGACGAACCGGGTGGCCGCAGAGGTTGGCGCTCCCTTCACGGCGGAGCGGGTGCTCCTGGCCAGCGATGGCGGCCAGGTCCGCGTCGGCCGTCCGTATCTCGAAGGCGTCAAGGTGGTGTTCGAGGTACTCGAGCACCGTCGCGGGCCGAAAGTCATTTCCTACCACTACCGGCGCCGCGAGAACTGGCGCAAAACCCGCGGGCACCGGCAGCCGCTGACCAGGCTGCAAGTCAAGGAGATCGCCCTCGGGTAACCGGGTGCGACACGGAGTGAGCCGATGGCGCATAAAGCCGGAGCAGGTTCGACCAAAAACGGCCGCGACAGCCGGGGCAAGCGTTTGGGCGTCAAGCGGTACGCGGGAGAGTGGGTCCATGCCGGGTCCATTCTCGTGCGGCAGCGCGGAACGACGTTCAAGGCGGGCTGGCATGTCGGCACCGGAAGCGATTGGACGCTGTTTGCGCGCACCAGCGGCATCGTCCGGTTCCCGAAGCCCGGGTTCGTCAGCATCGAGCCTGCGGCGAGCCCTTCCGCGTAGCGCCGTCCCCGCTCTGGCCGCGGGGCACGCGCGCGTCACCTCTCCATCCACGCGTCCGTCGATCGCCATGAGCAGCCATGTGGTTCGTCGATCAAGCGACCATTACGGTGCATGCCGGAGACGGCGGACGCGGGTGCGCCGCCTTCTCGCAACCTCCCTACACGCGCGCTCCCTATCCTGACGGCGGCAACGGGGGGGACGGGGGCGACGTCCTCATCGCTGCCGACCACAATATCGCCACACTGCTCGATTTCCAATTCCGCCATGAATTCCGCGGCGGCCGGGGCGGGCACGGCAGCGGCAACAACCGCACGGGGCGCTGCGGCGCCGACTGCGTGATCCGCGTGCCGGCGGGCACGCTCATCAAGGACCGGACGAGCGGCGAGCTGCTGCGGGATTTGAGGCGGGCGAATGAACGGGTGACCGTGGCCGCCGGCGGCCGGGGCGGCGTCGGGAACGCGAACGCCTCCGAGGCGCAGCCGGGAGGCGAGGGCGAGCGCCGGGAGCTGCTCCTTGAGCTCAAGCTCATCGCCGATGTGGGGCTGGTCGGGTTCCCGAACGCGGGCAAATCGTCGCTGCTGGCCCGGATCTCGACGGCCAAACCGAAGATCGCGAGCTACCCGTTCACGACGCGCTATCCCGTCCTCGGCGTCGTCCGGCTGGATCCGGAGCGCGTCTTCGTCGCGTGCGACATCCCCGGCCTGATCGAAGGCGCGCATGCAGGGCGGGGCCTGGGCTTTCAGTTCCTTCGGCATATCGAGCGCACCCGGATCCTGGTGCACGTTGTGGACTGCGCCGGGGAGGAGCACGGCGAGCCCGCCGCCGCGTTCGCGCGGCTGAACGAGGAGCTGGCGGCGTACAGTCCGGCCCTCGCCGCGCGGCCGCAGGTGGTCGCGGCCAACAAGATGGATCTGCCGGATGCGCGCGACCGTCTGGACGGATTGCGCGCGGCGCTCGGCCGGGACGTCCACCCGATTTCCTGCGCGACGGGGTACGGCGTGCCGGAATTGATGGAAGAGGTCTGGAGGACGCTGAGCGCCCTGGCGCCCAGCGGGCAGCAGGCATGATCGTCGGGATCAAGCGTCTTGTGGTCAAGGTGGGCTCCAGCGTCCTGACCGACGCGAAGGGGCGGCTGCAGCCCGAGCGCATCGAACAACTCGCCGAGCAGATCGCCGCCTGCGCCGGCCGGCCCTGCCAGGTGCTGATCGTGTCCTCCGGCGCCATCGCCTGCGGCATGAGCCGCCTTGGGCTGGCCAGGCGCCCGACCGCCCTGGCGCAGCTGCAGGCATGCGCCGCGGTGGGGCAGGGCGAGCTGATCCAGTGTTATGCCGAGGCCTTCCGCCGCCGCGGGATCACGACCGCGCAGGTGCTGCTCACCCAGGACGATCTCGCCGCCCGCGAGCGCTTCCGCAATGCGAAACAAACCCTGCTGACGCTGCTGCACCGCGGCGTGATCCCCGTCATCAACGAGAACGACACGATCGCCGTCGATGAAATCGCGTTCGGGGACAACGACCGCCTGGCCGCGCTCATCGCGAGCGCGGTGGACGCCCAGCTCCTGGTGCTCTTGTCGGACGTCGACGGGCTGCTCAAGGACGGCCGGCTCATCGAGCGGGCGGAGTCGCTCAGCCGGGGCCACCTGGCGCTCGTCCAGGAAGGCGCCCGGCAGACCACCAAGGGCGGCATGGCCTCGAAGCTCGAGGCGGCAAGGCTCACCGGACATCACGGCATTCCGATGGTCATCGCCAACGGCGCGCGGCCGGGCGTGCTCACGGACGTGCTGGAGGGGAAGCCGGTGGGCACGCTGTTCGTGCCCGCGCGCGACCGCTTGGGCCCCAGAAAATGGTGGATCGCGTTCTCGCTGCGGCAGCCGCGCGGGACGCTCGTGGTCGATGCCGGCGCCGCGCAGGCTGTGCGCGATCAGGGGCGAAGCCTCCTGCCGTCCGGCGTGCGCCGCGTCCAGGGCCGGTTCGAAGCCGGCGCCTGCGTCTCCATCGCGGACGAGGCCGGGCGGGAAGTCGCGCGTGGCGTGTCGAACTATTCAGCCGGGGATCTGGCGAGAATCTGCGGCATGAAGAGCCAGGAGGCCGCGCAGGCGCTCGGGCGCGCGCGCGCGGAGGAAGTGGTTCATCGGGACCATTTGGTCCTGGCGCGGGAATTGGAGCCGGCGGCCTGACGATGGGAGCGAAGGGAATGGCCAATCAGGCGAAGGCGGAGGCGGCCGTGACCGTCAGGGAGCGCGTGGTCCGCGCGGCCCGGCAGTGCCGGGAAGCGGCCGGCCCGATGGGGCGCATGCCGACCGACAGGAAGAACGCGGCCCTGGAGGCCATGGCGCAGGCGCTCCTCGACCGGCGCGGGGAGGTGCTCGCCGCCAACGCGGCGGACGTCGAGTCGGCCCGAGCGGCCGGGGTGCCGGCGCCCATCATCGAGCGCCTGATGCTGACGCCCTCCCGGATCGAGGAGATGGTGCGCTCGGTGCGCGCCGTCATCGAGCTCCCCGACCCGGTGGGCGAGGTGATCCGGTCGTGGGAGCGTCCGAACGGACTGCGAATCCGAAAAGTCCGCGTGCCGCTCGGCGTCATCGGCATCATCTATGAATCCCGCCCCAACGTGACCAGCGAGTGCGCGTCGCTGTGCGTGAAGAGCGGCAACGCCGTGCTGCTGCGCGGAGGATCCGAAGCGCTTGAATCCAACCGGGCCATCGCCGCGGCGCTGACCGGGGCCCTGGCGCGGACGGGGCTGCCGGAGCACGCCGTCGGCATGCTGCCGGTGCGGGAGCGGGACGCCGTGGACGCGATGCTCGACCTGTCGGGGCTGATCGACGTCATCATCCCGAGGGGAGGCGAATCGCTCATCAAGGCGGTCAGCGAGCGCTCCCGCATCCCGGTCATCAAACACGCCAAGGGAGTCTGCCACGTGTACGTCGATGCGGCCGCGGATCTGGACATGGCGGAGGCGATCGCCGTGAACGCGAAGTGCCAGCGGCCCGCCACCTGTAACGCGATGGAGACGCTCCTGATCCACGAGGCGGTGGCGGAGGCGTTCCTGCCGCGCGTCCTCAGCAGCCTGCGGCGGGCGGGAGTCGAGGTCCGCGGGTGCGAGCGCAGCCGCGCGCTCTCGCCGGATGTGGCGCCGGCCGCGGAGGAGGACTGGTCGACGGAGTACCTGGACCTGGTGCTGTCGGTGAGGATCGTGCCGTCGCTCGAGGACGCGGTGGCGCACATCGCCCGGTACGGTTCGGCGCACTCGGACGCGATCGTGACGTCGGATGAGGCCTGCGCGGAGCGGTTCCTGCGGGAGGTGGATTCCGCGGCGGTCTACGTCAATGCCTCGACGCGCTTCACGGACGGGTTTCAGTTCGGCCTCGGGGCGGAAATGGGAATCAGCACGGACCGGCTCCACGCGCGCGGTCCGGTGGGGCTGGAGGAGCTGACGACGTACAAGTACGTCGTGGTCGGCACCGGCCAGCTGCGGCAGTAGCCGGATGCGGCTGGGGATCTTCGGCGGCAGCTTCGACCCCGTCCATCACGGGCATCTCGTGCTGGCGGAGACGGCGCGGGAGGCGCTCGGACTGGACCGCGTCCTGTTCATTCCCACCGGACAGGCGCCGCATAAGGCGGACCGGGCGCAGCTCGACGGCCGCCAGCGGCTCGCGCTCGTGCGGTTGGCGGTGCGCGGGCACCCGGGCTTTTCGGCCTCCGACATCGAACTCGCGCGCCCCGGCGCGTCTTATACGCTGGACACCGTCCGGCTGCTGCGCACGCGCTATCCGCGGGCCTCGCTGTTTTTGCTCATCGGCGACGATATGCTCGCCGTGCGGTGGCGGGGCTGGGAGGAACTCAGGCGGCTCTGCACGGTCGCGGCGGCCCGCCGGGATGCGCCCGGGCGGGGCGCGCGGCGGCCCTCCGGCGTGCGGTGGCTGGACATGCCGCGGATCGGGATTTCCTCTTCCCTGGTCCGCGCGCGGGTGCGCGCGGGCCGTTCGATTCGATACCTGGTGCCGGCCGGCGTCGAGCGGGTGATCCGCCGCCGGCGCTTTTACCGCTCACGGGGAACCTGATGCTGCGATCGTTTCTGCGCGACGGCCGGGGCGGGGTGGAGTTCGGCGTCAGCCCGGAGCGGATGCGGGCGGCCCTGGCGGATCCGGAGACGCTCCTGTGGGTCGACATGGAGAGCCCGGACGACGCGGATATCGAGCTGCTGCTGGAAGTCTTCGAGCTCCACCCGCTGACGGTCGAGGACTGCATCATGCCGACGGCGCGCCCGAAGCTCGAGGATTTCGACCGGTACCTGTTCGCCGTCCTGCAGAGCATGAAGCGCGACGAGACGAGCGCGCTGCAGCCGGTGGAGCTGAACGCCTGCCTGGGCCAGAACTTCCTGCTCACTGTCCGCACCGAGACGATCAAGAGCGTCGAGGAGGATTGGGCTCGCGTCGAGAGGCACTCGCCCATCTTCACCCGCGGGACCGACTTTTTGTTCTACGCCATCGCCGACTCCTTCCTGGACTCGTACCTGCCGCTCCTGGAGCAGCTGGACGCGCGGGTGGACGTGCTGGAGGCGAGCCTGTTGTCCGATTCGACCGAGGACACGCTGCGCGAGCTCTTCCGCGTGTACGGCGAGCTGATGCTCCTGCGGCGCACCCTCGCCCCCCACCGGGAAATCCTCACGCGCATCAACCGGCTGGGGGATCTGCCCTTCATCCGGCCGGCGAACGCGGCGTACTTCCGGGACATCTATGACCATCTCCTCAGGATGAGCGACCTCGTGGACGCGGGCCGTGAAATGACCATGGCGCTCCTGGACGCGCAGGCGACGATCGCGTCGAACCGGGAGAACCGGATCATGAAGCGCATGACCGCGGGCGCGACGCTCGCGCTGCCGCTCATCATCGTGACGGGCATCTACGGGATGAATTTCAGCGAGCATGCGTGGCTGCCGGTGCCGCTGTTCCACGCGCTCAGCCTCATCATGATCGGGTCGCTGCCGGTCATGCTGGTGTTGTTCCGCCGCAACCGATGGTTGTGACACTGCCCGAACTGGCCGTGCTCGCCGTGCTGCTCGCGGTGTCCGCGACCGCCTCGGGCGTGGAAGCGGCGATCCTTTCCGTGAACAAGGTGCGGCTGCGGCACCTGGCCGAAACGGGGCACCGCGCGGCCCGCCTCACCTACGGGCTGCTGACGAAGCTGGACCGCGTCATCGGCACGCTGCTCGTCATCAACAACATCGCCAACGTCGGCATCTCGGCCATCGGCACGTGGATCTGCGTGACCCTGTACGGCCCGGAGCGCGGCCTGCCCATCGCCACCATCATCGTCACGGCCGTGGTGCTCTTGGTGTGCGAGGTGACGCCAAAGATGTTCGCCGCGTCGCACGCGGAGCTCGTGGCCTTCGCGACGGTCCGCCCGCTCAGGCTGCTCATGGTCGCCTTCTATCCCGTGTCCAGCTTCTTCACCGTGATGGCGCGGGGCCTGCTGCGGCTCATCCGGATGCCGACCCGCCGGCGCTCGCCGCTCATCACGGAAGAGGAGATCAAGCTCATGATCCAGATGGGGCGCGAAGCCGGCGTCCTCGCGGAGCACGAGCTCAGGATGCTGCACCGGATCTTCGAGTTCAGCGACGCCGAGGTCCGGCAGGTGATGATCCCCCGCGAGGAGATCGCGGGCGTCGACCTCGACGCCAAGCCGGAGGAGGCGATCGACGTGATCGTGGAGGAGGGCCACTCCCGAATCCCCGTCTACCGCGGGTCGCTGGACCAGGTCGTCGGGGTGATCTACGCGCGGGACCTGCTCGCCATGACGCGGCACGGCGCCCTGGTCGTCCTGGAGGATCTCATCCGCCCGCTCGCGTTTGTGCAGGCCGGCAAGCGCGTCGCGGAGCTCCTGAGCGAGTTCCAGCGCGACCAGACCCAGATCGCGATCGTCCAGGACGCCAGCCAGCGGACGATGGGCCTGGTGACGATCGAGGACCTGCTGGAGGAAATCGTCGGCGAGATCGAAGAAGTGCCCAAGCGCTGGAAGACCGACCGGCCGTGGAAACGCCGCCGCCCGGCGGCGTGAGGCCCGTGACCCATGGCGCCGGATGCAGCCGCCGGGATGCGCGCGCCGGCGCCCGAGCTCAGCATCCTGATTCCCACCTACAATGAAGAGGCCACCCTCGAGGAGGTCGTGCGGCGGATCGTGTCGATCCGCTGGCCCGTCACCTACGAGGTGCTCGTCATCGATGATTCCAGCGCGGACCGCACGCTCGCCGTCGCGCAGCGCCTGGGGGGGCGGTTCGCCCACACGGCGATCAGCGTCCTGCGCAACCGGGTGAACAAGGGCAAGGGCGCGTGCATCCGCCAGGGGCTGAAGCACGCCCGTGGCCGCTTGGTCATCGTGCAGGATGCCGACGTGGAGTACGACCCCCAGGACATCCCGGCGCTGCTCGCGCCGGTGCTGAGCGGCCGGGCGGACGTGGCGTACGGCAGCCGGTTTCTCGGGCGGCGCTGGCCCATCGGGATGGCCGCGGCCAACTGGCTGGCCAACCTCGCGCTGACCGGGATGTTCAACCGGCTCTACGGGGGCCGCCTCACGGATCTGATGACCTGCTACAAGGTCATGCCGGCGGCGTGGCTGCGGGCGGCGCGGGTGCGGGCGAACCGGTTCGAGTTCGATCCGGAGATGTCGGCGAAACTGGCGCGGCTGGGCGCTCGCGTGATCGAGCGGCCCATCGGCTACCGGGGGCGGACGCGGGGGCAGGGGAAGAAGATCCGCGCGAAAGACTTCTTCCTGAGCGCATGGGCGCTCATCCGGTGCCGCGTGACGGCGCCGCCGGGGGCCGCCCCGGGCGGCCGCGGGACGTCCGCCCGGGGGCTCGTCCTGCTGGGCCCGCTGCTCATCGCCGCGGCGGTGCTGGCCGCGTACGCGGGCAGTCTTGACGGTCCCTGGCTCTTCGACGACGAGAAGACCGTCGTGGCCAACCAGACCATCCGGAGCCTCTGGCCGCTGCCGGGCCCGCTTGCGCCGCCTGCGGAGACGCCCGTCTCGGGACGCCCGCTGTCGAATCTGACTTTCGCGCTGAATTATGCCCTCGGGGGCCTGGATGTGCGCGGGTACCGCGCGGTGAACCTGGGGCTGCATCTGGCGTGCGCGTGGCTGCTGTTCGGGCTCATCAGGCGGCTCTCGAGCGCCCCGCCATCGCGCGGCGGAGAGGCGTTCGCGCTGGCGGTCGCGCTGTTGTGGGCGGTGCATCCGCTCCAGACGGAAAGCGTCCTCTACGTGACGCAGCGCACCGAGCTCCTGACGGGATGCTGGATGCTCATGTGCGTCTACAGCGTCGTCAGGGCGGCGGCATCCCGTCATTCCGCGCGGTGGCACGGGGCGGCCATCCTCTCGTGCGCGGCGGGGATGGCGAGCAAGGAAGTCGCGGTCGTCACCCCGCTCCTGGTGCTGCTCACCGACCGGGTGTTTCTTGCCGGCTCGGTCCGGGAGGCGCTCCGCCGCCGGCGATGGCTGTACGCGGGTCTGGCGGCTTGCTGGGGCGTCACGGCTTCGCTCTTGGCCTCGAATCCCCACGGCGCGGCGGCGGGATTCGGCTTCGAGCAAGTGCCGCCCATGGCCTACATCCTGACGCAGGCCGAGGTGCTGCTGTGGTACCTGAGGCTGTCGGTCTGGCCCCATCCGCTCGCGCTGCATTACGATTGGCCGCTGGTGAGCCATGCGGGTCAGGCGCTCGTGCCGGTCGCCGTGATCGCGGCCCTGCTGGCCGCGACGCTGGCGGCGCTGCGCCTCCGGCCGCGCGCCGGATTCGCCGCCGCCTGGGCATGGCTGGCGCTCGCGCCGACCACGCTCGTCCCGATCGCCACGGAAATCGCGGCGGAGCGCCGGATGTACCTGGCGCTGGCGGGCGTCCTCGCGCTCGCGGTCTGGGCTTCGGCGCGCCTTTTGGCTATCGGTAATGGGTCGGCGACGCCTCGCCCCTCGGGGCGGGCGCGCCTATTGGCCATAGGTGACGGGCCGGCGACGCCTCGCCCCGCAGGGCGGGCGCGCCTGCTCGGCTCGCGGCGGGTCCTGGGCGGGCTGCTGGCGGCCCTGGCGGTGCTGGGATTCGGCATGGGCACCGCGAGGCGCGTCGGGATTTTCGGCAACGAGGTCGAGGTGTGGGCGCATACGGTCCGCGCGCAGCCGCACGACCATCTCGCCAGAAACAATATCGGCGTCGCGCTGACGCAGGCCGGACGCTATGAGGACGCGATCGTCCAGCACCGGGAAGCGCTGCGCCTGGGCACCCCTCCGGCGGAGGCGCACAATAACATCGGCGTGGCGCTGGCGTACCTGGGGCGGATGCCGGAGGCGGCGGAGGAGTTCAGGCTGGCGATCGGGCTCGAACCGGATCACGTCCGGGCTCGGAACAATTTCGGCTCCGCTCTGTTGGCGATCGGCCGGGTCGATGACGCGATTCCTCAGCTTGAGGCCGCGCTGCGCCTGGAGCCCGCATACGCGATGGCGCGGATCAATCTCGCGCGGGCCCTGAACGCCGCAGGGCGGGTGGAGGAAGCCGTGCGCGCGGCCGCGGAGGCGCTCGGCCTGCCGGCCGAGGATCCGCGGGTCGCGGCCGTGCTGAACGCGCGGGGGTGGTAACCGCCTCCGCCTGTCAGGCACGGGGCTCCGCTTGCTTCGAAGCGAGGGAGTACCGAGATGCTGGAAACTGGAGGCTGGAACATGGATGGGGCACGGGGAACGGGGTGAGTCCTTCGACTTCGCTCAGGACTCCGCTCACTTCGTTCGCTCCGGGGCACGTCGTGCGATCGTCGAACTGGTGGAAGATGGAAGGTGGAAGGTGGAAAATGGAAGATATCTACTTCTACCTTCTACCTTCCATCTTCTACCTTCTCATGGTAATCGCCATGGCGCGCCCCTCGCCCCGTCTTGGTTGCTGGTTACTGGTTGCTGGTGTGGTCGGCCTTGACACCCGATTGAGGCGCATGCTAGGCTGAGCGTGCTTTTCAGGCGGCGTTCGATGCCATCGGCCCGGGGTGACGGACAGGGATGGGATCCGCGCAGCCGGAATTATCGCCAGCAAGGCAAACGGGAGGGCGCATGGAAGCCTACTGTGTGAAGTGCAAGGCCAAGCGGGAAATGAAGGACGCGCAGGAAGTCAAGATGAAGAACGGCCGCAAGGCCATGAAGGGCAGGTGTCCAACGTGCGGCACCGGGCTGTACCGCATTCTCAGCAAGTGATTCCAGCAGCCGGCGTGAGCCGCAGTCAAGCCGCCGGATGGGCTCCGAGCCCGGCCGGCGCAGGGTGTTCGTGATCACCAGCCAGGAACTCGCCTACCTCGCCGCCGGGGCGGCGCTCGACAAGCAAGCGGAAGACCCCGTCGTGCTCGATGTGCGCGCGCTCTCCACGGTGGCGGATTTCTTCGTGGTCTGCACTGCGGACAGCGGGCCCCAGCTCGAGGCGTGCCGCGACGCGATCGATCAGGCGCTGCGCGTCCAGGGGTGCCGGATCTGGCACACCGAGGGCGACGCAGCTCCGGGAGGGCCGGCCGGGGGGACGCCTCCGCTGCGATGGATCCTCATGGACTGCGGCGACGTGATTGTCCACCTGATGGATCAGACGACGCGGGGGTTCTACCAGCTCGAACGGCTGTGGGGCGACGCGCCGCGGCTCCCCCTGCCCGGTGGCGGATCGACTCCCGCGTCCCCGGCACCTTCCTCTCAGCTTCCGCTTCGCGAAGGCTGACATTCGACGCCGCGAGCCGTGACCCGTCCCGGCGCGAAGTCGCGCCCACCGGTGGCCGAACATGAGCAACATCCTCCACATCGATGTCAGACTGGCCGAGCTCCTGCGGGAGCTCCTCGGCTCCGACGGCGAGCGCCTTCCCGCGCCGGCGTTGCGGTGGGAAATGCCCAAAGACGCCGGGCTGGGCGATTTGTCCAACGCTTCGCCCTTCCGGCTGGCGGCCGCCAGGCGCCAGCCGCCGGCGTCCATCGCCGGTGAGCTGGCCGGCGCCCTGTCGGCCCGCGCGCGGGACACCGACATCGGTCCGTGGCTGGACCGGATCGAGCCGGCCCACGGCTACATCAACGTCTTCCTCTCCCAGGCCGCGCTCACGCAAGTCGTCCGCGACATCCTGCGGCAGGGCCGGCGGTACGGGTGCGTGTCCCGCGCGGCCTCCCCGGCGGTCGACATCGAATTCGTCAGCGCCAATCCAACCGGTCCCTTGAGCGTGGCGCACGGGCGCCAGGCGGCCGTCGGCGATGTGCTGGCGCGGCTGCTCCGCTCGCAAGGCGTCCGGGTGACGCGCGAGTACTACATCAACGATGAGGGCCGACAGATCGAGATGCTCGGCCGCTCGCTGCTGGCGCGCTGCCGGGAGCTCCTCGGGCAGCCCGCCCCGTTTCCCGAGGACGGCTACCATGGGGCGTACGTGGTCGAGCTGGCTCGCCGCTGCGTGCAGGAGTTCGGGCGCGCCTGGATCGAGCGCCCGGAGGCGGCGGTCCTGCCGCGCCTGACGCGGCTCGCAAAGCGGGAGATGCTCTCGCGGATCCGCGCGGATCTGGAGCGGTTCGGGCTGCGGTTCGAGCGCTGGAGCAGCCAGCGCTGGATCCGCACGTCCGGACGGCTGAAAGAGGCGCTGGCTGCGCTGAGGGAGCAGGAGGCGCTGTACGAGCAGGACGGTGCCATGTGGTTCGCCTCCAGCCGGTACGGGGATGACAAGGATCGGGTGGTGCGCAAGACGGACGGGGAGCTCACGTATCTGGCCCCGGACATCGCCTATCACCGGTGGAAATTCGCCCGCGGCTACGGGTCGATCGTGAACCTGTGGGGCCCCGACCACCACGGCTACATCGCTCGGCTCAAGGCCGCGGTGAGCGCGCTCGGGCTGCCGGTGGAGCGGCTGGACGTGCGCATCGTGCAGCTGGTGACGCTCTCGCGCGGCGGCAAGCCGGTCCCCATGTCAAAGCGGCAGGGGGAGTTCGTGACCTTCCGGGAAGTGCTGGACGAGGTGGGAGTGGACGCGACGCGCTTTTTCTTTCTCATGCGCACGATGGACAGCCATCTCGATTTCGACCTCGACCTGGCCAAGTCGCAATCGCAGGACAACCCGGTGTACTACGTCCAGTACGCGCACGCGCGCATCTCGAGCATTCTGGCGAAGGCGCCCGCCGGCGCTCGCCGGCCGCCCTTGGAGCGGCTGGAAGAGCCCGAGACCCGGCAGCTCATCCGCGCGCTCTTCCAGTATCCCGTCGTGCTCCGGCTGTGCGCCTCGGCGCTGGAGCCGCACGGCGTCACGGTCTACCTGCGCCGCCTCGCCGAGCACTTCCACGTCTTCTACACGAAGCACCGGGTCATCAGCGATGATGCCGGATTGACGGCCGCGCGGCTGGCGCTCGTCCGGGCCGCGCGGCAGGTGCTCGCGAACGGGTTGGGGATCCTGGGCGTCAACGCCCCGGAACGGATGTAGTCGCCGGCGCCAGGCGCAGCCATGCTGGAGTACTGTCGGCTCTATGTGGGTCTGGAACGGCCCCCGGCACAGCTGCTCGGCGAGCTTGCGGCGTTCGAGTACCGCCGGGTCGATGAGGTCGCCGATCCGGGCGAGATGGCGGCGCGCGGGGGGACGCTCGATGTCTTTCCCGCCACGTTCGAGTCGCCGATCCGCCTGGAGTTCCAGGGCAACCGGATCGCCTCCATCCGGAGTTTCAACCCGAAGTCGTTTGAGACGCTGGGGCGGCACAGTTTCGTGGTCGTCCTGCCGCGCGGCGTGCGCGTCCGGCCGTCGTTGGAAGTCCCGTTCGAAGCCTTCGTGGACCTGCGGGAGGGGGACAACGCGGTCCACCTGCATCACGGAATCGGCCGGTACGTGAGGCGGACGACGATCCCGGGCCCGCAGGGCCCGCACGAGGTGCTGGAGCTCGAATACGCCGGCGGGGACCGGCTGTACGTGCCCGTGGAGCAGGTGCATCTGGTGCAGGCGTACGCCGCGTTCGGGGCGCGCCGTCCGAAGCTCCACAAGCTCGGAGGCGCGGCCTGGGAGCGCGAGAAGGCGAAGGCCTATGCGGGCGCGTGGCTGTACGCCAAGACCGTCTTGGATCTGCAGGCCCGGCGGCTCGCATTGCCCGGCTACGCGTTTCCGCCCGACGCGGATTGGCAGGCCCTGTTCGAGGAGGCGTTTCCGTACCGGGAGACCCCGGATCAGGCGGCGGCCGTCAGGGACGTCAAACGGGACATGGAGCAGCCGCGCCCGATGGACCGCGTCCTTTTGGGCGACGTCGGTTACGGCAAGACGGAGGTGGCGCTCCGCGCGGCGTTCAAGGCCGTGACCGCGCACAAGCAGGTCGCGCTGCTCGTGCCGACGACGATTCTGGCGTATCAGCATGCCCGGACCGTCCGCGCGCGGGTGCGGGATTTCCCGGTGCGGGTCGAGGTGCTGTCGCGGTTCCAGTCGGAGCGCCAGCAGCAGGAGGCGCTCGCAGCGCTCTCGAGCGGCGCGTGCGACATCGTGATCGGGACGCACCGCCTCCTGTCGCCGGACGTCCGATTCCGGGATCTGGGCCTCGTCATCGTCGATGAGGAGCAGCGGTTCGGGGTCAAGGACAAGGAGCACCTGAAGGAGTGGCGCACCCAAGTGGACATGCTGACGCTGTCGGCCACGCCCATCCCGCGGACGCTCTACCTGGCCTTAGTCGGAGCGCGTGACCTGTCGCTGATCGCGACCCCGCCGGAGAACCGGCATCCGATCCGGACGGAAATCGCCGAGGACGACGACGAGGCGATGCGGTCCTGGATCGGCCGGGAGGTCGGGCGCGGCGGGCAGATCTTCGTCGTGCACAACCGCGTGGCGAGCATCTGGCGGGTGGCGCGCCGGATCGGCGAGCTGATGGGCGAGCTCCGGGTGGGCGTGGGGCACGGGCAGATGCATGAAGACGAGCTCGAAGGGGTCATGCTCGCGTTCATTGAGGGGCGGCTCGACGTGCTCGTGACGACCACGATCATCGAGTCCGGGATCGACATTCCGAACGCCAATACGCTCATCGTGCACCGCGCCGAGACGTTCGGACTGGCCGATCTCTACCAGCTCCGGGGACGCGTCGGGCGCTTCGACCGGCAGGCGTACGCCTATCTCGTCGTGCCGAAGCGGCGGACGCTGACCAGGGACGCGCGGAAGCGCCTGGAGGTGCTTGCGGAACACACCGAGCTTGGCGCGGGATTCAAAGTCGCGATGGAGGATTTGAAGATTCGCGGCGCGGGCAACTTACTGGGTGTCGAGCAGTCGGGGCATATTACGGCGGTGGGGTTCGACTTGTACTGCCGGCTGCTGCGCCAGGCGGTCGAGGCCATCACGCGCGGCGCGGGACGAGAGGAGGGCTGAACTCATGAGTCGACCGGGGAGGCGGCGGGGCGCGCGGGCGCCGGCGTGGGCGGCGGTCCTGGCGCTCGCCTGGGCGTCGGCCGCGTCGGCGGAGACGGTCAACCGGATCGTCGCCGTCGTGAATGACGACGTGATCACGCAGGCGGATCTCGACACCCGCCTGCGCAGCCTGACGGATCGGGACGACGCCGCCTGGAGTCCTGAGGAGGCGCCCGAAGGCGTCAAGCAATCAGTGCTCCAGCGCTTGATCGAGGAGCGTCTGCTGCTGCAGGAGGCTCGGGGGCTCGGCGTCACGGTCGACCCGGAAGAGCTGAATGCGCACGTGAGGCGATTCCGGGCGGGATTCGGGTCCGAGGAGGCCTTCCGAAGCGCTCTGGCGGCCTCGGGCATGACCGAGGGCGACGTCCGCGAGGATATCCGCGAGCGGCTGCTGCTGCGCGAGGTCATCGACCGGCAGGTGCGGGGGGCGATCCGCGTCAGCCCGCAAGAGATCGCGCAGGAGCTGGCGGCCCGCGACGTGCAGCGCAGGCCCGAGCAGCGGGCGAGCGTGTCGCATCTGTTGATCCGGGTGACCGCCGAACGGACGGAGGAGCAAGCGCGGCTGATCGTGGACGCGGCGCGGGAGGACCTCGAGTCCGGCGTGCCCTTGGCGGAGGTGGCCTCACGGTTCGGCGACGGGCCCGAAGGAGCCGCCGCCGGCGGAGGACTGGGATGGGTGGTCCGGGGACAACTGCTGCCTGAGCTCGACGCGGAAGCGTTCAGCCTCGAAGCCGGGCGGTGGTCCCGCCCGATCCGGACCCGGCTCGGATACCATCTGATCCGGGTGGAGGAGCGCGCCGATATTCCGCCTCCCACCGACGAGGAGCTGCGCCGGCAGTCGCATCAGGAGCTGTTCGAGCGGAAGTTCCGCGAGGACATGGACCGCTGGCTCGCGCGGCTCAAGTCGAAGGCATACATCAAGACGACCGCGGGACAGTGAGCACAATGCCAAATTCTGAATTGCGCATTCCGAATTTGGCACGATCCCCTCATGTGTTCTGAGCGCGTCCCGCATGCAATGGGATGTGTGCCGTGATGCCGCGCCGGAGCGGGCCGATTCTCGGCATCACGATGGGCGACCCGTGCGGGGTCGGTCCGCAGGTGGCGCTGCAGGCCGTCCGGACGGCGCGAGCGGCGGGGGCACGGGTCGTGCTCATCGGGGACGCGGGCGTGTTTGCCGCGGCCGCCAGGCGGCTCGGCGGAGCGCTGCCGGGATGGCCGCGCGCGCGTCCGGGCGATCGGATCCCGCGGGGGGCGCACCGGGTCATCCTCCTGGAGTGCGGTCAGTCGCGCGCGTTCCGCCGGGGGCGGCCGGACGCGGCGGCGGGCGCGGCGTCCATCGGCTACGTGGATGAGGCGCTGCGATTGTGGCGCTCGGCTGAGATCGACGCGCTGGTGACCGGGCCCGTGACGAAATGGGCCATCCAGCTGAGCCGGCCGGACTTCGTAGGGCACACCGAATATCTGGCCCGGGCGCTCGGCGTCCGCGACGTCGTCATGCTGTTCGTGTCCCGGCGCCTGCGGGTGGCGCTGGCGACCCGGCATGTGGCGCTGGCCGCCGTGCCGGGCGCCGTCACACGCGCGTTCGCCGGGAAGGTTCTGACGCTGACGGCGGAGGGGCTCCGCCTGCGGTTCGGCATCGCCCATCCGCGGCTGGCCGTGTGCGGGCTCAATCCGCATGCCGGCGAGGGCGGGGCGTTCGGACGGGAGGAGCAGCGGGTTTTGGCGCCTGCCATGCGGGATGCGCAGGCCCGCGGCGTGCGCTGCGAGGGGCCGTTCTCGGCTGACGGGTTCTTCGCGCGTCCGGGCGCCTGCGACGCCGTGGTGTGCTGGTACCATGACCAGGGGCTGATTCCGTTCAAGATGGCCTCGCGGGGCGCCGGCTGCCAGACCACGCTCGGGCTGCCGCTCGTTCGCACCTCGCCCGACCACGGGAGCGCGCTGGATCTCGCCGCGCGGGGGACGCCGGCCGACTCCGGCGGCATGCGCGCCGCCGCGGCCCTGGCCGTCACGCTCGCAACGGGATGCGCGCGTCCGAACTGAGCTCGCTGCTCAAGCGGCACGGCCTGCGCCTGAGGAAGCGGCTGGGGCAGCACTACCTGGCGGAGCCGGGAACGATCGCGCGGATCCTCTCGAAGATTCCGCTGGCGCCGGGCGCGACCGTCATCGAGGTGGGGGCGGGGCTCGGCGCGCTGACCGAGCCGCTGGCCGCGAGAGGAGCGCGGGTGCTCGCGGTCGAGATCGACCCCGGTATCGCACGGGTCCTCGCCGAGCGCCTGCGCGCCGTGCCCGGCGTGCGGGTCGTGACGGCGGACATCCTCGAGTTCGACTGGCGCGCGCACCAGCCGGCGGCCGTTGTGGGCGCGATCCCCTATCACATCACGGGGCCGTTCGTCGCGAAGCTCTGCGGGAGCCGGGACGGGGTGCTGGGCGCCTGGCTCGTGGTCCAGCTCGAAGTCGCCAGGCGCCTGACGGCAAGGCCGGGATCGCGCGAGTACGGCAGGCTGAGCATCCTCGCGCAGTACGCCTGGGAGACGGCCTTGCTGCTGAGAGTGCCCCGGGGCGCGTTCTTCCCGCCTCCGAAGGTGGAGTCGGCGCTCGTCGGGTTCCGGCCGCGGACTGCCGCGGTGAGTCCGGGCGAGGAGGAGTCGTTTCTCGCGCTGGTGAAGGCGGCGTTCGCGCACCGGCGCAAGACGCTCGCGAACTGCCTCAGCGACCCGAAGACCGGAATCGCGCCGCGTGCCCGTGTGGAGGCGGCGCTGGAGGCGCGCGGGCTGGCGCGGAACATCCGGGCGGAGCGCGTCGCCATCGAGGACTTCGCTGGATTGACCCGGACGCTCCACTGACATGGCGCCAGGTCGCGTCACGCGTGACGTGACACGCGTCACGTGGGCCGGAACGGATCATCGGCCTGAAGCCGGATGCTGGAAGCGTGAAGCTGGAATGGTCAGTCAGCGATGTCCTCCTTCTACCTTCCACCATCCACCTTCGCATGGCTGACGCTTGAAGTGACGCATCCCGCGCGCGCGATGAGCGGCGCACCAGCGCGGCGTTGACTTTGAGCGGCGCGGTGGCTATAACGGAGCAGGCAGCACGAGAACGGACGAGACGAGATGAGCGTGATCACGCCGGACATCCTCAAGCAGGTCGCCATGCTCGCCAGGCTCCGAGTCGAGGGACAGGCGTCGGCGGAGTTGTCGGGGCAGCTGGGCACGATTCTTGACTATGTGCGCCAGCTGCAGCAGGTTCCGACTGCCGGGGTGGAGCCGACCAGCCACGTCCTGTCGCTCTCGAACGTCCTTCGCGAAGACCGGCGCAGGCCCTCGCTCGACCCGAAGGCCGTCACGGCGATCGCGCCGGTGGCGCATCAGTCGTTCGTCGCGGTCCCCAAAGTGATCGACGCGTGAGCATGCCCGCCGCGCCGGCCTCCCGAACGCCAGGCCCCGCAGACTTGACGCTGCATGAGCTGCGCGATCGCCTTCGCGCCGGCACGTGCTCGCCGAGCGAGGCGCTCGAGGATTTGCTGGCGCGCATCGAGCGCCGCAACCCCGCGCTCAACGTCTACCTCGGCTGCGAACCCGAGCGCCTGCGCGGCGAGCTCGACCGGCAGTGGCGGGATCATCCCGGCGGCCGGCTGCGCGGCGTGCCGATTACGGTGAAGTCCAACATCTGCGTGGCGGGGGAGCCGGTCTCGTGCGCCTCCCGCATCCTCGAGGGCTTCCGCCCGCCGTACGACGCCACGGTGATCGAGCGGCTGCGCGCGGAGGGCGCCGTCATCGTCCCGCGGGCCAACATGGACGAGTTCGCGTTCGGCTCCTCGACGGAAAACTCCGCATTCGGAGCCGCGCGCAACCCGCGTTCGCCGGCGCTCGACCGGGTTCCCGGCGGCTCAAGCGGCGGCTCGGCCGCGGCCGTCGCCGCCGATGTGGCCATCGCCGCGCTGGGGAGCGACACCGGAGGCTCGATCCGGCAGCCCGCCGCGTTCTGCGGCGTCGTCGGGCTGAAACCGACGTATGGCCGGGTGTCCCGCTACGGCCTCGTGGCGTTCGCGTCCTCGCTGGATCAGATCGGCCCGCTGACGAAAGACGCCAGGGACGCCGCCGTGCTGCTGTCGGTCATCGCCGGCCATGACGAACGGGACTCGACGTCCGCGCCGACCGCCGTGCCGGACTATGAGCGCGAGCTCGACGGCGACATCGCCGGGATGCGGATCGGCATTCCGGCCCTGCCGGAAGCCGAGGGCGGCCTTCACGCGGATGTGCGGACCGCCGTCGATGAGGCCGTCGGCGTGCTGCGGGGGCTCGGCATGAAGACGGAGGCAGTCGGCCTGCCGCGTCTCGACAAGTCCGTCGCGACGTATTACGTCGTGGCGACTGCCGAGGCGAGCTCGAACCTGGCGCGGTACG
Source organism: bacterium (assembly GCA_036396895.1). Taxonomy (GTDB): domain Bacteria; phylum Omnitrophota; class Gorgyraeia; order Aquiviventales; family Aquiviventaceae; genus DASWKB01. The sequence goes on along the minus strand of DASWKB010000029.1, from coordinate 17,764 downwards.
ACGGTGTGCAGTTCGGACTGCGCCGCGCCGGGCCGTCGGTGCTGGAGATGTCCGTGAACACGAGGACGGAGGGCTTCGGCGCCGAGGCGAAACGGCGCATCCTCCTGGGGACCTACGTCCTCTCGCAGGGGTATTATGACGCGTATTACCTGCAGGCGATGAAAGTGCGCACGCTCATCCGGCGGGACTTCGAGGACGCGTTCCGCCGCTGCGACGTCATCGTCATGCCGACGGCGCCCACGCCCGCGTTCCGGTTCGGCGAGAAGCTGCACGATCCGCTCCAGATGTACCTCTCCGATGTGTTCACCATCGCGGCCAATCTGGCGGGTGTGCCGGCCTTGTCGGTGTGCTGCGGCACGAGCAGGGCGGAGGGCCTGCCCATCGGGCTGCAGCTCATCGGACGGCCGTTCGAGGAAGGCCGGCTGCTGCGGGTGGCGCGCGCGTTCGAAGACGCGACGGACTGGCCCGCCCGGCGGCGGGCGTTCGCGCAGGCGGAGACGCCGCGATGACACTCGAACCGGTGGTCGGGCTGGAAGTCCACCTGCAGTTCTCGACCGACACGAAGCTCTTCTGCGGCTGCCCGACCGCGTTCGGCGCCCCCCCGAACAGCCAGACCTGCCCCGTCTGCCTCGGACTGCCGGGCGCCCTGCCGGTACTCAACGCACGGGCGTTCGCATGGGGCATCAAAGTGGCGCTCGCGTTCGGGTGCGAGCTGGCGCGGATCATGAAGTTCGACCGCAAGCAGTATTTTTACCCTGACCTGCCGAAGAACTACCAGATCTCGCAGTACGACCAGCCGCTCGCGCAGCACGGACACCTGGATGTGGAGGTGGGCGGGGAGCCCCGCCGCATCCGGATCCGGCGGATCCATCTTGAAGAGGACGCGGGGAAACTGCTCCATGAGGCGAGTCCCACGGAGACCTACGTGGACTTCAACCGCGCCGGCATTCCGCTGCTCGAGATCGTGAGCGAGCCCGATGTGCGCTCCGCCGAGGAGGCGTATGAATACCTGACGGAGCTGAAGACCACCGTCGGATACCTCGGCGTGTCCACGTGCAACATGGAGGAGGGGAGCCTCCGCTGCGACACCAACGTGTCGCTGCGCCCCGCGGGCCGCGAGGAGCTGGGCGTCAAGGTGGAGATCAAGAATCTCAACTCGTTCCGGGCGGTGAAATTGGCGCTGGAGTACGAAGAGGCGCGGCAGCGGCAGTGTCTGGAGCGCGGAGAGCGGATCGTCCAGGACACGCGGCTCTGGGACGCGAAGCGGCAGGTGACCGAACCCATGCGGAGCAAGGAGGAGGCGGCCGACTACCGCTATTTTCCGGAGCCGGACCTCGTGCCGTTCGTCATCGAGCCCGCGATGGTGGAGGCGGCGGGCGGGCAGCTGCCAGAGCTTCCCGCGGCGCGGCGGCGGCGGTTCTGCGAGGCCTACGGCCTCTCCGAATACGACGCGCGCGTGCTCACCCAGACCTGGGCGCTCGGGCGTTTGTTCGAGGACGCCGTGCGCGGCGCGAACGCGCCCCCCAAGCCGGTGGCCAACTGGATCATGGGCGATTTCTTGGCCTATCTCAACGCGAAGCAGGCGCCGCTCGAGTCGATAAAGCTTCCGGGCGAATGGTTCGGGCATCTGGTACAATTGATCGAGGACGGCACGATCTCCGGCAAGATGGCGAAGGAGGTGTTCGTCCAGATGCTGGAGCGGGAGGTGGATCCGAACACGCTGGTCGCCGAAGGCGGCCTTCGCCAGGTGGTGGATACGGCCGAGCTCGACGCGCTGGCCGCGCGCGTCATCGCCGCGCATCCCGGCGCGGCGGATGAGTACGCGAAGGGCAAACTCACGGCGTTGATGTATCTGGTGGGGCAGGGGATGAAGCAATCTCAGGGCACGGCCAACCCGACGCAATTGACCGAGGCCTTGCGCCGTCGGCTGGGCGGGTCGGCGTAGAGCCCCTCCCTGCACTTCGCGTACCCGCGTTGCGAGCGTCATGCCGCCGCAACCCACGGTTGGACAATAGGCTGGGCCGATCTGCGTCGCTCAGCGTCGTTGCTCGTGCATCGACTTCGCTCAGCACGAGTCCCGAGCGAAGTCGAGGGACTCATCGCTCGCGTACCAGGATTCCTGGTACGCTACGCTCCTCGCGCCTTGCCGAGCTCGCATCTCGGCCCAGCGCAGGGTACGGGAGGTTTGGGGATGGGCTTTAGGACGGAGAGGAACGGCATGAACGAGCGGACGTCGAAGCGGATCGGATGGCGCGGGCAGGCGCTCCGGCGGCGTGACCATGCTGCGCCGGAGTCGCCTCGCCCGTTCGGGCGGGCGGCGCGCGTCGGGCTCCTCGCAGTCATCTTCGGGGGCGTCGTGCTCGTTCCGCACCTGGCAGGCCTCGAGGCCAGGCAGGGGCTGCCGGGTACGGACGACGACTACTATAAGGAGTTGGAGCTCTTCGAGCATGCGCTGGCCATCGTCCGCTCGGATTACGTGGAAGAGCCCGAAGCCCAGCCGCTCATCTACGGCGCGATCAAGGGGATGCTGGCCACCCTGGACCCGCACAGCCAGTTTCTCGACCCGGACAGCTACAACGAGCTCAAGGTCGACACCGAAGGGGAGTTCGGGGGGCTCGGAATCGAAATCACCATCAAGGACGAGCTGCTCACCATCATCTCGCCGATCGACGGCACCCCGGCCCACCAGGCGGGCCTGGCTGCGGGCGACCGGATCGTCAAGATCGACGGGGAGCTGACCCGCGGCATCACGCTGTTGGAGGCCGTCAAGAAGCTGCGCGGGCGGCCGGGCACGCAGGTCGAGCTGGTCGTCCTGCGCGAAGGCGACAATGAGCTCAAGGAATTCGCCATCACCCGCGACATCATCAAGATCGACAGCATCCCGGCTGCGCGCATGGTGGGCGATCGGATCGGCTACATCCGGATTTCCGATTTCCGGGAGAACACGCCGGACGATCTCCGCTCGGCCATTGAGGAGCTGCGGAAGACGGAGATGGACAGCCTCGTGCTGGATCTCAGGAACAACCCGGGCGGGCTGCTGGACGTCTCCCGTTCCGTGGCGGAATTCTTCCTGAAGCGCAACCAGCTGATCGTCTCCACACGGGGACGGCTGCGGAACCAGAACCTCGAGCTGCGCGCGCGATCGACCGGTCCGCTGAACGCGATACCGCTCGTCGTGCTGATCAACCAGGGCTCGGCCTCCGCGTCGGAGATCGTCGCCGGCGCGCTGCAGGACCACCACCGGGCCGTCATCATGGGCATGAAGTCGCACGGCAAAGCCTCCGTGCAGACGATCTTTCCGCTGAAGGACGGCAGCGCGCTGCGTCTCACGACCAGCAAATACTTCACGCCGGACGGCCGCTCGATCCACGGCGAAGGCATCCATCCCGACGTGGAAGTGCCGTTCGAGCCGCCGCCGAAGGATGAGGAGCGCAGCGAAGCGGAAGCGCTCTTCACCAGGATGGAGAACGGCCCCGAGGACGGGAACGACCAGGAAGAGCAGGACAAGGACGATCCGCTGCGGCGCGACAACCAGCTGGCCCGCGCGGTGGATCTGCTCAAGGGACTGCGGGTCTATCAGCACATGGAGACCGCGACCCCGTGAACGCATGACCCGGATCGTCGGGATCGAGACGTCCTGCGACGAGACCGCCGTCGGGATCGTCGATGACGGCCGGACGGTGGCCGGGCAGGCGGTCGCGTCGAGCCTCGAGCTGCACGCGCCGTACGGCGGCGTCATCCCCGAAATCGCCGCGCGGGCGCACGTCGAGGCGCTCTGGCCGGTCTTTGAAGAGGCGCTCGCCCGGGCGCGGACGGATCCCGGCAGCATCGACGCCGTCGCCGTGACGCAGGGTCCGGGCCTGCCGGGCGCGCTCTTGATCGGTGTGGCGTTTGCCAAGGGTCTGGCCATGGCGCTGGACCGGCCGCTCATCCCCGTCGACCATCTCGCGGCCCACCTGTATGCCGGGGAAATGACCGACGCGGATCTGGCGCCTCCGTATGTCGGCCTCGTCGTGTCGGGCGGGCACACGCTGCTGTGCGCGGTCTACGAGGATTGGCGGATCGACGTGCTCGGCGAAACGCGCGACGACGCGGTCGGGGAAGCGTTCGACAAGGTCGGCAAACTGCTGGGACTCGGCTATCCGGGCGGGCCGGCGATTGACCGGCTCTCCGAGGAGGCGGCTCCGCCGCCCATCGCGTTTCCACGCGCCCAGACCAAACAGGCGATGGATTTCAGCTTCAGCGGCCTGAAGACCGCGGTCTATCAGCACGTCGAGAAGGCGCTCGCCGCGCGCCGGAAGTCAGGGGAATCGGCCCCGGTCCTCTCGCGCGCGGATGCGGCCGGCATCGCGGCGGGCTTTCAGGACGCGGCGGTGGAGATGCTGGTGACCAGGACGCTGCGGGCCTGCCAGCGCACGGGACTCCCGCGGATCGCGGTGGGAGGAGGCGTCGCCGCCAACCGCCGGCTCCGCCAGAAGCTGGGAGACGCGGCGGCGGCCAAACGCCTGCGGGTGACGTTTCCGCCGCCGGAGCTGTGCGTGGACAACGGCGCGATGGTGGCGGGCTTGGGCGCGCAGCTGCTGAGGCGGGGCCGCGTCGCCGCGCTGACGCTGAATGCCGACGCCAACCTGTGCTTGGCGTGAGCTGACAGAGGACGGAGGCCATGTCTGATTTGGTCGTACTCCAACGGTTGCTGGTCATCGCCCTCCTCGCGGGCGTGATCGGCTATGAGCGGGAGCGGCACGGACGCGCGGCCGGATTCCGCACGCACATCTTCGTCGGAGTCGGCTCCTGCCTCGTCATGCTGACGGGACTGCATCTCGCGGCGGCTTCGAACGGGGCCTATGAGCTTGATCCGACGCGCATGGCCGCCCAGGTCGTGAGCGGCATCGGGTTCCTCGGCGCCGGGACGATCCTGCGATTCCGGGCGTCCGTCCGCGGGCTGACCACGGCCGCGAGCCTGTGGGTCGTGTGCGGGATCGGGCTGGCGGTCGGCGCGGGCTTCATGTCGGGCGCGCTGATGGCGGGCGGCATCGTCATCGTGGCGCTGTTTTGGCTCTCGCGCCTCGAGCAGGCCATGCGCAAAGAATGGTACCACACGCTGACCGTCGAGGCGGATTCCCCCGGCGACATCCTGTCGGAGATCCGGCAGGTGCTGGCGGAGTTCGACGTGGAAATCCGGGATTTCGAAGTCACGAAGGGCGGGCTCGAGGGAACCTCGCAGCTTGAGCTGCACGTGAAGCTGCTGTCCGTGCGGGACCGCGAGGGCATTCTCAACGACCTGCGAAGCGTGCGGGGCGTCCGGCGCGCCCGCTGGGCGTGAGCGGATCGGGGTCGGGGGAACAGAGGAGGCGCTCATGGCGTTGCGGCGACGCAAGGACGGGGACGGGGATTCCGAGCAGGTGCTGACGGTGGACGCGAGCATGACGGGCACGCTCGCGTTCAAGGATCCGGTCAATCTGCAGATCAACGGGCAGTTCGAGGGCACGCTGGACACCAAGGGGACCCTGACCATCGGAGAGGGCGCGCACGTGAAGGCGACGATCCAAGGGGAGCAGATCCTGGTGGCCGGCTCCGTCGAGGGCAATCTCACGGCGACGGGGCGGGTGGAGTTGGCGGGCACGGCGCGGTTCACGGGAAAGCTGACCGCTCCGCGGCTGATCGTGCACGATGGCGCGGTGCTGAGCGGGCCGGTGGAGATCGGGCGCGGCGCCGTCAGCGGGTGGCTCGACGCGGCGGAACTGGCGCGGTACCTGGAAGTGGACGTCGAGACCGTGCTGCAGTGGGCGCAGGACGGACGGCTGCCGTCGCAGCGCGAGGGGAACCAGTGGCGCTTCGAGCGGGCCAAGATCGAAGACTGGCTCGCCCAGGAGCGCATCAAGTAACAGCCGGACCGAGGCGGGCTCATGGAGAAACTCTGGACGACCGCGGAAGTCGCGTCGTATCTGGGCGTCGGGCACGACCAGGTGGAGGCGCTGGTCCGGGAGGGGAAGCTCACCGCGTACAAGCTCGGCGGGCAGTTCCTCCGGTTCCGCCCCGACCAGGTCGAAGCGCTCCAGGCCATGCTCAGGATCGATCCCGCCGCCCGCCGGAAGGCGTCCCATCCTGCAGAGTCGCGTCTGGACCGGCTCAGGGACTTCGTGTATTTCCACGACTTTTATCTGGCCTGCGCCGTGCTCCTGGCCTGCGTGATCGTCTACCTGATCGCGTTCGATTGACGCAGGCGGCGCGTCATGGCGACTGATCCGGCGCTGCGCGCGCTCATCCGGGACGTCCGGCGCGGGCGCGCGCGGTCCCGCGAGCTCCTCGAGGCGGTGGCGCGGCGGCCCTTCGACAATCTCGGGTTCGCCCGGGTGGACACGCACCGGTCGCTGCGGCGCGGCGTGCCGGAGGCGGTGTTCTGCGAAGGCAAGACCGCCGTGCAGATCGCCCGCATTGCGCGGCGGCTCGGCGGGCGCGGGCACGCGCTGCTGCTGACCCGGATGAGCCCTGGCATGTTCGAAGAGGTGCGCCGCTCGGTGGCGGCCCTGCGCTACGATCCCGTGGCGCGACTGGCGTATCGGGCGCCGCGGCGGGCGCGACCGCCGCGCGGGCTCGTCGCCGTGGTGACGGGCGGCACGTCCGATCTCCACGTAGCGGAGGAGGCGGCGGTGACGCTCGGCGTGCTGGGCAGCCGCGCCGCCAGGCTCTACGACGTCGGTGTGGCCGGATTGCACCGGGTGATCCACGCCTGGCCGCTGCTGAGGCGGGCGAAGGCCATCATCGTGGTGGCGGGTATGGAGGGCGCGCTCGCGAGCGTCGTGGCGGGGCTCGTGTCCTCGCCGGTCGTCGCGGTGCCCACCAGCGTGGGGTACGGGGCGAATTTCGAAGGACTCTCCGCGCTGCTCACGATGCTGAACAGCTGCGTGCCGGGCGTGGGCGTCGTCAATATCGACAACGGGTTCGGCGCGGCCTATCTGGCGCACGTGATCAACGCCGGGTCTGCGTGATGGCGCGCGCGCGTCCACGGGCAAGCCGGCGGTCCTGGCGCCGCGGCGGGCGGCTCGTGCCGGGGGCGGCACGGCGGGGATTGCGGGCGAGAAGTCTGCACGTCCCTCCCGGGTGCGCCGTGCCCTGGCACTCCACCGGGGTGCGGGAAGAGCTCATCGTGGCGCTGGAGGGCGCGGTGGAGATCGAGTGGTCCGGCGCCGGGGGCCGCACGCGGCGGCTTCGGCTGGAGGCGGGAAGCAGCGTGTTCCTGTCTTGCGGAACCCGACATCGCGTGGTCAACAGGCGGCGGAAACCGGCGCACTACATCTACGTCACCGGCCCCGCACGCTAGCCGGGGCTCGGTGTTCGCAGCCATCCTGACACGGCACCTTGCATCGTGTTCGAATCCGAGCCATCCTTCGTATTATCCGTGTCATCAATTGGGGATGTCTCCTCTTTGGTTAAGAGGCGCTTGACGCAACGGGCGAATCATGCTACAGTTCCGTCGAATGACTAGGGCGATCGTCCTCAACCGCTGGGTCGTACCCGGTTGCCTCGCCTTGCTCGCATTCTCCGGCGCGGATGTCCGCGCCGCCACGCCGCGAGAAGAAGCCGTCGCCGTCAGGAACAAAGGCTATGAGTTCCAGCTTCTCGGCGACCGGGCCCGGGCGCTGACATCGTACCAAAAGGCCGCGCTGCTCGATCCCGCATATCCCACGCCGCACAACGATATCGGGGTGCTGCTGGAAGAGCAGGGCTGGTTGACGGCCTCCGAGCAGGCGTACCGGAAGGCGCTGACGCTCGATCCGAATTACCGCGAGGCGCACGCCAACCTGTCACTGCTGTACGAGCGCATGGGCGAGCGCGAACAGGCCATCTACCATTGGCTGAAGCGCTATCAGCTCGGCGACCTCGAAGATCCAGGAACGATCCGCGCGAAAGAGCGGCTTGTGGCCCTCGGCGTGGTGGATGCCTTTGCCGGGCCCATGCCGGAGTCTGAGGGACCTGTGTCGCCGAACCGGGACCAGGCGACGGGCGCGCGGATCAAAGGCTATGAGTTCCAGCTCCAGGGCATGTGGGAGCAGGCGCTGGCCTGGTACGAGAAGTCGGTGGCGCTGGACCCGGGATTCCCGGTGCCGCACAACGACATCGGCATCCTGCTCGAGGAGCAGGGCCGGCTCGACGAAGCCGAAGCCGCGTACCGGAAGGCGCTGAGTCTGGATCCGAACTACCGCGAGGCGCACGCCAACCTGGCGATGCTCTATGAGCGCGTCGGGGAACAGCAGAAGGCCGTGTATCACTGGCTGAAGCGCTACCAGCTCGGAGGGCCGACGGATCCGGGCACGGCGCGGGCGAAGGACCGGCTCATGGCGCTGGGCGTCATGGACATCCTGCTCGACCTGCGCGCGGGGCTCTCCGCCTACCCGTTGACGGGCTTTCTGAGCATCAACGAGGGCGCGCTGGCCACGCACATCCCGACGGTGAGCCTCAGTCTGGATGCCGCGACGGCGGATGACCTGGAGCTTGAAGGGGTGGCGACGATGCAGTTCTCCAACGACGGGATCTCCTATTCCGAGCCCGAGCCCTACAACACCAGCCGCACCTGGACGCTGGCGACGGGTCCCGACGGCCCTCGGCGCGTCTACGTGAGGCTCCTCGGCGGGGAAGGGCAGCCGCTGGCCGTGTTCCATGATACGATCGAGCTCGACGCCAGCCCCTTGACCGTGTACGTCACGCGCAGCGCGGCTGACGGCCGCGAGCAGCTCGTCGGTGATGCGATGCGCTCGAATGCGGCTGCGCGCGAGGCGTTTCGCGCGCTGGCCGAAGAACACGGGAACTGGTAAGTTCGTAAGCCGCGCCCGCGTTCGCACCGCCGCGTCATGAAGCCCCAAGACCGAGCTTGCGGTGCCGGTGCCTGCGCTCGTGGGGCGGAATCCCGAGCGAGCCCACGGTGACGTGGTGCGAGTCGAGGGATCGAGCGTCAACGACGTGCCTCCCAGATGGCCAACCAGCGCGCGTTTCTCATCGACGGCACCGCCTTCTGCTACCGGGCATTCCACGCGCTGCCGGCCCTGACCACGCGGGACGGGCGGCAGACGAATGCGGTCTACGGGTTCGCCACGATGCTGCGGGCGCTCAGGGAGCGGGAGGCGCCGGCGTACCTGGCCGTGGCTTTCGACGTGGGCAAGCCGACCTTCCGCCACGAGCGGTTCGAGGGCTACAAGGCCCAGCGCCCCCCGATGCCGGAGTCGCTCATCGAGCAGCTGCCGGCGATCAAGACGCTGCTTGAGGCGATGCGGGTGCCCGTGTTCGAACTGGAGGGCTTCGAGGCCGAGGGCGTCCTGGGCACGATCGCGCGGCAGCTGGCGGCGGAGGGGATCGAGGTCTGCATCGTGACGGGCGACAAAGACGTCCTGCAGCTCATCGACGGGCGCGTGCGCGTGTATAACCCGCACCGGCCGGACGGCGCGCTCATCGACGCCGAGGCGGTGCGGACCCGGTACGGTGTGGATCCGGAGCAGATCGTGGATCTCCTGGCGCTGATGGGCGACCACATCGACAATATCCCCGGCGTGACGGGCATCGGCGAAAAGACGGCCGTGGAGCTGCTGCAGCGCTTCGGGACAATCGACGCCCTGTATGCCCGGCTGGAGGAGCTGGGCCGCTCCGCGCGCCGGAGCCATCTGGAGCAGGCGAAGGCGCAGGTGGACGAATCGCGGGTGCTGGCGCGCATCAGGACCGACGTGCCGATTGCGGTGACGCCGGAGGCGCTGCGGGCGGTGGAGCCGGATCTTCCGGCGTTGCGACGGATGTACGCGGACCTTGAATTCAAGCGCTTGCTCAAGTCGCTCGGGGAAGACGCGGATTCCGCCGGGCCGCCGTGCGGATGGCGCCTCGTGGATCCCGGCGCGCTCGCCGAGACGCTCGGCCGATGCGAGGGGCCCGTGGCGATCGAGGCCTGGCCCCTGGGTGAACGCGGCATGGAGGCGGCGTTCGCGGCGGCGTCCGGGCCCGACCTGGGCTGGGTGTGCGCGCTCGGGAGGGGTGATCAGGATCCGGGACGGGCGCGGATTGCCGAATGGCTTCGAGATCCCGCAGCGCCCAAGCTCGCGCACGATCTCAAACGGGTGATCCGCCTGCTGGGACGGCTCGGGATCGCGGTGGCGGGCTCCGGCGGGGACACGATGCTCGCGGCGTACCTGCTGCACCCGACGGAGGCGAAGCCGGGCCTGGAGGACGTGGCGCGGGAGCGCCTCGAGTGGACCCTGCGAGAGCCGGGCGAGCTCGGGACCCTCTCGGAGGACGCGGCGCCCGGCTTGGCCGCGCGCGCCTGCGCCGTCGCGGCCGCGCACGAACGGCTCACCGATGAGCTGCACGCGCAGGGCCTCTCGGGGCTCTACCGGGAGCTGGAATTGCCGCTGATTGCGGTCCTGGCGGAGATGGAGGCCGACGGCGTCGCGGTGGACGTGCCGTATCTCGCCGCGCTGAGCGAGGAGATGGGGCGCAAGCTCGAGGGCCTGACCGCGCGCGTGACGGAGCTGGCGGGAGGGGCCGTGAACCCGAACTCTCCGAAGCAGCTCGCGCAGGTGCTGTTCGTGCGGCTGGGACTGCCGGTGATCAAGCGGACGAAGACGGGCCCATCGACCGACAGCGACGTGCTCCGTCAGCTGGCGGGCCGGCACCCGCTGCCGGGATGCCTCATCGAATACCGGGAATTGGCCAAACTCCGGTCCACGTACGTGGACGCGCTGCCGAAGCTCGTGGACGCGCGCTCGGGGCGCATTCATACGTCGTGGAACCAGACGGCGACGGCCACGGGCCGGCTGTCCTCCAGCGAGCCGAACCTGCAGAACATTCCGGTCAAGACGGAGCTCGGACGCTCGATCCGCCGGGCGTTCATCGCTCAGGAACCCGGGGCGCGCTTGGTGTCCGCGGATTACTCGCAGATTGAGCTGCGGATCCTCGCGCACCTCTCGGGAGACCGCCGGCTGTGCGAGGCCTTCCATGAAGGCCGCGATATCCACCGGTTCACGGCGTCGCTGATCTACGGGGTGGCGGAGTCCGACGTCTCGCCGGAGCAGCGCCAGGCGATGAAGGCGGTCAATTTCGGGATCCTCTACGGGATGACGGCGCACGGGCTCGCGCGCGAGCTCGGCGGCGAGGTGCGGGACGCGCAGGCATTCATCGACGCGTACTTCGAGCGCTATCCAGGTGTTCGGGCGTATCGTGACGGCCAGCTCGAGCGGGCGCGCCGGGACGGATACGTGAGCACCTTATGGGGACGCCGCCGGCCCGTTCCGGAGCTCAAGAGCTCCGACGGCGCCGTGCGGCAGTTCGGGGAGCGCATGGCCCTCAACGCGCCGGTGCAGGGCACCGCCGCGGACCTGATCAAGCGCGCGATGATCGATCTCGCGGAGGCGCTGCGGGCGGAGCGGCTGGCGAGCCGCCTTGTGCTGCAGGTGCACGATGAGCTGGTCATGGAGGGCCCCGAGTCGGAGCTGCCGCGGCTCCCCGGGCTCTTGCGGAGCGTCATGGAGCGCGCCGGGCGGCTCGCGGTGCCGCTGGCGGTCACGGTCAAGCAGGGACGCAACTGGCTCGAGCAGGCCGGGGTGCCGGACTGAAACGGGCGATGATCGTGATCGGCGTCACGGGAGCTCCGGGTTCAGGCAAGAGCACCGTCGCCGGGATGTTCGGCGAGCTCGGCGCCCGGGTGCTGGACGCGGACCGGATCGCGCGCGAGATGACCGAACCGGGACGCCCGGCCCGGCGAGAGATCGTCCGGGCGTTCGGACGCGCGGTGGTGCGCCCGGATGGAGCGCTCGACCGCGGGGCGCTGGCGTCGGTCGTCTTCGGACACGCGCCCAAGCGGCGCGCGCTCGAAGCCATCGTGCACCCGAGAGTCATGCGGGAGATCCGCCGGCGGCTTGCGCGCCTGCGCCGGAGGCGCGGGACGCGGGCCGCGGTGCTGGACGTGCCGCTCCTCGTCGAGGTCGGCGCGCACGCGTGGGTGGACGCGCTCGTCATCGTGACGGCGCCGGCAGCGGTGCGCCGCCGGCGGCTGCACACGCAGCGCGGCTGGTCCGCGGCGGAGGTGCGGGCCAGGACGGCGGCGCAATTGGATTCGGCGGCCAAGGCGGCCTTGGCTGATGCTGTGGTGGATAACGCCGGCGGGATTCCGGCGACACGGAGACAAGTGAGACGGCTATGGAACAGACTGGGACGCAATCGGTTCAGCAGCCGAAGCTCGACATCAGCGCGCTGAAGAACCGCAAGATCACCGAGTTGACGAAGATGGCCCGGGAGATGGGCGTCAACGGCCTCTCGGGGCTGAAGAAGCAGGATCTGATCTTCAGGATCCTGTCGGCCCAGACCGAGCGCGAAGGCCTGATCTTCTCGACGGGGGTGCTGGAGATCCTCCCGGACGGGTTCGGGTTTCTGCGCTCGGCCAACTACAACTATCTGCCGTGCCCGGACGACATCTACGTGTCGCCGTCGCAGATCCGCAAGTTCGATCTGCGCACGGGGGACATGGTGCGCGGGCAGGTACGGCCCCCGAAGGAGGGCGAGCGGTACTTCGCGCTGCTCAAAGTGGAGGCGGTGAACGACGAAACGCCCGAGGGCCAGCGGGTCCAGGCGAACTTCGACAACCTCACCCCCACGTACCCCAATCAGCGGCTACGGCTGGAGCATGACCCGAAAGAGGTCTCGACGAGGATCATGGACCTCCTGACGCCGATCGGCAAGGGCCAGCGGGGGCTGATTGTCGCGCCGCCGTACAGCGGCAAGACGGTCCTGCTGCAGAAGATCGCCAACGCCATCACGGTGAACAACCCCGAGGTGGTGCTCATCGTCCTGCTGATCGACGAGCGGCCCGAAGAGGTCACCGAGATGCAGCGGACGGTGAAAGGCGAAGTGATCTCCTCGACCTTCGATGAGCCGGCGGACCGCCACGTGCAGGTCGCGGAAATCGTGCTCGAGAAGGCGAAGCGGCAGGTGGAGCACAAGAAGGACGTCGTCGTGCTGCTGGACAGCATCACCCGGCTCGCGCGCGCCTACAACACCGTCGAGCCGCACAGCGGCCGCGTGCTGACTGGCGGGCTCGACGCGAACGCGCTGCACAAGCCGAAGCGCTTCTTCGGGTCGGCTCGCGGCGTGGAGGAGGGCGGCAGCCTCACCATCATCGGCACGTGCCTGATCGACACGGGGTCGCGGATGGACGACGTCATCTTCGAGGAGTTCAAGGGGACCGGCAACATGGAGCTCACCATGGACCGGAACCTGTTCCAGCGCCGCATCTATCCCGCCATCGAAGTCCGCCGCTCCAATACGCGGCGCGAGGAGCTGTTGGTGGCGGCCGACGATCTGCAGCGGATCTGGGTGCTGCGCAAGGTGCTCAACGAGCTCGATCCGGTGCAGGCGATGGAGCTCTTGATCGACCGGATCTCGAAGAGCAAGACGAACGCGGATTTCCTGGCCAGCATGTCCAAGAAGTCGTGAGGCGCCGCGCCCGAGCAGGGCGCGCCGAAGGAGGCTCAACACCATGAAAGCCGGCATTCATCCCGAGTACGTGGAGTGCGTAATCAGCTGCACCTGCGGCGCGGTCTATCACACGCGATCGACGCGGAAGTCGATTCACGTGGAGATCTGCGCCGGCTGCCACCCGTTTTTCACGGGGCAACAGAGGCTGATGGACACCGCGGGCCGCGTGGAGAAGTTCAAGCGCAAGTACGCGCGCCGCACCGCCGCCTCCTGAGCCCCGTCCCGACCCGCCGATTCCATGGAGGCCTCCAGGGAAGAGCTGACGGCCTACGCCGAAGCCGCGGAGCGCCGCTACCTGACGCTCGAGCAGGAAGCGGCCGGCGCCGTGGGCCTGGGCACGGGCGAGCCCCGGGCCTATCATGCGTTGGTGAAGGAACTGGCCTCACTGCGCGACGTCGTAGGCGCGTACCGGAGCCTCAAGCGCCTGGAACGGGAGCTGGCGGAGACGGAGTCCATGCGCGCGTCGGGGGAGCGGGATCTCGCGGCCCTGGCGGAGGAAGAAGCCGCGCGGTTGAGCCAACGGCAGGAGAAGCTCCTCGGAACGCTCCGCCGCCATTGGCAGGCAAGCCACCAGGAGCCGGATCGCTCCATTCTGGTGGAGATCCGCGCGGGTGCCGGCGGACAGGAAGCCAGCCTCTTCGTCGGGGATCTGTCCCGGATGTATTTCAAGTACGCGGCGCGCGTCAAGCTCGCGGTCGAGCCGATGCACGCGCATCCCAGCGAGGCCGGAGGGTTCAAGGAATTGGTGTTCGGCCTCAGCGGTCCCGGCGCCTGGGCGCGGTTCCGGCACGAACGAGGGGTGCATCGCGTGCAGCGGGTGCCGGCGACCGAAGCGCAGGGGCGCATCCACACCTCGACGGTCACCGTGGCGGTGCTTCCGGAGCCGGAGGAGGTGGAGCTCCCGCCCGTCCCGCCCCAGGAGCTTCAGATCGACGTGTACCGGTCCTCCGGGCCTGGCGGGCAGGGCGTGAATACGACCGATTCCGCCGTCCGCATCCGCCACATCCCGACCGGGCTGATCGTCACCTGCCAGGACGAACGCAGCCAGCTGAGGAACAGGGACAAGGCGCTGCGCGTGCTCCGCGCCAGGCTCCTCGAGCGGATCCAGGAGCGTTCTCAGGCGGAGCTCGCGGCGAACCGGCGTCAGCAGGTGGGCACGGGCGAGCGCAGCGAAAAGATCCGAACGTACAATTTCCCGGACCGGCGGGTGACGGACCATCGCATCGGGCTGACGCTGCACCAGCTGGACGCGATTTTGGAAGGCAATCTGGATCAGGTGCACGAGGCGCTGGAGCAGGAGGCCCGCGCCAGGCGGGCGCGCGGGGAGCCGCCGTGATGACGACCGCGGGGACGTCTGTCCGGACGGCCGTGGCGGGCGGCGCAGAGCGGCTGTCCGCCGCCGGCGCGGCCTCGCCCGAACGCGAGGCGGAAGCGCTCCTGGCCGCGCAGCTCGGCTCCGGTCGACTGGAGCTGTATCTTCGGGACGCGCCGGTGGACGAGGCGGCGCTCGCTGCGTACGCCGAGGCGCTCGAGCGGCGCTCGAGCGGCATGCCGCTCCAGTACCTGCTCGGAGAGGCGGAGTTTTTCGGCCGGCGGTTTACGGTGCGCCCGGGCGTGTTCATTCCCAGGCCGGAGACCGAGGCGGTCGTGGCGGAGGCGATCGGAGCGCTCGCGCGCTCGGTCCGCCCTCCCCGTCGGGTCCTGGACGCGGGTACGGGCAGCGGCTGCATCGCGGTGACGCTGGCGGCGGCCTTTCCGGCTTGTACGGTCGTCGCGGTTGAGGTATCATATGAGGCTTTGCAGGCGGCCTCGGCGAACCTGGCGCGGCATGAGGCGGCCTCGCGCGTGGCGCTGGTTCAGGGGAATTGGCTGGACGCGATCCGCGGACGCTTCGACGGACTGGTTGCGAACCCCCCGTATCTCCCGAGCGCGACGATCGCCGGGCTTCCCGCGGACGTGCGGCGAGAGCCGCGGCTCGCCCTCGATGGGGGGCCGGACGGCACCGACGCGCTGGCTGCGCTGACGGACACCCTCCCGCGAGTGCTGAACCCGGGAGGGGTCGCCGTCTTCGAGTGCGGCGAGTCCCAGGCCGTGACGCTGGCGGTCCGGGCCAGGGCGCGGGCGGGTGTGGCCGAGGCGCGGTACATCCGCGACCTCGCGGGACGGCCCCGCGGCGTCGTCGTGCGCATGGCCGGGGGGCGCGCGGACTCATGAGATGCTGAGCGAGATTCATGCGCAAGAGTTCTGACGATATGAATTTCTTGCGAAGAAAGAAATTCATATGAAGCGGTTGCTCATCGGACACAGCGCGCCCTTGCGCGGAGCGGTCGCGGTCAACGGGGCGAAAAACGCGGTGCTGCCGATTCTGGCGGCAGCGCTCCTGACCGACGAACCCTGCGAAATCGACGGCGTCCCTCACGTGACGGACGTCGCCACCATGCGGGCGATCCTGGATGAACTGGGCGTCCGCACGGATGACATCAAGGGCGCGATCCGGACCCGTCCGGGCGCCGGCGGGACCACGGCCTCGTACGAGCTGGTCCGGATGATGCGGGCCTCGGTCTGCGTGCTGGGGCCGCTGCTCGCGAAACGCGGCACGGCGAAGGTGTCCATGCCCGGGGGCTGCGTGATCGGCCCGCGTCCCATCGATTTGCATCTGAAGGGCCTGCGGGCTCTCGGGGCCTCGATCGAGATCGAGCACGGCTACATCGTCGCTCACGCGACCCGGTTGCGCGGCGCGCATGTGCTCCTCGGCGGCGCGTTCGGCAGTTCGGTCTTGGCGACCGCCAACGTGATGATGGCCGCGGCGCTGGCCGAGGGCGAGACCGTGATCGAACAGGCGGCGTGCGAGCCGGAAGTCTCGGATCTGGCGGACTGCCTGAGCGCGATGGGCGCCCGCATCGCCGGACGGGGGACCCCTGTGCTCACGATCGAGGGCGTGCGGCGCCTGCGGGGCGTGCGCTATCGCATCATTCCGGACCGGATCGAGGCCGGCACCCTGATGATGGCGGCGGCGATCACCGGGGGAGATGTGCTGGTCGACGGCGCGCGCGCGGAGCACCTGGGCGCGCTCATCGAGCAGCTGCGCGAGGCCGGCGTGGAGATCGAGCCCCGCCCCGGGGCGGTCAGGGTCCGGGCGCCGCGGCGGCTCCGGGCGACGGAAGTCACCGCGCTGCCGTATCCGGGATTCCCGACGGATTTGCAGGCGCAGATCATGGCGCTCATGACCGTGGCCGAGGGCGTGAGCGTCGTCACGGAGAAGGTGTACCCGGAGCGGTTCATGCACGTCCCGGAACTCCTGCGGATGGGCGCGCAGATCACGCGGGAAGGCAGCCGCGCCGTCGTGAAGGGCGTGCCGCGCCTGTCGGGCGCGCCGGTGGTGGCCTCGGACCTGCGCGCGTCGGCGGGCCTCATCCTGGCGGGGTTGGCCGCGGACAACTCGACCGAATTGCGCGGGATCGAGCATCTGTCCCGCGGGTATCAGGCGCTCGGCGCCCAGCTCGTCGCGCTCGGAGCCGACATCCGGGAGATTGACGATCCGGATGGGGGACGGACCGGAGGAGAGGACGCGCTGACGTTGGAATCGTTTCAGGAGATGCGGGGTGACGGAGTCCGGTAACGCGCCGTGGCGCGGCCTCGCAGGAGAGGGAAGGAGCAGGCAGGCATGGTGGTGATCCGGTTGCAGCGGCGCGGCACGAAGAAGGTGTATCATCATCGCATCGTGGTGACGGAGCGGGCTCACGCCCAGTCGAGCCGGGTGCTTGAAATCCTCGGCTATTACGATCCGGCCAAAGAGCCTGAAAAGTTCGCGCTCGACGAGTCGCGCTTCGTCTACTGGCTCTCGTGCGGGGCGAGGGTGTCCGAGGCCGTGGCGCGGCTGGTCAGAAGATACAAGCGTATTTCCGTCTCGTCCGCCAAAGCCTGAGCCGCCGGGACCGGGATGCGGATCGACGTCGTGACGATCTTCCCGGGGATGTTCGCGCCCGTGCTGGACGAATCCATCATCAAGCGGGCGCGCGAGGGCGGCCGTCTGGACGTCGCCGTGCACGACCTGCGGCGTTATACCCACGACCGCCGGCGCACCGTCGATGACCGGCCCTACGGGGGCGGGCCCGGCATGGTGATGAGGCCGGAGCCGCTCTTCGAGGCGGTCGAGGATTTGACGCGCGGGACCCTTGAGAGCGCGGCCGCGACGTGCCGGATCCTCATGAGCCCGCAGGGGGAGGTCCTGACCTCCGTCCTGGCGCGGAGCCTG
>DASWKB010000028.1:0-51946 GCA_036396895.1 bacterium | reverse complement strand
TCGCGTCGATGATGTTTTCGGACACGCCCACGGTGCCCCAGGAGTCGTGCGCGTCCTGCGACTGGATGAGCACGCGCACCTTGGCGGCGGTCCCGGCCTTCTCGTCCAGCACCCGCACTTTGAAATCGGTCAGGTGCATCTCGGCCAGGCCGGGATAGAACGGCCGGAGCGCCTTGCGGATGGCGTTATCGAGCGCGTTCACCGGGCCGTCGCCTTCGGCCGCCGTGTGGGCCGCGACGCCGTCGACATGCAGCTTGATCGTCGCCTCGGAGATGGTGGCGCCGTCGCGGTTTTCCACCGTGATGCGGAAGCCTTCCAGAGTGAAGTAGGGGCGCACCTGCTTGAACTCGCGCTGGAGGATGAGCTCCATGGACCCCTCCGCGGCTTCGAAATGATAGCCCCGGTGCTCGAGGTTCTGGATGCGCGCGAGCAGCCGGCGGGCCCGGGGCGTGTTCTTCGAGAGCCCGAGGAACAGCTCGCGGGCTTTGAGCACGAGCGAGGAGCGGCCGGAGAGCTCCGAGACCAGGATCCTGCGCTCGTTTCCGACGAGCGCGGGATCCATGTGCTCGTAGGAGCGCGGCACCTTCATGACCGCGTTGACGTGGACCCCGCCCTTGTGGGCGAACGCGGCCGACCCGACGTACGGCTGGTTGGCGTGCTGGGCCATGTTGCTGAGTTCGGCG
The DNA here is from genome assembly GCA_036396895.1 of bacterium. Classification (GTDB taxonomy): domain Bacteria; phylum Omnitrophota; class Gorgyraeia; order Aquiviventales; family Aquiviventaceae; genus DASWKB01. The sequence goes on along the minus strand of DASWKB010000028.1, from coordinate 51,263 downwards.
ATGTAGCGGGACGCCTCCGTCAGCTCCTTCAGCCTGCCCGCCGGCAGGCACCGGATGCCGAGCTTCACCTCCAGCGTCGGGATGATCGAGGCCAGGTTCGCGTTGCCGCAGCGCTCGCCGTACCCGTTGACGGTGCCCTGCACCTGGCGGACGCCCGCCGCGACGGCGGCGAGGCTGTTGGCCACCGCAAGCTCCCCGTCGTTGTGCACGTGGATGCCCAGCGGGACGCGGACCTCGCGGGCCACGGCGGCAACGGCGTCCGAGATCTCTGCGGGCAGCGCCCCGCCGTTCGTGTCGCAAAGGATCACAGTGTGCGCGCCGCCGTCCAGCGCGGCCCGCAGCGTCCGCAGCGCGTACGCGGGATCCGCCTTGTAGCCGTCGAAAAAGTGCTCGGCATCGTAGAACACCGTCCGGCCGCGGCGCCGCAGGAACCGCACCGAATCCTCGATCATCCGGAGGTTGTCCTCGAGGCTGGCCCTGAGGACCGCGCGCACGTGCAAATCCCAGCACTTGCCGAAGATGGTGACAACCCGCGTGTCGGCCGCGAGGAGCGCCCGGAGGTTCGGATCGGCGGATGCGCGGCGCGCCCGGCGCGTGCTGCCGAAGGCCGCGAGGCGGCTTCGCGTGAGGCGGAGACGGCGCGCCTGCCGGAAGAACTCGCTGTCCTTCGGATTCGAGCCCGGCCAGCCGCCCTCGATGTACGCGACGCCCAGCGCGTCCAGCTTCTCCGTGATCCGAAGCTTGTCCAGCACGGAATAGGAGATCCCTTCCGTCTGCGCGCCGTCACGAAGGGTCGTGTCGTAGATGTCGACGCGCGTCATGCCGGAACCCGCTTGCGCCGCGGACGGGACGCGGTCCGGCCGAGCCCGAACGTCCGGTGCAGCGCGCGGACGGCCCGCTCGGCGAGCTGGCGGCGGATGACGCAGGAGATCTTGATCTCGGAGGTCGTGATCATTTCGATGTTGATCCGCTCCCGGGCCATGGCCTCGAACATCTTGGCCGCCACGCCCGAGTGGCTGCGCATGCCGATGCCGACGATCGAGAGCTTCGCCACGCCCTCGTCCGTGGTCACTTCCCCGGCGCCGATGTCATGCGAGACGGCGCGCGCCACACGCAGGGTGCCGGACAGATCCCCCTTGGTCACGGTAAAGGAGAGATCCGTGGTCCCCTCCCGGCTCACGTTCTGCACGATCATGTCCACGTTGATGTCCTTCGCCGCCAGCTCGCGGAAGATCTCCGCGGCCATGCCGGGCCTGTCCGGCACGTCCCGGATGGTGACTTTCGCCTCGTCCTTCTGCAACGTGACGCCGCTGACGACGATTTCCTCCATAGCCCTGGCGGACTTGACGATCATGGTCCCCTCCCGGGAAGAAAAGCTTGACCGCACGTGAATCGGCACGTCGAACCGTTTCGCCACGAAAATCGACCTGGCCTGCATGACCTGGGCGCCGAGCGACGCCATTTCGAGCATTTCGTCATAGCTGATGGCGTCCAGCTTCCTGGCCTGCGGGACGATGCGCGGATCGGCCGTATAGACGCCTTCGACGTCCGTGTAGATCTCGCAGACGTCGGCGTTGAGGGATTTCGCGAGCGCGACGGCCGTCAGGTCTGAGCCGCCGCGGCCCAGCGTCGTGATGTCCTGCTGGAGGTTGACGCCCTGGAACCCGGCGACGATCACGGTGTGCCCGGTCTCGAGCGCCTGGACGATCCGGGCGGTATTGATGTCGACGAGCTTGGCCCGGGTATGCGCCCCGTCGGTCAGGATGCCCACCTGGGCGCCGGTGAAGGAGATGGCCTTCGCGCCCAGATCGTGGATCGCCATGGCCAGCAGCGCGACCGAGATCTGCTCCCCCGTCGACATCAGCATGTCCAGCTCGCGCTCAAGGGGAGCACTCGTGATCTGGGACGCCAGCTGCAGCAGCTCGTCCGTCGTGTCGCCGAGCGCAGACACCACGACGACGATGCGGGCGCCGGTGCGCTGCGTCTCGACCACCCGCTGCGCCACGCGTTTGATCCGTTCGGGATTCGCGACGGAGCTCCCGCCGTATTTCTGGACGACGAGGCGCGGCATCAGCCGCTTCCGGGCCGCCCGGCCGCCGCCTGGGCCGCCGGCGACGGCTGCAAAAACCAATCCAGCAGGGCGCGGCCGTTCCGAAATGACAGCGGGCTGGCCTCGAAGGCGGACGCGGTGAGCCCCATGACGGGCTGCTGCGGAAGCCCGCTGCCGATCGCCACAAACGGGACCCACCCCGGCATCCGGTTGTCCGGCACGACCAACAGGCGCCACGGCTCCTGCGCGCCCAGCCGCTCGGTCAGCGGCCGAAGTACCGCGTGGTCGAGGCGTTCCATCGCGCACAGCCGCTCGATGGGGTCCGTGTGCGTGATGCTGAGCACCGCGTAGATCAGATCGTGTCCGTCCAGAATCTGCATGATCGTCCGGAAGAGCAGCTCATAGGCCGGCTCGGTCGAGCCTTCCGGGAGCTCTTGCCAGGTCAGCCCGCAGGCGCGCCCGAGGCCCCGGAACGGGAACCGGGGCGCGATCACGGCCCCCGAATGCCCGGTCCGGGCTCGAAAGCCCTGCACGGACGGGTTGGGATCGGATGCGCCGGATGCGCCATGCCGGCGCAGGCGCCCTCCGGCCGGCGGGCCGGAGGACGCCGAGCCGCCCCAGAGCCAGATCAGGTTCGCAGGGTTCTCCCCGAGGTCGATGCGGACGCGGTTGACCGGATGCTGCTCGAGAATCCGGCCGGCCTGCTCGACCAGGGCCGCGAGCGTGCGCCCGATGGCGCCGCGCGGCAACCGGCGCTTCCACCGCTGGCCGGTCATCACGGCGGGCGCGGCGATCTGCGGCTCGGGCCCGGCCGGAATCGCCGTCTGCTTCATGACCAGGATATGGTGCGGTCCGTCTCCCACTTCCCATCGGCGCGTGTCCGAGCCCAGTTGCTCATCGAGCGCCTGGATCAGCACTTGGCTCTCCTTGGTGGTGATCCCCCCGGCGGATGGGTCGATGAACGTCCCATCCCGCTGCGTGACCAGCTCGCAGCACCAGGCCCGCTCATCGGGCGCCAGCTGCAGGTCGGCCGCGGCGGCGTACCAGGCCGCCGGAGCCGATTCCGCCGCCCGCGGATCCAGGCCCAGCAGCGCGCAGTGAAGCGCGAGCCGGTCCACCCAAGGACCGTCGGTGTCCAGCTCGAGCCGGCCCCCCGCGCCCGCGTGCGACAGCTGGAGCAGATGCGGAGCTTTGGCGCCGTCGAGCAGGCCCCGGAGGTCCTCGTGCGGCCACGTGTCGTCTTCGCAGCGAATCATCACGTACTTCATGGGTCGGATATGCTCTCCATGGTGGTCGCGCTCCGCGTCCGCTCCGAGGTGGACGGCCGCATCAACGCAGGCGCAGCAGACGCCCGATAGACGACAGCGACGGCGCGACCGGCCGGGGGACGCGGATGCTCTTGATGGCCCGCTCCGGATCCTTCAGCCCGTGGCCCGTCAGCACGCAGACGACGATGAGCGGGCCCTTGCCGGGGCGTCGGGCCAAGCGTCGCAGGCCGCCGCGCGCGGCCAACTTCAGCAGTCCGGCCACCGATGCCGCCGAGGCCGGTTCGACAAACAACCCTTCCCGGCCGGCCAGCAGCCGGTACGCCTCAAGAATTTCCCGGTCCGTCACGGCGCCGATCATGCCGCCGGATTCCCGGACCGCGTCGAGCGCGCCCTGCCAGCTGGCGGGATTGCCGATCCGGATGGCCGTGGCCACGGTCTTGGGCTCCGGCACGACCCGGCCGCGAACGATCGGCGCGGCTCCCTGGGCCTGGAAACCCGCCATGACCGGGGTGCGCGGAATCGTGCCCATGCGGGCGTATTCCCGGTATCCGCGCCATTGCGCCGTGATATTCCCGGCGTTCCCGACCGGCGTGATGTTCAGGTCCGGGGCGCGGCCGAGCGCGTCGCAAATTTCGAATGCGCAGGTCTTCTGGCCCTCGATGCGGTGCGGATTGATCGAGTTGACCAGGGTGATGGAGTGCCGGTCCGTCAGCGTCCTCGCCAGCGCGAGACAGGCGTCGAAATTCGCCTGAACCGCCACGACGTGCGCGCCGTGAATCAGCGCCTGCGAGAGCTTGCCGAGTGCGATCGCCCCGCTGGGAATGAGCACGATCGAACGCAACCCGGCGCGGGCCGCGTAGGCGCTCGCCGACGCCGAGGTGTTGCCTGTGGACGCGCAGAGCACCGCCATGGATCCCGCCTCGACCGCCTTGGAGATCGCCAGCGTCATCCCGCGGTCTTTGAACGAGCCGGTCGGATTGACGCCTTCGTACTTGAGAAAGACTTCCGCGCCTTTGCCGAGCCGACGGCTCAGCACGGGACTGAACACGAGCGGCGTGTTGCCCTCGAGCAGGGTGATCACGGGCGTGCGCGCGGATACCGGCAGCGCGCGGCGATACTGCTCGATTACGCCCGGCCAGGGCGCCGGCGCCGCCCGGCGTCTTCCCGTCCTGCGCGGGGCGTTCATGGACTGCGCGGAGCCTCGGTGCGGATCGCCACCGTCGGATGCTTCACGAAATCCAGCCCATCGATGATGCGCAGCGCGCGGCGCATGTAAGTCTCCTTCGCCTCATGGGTCATGATGACCACGGGCACGATCCGCGCCGCGCCCCGCTCCTTCTGATGGACGCTCGCGATCGAAATGTGCTGCCGGCCGAGCACGCCGGCGATGCGCGCGAGCACGCCCGGCCGGTCGGTCACCGTGAACCTGAGATAGTAGCGCGTCTCGACGTCGCCCATGCGCCGCAGCTTGAGGATCCGGCGATGCCTGCGCCCTTCGGCGCGGGAGCCGCCGGCCGCGCGTCGTTGGAGCGCCGTCCCGTCCGGACCGGCTCCGCAGCCGATCGAGCGCGCCACCGACACCACGTCCGAGACGACCGCGCTGGCGGTGGGGTTCTGACCGGCTCCGCGTCCGTAAAACAGCTCCGCGCCGACCAGATCGCCGTGCACGTAAATCGCGTTGTACACGCCGTTCACGTTGGCCAAGAGATGCGACTTGGCCAGCAGCGTCGGATGGACCCGGACTTCCAGCTCGTGATCGACTTCCTTGGCGATGGCCAGCGGCTTGATGCAGTAGCCGAATTCGTCGGCGTATTCGATATCCGACTGAGAGATGCTGCTGATGCCCTCCACAAAGATGTCCCGGAGGCGCGGTTGCACGCCGAAACCCAGCCACGCGAGAATGGCCAGCTTGTGCGCGGCGTCGTCTCCGTTGATGTCGAGCGCGGGGTTGCGTTCCGCGTACCCGTGCCGTTTCGCCTCCATCAGCGCCTCATGGAAGCTGAGGTGCCGCTGGCTCATCTGGCTCAGGATGTAGTTGGACGTGCCGTTGACGATGCCGAGGACCGCGTCGAGATCGTTGGCGACGAGTCCGTCGCGGAGCGCGCGGATGATCGGGATGCCGCCCCCGACGGACGCTTCGAAGTTGACCGTGAGGCCGCGCGCCTCAGCCGCGGCGAAGATCTCCCGTCCGTGCGAGGCCAGCAGCGCCTTGTTGGCAGTCACGACGTGCTTCCCGTTGCGCAACGCGTCCAACACGAACCGCCTGGCGGGCTCCAATCCTCCGATCAGCTCGATGACGATCGTGATCTCCGGATCCGCAAGGACGGCTCGCGGGTTGGTCGACGCCAACCCGGGCGGAAGCCGCCAGCCGCGGGACCGCCTGAAATTGCGGGAGCACACACGCTTGAGCGTGATGCGGCAGCCCGCCCGGTGCTCGAGCAGGCGGGCACGTTCGATGAGCACCCGGGCGACGCCGGTCCCGACGGTGCCGAAGCCCAGCATTCCAACCTTCACAGATTCAGGCATCGACTGCTGTGACGTCCTTCACGCTACACGTTTCACGTTACACGGAGGATGCGAAGTTCCGCGGCCGAGCCCAGACTGGTCGGGGCGGAGAGATTTGAACTCTCGACCTCCTGAACCCCATTCAGGCGCTCTAGCCAAGCTGAGCCACGCCCCGGTGAAGGGCTCGGCCGCGGGACACCCCTCCGTCGCATTGTTCCGTCGCAGGCGCTCTCGCCAAGCTGAGTCCTGCGACCCTCCCGGTCGCAGGACTCGGGCCGCGGCGCGGATCATCCGCGGCCCTCGCCACACCCCGGGATGCGCCCGGCCGCGGGACACCCCTCCGTCGGCCCATCGGCCGAAGGACTCCTGCGCCGACAAGGAATATCCTGCGCAGTCGCATTTCCCGCCGCAGGTTCTTCTCTTGTACTCCAGATTGTTCCCTGATTCACCTCCCCGCGCTTGAATGTCCGCGCGGTCCCCACAAGTCCTGTGGCGCCCGAAGGTTCCGTGCGTCGGTGTGCAAGCCGGCGGGAAGATATCAGCTTAACAGGCGTGGGTCTAAAAATCAAGAATGAGTCGGGAGCCTGTCGGGAGCCGCAAACCGGATACGGCGACGATGGTCTAGCGCCGGCGGACCCGGAGATAGAACTGCTCCGGTCTTCCCTCTCTCTGCATGAGGCGGCGCAGGGCCGAGCGAGGGGTCCGTCCCCGGAAGAGAATGGCCTCGACCTCGGCGATGATCGGCAGTTCGAGTCTGCGCGCGCGCGCGAGGCGCATGACCGCCCTGGACGTGTCCACGCCTTCGATCACCATGGGGGTCGAGCGGAGGATGCTCGCGAGCGGCGCACCGAGGCCGATCTGTTCGCCGAGCCAGCGGTTCCGTCCCGAGAGGCATGTGGTGACGAGATCGCCCAGGCCGCTGAGGCCCCAGAACGTCTCTTGGCGAGCACCCAGCACGACGCCAAGCCGCGCCATTTCAACGATGCCCCTCGTGATGAGCGCCGCCTTCGCATTGGGGCCGAGGTCGAGTCCGTCGCCGATTCCGGCGGCGATGGCGATCGGGTTCTTGAGCGCGCCGCCCAGCTCCACGCCGGGAACATCCGTGGTCGTGTACACCCGGAACTGGCGGCCGGCGAACCATCGCTGGACCCGGCGCGCGGTATTCTCGCGGGAGGCGGCCGCGACCACGCTGACAGGGCGCCCGCGGGCGACGTCGATCGCGATGCTTGGACCCGACAGGACGGCGATGCCGGCCGGGTTCCCGGTCGCCTCACCGAGCACTTGCGACATGCGCATGCCGGTGCGGATCTCGAGCCCTTTCGCGACGCTCAGCCAGACGCGGGAGACGTTCCGCTCCGCGTGAGGCACCCGACTGAGGACGCCGCGCACGTACTGCGAAGGGACGGCCAGCACGACAAGTCCCGCTCCGGCGAGCGCCGAGTCGAGGTCCGGCGTGAGGCACACGCCGGGAGGGATGCGCACCCCGGGCAAGTAGCGGCGGTTATGGCGGCTGCGCGCAGTGAGTGCGAGTTCGGCCGGAAACGCGCCCCACAGGCTGACCCGGTGGCCCAACCGGTGGAGATGGATGGCCAGCGTCGTGCCCCAGCCTCCGTCGCCGAGCACGGCGCAGGTGGTGCGGTGCCGTCGTGTCATCGGCGCCACTGTAGCACGCGCGCGAAATCCCGTCAAACGATGCCACAGGCGGAATTCGGAATTGGGAATGCGGAATGGTTCGCATGAAGAACACGGTGCGCACGAGAACCGGTTCTAAATGGAACCCACGTTGCATGTTAAGATTCGAATGGGTTCCATTTACCCCGAGCGAGCACAGCGAGTCGAGGGGGTCCCCTTCGACTTCGCTCAGGGTACATGCGCCCAATGTTAAGATGCAATCGTGGGCGCATTTAGTTCATGTCGTCTGGAACATATGATTCCGCGCCGACGTCCATGACCAGCACGTGCCGGTAACCGACCCGGTAGACGGCATCGCCCCAGACGACGTAGAAATGCCCCCGCACCTTGTAGATGACGCGCTCGCCCCCGGTCTCCGGGTCCGCGTGCTTCCTCACGAAGACCTCCCGGGGCGGGGCCGGATCCAGCCGCTGTGCCCACGCGACCGAATCCTCCATGCACGGCAAGATCGTTTCGGCTTCGACGCGGTAGGTGCAGCGCCTGACGACGGTGGTGGTGACGGTGCCCTGCGCCAGGCGCTCCGTGATGACGCAGTCCCGCTTGCGCCAGTCCCCGGAGGTGAGATTCCGGACGACGATCTCCCGCATCAGGGAACGTCCTCGAAGCACAGGTCGCACTCGAACTCGCGGTCGAGCCGGTGGAGCTCGAAGGCCAGCATCACCAATCGCAGCTTGGTCGGCTCATCGTGCGTCCTCCGCCAGTGCGAGTACAAGTCCAGAAACCCGTCCATGGTGCTGTCAAAGACCGAGTGTCGTTCATAGGACTCGAGGTCCTTGAGAAAGCGCCGGAACCTGGCTTCCGACACCTCCGGCGCAGCCGGTGGCAGCCGCTTCATCTGAGAGAACCGCCGCTCGAACATCGTGGCCTCCTTGCGCCCGACGGACTCAGATAATCAATGCGGCCGAGCCCTCGGAGTCTCACGAGCCCGGCCTACCGCTTGCCTTGCTTGTCCTGAGGGCGCTGTTAGATCATTTATAGATATCTTCCACTTTTATAAATACCTGACTTTTGTTATGCACGTCAAGGCCGCGAGACCCTTTTCTCTGCTCATGTGCCAGGTGTCTGGAAGGCGTACGGGCAGACGGACTGGAAGGCGCACCACCGGCAAGAGAACTCTTGCGGCCGTGCGGGAAATTTGCGGTCTCGGATGCCGCCGGCAACCTCCAGCAACTGCCGCTCGGCTGACTCCAGATCGGACGCCGTAATCTCGTGCGTGCCGGTCAGTTCTGATTCAAGAAACCTGAGCTCAACCCGTGCCGGCGGGCCGCCGCGCAGCCGTTTCCAGGCAAGCGCATAGACGGCAAGCTGGAATGACTGCTTTGCCTGCCGGTCGGCGGCGGCCTGTTCGCGCACCTCGGAGCTCTTGTAGTCGATGATGACGGCCTGATCGCCGTGCACGTCGACGCGGTCCCATCGGCCGACGACGATCACGTTCTCAGGAAGCGGAAACCGGAAGCGTTCCTCGATCAAGGCCGGACGCTCAGGACGCTCCTGCTGGCGCTCGTAGAAGCGACGGAGGGTGCGCTGACCCTGCTCGAGCCGCAGTGCCTCGTGCTCGCGGGTGAAGAATCCCTCCGATTTCCAAGCCGCCTGGAACGCCTCGAGCAATTCGGAACACGGCATCGGCGAGCCCTGCAGCACACGCCGGAAGTAGACCTCGATCGCTTTGTGGATGGCGGTGCCGTAAATCACGGGATGGTGGCGCATCACCGGCACGTGCAGCACATGGCTGAACCTGTATTTGAGCGGGCAGGTCCGGTAATCGTCCGCCCCGTGGGCATCCAGCCGCAGTGGGCGCGTGCGCGGCTCCGCCAGCGTAAGCGGCACCGGCTCAGGAGGAGGGGCGGACTGCTCGATGAGCTGGCGCGCGCTCGCCACGCGGGCCTGCGGGCTCGGACTCGGCAAGTCCAGGGCTTCCGCCGCGAACTGGCTGATCTTGCGCGTGGATTTGCCGCCGTAGTTGTACGCGCAGCTCAGGAAGAGCTCCTCCTTGGCCCGCGTCATGCCGACGTAGAACAGCCGCCGCTCTTCCTGCAGATGGTAGTTCCCCGAAGGCAGGATGTCCTTGATCAGCGCCTCCGGCAGCTCGATCGGATCCCGCCGGGTGACGGACGGAAAACGGCCCTGCACGAGGCCGACCATAAACACGACGGGAAACTCCAGCCCCTTCGCCTTATGCACGGTCAGGACATGGACCCGGTCGGCCCACGCGTCGTCCTCCTCCATGGGCTCGCTGCCGAGCGCCTCGAACAGCGCAAGATGCCGCATGAGCTCCATGAGGCCGCCCGCGCCCAGATCCTCGATGCGCCGCAGCTCGCGGAAAAACCGGCCCAGCGTCTTCAGCCGCGCGACGTCATCAAGCCGCTCCTCGCGGCTCAAGGCGGCCAGCAGGCCACGCCGGCTGAGCCATTCATACAAGACCTGCCCGCACGTGCGCTCGCGGGCCATTTCGCGCAGCTCCTCGACGTCCCGCAGGAGCTCTTCGAACCGGCCTCGCGCGGCCTCGGAGAGCGCGAGCTCATCCGGAGACTCGAGCACCGCGGCCAGTCCGACCTTGCGTCTCCGGGCGGCCGCGAGAGCCGCGGCCAGATCGCGCATGGGCACGCGGTAGAGGTCCGAGCTTGCGACGTGGTACCAGCTCAGGCTGTCCTCGGCATCGGCGAGCGCGCGGATGCACGAGAGCAGCATTTTGCTTTCGGGGCGGGCGAACAGCCCGCTCGCGCCGCTGAAGGTCCATGGGATGCCGGCCACGTTCAGCGCGCGCAGAAAGAGCTCCGCCTCCCGGTTGGCCCTGACGAGCACCGCGACGTCCCCCGCCCGCGCTCGGCCGCTCTCGATGATGCCGCGGATCGTCTGCGACACCCAGTCCGATTCGCTCGAGACCGTGTCGAACACCTGCAGGTGCACCGGATCGCGCCCGTCCGGGACGCGGGAATGGAGCCGCTTGTCGATGCCTTGGCGCACCTCCAGACGGTCCGGGTCGTTGTGGCGGATGAGCCGGTAGGCGTGATCGAGCAGCGCCTGCGGCGAGCGGAAATTATCCTTCAGCACGATGGTGCGGGTATCGCCGTAGCGCTCCAGGAACTGGAGCACGTTGCTCAGCGCGGCGCCTCGCCACTTGTAGATGCTCTGGTCGTCGTCGGCCACGACGGTCGCCTGGATGCCGGGCTCCGCCAGGAGCGTGAGCAGGCGGAACTGCGCGTAATTGGTGTCCTGGAACTCATCGACCAGGATGTAGCGATAACGGCGGCGGGCCTCGGCGAGCACGTCCGGGTGGCGCTCCAGGAGCTCGATGGCCAGCAACACCTGATCGCCGAAATCCAGCGCGTCGGCTTCGCGCAGGAGCCGCTGGTACTCGGCGTATCCTGCGGCGAGCTCCGCGGTCCGCTGCGCGCGGGCGCGCGCCTCCGACGCCGCGGCCGGATCGGCCTGCAGCGTCCGGGCGTACGAGGAGAACTCCTCCGGCGTCACGGTCTCGTCCTTCGCCCTGGCGAACACCGTGGCGAGCGCGTCCAGGAACTTGGCGGGGTCGTGCAGCGGGCGGAACTGCTCCAGCGGCAGATGGAACAGCCGCTCCCTGAGGAAGACGAGCTGCTCGGCTTTGGAGAGGACGCGGCACTGCGGCGTGAGCCCCACCCGATGGGCATGCTCCCGGATGAGCTGATCCCCGAAGGCGTGGAAGGTGCGGAGCGTGACGTCGAGGTAGCCGTACGGCACCAGGAGGTCGACGCGCTCCTCCATTTCGCGCGCGGCCTTCTCCGAGAAGGTGAGCCCGAGGATCTCCTCCTGACGGGCCCGGCCGGAAGCCAGCAGCCAGGCGATGCGCCTGGCGATGACGGTGGTCTTCCCCGTCCCGGCCCCGGCGACGATCAGCAGCGGGACGCCGTCATGGGTGACGGCGTCCCGCTGCGCATCCGTGAGATCGTCGATGAGCCGTCCGACGTCTCCGGACGCCGCGGTTGGGGCCGTGGGCGCGCTCACCGTCCGCTGGCTTTGGAGACGGTGAAGTCGAAGACGAATTTGAGCCGCGCCCGCGGCACGTCTTCGGGATCGAAGTTCGTCTTGATGTTCGTGAGGAACAGCCGCAGGAGATCCGCCTTGTGCGACGGGCTCCAGAAGGCCACCAATCCGTCGTGCACAACTCCCGGATACAGCAAGCCGCTCTGCAGGCTCGAGAGCTTCATGATGCTGAAGCGCCCGTAGGTCTTCTCCGGGATGATCCGCCCCACCGGGACGCTGAATCCGAAGTAGCCTGGCCGGGCTTCCCGAAGGAGCCCGCGCGTCACCGTTGAGAACGGGGCCCGGTATTCCGCGTAGGCTTCGACGTAGTCGATGCCGATCATGCTGTACTGGTTGCCCCGGTCATCGACGAGGACGAACTCCTGCGGCGCAATGGAGATGTGCTCCTCGCTGCGGTTGCTGATCTTGACATAGAACACCATGTGCTCGGCAAAATACGGGTTATGCCCCGCGTCGCGGCCGAACACCGCCGGGTTCGCGAAGAACTCCTCCAGATCGTTCGGCTCCATGTACTGCACGTGCACCTCCACGCCGTCCTGTGTGAGCGTCTGATCGGCCGGTTCCAGGCGCCAGTCCACCGCCTGGGCGATCGCGCCCTCCTCGCCCAACGGCCCCCGCGCGGACCGCTCAAGGAGCAGCGAACTCTTCCGGCCCGAGCAGCCGGCGGCGGCGAGGGCCGCCACCACCGCCACACACATCACCGCCGTGCGCGCTGCGCCCATGCGTCCTCCGTCAGTTAGACCCGCTCGAACGGGTCGAAGAGCTTCTTGTACTCCTCCAAGCAGTACCGGTCCGTCATCCCGGCCAGATAATCGCACACCACGCGATGCGGCTCTTCGCCGCTCACGATGCGCCCCCGGGTGGTCTTGGGCAGCTGGTCGGGCTGATTGAGGTACACGTGAAACAGGTCCGAGAGGATCCGCCGGGCCTTGTTGGCCATCCGCACGACGCGCGTGTGCTGGTAGAGCGACGTCCACAAGAGGCGCTTGAGCGGCGCCCGCAGGGCCTGCATGGAGCGGCTGAATCCGACCAGATGCTCGCGGCAGTGCCGGACGTCGTCAACCGTGGCGATGCCCTGTTCCGCGATCCGGCGGCAGGTTTCCTCCGCCAGGTCCGTCACCTGGCGGCTGATGAGCCGCCGGATCATCTGGTACTTGCGGATCTCCGCCGGCATGGTCTCGACGGCGGCGCCGAGGCTCTCCCGGGTGGTCCGCCACAGCTCGAGCGCCTCGACGTCCTCCTCATGGAGAATCCCTGACGTCAGGCCGTCGTCCAGGTCATGGTTGTCGTAGGCGATTTCGTCCGCGATGTCGACGACCTGGCTTTCCAGGAGCGGCGACACGGACGGATCGAGCGCGACTTGCATGTCGGGGTGGTCGTATGGGGTGCGGTGCTTATTCATGCTCTCCCGCACTTCCCAGGTCAGGTTCAGCCCCGGGAAACCGGGATAGCGCGCTTCCAGGAGGTCGACGACCCGCAGTCCCTGCACGTTATGGTCGAAGCCCCCGAAGCCTTCCATCAGCGCCCGCAGCGCGTCCTCCCCCGCGTGGCCGAACGGCGGATGGCCGATGTCGTGCGCCAGCGCGACCGTCCGGACGAGGTCCTCGTTCAGGCGAAGCAGCCTGGCGATGGAGGTCGCGATCTGCGCGACCTCGAGGGTATGCGTGAGGCGCGTGCGGTAATAGTCGCCTTCGTGATTGACGAAGACCTGGGTTTTGTATTCGAGGCGGCGGAACGCCGTGCTGTGGACGATGCGATCGTGGTCCCGCTGGTACACCGTGCGGAACGGGTCTTCCGTTTCCTCGTGCTGGCGGCCGCGCGTCCGCCGGCTCTTCATCGCGTAGGACGCCAGCCACTGCTCCTCCCCCTCCTCTTGCGCCGCCCGGTTTCGAAGGCCCGCGAGCGCCTGGGCCGGATTGGCGCTCATCGGCGGCTCCTTGGACGCCGCGCGGGGCGGCCTCGCCGGCGTCCGGGCGCCCGGCGCGAGGAACCCGAAAGCTGACGGTAGAGCTCATCGAGCGACTGGGAAATCACCTTGGTCCCGGACACGGTCGGCATGAAATTCGTGTCGCCCTGCCACCGGGGCACGATATGCAGGTGCAAATGCCCGGGGATGCCGGCTCCGCCGACCTTGCCGAGATTGACACCCAGGTTGAACCCGTGCGGATGGAGGCGGACCGTGAGGATCCGCATCAGCCGTTGAGAGAGCCTGAGCATGTCGGTCCACTCCTCGGCGCGCAGCGCCAGCAGCGTGCCGATGTGACGGCTGGGAGACACCAAGAGATGGCCGTTGTTATAGGGGTAGCGGTTCAGGATGGCGAAGGCGCTGCCCTCCCTGTCCACGAGCCGGCTCGTCCTGGCGGAACGCCCGCGCGCCGCCGCGCAGAAGATGCACCGCCGCTGCCGCGGCCTGGAGAGGAACGCGCTGCGCCACGGGGCCCACAGACGCGGCAGGTCGCGGTCGGCGGCCGGCTTCCGTCGGGCTCGCATCAGGCGTCCCCGTACAGGGCCTGCAGGACGCTCAGGTCCTCTCCCCGCCACACCCACATGCTGGTGGATTTCGCCAGCAGGCTCGCGTTGTCCTCCACGGCTCCGCCCGTCACCAGCAGCTTGCGGGAGGGCCTGGGAGACCGGGCGCGGCAGAGCGCGTCGAACTGGCTGACGAGGGCCTCGTCCACGTCCCCCTCGCTGATCGCGGCGGCCCAATGCCGCCCGTCTCCCTCCGCGATCAGGCACATGGCTCCGGGACGGATCGGAGTCGCCAGGAGCTCCACGCGCTCGAACTTCGGCAGTCGGCCCGTTTTCGAGCTGAGCAGCACCATCTCATCCTGAAAACTTCCGAAGAGCTTGCTCACCCGCTCCGGAAACGCCTGCCGGCTGGCCGCCTGCCAGCGGTCCCACAGCGCCGACAGGTGCGCGTCGAACCGCCGCTGGACCGCGGCGTCATCGGGCACCGTGCCCGCCCGCTGGACGGACACGACGTTGGTCAGCCAGCACCGGAGCAGCGGATCCGGCACGAACCAGCAGGTCCCGCGGCGCTCGACCAGGTCGGCTTCGGCGAGCAGCTGCAGGATCCCCACGACGCCCGCCCGGCCGATCCGCGCAGACACCGCCGAGGCGGTCCGGGCGCCTTCGGCGACCTGGAGGAGGACTTCCATGGCCCGCACGCCTTGCTTCGGGTGCGCCAGGAATTCGACGCGCGAACGGCACCATTGATGGAAGATCCCTTCCGGACGGCCGAGCAGGTCCCAGGACGTCTCGAACAACAGCTCCCGGCTCAGCGTCTGCTGGCCGCGCAGCATGGCGAGCTCCCGCATGCGCCGGGACCACACCGCCAGATACCAGGGATACCCGCCCAGCCAATGCACGAGAAACGGGGTCAGCGTGTGGCTCCCATCGAGCGGGTCGAGCTCGTGGCGGATCCATGCGGCGGCGACCCTGGCCTCCAGCGTTTCGAGCGTGAGCAATTCGAACTGCCCGAAGAGCAGCTGCAGGCGCTCGCGCAAGATGGAGGTCGCCTGATACGGGAGCGAGCTTGCGAGGATGAACTGCGTCGATGGCCAAGTCATGACGCGCTTGCCAAGCTCGTGGAACGCATGGCCCAGGCCGAGCACGTCCAGGTAGAGGAACTCATCGAGCATCAGCACCGCGGCCCGGCCGGTTTCCCTGGTCAGCGCGGGGATCGTATCGAGCGTCCGGTTGAAGGCCTCCCCGTAGGCCCGGCGGCTCAGGAGTCCGTCGGCTGCGCGCGCCGCCGCGGCCGTATGGGGCAGCCGCGTGTCCGCGTCCGCGAGCAGCTCCTGCAGGTCCTGGCTGTCCTGGCGGCTCAACCCGGCCTGCAGCACGCTGCAGAGCAGCCGGGAAAGGAACGTCCGGCACGACTCCCGATACACCGGGCAATAAATCAGGAGGAGCCCTCGGTGATCGCCCAGCAGGAGTTGCTGCAGCTGAAAGGTCTTGCCGGTTCCCGGGGGCCCGATCAGCGCGAGGTTCTGTCTGAAGCCGTCCCGGAAGGCGGTCAGCCGCTGGCTGAGGCGGTGCGCGAGTTCAGGGCGCAGGTTCGTGCTCGTCATCCCAGCTCCGGCAGGTGCGGGAGCACGTCGAGCTGGCGGGTCCCGTACCAGATTTCGAATTGCAGCGGCCGCCCGTCAACGTCCCCGAGCGCCGTGCCCTGCTTCACGAAGGTCCCGGGTGCGACGAACAGCCGGCGCAAGCCCGCGTACAGGCTGTGATAGCCGTCGAGATGATCCAGGATGATCGTGGCGCCGGCGTCCGCGACGTCAGGCGTGATCGCCGCCACGCGCCCGGTCCGGCTGGCGCGCACTTCCGTGCCGTCGGCCGCCCGGATGAACAGGATGGCGCCCGATTGCGCGCGCTCCAGCCGGCCGTGGGCCGGCCACAGGAAGTGCGCGGTTTCGCGCGGCAATGGGATGAAGAGGCGCATGCCCGCCGCAACGTGGCCCGGATCGCCAACGCGATTGGCCCGTCCGAGCGTGACCGCGTCCACCCCGAACGCCCGGCCGAGCCGCCAGAGCGTTTCACCGGCCTGCAGGGTGTGGTAGGTGCCGGCGGGGTGTTCGGGCATCACGGGAGCCGTCTCAACGGCGAGGGGCCGGTGCGCCGCGCACCCCGCGAGCAGCGCGCCCGCGGCGACGATCGAGGAGGCTGGGTGGAGCAGGCTGCTGCGGTGCCGGATCCGCTTCGGGTGTCTGTCCATCACGCCTTTGCGAGGTTGATGCACGGGCCACAGCAGCGCAACCTCGGCGCCGGTCCGTCCGATCGGGCGCGACAACAGCCCCGCCGACGTGTCGAGCGAGCGGGTAGCGGGAATCGAACCCGCGTAGCCAGCTTGGGAAGCTGGTGCACTACCACTGTGCTATACCCGCGTGAAGTCCGCGTGGTCGCCCTGCCCATCCGCAGGCGCGCCGAGCGGCGGAAGGTGGCGTCCCTCCCGGAAACCGGGTTGCGCTCCCACAACCGAAATCGTTCTATTATAGACAGCCCGCCGTCGAAGTGCGAAGAAATTCTTCCAGCCGCTCGCGCAATCGCGCGGCGGCCGCAGCCGGATCGTCCGCCGAGCAGACGGCGCGGACGACCGCGATGCGCCTCCCTCCAGCCGCGACGACCGCGCCGACGCGCACGTCGTCGATGCCGCCGATGCACACGACGGGCCGCGACACGCGCCGGTGGACCTCGGCCAGCGCGCCGAGGCCCACCGGCGCGACCGACGGCTTCGTCGGCGTGGGAAACAGCGGGCCGTAGCCGAGATAGTCGGCGCCTTCGGCCTCCGCGGCGAGTGCCTGCGCGAGGCTGTGCGTGGATTTTCCGATGAGGCGTCCGGCGCCGAGCCGCGCCCTGGCGGCTTCAACGGGGGGATCGTCCTGGCCGAGGTGGACGCCGTCGGCCCCGGCCTCCGCAGCGACGTCCGGATGGTCGTTGATGATGAGCGGGATCCCGGCGGGGCGTGTCAGCGCCAGCAGGCGGCGCGCCTCGGCCGCCAGCGCCGAGGGCTCCGCTCGCTTGTCGCGCAGCTGCAGCACGTCGGCGCCGCCCCGGATCGCCCCTGCGGCTATCTCGGTCAGGGCCCGGCCGGCCGCCGCGGCGCGGTCAATGATGACGTAGAGCCGCCACGCGGAGCAGGATGAGGCGTTCGGCATCATAGACTCGGAAGCGAAGGCGCTGCAGCGCGGCGGTCCGGCGCGGCGCCACGACCCGGGCGCATTCCTCCAGGACCCGAAGCGCTTCCTTCACCCGCTGGAAGTTTATGAGGAGCACACGCTCTGGCGTGCCGACCCGGCCGCCGGAGACCCGCCGCCCGGGGTCGCGCAGGCTGTTTCGGGCGCGCAGCCGTTCCTCGATCGGAATGCCGAAGCTCTCGATTGCGGCAGCGATCTCATGCCGCAAGCTGCGGCAGCGCCTCCACAGGACGGGGCGACGCCAAAGGAATCGCAGCAGCTCTTCGGTGACGCGCAGGCCCTCAAGCGCGCGGTTGGCGTTCGCGTCCAGCAGGCGCGCGGCGTCCCGGCGGGCGCGACGGGCGGCAGGCGTCGCCGGAACGGCGGCGCCTCGCCCCGCAGAGCGCCGCCCTGCCGGCTTGAGCCGGAGGGCCGGGCGCGGCCTCATCGCCGCCGCGCGGCCACGCGGGCCAGGAGGCGCGACGTGGAGCGTCCGGGCGTCAGCGGGATCCTGACCACGCGTCCGCCCGAATCCCTGACGGCGTCCGAGCCCGCAATGCTTCCCCGCGCCCAGTCCGCGCCTTTCACCAGGACGTGCGGTCGGATCCGCTCGATCAGGCGCGCGGGGGTCGGCGCGTCGAAGATGGTCACGTAATCGACGGCTTCCAGGGCGGCGAGCACCCGCGCACGGTCGCGGGCCGGCACCAGCGGACGGCCGGCTCCTTTGAGCCGCCGGACCGATCGGTCGCTGTTCAGCGCGACCACCAGCGTGTCCCCCAAGCGCCGCGCCCGCTCCAGCAGGCGCACGTGTCCCAGATGCAGCAGATCGAAGCACCCGTTCGTGACCACGATCGTGCGGCCGGCCGCGCGGTCCCGTCGGACGGCTTGCAGGAGGGCCCGCTCCGCCAGGACTTTGGACTCACCGCGCCTGAGGTTAGCCCTGGAGGAGGGCATCTTCGACGAGGGCGCACAGGATATGCCCCACGGTGAGGTGGACTTCCTGAACCCGCGCGGTGACGCGCGAGGGCACGACCAGGCAGACGTCGCACAGCGCGGGCATCGCGCCGCCGCCGGCGCCCGTGAGGCCCACGGTCGCGATCGTGAGCTCCCGCGCCTGCCGCAGCGCCGCCAGCACGTTCGGGGAATTCCCCGACGTGGAGAGGCCGACCGCGACATCGCCGGGCTGACCGAGACCGGAGAGCTGGCGGGCAAACACCTGCTCGTACGCGTAGTCGTTGGCGATCGCGGTCACGCTCGCCATGTTTTCGGTGAGGGACAGCGACGGGAGCGGGGCCCGCTCGCGCTGGAACCGGCCGACGAACTCGGCGGCCATGTGCTGGCTTTGCGTCGCGGAGCCGCCGTTGCCGAACCAGATGATCTTGCGGCCGGTCCGGAGCGCCTGCCCCATCACGTCGGCCGCCTTCTGGATCGCGGCGAGGTCCTCCTCGCGGAGCGCCGCGTGCAGCCGGCCGGTCTCCGCCAGGGTGTTCTTGATGAGCGGGTTCGCCATGGCCGATGACTCCGTCACGCGAAAAACACTTTCGAGAGTTCGTACAGGTCGAGGTCCACCGTGCGGAGGGTGCCCGTGCCCTCCTCCAGCGGGACGGCCACGATGCGGTTGCCCTGCAGGCTGACCATTTTTCCGTAGTCGCCCGCCAGGACCAGGTCCACCGCCCGGACGCCGAAGCGAGTCCCCAGCACGCGGTCGAACGCCGTGGGGCTGCCGCCGCGCTGGAGGTGCCCGAGCACCGTCACGCGCGTCTCCTGGCCCGTCCGCTCCTGGATCACGCGCCCGAGCGCCTGCCCGATGCCGCCCAACCGGACGTGGCCGAACTCGTCCAGGTCGCCGGTGGCGGCCAGATCCTCCCCCACCTTGAACTGCGCGCCCTCCGCGACGACGACGATGCTGAAGTCCTTCCCGCGCTCGTGCCGCTTCCGGACGACGTCGCAGACGGCGTCCACGTCGATCGGCTCCTCGGGGATCAGGATCACGTCCGCGCCGCCGGCAATGCCGGCGTACGTGGCGATCCACCCGGCGTGGCGGCCCATCACTTCCGCGACCATGACGCGCTGATGGCTTTCGGCCGTCGTGTGCAGCCGGTCGATCGCCTCCATCGCGATGTTGACCGCCGTGTCGAACCCGAAGGTGAAGTCGGTGGCCGAGAGATCGTTGTCGATGGTCTTGGGCACGCCGATGACGTTGACGCCGTCCTTGGCGAGCTTCGTCGCCACCCCCAGGGTGTCCTCGCCCCCGATGGCGATCAGGGCGTCGAGCCTCAATCGGGTGATGGTGGCCATCGCCTGCTTCACGTCCTCCGGGCGTTTGTAGGGGTTCGTGCGGGAGGTGCCGAGAATCGTGCCGCCTTTGGGCAGGATGCCCGAGACCGTGTCCAGCGTGAGCGGCATGGTCTGCCCGCTCAGCAGCCCGCGCCAGCCGTGGCGGATCCCGACCACCTCGATCCCTGCGTTGACGGCCTTGCGCGTGACCGCCCGAATCACCGGGTTCAGTCCCGGGCAGTCCCCGCCGCCTGTCAACACCCCCACCCGTCGAATCGTCGGCATTATTCTTCCACTCCGAGTAGTCGCTCGATATAGTCCGTCGCCGTCTGCCCGCGCCAGAACGCCGGGTCGCTGAAGATCTGTTTGAACAGCGGGATCGTGGTCCGCACGGGCTCGATGGTAAACTCGTCGAGCGCGCGCTGCATGACCCGGATCGCCTCCTGGCGGGTCGCGCCCGTCGTAATCAGCTTCGCCAGCAGCGAATCGTAAAAGGGAGGCACGTCATAGCCCGCGAAGACATGGGTGTCGACGCGGACGCCGCGGCCCCCGGGCTGGTGGTACACCGCGATGCGGCCCGGAGACGGCGCGAACCCTCGGGCCGGATCCTCCGCGTTGACGCGGCATTCGATCGCCCACCCGTTGATCTTGACGTCATCCTGCTTCAGGCCCAGCGGCTCCCCGGCCGCGGTGCGGATCTGCTCCTTGACCAGGTCCAGACCCGTCACCATTTCCGTCACCGGATGTTCGACCTGCAGGCGGGTGTTCATCTCGATGAAGTAGAACGAGCCGTCCTCGTTGAGGAGGAATTCGACCGTGCCCACGGTCGCGTACTTGGCGGATTTCGCCGCGCGCACGGCGAGCTCTCCCATCTTGCGGCGCAGCTTGGGGTCCACCACCGGGGACGGCGCCTCCTCGATGAGCTTTTGGTGCCGGCGCTGAATCGTGCAGTCGCGTTCGCCGAGATGGATCGTGTGACCCGCGCGGTCCGCGAGAATCTGGAACTCGATGTGCCGGGGCCGCTCCAGATACTTTTCGACGAACACGTCGCTGTTGCCGAAGCTCGCCTGGGCTTCCGTCTGGCAGGTCATGACGGCGCTGATGAGCCGGACGTCGTTATGGCAGACACGCATGCCCCGCCCGCCGCCCCCCGCGGCCGCCTTGACGATGATCGGATACCGGATCCGGCGGGCCGTGTTGAGCGCGTCTTCCTTATTCTTGATCGCGGTCATGCTGCCGGGAATGATGGGAATGCCCGCCTTGCGCATCAGGTCCTTCGCGGCGAGTTTGTCCCCCATGAGGCGCATGGACTCCGGTGATGGGCCGATGAAGGTGATGTTGCAGGACTCGCAGATTTCCGCGAAGTGCGCGTTCTGCGACAGGAAGCCGTAGCCGGGGTGGATGCCGTCCACGTCGGTGATCTCCGCGGCGCTGACGATGGCCGGGATGTTCAGGTAGCTCTGTTCGGCTCTCGAGCCGCCGATGCAGACGGCCTCATCGGCCACACGGACGTGGAGGCTCTGGCGGTCCGCTTCGGAATAGACGGCCACCGTCCGGATCCCGAGTTCCTTGCAGGCCCGGATGACCCGGACGGCGACTTCACCACGATTGGCGATGAGAATCTTCGAGAACATGCGACGGCGGCCCGGCGGGGGAACTCAGGCGCGCGGCTCGACGGCGAAGAGCGGCTGGCCGAATTCGACCGGGTCCCCGTTCTCCGCCAGCACCTCTGCGATGCGCCCCGAGACCTCGGATTTGATCTCGTTCATGAGCTTCATCGCTTCGATGATGCACACGACTTGCCCCGGTTCGACCTCCTGGTCGGCGTCCGTGAAGGGGGGCGAGTCGGGCGTCGGGGCGCGGTAGAATGTGCCGACCATCGGCGAGCGGATCAGCACGCGGCCGGCCTCTTCGGCCGTCCGGGCGGCGCCGCCGGAAGCCGGCGCGGCGGCGGCGGGCGCCTGGGCGGAGCCCGGGAGGGCCTCGAGCGTCGGCTGCCCTCCGCCTCCTGCGCGTTTGAGGCGGATGCGCAGCCCCTCCTGTTCGATCTCGAGCTCGACGAGCCCGCGCTCCTCCATGAGCTGGAGCATGTCCTCGATCAGCTTGAACGGTTCGCGCTCGCTTCGCTCGCTGCTGCGGTTTCGCTTCTCCACGGTGCCCTCGAGGTTGTCGGAGCCGGCCGCGCTACACGCGCGACACGTAGGCTCCGGTCCGCGTATCCACGCGCACGTGGTCGCCCGTGCCCACGAACAGGGGGACCTGGATGGTGGCGCCGGTTTCCAGGACGGCCGGCTTGACCCCTCCCTTGGACGTGTCCCCTCGGATCCCGGGCTCGGTCGACTCCACGACCGCATCGATGAACGTCGGCAGCTCCAGGGAAATCATCCGGCCGTTGTGAAACTGGCCCTCCAGATCCATATTGTCCTTCAGGAACCCGACGCCGCTTCCGAGCGCCGCGGCGGGGACCTGGACCTCTTCATAGCTCTTCGTATCCATCAGATGCAGGGTGTCGCCGCTGCGGTACAGGTACTGCAGGGAGCGCTTTTCGATAAAGGCATCCTGGAATTTCTCGCCGACACGGAACGTCCGCTCGATGACAGAGCCGTCGCGCATCCGCCGAAGTTTGGTTCTGACGAACGCCCCCCCCTTCCCGGGCTTGACATGCTGATACTCGACAATGGTCCAGAGGGTGCCGTCAAGCTCGATGGCGATCCCGCTCTTGAACTCGTTGGTGGAAATCATCGATCCGGATAGGCCTTCATTCTACTCAACTCCGTCGGTTCCGTCTATTCCGCCATCATCGGCGGCGCGGCCGTGCCGGCCGGACGCGGCGGCGCGCTGACGACGGCAAGGTCTTCGCGGCGCCGCCGGAGCTCCGCCCCTCGTCCAGCATCCCCAGCAGCGCCTCGAGCCCCAGCGCATAGCTGGACGGGCCGAAGCCGGAGACCTGCCCCCGGCAGACCGGCGCGATCAGCGAGTGCCGGCGGAACGGCTCGCGGGCGTAGATGTTCGACAGGTGGACCTCGACGGCCGGGAGCGCGGCCGCTTCGATCGCGTCCCGGATCGCGACGCTCGTATGCGTATAAGCGGCCGGATTGATCAGGATGCCCTGATGCCGCGAGCGCGCGCGGCCGATCCGCTCCACCAGGTCGCCCTCATGATCGGACTGGACGACCTCAAGCCGAACCCCGCGCGCGGCGGCCAGAGCCCGGAGCCGCCGGTTGATGGCGTCCAACCCGGTCAGCCCGTACACCTCGGGCCGGCGCGTTCCCAGCCACTGCAGGTTCGGCCCATGCACGACCAGCACGCTCAGCGCCATGGCGTCGTCCTCCCCCTCAACGGGGTGCCGCGGGCCCGTCCGCCTCTTCGGGCAGCATGACCGGGATCCCGTCGCGAATGGGATACCGCCGGCCGCACCGGCCGCACACCAGACGGTCCTGCTCCTGGCGGACCTGCGTCTTGCAAACCGGACACGCCAGAATCTCCAGCAACTTCGGGTCAAGCATCATGGCCTCCTATGCCCGCCGGTTCGACGTCGGCCGGCTCCCGGGGTTCGGTGGTGGCGGGGGCGTCATGCTCGGTCAATTTCCGCACCGCCTCCTGCATTCGTCCGTAGCTTCCCCGCCCTCCGCTGAGCCGTTCGACGTGTTTGACGAGACGGTCGAGATGCCCGCGCAGCACCTCCCAGTCCTGCCCGAACAACCGGAAGACGACGTCCAGCTGCTCGATCTGGGAGCGGATCGCCTTCACGTCCTCCGCGATTTTGAAGTTCCGAAGGCCGAGCCGGATCAGCCCCATGTAGGGCATGAGGGTCTGCGGGGAGCAGCCGAAGACCTTGAGCTCTTGCGCCCGGCGCGGGATCGGGTTATCCTGCTCGAGGATCCGCTGGGTCAGGAACGCCTGCTGGTAGATCACGTCCGACGGGAGGAAGATCAAGGCGTAATCCGACGTGCCGGCTTCAGGCCGGATGTATTTCGCCGTCGCCTGCATTTGGCGAAGGAGTTCGTCCCGGAATGTGCGCCAAGCCGCCTTGGCCTCCTCCGGAGGCGCCTCCACCCAGCTGCGATAGCTGGCGGAGGGGAATTTCGAGTCGATGGGGATGAGGCAGTCCGGAAGCTGGACGGCGAAGTCGACCACGTCCTGACCGACGGCCAAGTGCTGGGGCTTACGCAGGTAGAGCCCTTCGCCGAGGTGCGTCCGCAGGAGGAGTTCCAGCTCCGCTTCGCCGAACTCAATTCCGGCCGCTTGCGGCGAACGGAAAATCGACACGATCGGCTTGAGCGTGTTCGTCATATCATCGACCGACCCCATCGCGCTGTCTTCCAGGCGCTTCATGGAGTCCGCGATGGCGCCGAGCTGCTCCTTCCAGACGGCCAGCTGCTCCCTGTCGGCCTGCCGCTGCCGCTCCAGCGCCTGCTGGCCCGTCTGCCGCTCGCTCAGGATCGAATCGAACCGGCCCTCCAGTTTCGCCAGGAGTTCGCGCAGCTCCTGCTTGGTCGCCTCGAGGTCGGCGGACTCCGACTGCTCGGCCTGGGCCCGACGCCGGCGCTCGCTCGAGATCAGCCACACGAGCAGCGCCGCGCACGCCGCCGCCAGGAGGGCGATCGCCGCGGTCTCCATCAGGCCGGTCCCGGCGCTCCGCCGGTCTTCTGCAGGTAGCGCATCCTGAGCTGATAGAGCGTGTCCGTGATGAGTTTCGTTTCGTCCGGATCAAGATTGCCGCGCGTTTTCTCTTCGAGCAAACCCAGGAGATCAATGACGTACCGCGCCTGCGGGAGCTGAACGGCGGTCCGTCCCGTCTGCGGGTGCGGCATCTCGCCCAGCGCCAGGAGGGCCTCCATGGCCAGCCCGGAGAGGAAGATGTCGAAGCGGGCTTGCGGGATCTCGCCCTGCCCGGCATCGCCGGAGGACGGCTTCCCCTGCGGCTCCGGCGCGGGAGCACCCGGTTGGGCCGGGGTCGCTCGCTCGCGCTCGACCTGGTCTTTCCACGATTCGTCGACTCGCTTCTTATCCATTCGAATACCGACCTCTGTCCACAGACCACTCGTTAGCGGATGACCACGGCGCCATACCCCGTGACCGACGCCGGATCCCCTCCGCCGTCCGCGCTCGTGCCGTAGGCGATCCGTATGCCGCCCCGAGCGCCCACCCGTCGCGCCGCCTCGAGCACGCACGCTGCGGCCGCGAGCCCGCAGGAACGGATCCCGCGTTCCTTGGCTTCCCGGATCAGTCCCGGTCCGTCCAGCGCCTCCAGACGCTCCAGCAGCAAGCGATCCAGCTCCTCGGCTCTTGCGGCCGTCTCGTCGTGCGAAAGATCCGTGCTGGCCACGAGGAGCGGCGCATCCGCGTCGTGGTCATAGACGTCCGCGAGGGCCTCCGCCAACCGTTCGGCTTCGCCGGCGTCGGGATTGTTCATGATGATCGCCGTCACCGACACCGGCCCGCTCGAGAGCCGCTGCAACAGCGGCAGGTGGACCTCCAGCGCATGTTCGCCCCGGTGCCATCCCGGATCGGCCGTCAGAAACGGGCACCGGGCCTGCAGCCGGGCGGCGAGTTCGGCATCCACCGGGACGTCTCCCAGCGGCGTGCGGCACCATCCGCCGGCCAGGATGCCCCAGGACGCCGGGAGTCCGGCGTGCGACGGGCCGATCAGCACGCAGCGTTTCGGAATCACGACATCCGCGAACGCCGCGGCCGCCACCCATCCCGCGTGGCGGTAGCTGCCGTGCGGAGCCACGAGCGCGATCGCGCTGCCCGACGGCTTTCGGCCGGCGCACAAGCGGTCGATCTCCTCACTGAGCGCCGCCGGAGCATCCGGATAATACACCCCTGCGACGGCCGGACGCCTGATGCCGGCGGGCGCAGCGGAACCCGGGCCGGCGATGCCACGGCGCTGCCCCCCGGCGGGACGTTCACCTGCCGCCGGCAGATCCATCAGGAATGACGATGACCTCCGCCCGGCGTTCGATCGCGAGGTGTTCGCGAGCCGTGCGGTTCAGAGCCTCGAGCGTGGTGCCCCGGATCTCTTGCTCATACCGGGTCCATCCATCATAGCCGACGCCGTAGAGCTCGTCGATGGCCGAACGCTTGGTCAGCCCCACCAAATCCTGCAGCTCGCTCCGGTGTGCGCCGATCAAATACCGCTTAGCCTGCTCGAGTTCCTCGTCCGTGAACCCCTGCTCCGCCACCCGCGTAAGCTGCTCTTCAAGCAGTGCCTGGACCCGCGCGCGCTCTTCGGGCTTCGTCGCCGCGTAGACGACGAGATCTCCGGGATCCCAACCCGGCACGTGATACGCGCCCAGCGTATAGGAGAGCCCGTGCGCTTCTCTCACGGACTGAAACAGCCTCCCGGCCATGCCGGACAGCACGGCCGTCACGAGATCGAGCGCGTAGCGATCCTGGGCGGTCCGCCTGCTGCCCGGGAAGCCCAGCAGGATGAGCGCCTGCTCCCGATCCATGGGGACCGACTCCCGACGGATCGAATCCGGAAATTCCGCCCTCAGCCGCTCCGGCCATTCCGCTCCAGTTCCCCGCAAGCTGCCGAAGGTGGCTTCCAGCTGCTCGAGCACCGCATGAGGGTCGAGATCGCCGAACACCGCGATCACCCCGTTGTCCGGCGTCAGCCGCTTCCGCGCGAACTCCAGACACTCCCGGCGGCTGAGATCGCGCACGGTCTCAGGCGTGCCTGAGGCCCGAAAGCGGTAGGGGTGTCCCCGAAAGACCGTTTCGCGCAGCCGGCGGCTTCCCACGTGAAAGATATCGTCCTCCTCGGCCTGCAGCCGCTGCAGGAGGAGCTGGCGCTGCAGCTCGAGCTCCTCGGGGGCCATGGACGCGTCGCTGAGCAGCTCATGCACGAGCGCGATCCCGCCTCCGAGGTCTTCGGACAGGAGCCTGAGGGCGACGCCGAACCCGTCCCGGCCGCTGAACGATTCCAGCCCGCCCCCCATCGATTCGACCTGAAGGGCGATCGCCTCGGCGTCTTTGGCGCTCGTGCCCTTGGTCAGCATCGTGGCGACGAGATTCGACAGCCCTTGGGTCGTGTCGGTTTCCGCGCGCACGCCGCCGCGGAACGACGCGACGATCGCGGCGATCGGCACGTGCCGGTCCACGCCGATGAGGGCCACGAGCCCATTCCCGAGGACATGCCGCTCCACCGAAAACTCCTCCTGAGCCGGTTCGGCGTCGCGGGATTCCGCCGACGCCTCCTCAGGCATGATCGAGGCCACCGTCATGCGGGACGAATCCAGATAGCGCGCGGCCGCGTCGCGGACCTGATCCGCCGTGACGGCTTCGATGCGCTCGAGATACCGGCGCGAGAACTCAGGGTCACCGGTCTGGAGCATCGAGGAGGCCAGATCGCCCGCGCGGGCGGTGACCGTCTGAAGGCCGAAGACATAGCTCGCCACCGTCTGGCGCTTCGCTTTCTTGAGCTCCTCCTCGGTCACGCCGCCGGATAAGACCGCGTCGAAGATCTCGCGGATGGACGCGAGCGCGGCGTCGACCCGGTCGGTCCGGGTGCGGAAGGAGACCCCGAAGATTCCGGGGTCGTACGGCGTATAGTTCCACGCGCCGACGGCGTCCGCCAGCTGCTGCTTCCGGACCACCGTCTCGTACAGCCGGGAGCTCGCGCCGTGCCCGACGATCGCCGCCAGCACGTCCAAGGGATAGGTGTCCGGATCGCTGAGGCGGGTCGAGGGGAATCCCAGCATGACGTACGCGCTCTGCACCGGCATGCGGAGCGTCTCGGACCGCGGCGCGGCGGGCGGGGGTTCTTCAGGCACCAGATCATGCCGGATCTCGGACTGCCCGCGCGTCCAGCCGCCGAACACGTCCAGGATCAGCGCCTCCATGGCGCCGCCGTCGACGTCTCCGACGCAGCTCACGCTCACGCGCTGGGGCTGGTACTGCGAAGCGTAGAAGCGCTGCAGGTCCTCGAGGGTCAGGCCTTCGAGCCTGGAGCGATACCCGAGGATGGGATGGCGGTACGGGTGTTCGAGCAGGTGACGGCTCCAGAACAGCCGGGACAGCCGGCGCTCGGGATCGTCGAGATTCATCCGGATTTCGGAGATGATGACCTCGCGCTCCTTTTGGAATTCCTCCGGCGGGAACTGCGCGTTCCGCAGGACGTCCGCGACGAGCTCCAGGGCCGGGCGCAGCGACGCGGCGTCCACATACAGGGAGATGCCGGTCGAGTCGAATGAGGTGAAGGCATTGATACTGCCGCCGTAGCTGCGGACTTCCTGCTCGATCGATCCGGGCGGACGGGTGGGCGTGCCTTTGAAGAGCATGTGCTCGATGAAGTGCGTGATGCCGGAGCCGACATACGGCCCCTCTCCCCGAATGCCCCCCTTGATGCGGGCCTCGATGGCCACGATCGGCTGGCGATGATCCTCCTGCCATGCGGCCTGAAGGCCGTTCTCCAGCACAAGCTGCTGCGTCCGGGATGCGTCTGTCAACTGGGCCTCCATGCGCGGATGCGGTCCGAGGACAAGGCACACCAGCCCTGCGGCGAGGACACGGGGCAAGGCGGTGGACGGGCGGACGGAGCTAGGAAGACCGGGCACGGCGGCTGAGCGCTTGGCGCATCTCCCGCCGTTTGCGCTCGCTCGGTTTCTCATAGTGCTTCTTGGCCTTGAGCGCCTTCAGGATGCCTTCGCGTTCAAGCATCCGCTTGAACCGCTTCAGGGCTTTTTCGAGGCTTTCATCATCACGAACTTCGACTCTGGGCATGCGGCTCCTTCGGTGCAACTCGTTCTAAAAAGAGCATTTATTATAAGCATGGGCGTGACTGTTGTCAATGCCGCGTCGTCGCGAGCTCCATGAGCGGCCCAGCCCCTCGGAGCCACCCTGCGGCCTGCAGGGTGGCTCCTCGGGGACTGGCCCGCATGCTTCACGGGTGTCGCACAGGGGAATGGTCCGCAGTATTATGAGCCCGTCAGGAACTCGAGCGGGACGACGATGGTCCGGCTCTCCCCCTCCATGGAGGGCGGGAACGCGGGAAACGGCCCGGCCGCCTCGACGATCCGCATGGCGATGTCGCGCAGCGCCGCAGAGTCGACCGAACGGGACGCGACGATCACCCGGTCCTTCAGGCTGCCGTCCGAGCGCAGCACGAACGACACGCAGACGAGCCCTTCCTGCTCCTCCCCCGTCAGCCATTCCCGGGCGTTCGCCGAACGCTGAATCTGCTCGCGAATCGCGCCGAAATAGCTGAGCAGGACCGGATTGCCCTGCGCGGCTTCGATGAGGTTGGTCAGGTCGATCACGGCTCGCCCGGCGGAGGGCAGGTCCTCCGGGGGCGCTTCCGGCACGAGCGATGGCCGATCGGGGATGCGCACCTGCACGCCGCCGACGTCCGCCGCGGGGATCGGAGCCGAGATCTCGGCCGGCTTGGCGCGGGCGAGCTCCTGCTCGAGCCTTTCCGCACCGCCGTCGGAAGGCGGGTGCTCGTACACGACTTCGATCGCGCGCATGGCCCGGCTCTCGGCGAGGAAGCGCAGCGGCGCCGCAGTGGCCGCCGCCAGCACGAGCGCGTGCAGCGCGAGCGACACGCAGAACGCCACCTCGTACGCGCGCGTCTGGAGCCAGTCCCTCCACCGGAAGACCTCAGGGGGCGCCATCGCCGTCCGTGTCCCGCCACCCGTGCTGCCCCACCAGCGGCACGAACATGCAGGACGCCACCCGGTGCTCGTGCAGGCGCCCCTGTGATTTCTCGATGTCCAGCAGCACCTGCTGGTCTCTGGAGCCGACCGGCACGACCAGACGGCCCGGGTCAGCCAGCTGGGCCAGGAGCGGCTCGGGAACCGCCGGGCCTCCGGCCGCGACCAGGATGCCGTCGAACGGGGCCCGGGACGGCCAGCCCAACGATCCGTCGCCGGTGCGCACCCGAACGGCGCCGCGGCATCCCAAGGCGCGCAACACCCCGGGCAGCGCCCGGGCAAGCTCCGGAAGCCGCTCGATGGCGTAGACGTCCCGCGCCAGCTCAGCCAGGATCGCCGTCTGGTAACCGGATCCCGCGCCGATTTCAAGCACCCGCTCGTGCCCGCGCAGCCTGAGACAGCTCGTCATCAGCCCCACAATGTACGGCTGACTGATCGTCTGTCCGCCCGGAATGGGAAGCGGATGATCCTCGTAGGCCTGCGGCCACAAGGCCTTCTCGACGAACGCGTGCCGGGGCACCCGCTCGAACGCCGCGAGCAGGCGCGCATCCGTCACGCCCCTCGCGCGGAGCTGCTCCTCGATCATCCGGCGCCGCGCCTCCGCCAGCATGCTCAAGCCCTGAGCAGGTGCCGCGCCACGACGCCCAGGAACCGCACGGTGTCCCGAAGCGGCCGGATATAGCTGGCTTCGTTGCGATAGATCGTCTGCACGGGGGCCGAGACCATCTTCCAGCGGCGGCGCGCGGCCTCGAGCAACAGCTCCGTTTCGATCTCGAATCGCCTGGAGCGAAGCCGCACGCTCGTCAGGACTCCGCGGTGGATGAACCGGAATCCGCACTGGGAATCCGGAATCCGCTGGCGCGTCAGCGCCGAGACCACCCAGGACATGAACTGGTTCGTCCAGCGCCGCATCGGAGGCATTGCGCCCCCGTGGGGCATGCGGTTGCCGACCACGATCCCCGCGTGCTGCCGCTCCCCCGCCTGGATCAGGACCGGGATGTCCCGCGGATCATGCTGGCCGTCGCTGTCGAGCGTGATCACCCCGGCGTAGCCCGCCCGCAGCGCATGGCGGAATCCCGTGCGGAGCGCCGTACCCTTGCCGCGGTTCTTCAGGTGGCTGATCACGACCGCGCCCTCCTTCGACGCCAGCTGAGCCGTCCGGTCGTGGGAGCCGTCGTCAACGACCACGACGGGCAGCCCTTGCGCCCGGCTGGCCCGCACCAGTTGCGCGATCGTCTCCTCCGCCTTGTAGGCGGGGATGATCACGCAGTAGCCCTTCTCCGGCGCGTCCGGCATCGAGGGCTATCCGGCCAAGCCGGCCATCGGCCGGCCCGCCTCCCCCGCCGGCTGGAACATCAGCCATTGGCTCGGCGTGCGGCGCACCACGTCCTCCAGCACGGCCGCGTACGACTGCATCAGGTCGATAATGGCGTCCTCCTTTCCGGTCGACGCTGCCCACAGCGGCGCCCCCACGCGGAGCGTGAACGCCCACACGCCCTCGCGCACCAGGAACACAGGCACGACGGGCGCCCCGCTGCGCGCGGCCAAGATCGCGGGCCCGCTCGGCAGGGACAGCCGCCGTCCGAACAGCGAGACCTCAAGACCGCGATCCGTGTACGTCCGATCGCCCACGAGTCCCAACAGATGCCCCGCGTGAAGCGCCCGCATGCAGGCGCGCTCGGCGCCGCGCCCGAGCGGGATGACCTCGACCCCGCCCCGCTCCCGCTGGCGGTTGAAGAGCCGGTCCGTCGGCGCATGACCGTGCGTCAGCGCGACCGCGCTCACGGGGAATCCCATCCGGCGCAGCAGGACCGCGCCGAGCTCCCAGTTGCCCACGTGCCCGGTCAGCACGATCACGCCCCGATGCCCCGCGCCGGCCGCCTGGAGGTGCTCCGCGCCGGAGACCGTCACGTCCGGAGGCCCCAGGCGGTGGAACGAGAAGAATTCCACCAGGTACCGGCCGAAGTTCCTGAAGACCTCGCGCACCGCGGGCGCCCAGCCGTCGACGGCCAGGCCGCCGATCACGCCGAGGTTGCCGCTGACCACGCGCCGGTCCCGGTCGGAGCAGCGCCAGAACGCGTCGCCCGTCCGCTCGGCCATCCCCATCGCGGTGCGGTGCGGCAGGCAGCCGCAGAGCCCCGCGGTCAGGCTGATCCCCGCGTGCCGGACTCTCACGTCCATGAAGGCTCGCGCGTGCTGGCGAAGGACGCGGCAGGCGTGCCGGGCCCGTCATGCAGCCCGCAGAGCAGCCGCGCGATGTCATCGGCCGCCGATGGATGTCCCAGCGCCGCGATCCGCCGCCGCATCCCCTCCAGGCGGTCCGGCCGGTCTAAGAGATCGCGCACCGTCTGGCGCACCGTGGACGGAGACGGCGCCTGCACGGCGACCCCGTGGCTCAGCAAATAGCGCGCGTTGTAGGATTCCTGGCCGGGGATGGGATTCACGATCACCATGGGCAGTCCGCGCGCGAGCGCCTCCGCCGTCGTGAGTCCGCCGGGCTTGCTGATGAGCAGCGTCGCCAGGTCCATCAGGCCGTGGATGTCCTCGGTATAGCCGAAGGCGACCAGGGGATGGCGGAACCGCTGCCGGCGGCACCAGGACAGGAGCGCGCGATTGGTGCCGGCGACCACGATGAGCTGGCACGGATGCGGCAGGACATCGAGCCGGCGGATCACCTCGCCGAGCCGGCCGAACCCGCTGCCGCCGCCCATGATCAGGATCGTCGGATGATCCGGGTTGAGGCCCAGACGAGCCGCGGTCGCCGCCCGCGAGGTCGGCGCGGCGAAACGGGGGTCAATGGGAATCCCCATCACTTCGACCTTGCCGGCCTCCACCCCGCGCGACACGAACCGCTCCTTCACCTCCTCCGAGGGGACCACGTACCGGTCCACCGTCTCGTGGAACCAGTACAGGTGCGGGGCATAGTCGGTCAGAATCCCGACCACCGGGACGTCGAGCCCGTATTGCCGCTTGAAGTCGGCGACCATCCCGCAGGGGTAGGCCTGCGTGCAGGCGATGACGCCCGGGCGCACGCGCTGAAGCAGCGCGCTCAGCTTCCGGGCCTGATAGCGGTGCAAGAGCGTCCGCAGGGTCTGGATATGGCGGTGCACGACGGGGTTATCGTACAGGTACTCCCACACGTCGGGCTGATGGCGAATTAGGGAGTAATACGTGTAATAGATGCCCCAGCGGACGAGCCGGGTGGTGTAGGTGAAGGCATCCACGCTGACGACGGTGGCGCCAGGATCGGCGCGGCGCAGCCCCTGCACCACGGCGCAGCTGGCGCGGTGGTGTCCGGAGCTGGCGGTGATGTGCATGAGCAGGATGCGGCGCGCGCTCATCGGGACTCCGGCACTCCCGCCCGCTCGAGCGGCCGGGCCCGGCGCAACGGCTGCACGTGAAGCGCGTCACCCGTGCGCATCGCCCGGGCCCGCTCAATCTTCCATCTGGAGGAACCTTCCTATGCGCTTCACGGCCTCCCGAAGCCGCGGTTCGGGTTCGACCAGGGCGAGCCGGACATACCCTTCCCCGTATTCGCCGAATCCGCTGCCGGGCGCGACGACGATGCCCGTCTCCTCCATCAGGAGGGTGGCGAACTCGAGCGAGGTGAGGGCGCTGAATTTCCGTGGGATCTTCGCCCACAGGTAGAACGTCCCCTTCGGCATCGGCACGTCCCAGCCCGCGTCCTGCAGTCCCGGGATGAAGGCGTCGCGGCGGCGCCGGTAGATGTCCACGGTCCGGTGCACCGACGCCTGCGGCCCCAGCAGGGCCTTCACCGCCGCGCACTGGACGGCGCGGAACAGCCCGAAATCGACGTAGCTCTTCGTCTTGGCGAGCGCCTGCAGCACGTCGGGATTCCCCACCGCGAAGCCCAGCCGCAGCCCGGGCAGGCAATAGGACTTCGAGAGCGTATGGAACTCGACGGCGACGTCCTTGGCGCCCGGCACCTCGAGAATGCTCGGCGCCCGCAGGCCGTCAAAGACGAAATCGGAGTACGCGAAATCGTGCACGACCATGATGCGGTAGTTCTTCGCCCAGGCGATCACTTCCTTGAAGAACCGGAGGTCCGCCACGGCAGTCGTCGGATTGTGCGGATAGCTGATGAAGAACATCTTCGCCATCTTGAGGACCTCCCGGTTGATCGTGTGCAGGTGAGGGAGGTAGTGGTGCTCCTGATCGATGGGGATGCTGTAGAGAATGCCGCCCGCCAGGATGATCCCGTTGAAGTGGACCGGATAGGTCGGGTTCGGGACCAGGGCGATATCGTCGTGGTTGAGGTAGGCCAGCGAGAGGTGCGCGATTCCCTCCTTGGACCCGATGAGCGGCAGCACCTCGGACTTGGGATCCAGGCGGACCTCGAACTTCCGCTGATACCAGGTGGCGATGGCGCGGTTCAAGCGCTGCTCGACGTCCCCGTCCTTGCGGGAATACCGGTGGTTCTCGGGGCGCCGGACCTGCCGGGCCAGCTCAGAGACGACATGCGCCGGCGGCGGCAAATCGGGGTTCCCCATGCCGAGGTCGATCACATCGATTCCGCGCGACACCGCCTGAGCCTTGAGCTCATCGAGAATGGTGAAGAGATAGAGCGGCAGCCGCTTCAGGCGGTTCGCCTCCTGGAACACGCGCCGGTGCTTGCGCGCTTCCTCCTGCTGGCTCCGCAGCCGGAGATCGTGCTGGATCTTTCGAATGGAGGGCGCCAGCCCTCGAGACCGCTTCTTGGCCGCCATCGGCGTCAGCTCACCATGTGTGGTTGACCGGCGCCCCGCAGGGCGTCGATCGCATGATATGAACTCCTGACGAACGGACCCGCCGTCACCCAGCGGAATCCCAGGCGGCGCGCCTCCGCCTCGTACGACGCGAACCGCGCGGGGCTCACGTACTCCACGACCGGCAGGTGCTCCGCGTCCGGCCGGAGATACTGGCCGATCGTCAGGTGCGTCACCCCGTGCGCCCGGAGGTCCTCGAGTGTCTCCACGACCTCCTCGAAGCGCTCTCCGAACCCGACCATGAGCCCCGACTTCACCAAACCGCCCTTCGACCGCTCCGCCGCCAGGCGCAGCACGCCAAGCGAACGGCCGTATTCGGCCTGCCAGCGCACCATCGGCGAAAGCCTGGACACCGTCTCGACATTGTGCGCGAACACCTCCGGATGCCCCTCAAGCAGCACGCGCAGGATGAGTTCCTCGCGGCCGTGAAAGTCCGGCACCAGCACTTCGACCGTGACGCCGGGCGTCCGGCGGCGGATCGCCTCAAGGACCTGCACGAAATGCCCGGCCCCCTCATCCGCCAAGTCATCCCGCGCGACGGAGGTGATCACCACGTGGGCCAGCTCCAGGCGCGCGACCGCCTCCGCCACGCGCTGCGGCTCATCGGCCGCCACCGGCTCCGGCCGCCCCGCCTCTACGGCGCAAAAGCGGCAGCGCCGGGTGCAGCGCGCCCCCAGAATCATGAACGTCAACTGCCGCTGCGAGTAGCACTCGCGCAGGTTCGGGCAGACGGCGCTCTCGCACACGGTTTCCAGCCGCAGGTCCCCGACCAATTCCCGGACCGCGCGAGCCGTCCCGTCCGGGCTGAACGGCTTCTTCAGCCACACCGGGTAGTGGCGCATCCGGGCTCACCCGCCGCGTCGCGCGCCGACAGACGGCAGTTTCGCAATGATCGCGTCCGCCATTTCCTTCGTGCC
Organism: bacterium; assembly: GCA_036396895.1. GTDB lineage: Bacteria > Omnitrophota > Gorgyraeia > Aquiviventales > Aquiviventaceae > DASWKB01. Next base: position 16,434 of record DASWKB010000028.1, on the reverse strand, counting down.
CGCGACATCGGCCGCTCGAGGATCCGCCTTCAGGTCATACGTGACGTGGCGGCCTTCCCGCAACACGGCGGTGACTGCCGATTCCAGCCGGCCGGCGGCCTCCGCTTCGTTGAGATGCCGGAGCATCAGCACCGCGGACAGGATCATCGCGGTGGGATTGACGTTGTTCATGCCCCGGTACTTCGGGGCGCTGCCGTGGACCGCCTCAAAGACGGCCGCGTCGTCGCCCAGATTCGCGCCCGGCGCGATGCCGAGCCCCCCGATGAGGCCCGCGCACAAATCCGAGACGATGTCCCCGTACAGATTCGGCAGGACGAGCACGTCGAAGTGCTGCGGCTTCACCACCAGCTGCATGCAGGTGGCGTCGATCAGCCGGTCCTCGAATTCCACCCGGCCGGCGTATTCCTGGGCGACCTCGCGCGCCACGCGCATGAAGAGCCCGTCCGTATGCTTCATGATATTCGCCTTGTGGATCGCGGCGACCTTGCGGCGGCCGTTGGCGAGCGCGTACTCGAACGCATAGCGCACGATCCGCGCGCTGGCCTCCCGCGAGATCGGCTTGATGCTGATGCCGGAGTCGGCGGCGATGCCCTGCCCGCCGTGTTCCCGCAGGAAGCGGATCAGGTCCTCCGTGACCCCGTCGCCGGAGGCGAACTCGATCCCTGCGTAGAGATCCTCCGTGTTCTCGCGGACCACGACCAAGTCGACGCCGGTGTACCGGCTGCGCACGCCCTCGAAGGAGCGGCAGGGGCGGACGCAGGCGTAGAGATTCAGGGCTTTCCGGAGCGCGACATTGACCGACCGGAAGCCGGTGCCGATGGGCGTCGTGACCGGACCCTTGATCGCCACGCGCGTGTCCCGGATCGACGCGAGCGTGGACTCGGGCAGCGGCGTCTGAAAGCGCTCGATCGCGGTCTCCCCCGCCGGGTGCTCCTCCCAGGCGATCTCGACCCCCGTGGCATCGACGCAGCGCCTGGCCGCCCAGGCGACCTCCGGTCCGATTCCATCGCCGGGAATGAACGTGACGCGGTGGCTCATGAGGCCCGGTCCCCCCACCATCGGGACACGCGGGCGAGACCCTCCTCGATCATCTCCATCGACGTGGCGAAGCTCATGCGGATCCAGCCCGGCGCCCCGAAGCCCTCGCCAGGCACCGCAGCCACGAGGGCCTGCTCCAGCCACTGGGCCGCCGTCGCCTCCGACGACTGACCGAGGGCCTCCACGTTGCACCAGAGATAGAACGCCCCGCGCGGGCTCGCGCAGCGGCATCCGGACAGCGCCTGCATCCCGTTGAGCATCCGGTCACGCCGCCGCTGGAACTCGGCGCGCATCGCGGCCACGGCGCCCTGGTCTCCGGTCAGCGCGGCCAGCGCGGCGTCCTGGCTGACCGTCGTCGGATTCGACGTCGAGTGGCTCTGGATCTTGATCATGGCGTCGATGACGTGTTTCGGCCCGGCGGCGTAGCCGATTCGCCACCCGGTCATGCTGTAGGTCTTGGAGACTCCGCTCACCACGACGGTCTGCGCCGCCGCCTCGGGCGCGACCTGCACGATGGACGCGTGCTCGGCCGGGGGATACACGAGTTCGGCGTAGATTTCGTCGCTGATGATCAGCCACTTGCGGCGGCGCGCCACGTCCCAGATCGCGGCGAGGGTGCCGGGGTCGATCACGGCGCCCGTCGGATTGTTTGGGCTGTTGACGATCACCGCCTTGGTGGCGGCGGTGGCCGCCCGCTCCATGGCCTGCGGATCGGGACAGAATCCGTCCGCTTCCTTCGTGTGCACGATGACCGGGTTGGCGCCGGCCAGGCGGACCATCGGCGGGAAGCTCACCCAGTACGGCGCGGGGATCAAGACGTCGTCCCCCGGCTGGCAGACGGCCTGGAAGATGTTGGCGAGGGCGTGCTTGGCGCCGCAGGCGACGATGGTCTCGGCCGCGGTGTAGCGCGTGCCCCGGGCGGCGTTGAGCGAGTCCGCGACGGCCTGGCGCAGCTCGGGCGTCCCGGCCACCGGCGTATAGCGCGTGCGGTTGCGCTCGATGGCGCGCACGGCGGCCTGTTTGATCGGCTCCGGGGTAGGAAAGTCTGGCTCCCCGGCGGCGAAATCGACGACGGACTTGCCGGCGGCCGCGAGAGCCTTTGTCTTGGCCGTCAGCGCAAGCGTGGGGGAGCCTTCGATCTGTCGAAGGCGGTCAGCGAGCATGGTTCGCTCAGGGCGCGGCGCCCGGGCGGTTCTTCCTGCGCGTCCAGATGCCGCGCAACCCCTCGAGCAGGCCCTTCTTTGCCGGTTCTTTCGATTCCCGGCCCTTGTCCTTGGGCGGCTGCGGACCCGGCCCCGACGGCGGCTCCGCCGCCGGCGCGTGCGCCTTCGGCCTCGCCGCGGTCGCCTCGGGAAGCCGGCTGAACGCCAGCACCGCTTGCGGCGCCCCGTCGCCGCGCCGCGCGCCGAGGCGCACCACGCGGGTATAGCCGCCCTCGACGTCCTGGAACCGCGGGGCAAGCTCCGCGAACACCCGCTTGACGAGCGTCCGGTCCTGAAGCACCCGGAACGCCCGCCGCCGCGCATGGATGCTGCCTTCCTTGCCGAGGCTGATGAGCCGCTCGGCCAGGCGCTGTGCCTCTTTCGCGCGGGTCAGCGTCGTCCTGATCTGTCCGTGAATCACGAGGTTCTTCACGAGCCCGGCCAGCAGCGCCTTGCGCTGCTCGCTCGGGCGTGAGAACCGTCGGTTGCGTTTTGCGTGACGCATCGTCCTCAACCTGTGTGTGCACTCCGCCGCTGGCGGAGCGCCGTCCTCAGAGGTGCCGAAGCTATAAGACGCTCGACTGCACGCTGCCTTCTTCCTGCTTCGGCAGCATGCCGAGCTCGAGGCCCATGCCCTTCAGGAGCTCGTCGATCTCCGCCAACGATTTCTTTCCGAAGTTGCGGAACTTGAGCAGCTCCTGCGGCGTGCGCCGGACCAGCTCCCCGATCGTGTCGATCTTGGCCTCCCGGAGGCAGTTGGCCGACCGGACCGACAGCTCCAGCTCCGAGATGGGCGTGCCCAGCTTCTCCTGCAATTCCTCGTCCACGGTCCCCGGCGTCTCCTCCTCCGGCTCCTCCGGCAGGCTCCCATAGCTGACAAACAGGTCCAGGTGGCGCTGGAGGATGTTCGAGGCGTACAGCAGCGCGTCTTTCGGGCTCATCGCCCCGTTCGTCCAGATTTCCAAGATGAGCCGGTCGTAATCCGTGACCTGGCCCACCCGCGTGTCTTCGACGGAGAAATTCACCCGCCGGACCGGACTGAACGCCGCGTCCAGGGGGATCACGCCGATCGGCTGGCCTTCCCGCTTGTGCTTCTCCGCCGACACGTAGCCGCGTCCCCGGCTGACTTCCAGCTCCAGCTTGAACGGATCCGGCTTCGTCAGCGTGCACAGCTCGAGATCGGGATTGATGACCTCGATCGTGTCATCCACCTGCAGATCGCCGGCCAGCACCGGCCCCTTCTTGCTTTTCTCAAGCACCAGCACCTTCGGCTGGCGCGTGTGCGCGCGCAGCACGAGCTGCTTCACGTTGAGCACGATCTGCGTCACGTCTTCCTGCACGCCCGGGATCGCGCTGAACTCGTGCAGGACTCCATCGATCTTCATCGAGGTGGCCGCGGCGCCCTCGATCGAGGAGATCAGCACGCGCCGCAGGCTGTTCCCGATAGTCATGCCGTACCCGCGCTCGAACGGCTCGGCAATGAACTTGCCGTACGTCTCCGTGAGCGTACTGTCGTCGCAGATCAGCTTGTTGGGAGTTGCGAAATCACGCCACAGCGTTCCCATTCATCCCTCCGTCGCTTCCGGCTCCGGCACGGCCCCGCGCTCCAGTCGGGCCCGTTACTTCGAATACAACTCGACGATGAGCTGCTCTTGAATCGGGACGCCGATGTCGTCCCGCTCCGGCGTCCGGACGATCACACTCTTGAGCTGATCGCGGTCCAGCTGCAACCAGGCCGGCACCGGCCGGTCTTTGGTCCGTTCGAGGTTCTCCTTCATCCGCTTCCGCTGTCCCTCGCGCACCGGGAGGGCCTCCACCGTATCGCCGGCCTTGACGAGGAATGAGGGGATGTCCACCCGGCGGTCGTTCACCAGAATGCCGCCGTGCGAGACGATCTGACGGCCCTCCCTGCGGGAGGAAGCCAGGCCGGACCGGTACACCACGTTGTCGAGCCGGCGCTCCAGAAGCTCAAGCAGCGCGTGGCCAGTCACGCCGCGGCGCTTCTGCGCCCGCGTGAAATAGAGCCGGAACTGGCTTTCGCGGAGGCCGTACATGCGCTTCACCTTCTGCTTCTCGCGCAGCTGAATCCCGTAGTTGGACAGCTTGATCCTCCCCTGCCCGTGCTGCCCCGGCGGGGTGGATCGCTTGTCCGCCGCGCACTTGCCGCGGTCGCATTTGGTGCCGCGGAGGAACAGGTGCATGCCCTCCCGCCGGCACATTCGAGAGCCCGGTCCGACATCCCGCCCCATCACGCGACCCCCGCGCTCAATCCGCAAGCCGCCATCCGCAATCCACCATGCATCAGACCCTTCTCCGCTTCGGGGGCCGGCACCCGTTGTGGGGGATCGGCGTCACGTCTTTGATCGCCGTGACGCTCAAGCCCGCCTGCTGCAGAGCCCGGATGGCCGACTCCCGTCCCTGTCCCGGCCCCTTCACGAACACCTCCACGTCCTTCAGTCCCGCTTCCAGCGCGCGTTTGGCCGCGTTCCCCGCGGCGATTTGCGCGGCGTACGGGGTCGATTTCCTCGATCCCTTGAACCCGCTCGAACCGGCGCTGGCCCAGGACACGGCATTCCCCTGGCGGTCCGTGATCGTCACCACCGTGTTGTTGAACGTCGCGAGCACGTGGGCGATGCCCTGCGTGCTCTGCAGGCGTTTCCGCAGGCGTCGTTTCGGCTGGGGTTTGCCCGCCTCGGGCTCGGTCCCGCCGGCCTCCGCGTTCTTGGTCTCGCGTGCTGGTTCCTGCTCGTCAGCCATGTCCTCTCTCCGACGCGGTGGTTACCTGGCCCCAGAGGCCGCCGCGACGCGGGCGCGCTTGCGCACCCCGACGCGCGGACGGGGTCCCTTGCGCGTGCGGGCGTTCGTCCGCGTCTGCTGTCCCCGCACGGGCAGGCCCCGCTTGTGGCGAAGTCCGCGATAGGCACCGATATCGATCAGCCGCCGGATGTTGGTGGAAATGTCCCGGCGCAGATCCCCTTCGACCTTGAATTGCTGCTGCAGGAGCTGGGTCAGGCGCGCCACCTCCTCGTCGCTCAGCGCGTCCGACCGCTTCTCCGGCGCGATCGTCGTCTGCGAGAGGATCTTCCGCGCCGTCGCTGACCCCACGCCGAAGATGTAGGTCAGCGCCACGTCGATGCGCTTCTTTCTCGGCAGATCAACGCCCACGATTCTCGGCATTCCGTCCCTCCTATCCCTGCCGCTGCTTATGCTTGGGATTCGTGCAGATCACGCGCACGACGCCGCGCCGCTTGATGATCTTGCATTTGCTGCAAATCCGTCTCACCGATGCTCTGACTTTCATTGGGCCCTCATTCGCCGTCCGTCACAGGCGGTACGTGATCCGTCCCCGCGCGAGATCGTAGGGTGAGAGTTCCAGCTTCACCCGGTCTCCGGGAAGAATCCGGATATAGTGCTTCCGCAGCTTGCCCCCGAGATGGGCCAGGACCTTGTGCCCATCCTGGATCTCGACCCTGAACATCGTGTTCGGGAGCGCTTCGAGCACGACGCCCTCGATCTCGATCAAATCCTCTTTAGGCATCTCCTGCGTCCGTCAGCACGTCCGCCCCGCCTGCGGTGACCGCCACCGAGTGCTCGAAATGGGCCGCGAATGATCGATCCTTCGTCACCGCCGTCCATCCGTCCTGCAATACCTCGACGCCCGGGTCGCCCATGGTGACCATGGGCTCGATCGCGAGCACCATCCCCGCCCGCAGACGGGGACCCGCGTTCGGCGGGCCGAAATTCGGGATCGGCGGGTCCTCGTGCATCGCGCGCCCGATCCCGTGCCCGACGAACTCCCGGACGATGCCGAACCGCTCCCGCTCGATCACCTGCTGAACCGCGTGCGAGATATCCGAGAGGCGGTTCCCCGGCCTCGCCTGCGCGATGCCCGCCTTGAGCGCCTGCGACGTCGTCTCGACCAGCCGTGTGACGTCCGCGCCGGCGGAGCCGACGATCACCGTGACCGCGGCGTCGCCGTAAAACCCGTCCACGATCGCGCCCGCGTCGATGCTGACGACGTCCCCGTCCCCGATGCGCCGGTCCCCGGGGATGCCGTGCACCACTTCCTCGTTCACCGAGACGCAGATGCACGCCGGATAGCCCCGGTACCCCAGGAACGCCGGGGCCGCTCCCGCGCGCGCCAGATACGCGGCCGCTTCCTCGTCGAGCTCGCGCGTCCGGATGCCGGGGCGCACCAGCTGCGTCAGGTGCGCGAGCAGCCGCCCCACGACGCGTCCCGCGCGCCGCATAATGGCAAGTTCTTCGGCGGATTTAATCTCGATCATGCCGGGAGCCAGGACTCACGCCGAAAGAGCCGCGCGGCGCGCCGGAACACGATTTCGATGTTCCCCCGCCCGTCCAGCTCGCGCAGGAGTCCGCGGCTGCGATAGTACGCCAGCAGCGGCCGCGCCGCGCGACCGTCAACCGCGAGGCGCTGCCGGATGGTGCGCGGCGCGTCATCCGCGCGCGTCACGAGCGCCCCGCCGCAGCGGTCGCACCGGCCCGGCCGTTTCGGACGCATGCTGCGCACGTGATAATTGGCGCCGCATCGCCCGCACACCCGCCGTCCCGAAAGCCGCGTAACGAGCAGCGCATCCGGCGACTGCAGCACCACGGCGCCGTCCAGCGGCGTGCGCGCGCGCCGCAGCGCGACGTTGAGGCCCGCCGCCTGGCCGCGCGTCCGCGGAAACCCGTCGAGGATGAAGCCGCCGGCGAACGCCCGCTGACTCAGGCGCCGCGTCATCACCTGGACGACCAGACGGTCGGGCACCAGGCGCCCGCTGGCCACATAGGCCTGCACGCGCCTCCCGAGCGCGCTGCGCCGCGAGATCTCCTCTCGGAAGATCTGTCCCGTGGAGACGTGCGGGACTCCGAGCCGCTCCTCGCACAACGATGCCAAAGAGCCCTTGCCAGTCCCTGGGGGACCCAGCAGGACGAGACGCACGCTACCGCCGGCCCCGCATGCGGCCGCTTTTGAAGAAGCCTTCATAATGGCGCATCAGCAAATGCGACTCGATCTGCTTCATCGTGTCCAGCGTGACGCCCACCACGATCAGCAAGCTCGTGCCTCCGAAAAATCCCGCGACGCGACGCGGCACGTTCATCAGCGCCATGATCAGGTCAGGCAGAATCGCGATGCCCACCAGATAAATGGCTGCCACGAACGTGACGCGCGTCAAGATCCCGTCCAGATACTCGACCGTGGCCTGTCCCGGCCTGATGCCCGGGATGAAGGCCCCGACTTTCTTCATCTGATCCGCCGCGTCGAGAAACTGATGCGCGGTGATGGCCGTGCTGAAATACGTGAAGAACAGGATCAGCGTCGCGTACACCAGATTGAACACCACCGACGTCGGCGAAAACCAGTTGGCCAGCCCCTGGAGCTGCGGCACGAAGCTCGCCAGCTGCATCGGGAAATACAACAGCGACACGGCGAAGATGATCGGCAGTACTCCCCCGCTGTTCACCTTGAGCGGCAGGTAGGTGCTCTGGCCGCCGTACACTTTCCGGCCCACCACGCGCCGCGCGTAATGCACGGGCACGCGCCGCTGGCCCTGCTCGACGAAGACGACCAGCGCCACCGTCCCGACCAGGAACGCGGCCATGAACAGCATCGCCAGGGGGGCCATCGGAGACTGGCCGAGCCCGCCCGGACCCATCTGCACGGCGATGTCCCGGATCGCCAGCGGCAGCCGGCCCACGATCGACGCGGTAATCAGCAGGCTCATGCCGTTGCCGATGCCGCGCTCGGTGATCTGCTCCGCCAGCCACATGATGATGGCCATGCCGGCGGTCATCGTCAGGACCGTGAGGAGCCGGAACCCCATCCCCGGGAAGAGCACGATTTCCGTGTTGAACTGCGCCGGGATGGCCTTCTCCAGCAGGGTCGCGTAGATGAACGAGTTGATCACCGCCAGCACGATCGTGGCGTAGCGCGAGTACTGGTGGAGCTTCCGGTAGCCCGTCATCCCCTCCTTGCGCAGCTTCTCGAGGGCGGGGATGGCCGTCGCCAGCAGCGTTTCCACAATAATCGTGGCGCTGATATACGGCATGATGCCGAGCGCGAATACGGTCGCCTGCGAGAGCGCGCCGCCGGTGAGCATGTCGAGGAGCGAGAGGAATCCCCCCGCCCCCCGCTCCGCCATTTGGTCAAAGATCCGTCCGAGCTCGGCGCCGTTCACGCCCGGCACGGGGATGAACAGCCCCACTTCGTACAGGGCGATCATGCCCAGGGTGAACAGGATCTTTCGCCGAAGCTCCGGAATCGTCCAGGCGTTGCCGAGTGCGCTGAGCAGGCGGAACATGCCGGCGGCGCTTATCCCCGAGCCGGGCTCCGCGAGGCCGAGAGCTCAAGCGCCCCGCCGGCCTTGGCGATTTTCTCGCGGGCCGAGGCGCTCGCGGCCTGGACGATGACCGTCAACTTCCGGCTCAGGGTCCCGTCGCCCAGCAGCTTCACCGGATGCTGCGCGTCGCGAATGAGCCCCAGCGCCTTCAGGCGCGCCGCGTCGACGCGCTCCCCGTCGCGGCACCGCTCGAGGGACGACACGTTCACGATCTGCGTGGCCGGGCGGCGGTCCGGCGCCTTGCGCTTGAACCCGCGCTTCGGAATGCTGCGGATGAGCGGCGTCCGGCCGCCCTCGAATCCCGGGCGCTTGCGCGATCCGGTCCTCGAGCCCTGGCCGAGCTGGCCGCGCGTCGAGGTCTTGCCGTGGCCGGACCCGATGCCGCGGCCGAGCCGCTTGCGGCGTTTTCTGGCACCCGGAACGGCGGGAAGACTCGCGATATCCATGGCCGTTACCCCATCACCTCGACGACGAGCTTGCGCCGGTCCTGAATCTGCTCTTCCGTCTCGAGCGAGCGCAGGCCCGCCAGCGTCGCCTTCACAAGATTCAGCCCGTTGGACGAGCCCAGGCTCTTCGTGAGGATGTCCCGGATCCCGACGGCCTCGCAGACGGCGCGCACGGGCCCTCCGGCGATGATCCCCGTCCCGGGGCTGGCCGGCTTCAGGAGCACCCGGCACGCGTCCGCGTGTCCGATCACCTCGTAGGGAATCGTCGCGCCCTTGAGGCTGATGCGCACCATGTCGCGTTCCGCGCGCAGGAACCCCTTGCGGATCGCGTCCGCCGCCTCATTGGACTTGCCGAGCGCCATGCCCACGCGGCCCTTCCCATCTCCCACGACCGCGAGGGCGCAGAACGCCAGCCGCTTGCCGCCCTTATGGACCTTGGCGACCCGGTTGATGCTGATGAGTTTTTCGGTGAGCTGCGGGGCGTCGCCCGACTGCCCCCGTCCCCGGTCAAAGTCTCGTGCCATGATTACACCTGTACCCCCCCGGCGCGAACCGCTTCGGCAAACGCCCGGACGCGGCCGTGATACCCGTAGCCGCCCCGGTCAAACACCACCCGCGTGATTCCGCGTCCCACGGCTTCCTTCGCCACGAGCTCGCCGAGGGCCTGCGCGGCCCCGACGGTCCCGCCCTCGCCGAGCTTCAGGCGCTTGTCCTTGGTGGAACAGCCCAGCAGCGTGCGCCCTTTCGTGTCGTCCACGATCTGGACCTGCAGGTGCTTGTGGCTGCGGAAGACGCATAAGCGCGGACGCTCCGGCAGCCCCTGCACCTTCTTGCGGACCCTCAGATGCCGGACCCGCCGCGCGGCCTCGCGAGATCTCATATCGCTCCTTATCCCTTCGCCGCACCCGTGGCGGCCTTGCCCGCTTTGCGGCGGACGGCTTCGCCCGCATAGCGGATCCCTTTGCCCTTGTACGGCTCGGGGGGCGCGATCCGGCGCAGGCTTGCTGCGAATTCTCCGACGAGCTGCTTATCGATCCCCTTCACGATCATGGCCGTCGGTTTGGGCGCCTCCACCGTGAGCCCCTCGGGGATCCGCAGGACGACCGGGTGCGAATAGCCCAGGTTCATCGTCAGCTGCTTGCCCTGCACCTGCACGCGGTAGCCCACCCCGATCACCTCGAGCTCTCTCGAGAATCCCGACGTGACGCCCTGCACCATGTTGTTGACCAGGGCGCGCGCCAGGCCGTGGAACGCCCGGGTCTGCTTATCCTCGCCGTCACGGGTGAGGGACACCTGCCGGCCCTCCTGGGCCATCCGGATCCCGCGCGGCAGCGTCCAGGCGAGCGTCCCTTTGGGACCCTCGACCTCCACGCGGCCGTCCCGCAGCGCGATCGTGACCTTGTCCGGCACCTGAATGGGAAGTCGTCCAATTCGTGACATCAGCGCTCCGCCTTCACCAGATGAAGCACAGCACTTCGCCGCCGATCCGCTTCCGGTACGCCTCGCGGTCGCTCATCACGCCCTGCGACGTCGAAATGATCGCCACGCCCATACCGGCCCGAACGCGAGGCAGCGTGGCGTAGCCGCGGTACATGCGGACGCCGGCGCGCGACACGCGCACGATCTGCTCGATCGCGGGCCCGCGGCTCGCATACTTGAGGTACACGCGGCAGCGGCGCACCGCCGGCTCCTCCCCCACGACCTTGTAAGTGCGGATGAACCCCTCGCGCCGCAGGACGTCCAGGATGCGTTCGGTCAGCCGCGAAGGCTTCACGTCCACCGTCGCGTGCTTAGCACGCGACGCGTTGCGGATCTTCGTCAGCGCGTCTGATACGGGATCGCTTGCGGCCATCTTGTCTCTCGTCTCCCCTGTGCTGCGCGGCGCGCTACCAGCTTGCCTTGACGAGCCCGGGAATTTCGCCCCGCCACGCCATCTCGCGGAAGCAGATCCGGCAGAGCCCGAACCGGCGGTAGTAGCTCCGCCGGCGCCCGCACTGCTTGCAGCGGTGCACGTGCCGCACCCGGAACTTCGGCGTCCGCTTCGCCCGTTCGATCCATGACGTTCGTGCCATGCGTGCCCCTTCGTCTCGCCACGGTTTACCGGGCGCCCGCCCCGCGGGGCGAGGCGTCGCCGGACGACGTCGCTCCCACAGCCGGCGCGCCCGCGCCCTGGGGCTTCACGAATGGGAACCCGAAGCCTTCCAGGAGTGCCTGAGCCTCCTCGCGCGAGGCCGTCCGCAGGACCAACACCACATCCATCCCAAGCGTGTAGTGCAGCTCGTCCATGGCCACTTCAGGAAAAATGCTCTGCTCCTCCAGGCCGAAGCTGTAGTTGCCGGCCTGGTCAAACCCGTTCAGGCTGAGGCCGCGGAAGTCGCGGAGGCGCGGCAACGCCACGCTGACGAGCCGGTCGAGAAATTCGTACATCCGCCGCCGCCGGAGCGTCACCTTGCAGCCCACGGCATCGCCTTCCTTGATGCGGAAGTTGGACACCGCCCGCTTCGCGCGCGTCACGCTTGGACGCTGACCGGTGATGATTTCGAGCGTGCGCTGCGCCGCGTCGAGGACCTTCGCCTCCTGCACCGCCTTCCCGCAGCCGATGTTGAGCACGATCTTTTCTAGGCGCGCCGCGGCCATCGGATTCCGGTGGGCGAAGCGCGTGCAGAGTTCGCCGTTCAGCGTCTTCCGGTAGTGCTCCAAGAGCCGCGGGAGCTTGAGGGCCGATGAGAGCGAGGCGCTCATGAGCCCTCCACCGGCTCATGACAGCGCCGGCAGACGCGCCGCCGGCCGCCGGCGGTCACGTCCCACCCCACGCGAGAGGCCCGCTTGCACTTCGGGCACACCAGCGCCAGCTTCGCGATGGGCAACGGCCCCTCGCGCTCAATGACGCCGCCCGCAGGGTTCTGTTGGCTGCGCCGCTCGAAATGCTTCACCAGATTGACGCGTTCCACCAAGACGCGGCCTTCGCCGTGCCAGACCTGGAGCACCTTGCCCGTCTTGCCCCGGTCCTTGCCGCTCAGCACCGCCACGGTGTCGCCCTTGCGAATCTTCGCCATCGTCTCCGTCCGTCCTCGCGCCGCGCCGTCACACGACTTCAGGCGCCAGCGAGATGATCTTCATGAAGCGCTTCTCACGGAGCTCCCGCGCCACCGGTCCGAACACGCGCGTGCCCCTGGGATTATTCTGATTATCGATCAAGACCACGGCATTGCTGTCGAACCGAAGGGTCGTCCCGTCCGTCCGGCGGATGGGGGCGCGGGTGCGCACGACCACGCACCGGACGACCTCCCCCTTCTTGGCAAGCGCGTCGGGGTCCGCCTCACGCACGTGGACCGTCACGATATCGCCGACGTCAGCCATCTTCTTGTTGCCCAGCCCGATCACCCCGATGTGCCAGACTTTCTTGACGCCCGAGTTGTCCGCCACCGCCAGGTGCGTCCGCCGCCCGATCATGCCTGAGGCGCTCCGGGTTCGGCATCCGCCGCCTCGCGGCGGGCCGCCTGCTCGCTCTCCACATCCGGCAGCGCCGGCGCCGTGGACGCCTTCTTCACGATCTCGATGAGCCGCCAGCGCTTGTCCTTGGACAGCGGGCGCGTCTCCATGATCTTCACGACGTCGCCGATCCGCGCCTCGTTGCGCTCATCGTGGGCCTTGAAGGAGTTGGCATGCTTGATCACCCGGTGGTAGAGCGCATGACGCGCCAGCGTCGTCACCCGCACGACGATCGTCTTCTGCATGCGGTTGCTCGTCACGACGCCGATCCGGGTCTTGCGCTGGCCGCGTACGCGCGCCGGGGCCTGCGCCTGTGGGGCTTCTTGAGTACTCATCGGGCCGCCTTCCGTTCGTTCAACACGCCGAGTCGCCTTGCGATGTCACGGCGCAACTCCCGCACGCGGTGCGTCTGCTGGGAACTGCCCTGCTTGATTTTGATGCGGTGGCGCCACAATTCCTGCCGCAGGCCATCCACCTGCTCCCGCACCTCCGAAGGGGGAAGCGCCCGCAAATCGCTGAGTCGCACGCTCGTCTTCGCCATCAGAGCCCCGCCTCCTCGCGGCGGCTCACGAAGCGCGTCGGCAGCGGCAGTTTGCACGCGGCCAGCCGGAACGTTTCGCGCGCGAGCAGCTCCGGCACGCCGTCGATCTCGAACAGGATCCGCCCCCGCTTCACGACCGCCACCCAGTGGTCCACCATCCCCTTGCCCGACCCCATGGGCTTTTCCTGCCCATGAACGGTGACCGGCTTATCGGGGAACACCCGGATCCAGACCTTGCCGCCCCGTGACATCGAGCGGGCGATCGCCACGCGGCAGGCCTCGATCTGGGCCGCGGTGACCCACGTGTTGTCGAGCGCCTTGAGCCCGAACTCTCCGAACGCCAGGCTGGTCCCGCCCTTGGCGGGCCCGCGGCGTTTTCCGCGGTGCGCCTTTCGGTACTTGATCCGTTTCGGAAGCAAGAGCGACATCGGAGGTCCTCAGGCGCCTATCGCCGATGGCGGCGCGGCCGGGACGCCCGCCTTCGCCGGCAGGGCGTCGCCGGTCTGGCGGCCGTGTTGTTCCGGCGCGCCCGCGCGCGTCCTGCCTCTGGACGGCTGCAGCCGTTCACGCCGGAACTCGCCTCGGCACACCCACACCTTGGTGCCGATGCAGCCGGCGGTCGTGTGCGCCGTGCCGATCCCGAAATCGATGTCCGATTTGAAGGTGCCCAGCGGCACCGTGCCCGCGCGGTAGACCTCGCGCCGGGTCATTTCCGCCCCGGCCAGCCGCCCATCGCAGACCACCCGGATCCCCTTCGCCCCCGCGTCCATGGCCTGCTGAACGGCCCGCTTCATGGCGCGGCGGAACGCGATCCGCTTCTCGAGCTGGAACGCCAGGGAGTCCGCCACCAGCTTGGCCTCCACGGCGGGATTGCTGATTTCGACGTAGTCCATCTTGAGCTGCTGCGCGCCGACGATGCGCTGCACCTGCTCCTGCAGGCGCTGGATGTTCTCGCCCCGGCGCCCGATGAGGATGCCCGGCCGGGCCGTGTGGATCACGATGCGCACGCGCTCGGCCGAACGCTCGATGTCGATCCGGCCGACCGCCGCCGAAGCGAGCGACCGCGTCAGCAGGTCCCGGATCGTCCGGTCCTCCTGCAGGTACTGAACGAACTGCTGTTTCGACGGGGTGAACCAGCGCGAGCGCCAGTCATGCGTCAGCTGCAGCCGCACACAGATCGGATTCACCTTCTGTCCCATGCGCCGTCACGCCCTCTTTTCGAGTTCGACTGTGATGTGGGAGGTCCGCTTCAGGACCGGCACGGCGCGCCCGAACGCCGCCGCGCGGAACCGCTTCCAGGTCGGTCCCTCGTCCGCGACCAACTTGCTGATGACGACCTCGTCTTCCTGCAGCATCGGCTGCTGCGCGCGCGCGTTCGCGAAGGCCGAATCGATCAACTTCCCGACTGGCTGCGCCGCGCGGCGCCCGCTCACGGCCAGCAGCTTGCGCGCCTCGGCGACCGTCCGCCGTCTGAGCGGCGCGATGACGTAGCCGACCTTGCGCGGGGTCATCCGGACGTATTTGGCGACCGCTTTGCCCAGCATCACGAGCGCCTCACTTCCCGAGCCCCGTGCCGGGACCCGACTCCTTCTTCACGCCGCCATGCTTGCGGAAGACCCGCGTCGGCGCGAACTCGCCGAGCTTGTGTCCGACCATGTTTTCCGTGATAAACACCGGCAGGAACCCCTTCCCGTTGTGGACCAGGAAATTCAGCCCCACGAAGTCGGGCGTCACGGTCGAACGCCTGGACCAGGTCTTGATCGGCTTCCGGTCCCGCGCCTGCTGCGCCACCGACACCTTCTTCTGCAACGACTCATCGACGAATGGGCCCTTGATCGCTGAACGCCCCATGGATTAGCGTCTCCGCTTCACGATGAACGGTTTCGAATACTTGTTGCGGTCCCGGGTCTTGCGGCCTTTCGTGTGCCAGCCCCATGGAGACACCGGGTGCGGGTTGCCCTGTCCGCTCTTGCCCTCGCCGCCGCCGTGCGGGTGGTCCACCGGATTCATGGCCACCCCGCGGACGTGCGGCCTGCGTCCGAGCCAGCGCGTGCGGCCGGCCTTGCCCCGGCTCAGGGATTTGAATTCGGAATTGCCCACCTGTCCGAGCGTCGCCCAGCAATCCAAATGGAAGAGGCGCACCTCGCCCGAGGGCAGCTTGACGTGGGCGACATCCGCCTCCTTCGCCTGGATCAGCGCGGAGGAGCCGGCCGAGCGCACGATCTGGCCGCCGCCGTTCTTGCGCAGCTCCAGGTTGTGGATCGGCTCCCCGGGCGGGATGCGCCGGAGCGCCATCGCGTTGCCGACCCGGATGTCGGCCTCCGCCCCCGCCTGGATGGTGTCCCCCACCCGCAGGCCCGCGGGCCAGATGATATAACGTTTCGGGCCGTCCTCGTACCGGATGAGCGCCAATCGCGCGTTCCGGTTCGGGTCGTATTCGATCGCCTCAACGCGGCCGGTCTGCCCTTCGCGGTCCTTCCGGTAGAAATCGACCATGCGGTACATCCGCTTGTGCCCGCCGCCGCGGAAGCGGACCGTGGCGTGCCCGTGCGCGTTGCGCCCGCCGGTGCGCTTGAGCGGCCTGATCAGCGACTTCTCAGGCCTCGTTTTCGTGACCTCGGCGAAGTCCGGCGTCACCTGGAAGCGCTGCGTCGGGGTGGTGGGGCGATGCACCTTGACACCCATCATCTACTCCTTGAGCTCGATCACCTGGCCGTCCTGGACGGTGACGATCGCCTTTTTCCAGTCGGCGCGCCGGCCCCACCGCTGCGTGAGGCGCCGCCACTTGCCGTGGCAGCGCTGCGTGTTGACCTGGCGAACCTTCACGTTGAAGAGCCGCTCGACGGCCTCGCGGATTTCGATCTTGTTGGCGTCCGGGGCGACCTCGACGATGTACTGGTGCGTGGGCGCCAGCCGGGTGCCCTTTTCCGTCTGCCGGATGCCGCGCACGATCTCAGTCGCCGGACGCATCGGACTCCTTCGCCCGCCGGTCCAGGCTGGCGAATGCCTCCCTGGCCACGAGCACCTTGTCGGCGTTCACCACATCGAGCGCGTTCAGGCTTCCGGCGTCGCAGAGCCGAAAGCGCGCCAAATTGCGCAGCGACTTCACCAGCGCCGGCGCCGGCCCGGCGAGCACGATGATCGAGGAGCGGGCCACCTCAAACGTGCCGGCCAGTCCCGCGAAGGGCTTCGTCTTCGGCGCGTCCGCCCGGAGTCCGTCGATCACGCGAAGCTCCCCGTCGCGGATCTTGCCTTTCAGGCTCTCGATGAGCGCGCGCCTCCGGATTTGCTGTGGCAGCCGGGAGCCCATGGGTCTCGGGTGCGGCCCGAAGATCACGCCGCCGCCCCGCCATAGCGGCGACCGGGTGGAG
>DASWKB010000027.1:0-14124 GCA_036396895.1 bacterium | reverse complement strand
ACGGAGGGGTTTCCTCCGGGACGGCGGGGGATCGCGGCCCATACGGCGGTGCTGCTCGTGGCCGCGCGCCAGCCCTCTCGGGCGGGGCGTCGCCGGCCGGGGAGCCGCACGCAGCGAGGGAGACGATGACGGCACTATGGTGGACGCTCGGGATCCTGGCGGCGGCGGTAGTCGTCATCCGCGTCGCGTTCGCGCGCGAGATCGCCGCGTGCTTCGAGCGCGACCCGGCGGCGCGCAACGGGCTCGAGGTGATCCTCGCGTACTCGGGTCTGCACGTGGTGATCGCGCACCGGATCGCGCACGGGCTCCATCGGCTGCGCGTGCCCGTGCTCCCGCGCCTGATCATGACCTGGGCGCGCGTCTTCACGGGCGTCGAGATTCACCCCGCCGCGCGGATCGGGCGCGGGCTCTTTATCGATCACGGCATGGGTGTCGTCATCGGTGAGACGGCCGTGCTCGGCGATGACGTGACGCTCTTCCAGGGCGTGACGCTGGGCGGCACGGGAAAGGAGCGGGGCAAGCGCCATCCGAACATCGGCAGCCGCGTGGTCATCGGGGCGGGGGCGAAAGTGCTCGGCAACATCACAGTCGGCGAGCACTCCATCATCGGCGCGAACGCGGTGGTGATCCGCGACGTCCCTGACCACTCGACGGTGGTGGGCGTCCCTGGCCGCATCGCGAAGATCAAGGACCGGCACTTCCAGGGCATCAACCTCGACCACACGCACCTGCCGGACCCGCTCGCCGAGCGGCTGGAGCTGCTCCAGCACGAAATCGACGCCATCGAGCACCAGGTCCGGGCCCACCGGCAGGAGCAAGGCGGCCCGGCAAAGCGCCAATCGCCGTGAAGCTCTACAACTCCCTCACCAGACGGCTCGAGCCCATCGAACCGGGCGGAGCGGATCGCCGCGCCATCCGGATGTACGTCTGCGGCCCGACGGTATACGATGCGCCCCATCTCGGCCACCTCCGCAGCGCGTTCGTCTTCGACGTTCTGCGGCGGGTCCTCCGGGCCCGCGGATGGGAGGTGCGGTTTGTGCGCAACGTGACGGACGTGGACGACAAGATCATCGAGCGCGCGAGGCAGGAGGTGGGGGCGCGGGGCGAGGGGCGGGGGGCGGGGGAATTGACAACCGCCTGCGAGGCCATCGCGGCGCGGTACCTCACGGCCTACCACGAGGCGCTGGCGAAACTCGGCCTCGGGGAGCCGACGGTGGAACCGAAGGCGACTGACCACGTCGTGCCGGAGATGACCAACCTCATCGGCAAACTGGTGCTAGACGGCGCCGCGTACGAAACCGGGAGCGGGGACGTCTATTTCGCCGTGCGCAAGTTCGAGCGCTACGGCCGGCTGTCCAACCGGACCCTGGATGAACTGCAGGCGGGGGCGCGCATCGAGCCCGGGGAGGAGAAGCGCGATCCGCTCGATTTCGCGCTCTGGAAAGCGGCCAAGCCGGATGAGCCGGCCTGGAAGAGTCCGTGGGGGCTCGGCCGCCCCGGTTGGCATATCGAGTGCTCGGCGATGAGCCTGAAGTACCTGGAGCCGGGCTTCGACATCCACGGCGGCGGCCTCGATCTCATCTTCCCGCATCACGAGAACGAGATCGCCCAGGCGGAAGCGGCCGGACAGCCCTTCGCGCGCGTGTGGGTGCACCACGGCCTGCTCACCGTCAACGGCGAGAAGATGTCGAAGTCGCTGGGCAACTTCATCACCCTCGAGCAGGCGCTCACGGATTGCGGGGGGAAGGCGGATGCCCTGAAGGTGTTCTTGTTATCCACGCACTATCGAAGTCCCATCGACTATACGAAGACCGCCATATTGAGCGCGAACCGTCGGTTAATCGGATGGATGGATTTTCTCAACTGGGCGGAAGAGTGTCGCGCTCGCGCCGCCCCAGGACCATCCGAGCCGCAAGAGATCGCGCGGTTCAGGAACATGTTTCTGGCTGCGATGGATGATGATGTGAACACCCCGAAGGCACTGGCGACCCTGGATCAATTGACGGCATGGGGACACGAGTGTATTCAGCAACGAGCGCTCGTGATGAGGCCTCCCGGGGATCCTATCACGGGTCAGCGTCCGGATGAAGAGGCGCAGGTATGCGCCCGCATTGTCATCGCCGCAGATGTGCTGAAGCACTTGGCAGGCGAGCTGGGGCTGATGGCTGAATTCCAGTCGCAAGGCATTCCCTCTGAAGTCCGCGAATTGGCGCAACAGCGCGAAGCGGCTCGCGCACATCGGGATTTTGCTGAAGCGGACAAATTGCGCAAGAAGATTGAGGATGTCGGCTTTGTCATCGCGGATACGTCCGGCGGTCCGGTCATCAGACCGAAGCTGTGAGTCATGAATCGATGTCGCTCGGGCCGGGGACAGGGGGCATTGGGCGCGGTGTTGTGTTGCTGATGCGCTCGCGCGCCGTGCCCCCCGCCCCCCGCCCCGCGCCCCGACGCGGGTTGTTCATCACGTTCGAAGGCCCCGAAGGCTCCGGCAAGTCCAGCCAGAGCCGCCTGCTCGCGCGGCGATTGCGCCGCTCCGGCCGGCTGGTCGTGCGGCTGCGCGATCCCGGCTCGACGACGCTGGGGCGCGCGCTGAGGCGGTTGCTGCTGCACAGCCGGGAACCGCTCTCGCCGATGGCGGAGGCGCTCCTGTTCATCGGGGGGCGCGTCCGGCTCGTCCGGGAGCGCATCCGCCCGGCGCTGGCGGCGGGCCGGATCGTCGTCTGCGACCGCTATCACGACGCGACGGTGGCCTATCAGGGCTGGGGCGGAGGCGTCGACGCCGCGTGGCTGGACGCGCACGGCCGGCGCGCCGTGGGCGGGCTGATGCCGGATCTGACGCTGCTGTTGGACCTGGCTCCCGAGCGCGGGTTCGCGCGGTTGGGCCGGAGCCGGGACCGGATTGAGCGCAACACGGCGGCGTTTCACCGCCGGGTTCGGCGCGGGTATCTCCGCATCGCCGCGCGGGAGCCCCGGAGGGTCGTCACGGTGGACGCGACGCGTCCGCGCGCTGATGTGGCGGCGGCCATCGCCGACGCGGTCGCGGAGCGGATGCCGGCCCGCCGGGGTTCGCCGGCGGGGCGGAGGCGCGGCCGTCCGCAACGGAGAGGAGTTCGAAATCGCCTGGGATGACGTGATCGGACAAGACGCGCCGAAGCGTCTCTGGCAGGCGCACCTCGCCGAGGGCCGAGTGGCCAACGCCTATCTGCTGGCGGGACCGGCCGGGGTCGGGAAGGTCCGGCTGGCGATGGAATTCGCGAAGGCGCTCATCTGCGAGGGCGAGAGCCGGCCGTGCGACGAGTGCCGGCATTGCCTGCAGGCGGCGCGCGGCGTCCATCCGGACGTGCACGTGCTGGAGCCGGGCGGGGCCTCGCAGCAGGTCAAGATCCAGGACGTGAGAACCATGCGTGACCGGATCGCGCTGCGGCCGTTCAGCGCCCGGGCGCAGGCGGCCGTGATCATCGGCGCGGACCGGCTGACGGAGGAGGCGGCGAACAGCCTGCTGAAATCGATCGAGGAGCCTTCCGCGCGGGCGCATTTCGTGATGACGACGGAGAACCTGACCGCCTGCCTGCCGACGGTGGTGTCGCGCTGCCAGGTCCTGCGGTGCCACCCGCTTCCGGCGGAGGCCGTCCGGCGCTGGCTCATCGACGCGCGCGGCTGCGAGCCGCGCCGCGCGGAGACCATCGCGCGCTCGAGCCAGGGCCGGCTCTCGGAGGCCGGCCGTCTGGCGGAGGCGTGGGAGTCGGACGCGCGCGACCAGGCTCGCTTGGCGGGCCCGGACGCGCTCTGGCTCCAGGAGCGGATGCCGGAGACCCGCGACGGACTCGCGGCGCTCCTGGACAAGATGATCCGGTGGCTGCGCGACGTCGCGGCGACCGGCGCCGCGGGGCCGGAGTGGGCGCTGGATCCGAGCCAGGCGGAGGCCTTCCGGCGGCAGGCCAGGCGGGCGGCTCCCGGGCGGTGCGTCGAGGCGGCGCTGGAGCTCGTGCGGATGCACGAGTCGCTGGAGCGCTACGCCAATCCGCGCCTCGTCGGAGCGCTGGCCCGCGAGACCTGGCTTTCCGTCATGCAACCAACCTCGTAGCAACCAGCAACATGCGACAAGTGACTAGCGACAAGCGACAAGTAACAAGCGACAAGACGTCGTCGCATGCTCACGCTCCGGTCTTGCCTTGTTGCTTGTCGCATGTTGCTGGTTGCTGGTCGCTGGTCTCTGGTCGCTTGTTGCTTGTCGCTTGTCGCTTGTCGCTTGTTGCTTGTCGCTAACCGGATGATCTGATGAAGACCACGTATGTGACAACGCCGCTGTATTACGTGAACGCATCGCCCCACATCGGGCACTCGTACACGAACATCGCGGCGGACTGCTACGCGCGCTACCGGCGGTTGCGGGGGGAGCAGGTCTTCTTCCTGACCGGAACCGATGAGCACGGGCAGAAGATCGCCCAGGCGGCGCTCGCGTCCGGCAAGACGCCCCAGCAGTTCGCCGATGACGTCGTCGTGCATTTCCAGTCGCTGTGGGAGCGGCTCCGGATCTCCCACGACGACTTCATCCGGACGACGCAGCCCCGGCATGAAGAGGCGGTCAAGCGGATCGTCGCCGCCTGGGAACGGGCCGGGAAGCTCCGGAAATCCTCGTACCAGGGATGGTACTGCACGCCGGATGAGACATTCTGGACCGACGCCGAGCTGGCCGAGCTCGGCCGCCCGGTCTGCCCGGCCTGCCAGCGGCCGCTTGAGCGGACGCAGGAGGAAGGCTGGTACCTGGAGCTGGAAGCGCACCGCGGCTGGCTCGCGGGGCACGTGAAGGCCCACCCGGAATTCGTCCGCCCAGAGAGCCGCCGCAACGAGCTGATGGGCCTGCTGGAGGCGCCGCTGCCGGAGCACCTGTGCATCACGCGTCCGAAAACGCGCCTGACGTGGGGGATCGAGGCGCCCTTCAGCCCCGACCACGTCATTTACGTCTGGATCGACGCGCTCCTGAACTACATCACGGTGCCCGGCTATCCGGCCGATGCGGACCGCTTCAGCGGGATCTGGCCGGCCGACATCCACTTCATCGGGAAGGACATCCTGCGGCACCACGCGCTCTACTGGCCGATCATGCTGCACGCGCTGGGCTTCACGGACGAGCAGATGCCCCGGACGATTTTCGCGCACGGCTGGTGGCGGATCGGCGAGCAGAAGATGTCGAAATCGCTCGGGAACATCATCGATCCGTCGGCGGTGCTCACGCACGTGCTGGCGGCCCAGCCGCACGCCGCCGACGTCTACCGCTATTTCCTCCTGCGCGAGGTCCCCTTCGGCCAGGACGGCGGGTTCTCGGAAGACGCGCTGCGCGTGCGGCTGAACGCCGATTTGGGCAACGATCTGGGGAATCTGGTGCACCGGACGCTCTCGATGATCGAGCGCTATGAAGGCGGAGCGATTCCGGCCGGGGACGGCCTCGGGAGCGAGGACCGCGCGCTGCGCGAGGCCGTCCAGGCGCTGCCCGGCACGCTCGACGCCGCGATGGCCGACGTGCAGTTCTCCTCGGCGCTCGAGGCCATCATGCGCGTGATCAGCCAGGCGAACCAATACATCGAATCGCAGGCGCCCTGGACACTCGCGAAACAGGGCGATTCCCGCCGGCTGCGCGCCGTGCTTCGAACGCTCGCGGAGACCATCCGGGCGGCCTCGATTCTGCTCGAACCGTTCATGCCGGGCGTCGCGGCCGCGATCCGCGCGCAGCTGGGGCTCGGCGAAGCCCCGCGGCTTCTGGCGGATGCCGCCGCCTGGCCCGGGCTCGCGGACGGACAACGGCTGGGGCCCAAGGCCGTGCTGTTCCCGAAGGGCACGTCGTGATGGCACAGCGCCTTCTTCAAGGCTGGACGCTGTACATCGCGCTGGCCGCCCTGGTGGCCGCCCTGCACGCGTGGGCGCTGTTCCATCTGCCCTCGCCGGTCCCGGCGCCGGACGCGGCGCCCGAGTCCGGATTCGCCTTCGAGCTGCTGCGGCAGGGTGAGCGCTCCGCGAAGCTGGCCGAGCTGATGCAGCGGGCGCCGGGGGCGACGCTGCTGGCGGGGTTGTCATTCCTGTGCTTCGCGGCGCTCATGATCGGCGGGTTTGCGCTGACGGCGCTGACCCTCTGGCGGGGACGGCTCCGTGGGCTGCTGCGCGTCGAGCCGAGGCTGCCGTCGCGCTGGCGCCTCGTGGATGTCGGACGCGTGCTGGCGCTCGCGCTCGCGATGCTCGGCCTCCTGCCGTTCGCGCGGATGGGGCTGGCCGGACTCGCGCCGTCGCTCCGGATTGACACCGATCTGTGGAGCGTGATCGGCATGGGGGTCCTCGATCTGTTCGTCGTCACGGCTGTGCTGGCGCTGGCTCCGGCGCGTCCACCGCACCGGGCATTCGGGCTGTCGCTCCGCGCATGGCCGGACTCGCTGGCGGTGGGGCTGCGCGGGTACGTCGGCGTGTTCCCCTGGCTGATCGTCACGCTGATCGCGTCCTCGATCGCGGCCAAGGCCGCGGGGTACGAAGCGCCCATCCTGCCGATTCAGCGGCTGCTGTTCGGCCAGCAGGAGGTCTCCGTGCTGCTCCTGACCGGCATCCTTGTGTGCCTGATCGGGCCGGTGGCCGAGGAGTTCTTGTTCCGCGGCGTGTTCTACTCGTCGCTGAGCCGGCATCTTCCGATGTGGGGGGCGATGATCGCCAGCGGCGCCCTGTTCGCGCTGGCGCACGGGAACAACCTCGTGGGGCTGATCCCGATCACGCTATTGGGATGTCTGCTGGCCTACGTGTACGAACGGACCGGATCGCTGGCGGGCCCGATCCTGATTCACATGCTGCACAACACGTTCCTGCTCAGCGAAACGCTGGTGCTGCGGCAGCTCTTCGCGCTCAGCTGACCATGAGCCGGTTGGATGCCCTCGGGGAACGGCGCCTGATCGGGCGCCTGGGGCGCGCGGCGGCGCGCACGCTGCGGAGCGGGCCGCTGCGCGTGGACGCCGGGATCGGCGACGACGCGGCGGTGCTGGGCGCCCCGCCGGGCGGACGCGGGCTGCTGCTGGCGAGCGACATGCTCGTGGAGGGCGTGCACTTCGACCGGCGGCACACCGCGCCTGAGGCCGTGGGCTGGAAGGCGCTGGCGTGCAACGTGAGCGATATCGCCGCGATGGGCGGCCGGCCGGCAGCGGCGGTCGTGTCGCTCGGCGCGCCGGCCTCGACGCCCCCGCGGTGGATCGCGCGCTGCTACGCCGGTCTCATCCGGTGCGCCGCGCGGTTCGGCACGGCCATCGTGGGCGGCGACACCGTGCGCGCCCCATGCGTGGTCATTGACGTGGCGATTCTGGGCGTGGCCCCCCCGCGGGGAGCCGTCCGTCGCGACGGTGCGCGGCCCGGGGACCGGCTGTGCGTGACGGGGCGGCTGGGCGGGTCGTACCGGAGCGGCCGGCATGCGGTGTTTACGCCGCGGGTGGCCGAGGCGCAGGCGCTCGTGGCGCGCTGCCGGCCAAGCGCGATGATCGACGTGTCGGACGGCTTGGCGTCTGACGCATGGCAGCTGGCTCGCGCGAGCCGGGTGACGCTCCGGATCCGGACGGCGGACGTGCCGGTCGCGCCCGCGGCCGGAGGCGTGAACGCCGCGCTCAACGACGGAGAGGATTTCGAGCTGCTCTTTACGGTCCGGCCAGGCGCGCGCGTGCCGCGGCGGATCGGACGGTGCCCGGTTCGCGAGATCGGCCGTGCCATTCGGCGCGGAGCCGGGGTGGAACTGGAGGATGCCTCCGGGCGCGTGAGGCGCGTGCGCGCCGGCGGGTTCGAGCACTTCCGGAAGGGGAGGCGAGGCGGACCATGACGGAGAAACGCGGGAACACCGGCGGGACGGGGACCGCCGTGACCGAGACGACGGCGTCGCCGGAAGACACCGAAACGTTCGGCGCGCGCCTGGGCCGCCTGCTGCGGCCTGGGGACGTCGTCGCGCTCGAGGGAGAGCTCGGCAGCGGCAAGACGACCCTGGTGCGCGGCATCGCGCGGGGGCTCGGCCTCAACCCGGACGCCGTTCGGAGCCCCACGTTCGTCCTGCTCAGAGAATACCCGGGCGAGGTGCCGGTGGTGCACGTGGACGGATACCGGCTCGAGCACGCCCCGGACGCCGCCTGGCTCGATCTGGATCTGGTGTTCGCGCCGGAGAAGATCACGCTCATCGAGTGGGCGCAGCGCTTCGAAGGATTGCTGCCCGGCGAGCATGTGAACATCAAGCTCGAGCACGTGAGCGCGAACCGGCGCAGGCTTTCGGTCGAACTGTCGGGCGCCCGGGCGGAGGCGCTGCGTGAGGCGCTGCGCGCGTCGGGTCCCGTGGTCTCGCCGGAACCGGAGGCGGATCCCGCATGAAGCTGCTGGCCATCGAGACGTCAACCGCGCAGATGGGCGCCGCGCTGTGGGCCGGCGGGCGCCTCCGCGCGTGCGTCGAGCTGTTCGTTCCGTCGCCGCCGCACGTCGTGGAGCTGCCCGGGGCGGTCGAGCGGGTCCTGCGCGCGTCGGGTGTGGCGCTCCGGGAGCTCGATGGTATTGCCGTGGATATCGGGCCAGGGTCGTTCACGGGGCTCAGGATCGGACTCGCGTTCGCGAAGGCGCTCGCGCTGCCGTCCGGGCTGCGGGTCGTCAGCGTGCCGTCGCTCGACGTGCTGGCGGCGGGGATGCCCTGGTGCGCCAAGCCGGTGTGTCCGGTGCTGGACGCGAAGCGGGGGAACGTCTATGGGGCGCTGTACCGGTTCGACCTCGCCGAACGTGTCCCGGCCTTAGGCGGGGGCGGGGTGTCGCCCCACGTGGAGCGTGGAACACCGGGAGCCACGGGCTTGCCCGTGGGGCTCCACGGCGCCGACGCGAAGAAGGTGACCGACTACCTGCTGGGTCCCGTCGAGGAGCTGCTGGAGCGCGTGGAAGGACCGGCGGTGTTCCTGGGAGACGGCTGCGCGCGCTACCAGGACCGCATCCGCGCCGGCTGCGCGCAGGCGGAATTCGCGGGGGAGGATGCGTGGTATCCGAAGGCGGCCGTCCTCGGTCGGCTTGGACTGGCGCGCCTCGCCGCGGGGCAGACGGACGACGCGCGGACGCTGACGCCGATGTACCTGTATCCGCGGGACTGCAGCGTCAGAGTGGAGCCCGCCCCCGAAGCGCGTCACGCGTAACGCGTCACGTGGGAACTGATGACAGGTCGGAAGCCGGAACATGGACGGGGCACGGAGTAGGCATGAGCATGAGAAGATGGAAGATGGAAGGTAGAAGGTAGAACAACCTGCTGGGTTTCCATCATTTCCATTTATCTTCTATCCTCCATCTTCTACCTTCTATCTTCTCATGGGGATCCCACGCCGCCCCGCTCGCCCCGCGACCCTGGGTGGGCGACCCTGGGTGGTGTGGCATCGAGCCCCCGGGTGTGCTATAATTTTCACTTACCATGTCTGAGAAGATGAAAGGCGCCAAAATTCTCGTTCAATCTCTCCTCAAAGAGGGAGTGGATGTCGTGTTCGGCATCCCCGGCGGGATGAACTTGCCCACGTTCGACACGCTGTTCGACTCGCCCATCAAGGTGGTGCTGACGGCGCACGAGCAGGGGGCCGCCCACATGGCCGACGGCTACGCGCGCGCGTCCGGCCGGGTGGGGGTGTGCCTGGCCACGTCCGGCCCGGGCGCGACGAACCTGGTGACCGGCATCGGCACCGCCTGCATGGACTCGATTCCCATCGTGGCCATCACGGGCCAGGTCCGCACGTTCATGATCGGCAATGATGCGTTTCAGGAAGCGGACACGATCGGCGTGACGCGCCCCGTGACGAAGCACAGCTATCTGGTGAAGGACGTGCGGGACATCGCGCGCGTGATCAAGGAGGCGTTCCACATCGCCCGGACCGGCCGGCCGGGCCCGGTGCTGGTCGATCTGCCGGTGGACGTGACGACGAACGAGGCGGAATTCGCGTACCCGGACTCGGTGGACATCCGCGGCTACCGGCTGTCCCCCGTGCAGGACGGCGACCCCGTGCAGATCGAGAAGGCCGCGCAGGCGATCTCGAAGAGCCGGTGCCCGCTGATTTACGCCGGCGGCGGCGTGATCGCCTCCGGTGCCGCGGCGGAGCTGACGGAGCTTGCGCGGAAGACCCGGATTCCCGTGACGACGACGCTGCTCGGCCTCGGGGGCTTTCCGGAAACGGACCCCCTCAGCCTCGGCATGCTCGGCATGCACGGATTCGAGTACGCGAACTACGCGGTCGGCGAGTGCGATCTGCTCATCGCCATCGGCGCGCGGTTCGACGACCGCGTGACGGGGAAGATCGAGGAGTTCGCCCCGCGGGCGAAGAAGATCCACATCGACGTGGACCCGTCCTCCATCGACAAGACGGTGACGGTGGATATTCCCATCGTGGGCGACGTCAAACACGTGCTGACCCGCCTGAACCGGATCGTCAAGGCGCCGGAGGCGGGCGAGTGGCGAACGCGCATCGACGCGATGCGGCGGAAGCATCCGCTGATCTATCGCGAGCGAAGCAAGCTGCTGCCCCAGGTGATCATCCAGCAGATCTCCGAGGTGACCAAGGGGAACGCCGTGGTGGCGACCGGCGTGGGCCAGCACCAGATGTGGGCGGCCCAGTTCTACCGGTTCAATACGCCCCGTTCCATCATCACGAGTGGGGGCTTCGGCACCATGGGCTTCGGGCTGCCGGCGGCGATCGGCGCGCAATTCGCCAGGCCGAAGGACGTCGTGTGGGACATCGATGGGGACGGCAGCTTCCAGATGACGGCCCAGGAACTCTCGACCGCAGCCCTGCACAAGCTGCCCGTCAAGATCGCCATCATGAACAACCAGCAGCACGGCATGGTGCGGCAATGGCAGGACCTGTTCTACGACGGCCGGCACGCCGCTTCGATCGTCAACCCCACCGACTTCGTGAAGCTGGCGGAGGCGTACGGCTGTCTCGGCCTCCGGGTGGAAAAGCCGGCCGAGGTGCGTCCCGCGCTCGAGCGGGCGATGGCGACCCACGACCGCCCGGTGGTCCTCGACTTCATGGTCGAGACGGATGAGAATTGCTGGCCGATGGTGGCGCCCGGCAAGCCGAGCCACCAGATGATCGGCACGTATGAGAGCCTGAAGACGGAGGGGGCCAAGCCCCAGTACCGGCACGTGCCTCCAGAGGATGAAGCCGATCTCAGCCTGAGCTGAGCGCGGCACGCGCGATGAACGAGAAGCACACCATCACCTGCCTTGTGGAGAATCATTTCGGCGTCCTGGCGCGCGTCTCGGGCCTGATCAGCGCCCGGGCGTTCAACATCGACTCGCTCACCGTCAGCGCGACGGAGGATCCGAGCGTGTCGCTGATGACGATCGTCGTGGACGCGGATGCCCTGAAGCTCGAGCAGGTCAAGCGGCAGCTCGGCCGGCTGGTGGACGTCATCGAGGTCCGCGAGCTCCGGGAAGGGGAGTATGTCAACCGGGAGCTGCTCCTGGCGCGATTGAACGCGCCGGACGGCGCGCGCGACAAGATGGAGGAGCTGGCCCGCCGCTCGGGCGCCAAGCTGTTTCCGGCCCATGGCGGAGCGGTGATTCTGGAAGCCACCGGCACGACCCGGGATCTCGACGCCCTGGTGGGCGAGTTGCGTGCGTACGGGCTGACGAATCTGGCGAGGACGGGCCGGGTCGCGCTGCCGCGCTGACGGCCGCTTTGCCGACACGGGAGGGCAGCACGGGATGGTTGATGCGGCGTCCGAACCGAACCAACAGGCTCGCACGTGGGGGTTGTTCTGCCATCTGTCGGCGCTCGCCGGATTCCTGATTCCGCTCGGCAATATCCTCGGTCCGCTCATCGTCTGGCTGGTGAAGCGCCAGGAGCTCCCCTTCGTCAATGACCAGGGGAAAGAAGCGCTCAACTTCCAGATCACCGTGACCCTGGCCATGCTGGGGTGCCTGGCGCTGACGCTCGTGGTCATCGGCGTGCTGCTCCTGCCGGTCGTGGGCATTCTGGCGCTCGTCCTGACGGTCGTCGCGGCCGTCAAGGCGAACGGCGGGCTGGCCTACCGGTATCCCGTCAACCTCCGGCTGATCAAGTAAGCGCCGGGCGGCCGGCCGCGACATCGTGATGGTGCCGCTGCCCATCGCGCTCCTGGCGTGCGCGTTCGCCGCCCTGTCGGCCGTGTCCGCGGTCTCGCTCTGGAAAACGTCCGCGGGGCTGGCGGAGGGCTCGCCGCTGGGTCCCCTGGTCTGGCTCGCGGGATCCCTGGCGGCGATGTGCGG
This sequence comes from bacterium, assembly GCA_036396895.1. GTDB lineage: Bacteria > Omnitrophota > Gorgyraeia > Aquiviventales > Aquiviventaceae > DASWKB01. Next base: position 1,862 of record DASWKB010000027.1, on the reverse strand, counting down.
GCTGGCGCTCCTGCGGCCGTGGGGACGGCTCATGGCGGTGGCGGGCGCGGTGGTGCTGATGCTGCTGGGACTTGCCGTCGGCGGCGTGCAGGTCGCGTCCGGACGGCCGGCGGACGCGCTGTTGGCGACGTGCTTCGGCGGCGCGCAGGTCATCGTCATCCGGTACCTGAGACGCCCGGACGTGAAGCGGTATTTCTCCCGCGGATAGCAGACCCGATGTCGGATTGAGCACACCCGCAACCAGGACGGAGTTGAAGGAGATCGATATGGCCCGAATCTACTACGACAAAGACGCGGCACTCCACGCGCTCACAGGCCGCACCGTCGCCGTGATCGGCTACGGGATCCAGGGGAGCGGGCAGGCGCTCAACCTTCGCGACAGCGGGGTCAAGGTGATCGTGGCCCAGCGCCCCGGCGGGCCGAATTACGCGCTCGCGAAGCAGGACGGATTCTCGCCGCTGTCCGCCTCGGATGCCGCGGCGAAGGCCGACGTGATCATCCTGCTCGCGCAGGACATGCTCCAGGGCGGCATCTACCGGGAGTCGATCGCGCCACACCTCACCCGGGGCAAGGCCCTGGGCTTCTCGCACGGGTTCGCGGTGCTGTACGGCCTCGTCCGCGCGCCCGCGGACGTGGACGTCATCATGATCGCGCCGAAAGGCCCGGGCAGCCTCGTGCGCAGCCAGTTTCTCGAGGGCAAAGGCGTGCCGGCGCTGCTGGCCGTTCAGCAGGATGCCTCCGGCCGGGCGAAGGCGCTGGCGCTGGCGTGGGCCCGAGGCATCGGCGCCACCCGCGCCGGGGTGCTCGAGACCACCTTCAAAGAAGAGACGGAAACGGACAACTTCGGCGAGCAAGCGGTGCTCTGCGGCGGCGTGTCGGCGCTGATCAAGGCGGGGTTCGAGACGCTGGTGGAAGCGGGCTATCAGCCGGAGCTGGCGTACTTCGAGTGCCTGCACGAGCTGAAGCTGATCACAGACCTGATCTGGGCTGGCGGCATCCAGGGGATGCGCCGGCGGGTGTCCGATACGGCCAAGTGGGGCGACGTCCACTGCGGACCGCGCGTCATCGACGCGCGCGCCAAGGACGCGATGCGGCAGCTCCTGGCGGAGATCCAGTCCGGCGACTTTGCCAGGGCGTGGATCGCGGAGCACGAGGCCGGACGGCCGAACTTCACCCGGCTGATGGCGCAGGACGGCGAGCACCAGATCGAGCGCGTGGGCGCCGAGTTGCGCAGGATGATGCCCTGGATCGCGGCGGGCCCGCAGCCGGCCGCGCCGGGACGGACACGCGCGCCGGGCCGCTCGAAGCCGAAAGCCGGCCGGCGGAGCGGCAAACCGGCGAAACGCCGGCGCATCACGGCCCGCGCCCGCTGAATGCGGAACTGCGTGACAGGTGACACGTGACAAGTGACAGGTGACAAGATCAGAGCCGTCGCGTCCGTCAGTTCCGTCAGTTCCGTCAGTTCCGTCTATTCCGTCAGCACTCGGGGCAAGGGAATTGGGCATGGGGCGCGGCGTGGGGATTACCATGAGAAGGTAGAAGATAGAAGATGGAAGATGGAAAGTTGAAGGTAGTAATTCTACCTACCTTCTATCCTCCACCTTCTACCAGTTCAACGATAGCACGATACGTCCCCGGTCTCCTGTCCCACACGTCCTCGCCTTAATCCGGCGACGTGTCACCTGTCACTTGTCACGCTTTCTTGCGACGAACGACGGAGGTCCGATGAAGCGGTCGACGGGCATGACGGTGCTGGCGATCCTGGTGCTCGTGGGCGGCGCGTTCATGGCGGGGGGGGCATTGACCTCGCTCGCCGCCGGACCCGGGGTGCTCGCGCTGCAGCGCGAGCAGCTCGCGGCCGC
>DASWKB010000026.1:0-33484 GCA_036396895.1 bacterium | reverse complement strand
TCCACCTTCCATCTTCTACCTTCCACCCTCCAACTTCCAGCCCCTACCAGTTCAACGATTGCACGACGTGTCCCTTGCCCCTTGCCCCGTGCCCCTTCCCCTAGGAAGCTTCGTCGATGAGGGGCCTGGTATGGGCGGCGGCGTGCCGCTGGGCGGCCAGCGCTACTTCCGCCAGCAGCTCCCGGGGCTGGAACGGCTTCGTGAGATAGCAGAGCGCGCCGCGCTCGATGGCGTCGGTGATCTGCGACTCCGTCCCGCTCGCCGTGAGCATGATGACCGAGATGTCCCGGGTCTCGGGCTCGCGCTTGAGGCGGTCGAGCACCTGGAGCCCGTCGAGCGCCGGCATGCTCAAATCGAGCAGGATCACGGCCGGATGGGCGTCCCTGGCGAGCCGGAGCCCCTGCGCCCCGTCGGAGGCCGTGAGCACCTGATAGCCCGCCCCCGCGAGCCGCTGTCCCACCAGCTTCAGGATGTGGGGCTCGTCGTCGACCAGCAGCACCGCCTCCGCCGACTGCGGCTCAGCCATCCTACGCCTCCTGCGTCCCGCTCCCCTCGCCCGCCAGCAGCCCACGGACGCGCTCCAGGAGCGTCTCCGCCTTGAACGGTTTGGTCAGATACTCATCCGCTCCCGACTGCATCCCCAGCGCGCGGTCCTTCTCGTGCGCCTTCGCGCTGAACAGCAGCACGGGGATGCCCCGCGTCGCCTCATCCTCCTTCAGGCGGCGGCAGACCTCGTACCCGTTGATCTTCGGCAGCATGAGATCGAGGATGACGAGCTGCGGGCTGGACGCGCGGAACTCGCGCAGCGCCTCTTCCCCGTCCCGCGCGGTCACCACCCGGTAGCCGTCGAGCTCGAGGCGCTTGCCCACCACCTTCACGATGCTCGGCTCGTCATCCACCAGCAAAATCGTCGCGCGCGCGCTCATGCGCCTTCTCCTCCGTCGGGTCCCGCGGCCCGCTCCTCGGCGCAGGCGCGCAGCGACTCGACCCGCTCGCCGTCGCGCGGATACCCCGCGGTGCCGAACCGCGCCCCGGCGGCGTCGGCGCCCAACAATTCGCGCAGCCGGGGAATCATCGCGCGCATGCCGTTCCGATCGGCCGTCGCAAGAATCACGATCCGGTCCGGTTCAAGCGGGATCACGACGTCGCCGTGGTGCACCTGGCCCCGCACCCGCCCCGCCAGCGCCTCCGCGCCCGCCGCGGCGCCGGCCAAATCGATCTCGATCACGCCCAGCGCGCCCAGGTGCCCGCGCCGCGCGAATTCCGACAGCTCCCGGAAACTCTCCTGGAGCGCCTCGCGGGGCTCGTAGACGGGCAGCACGAACGTGAACGTCGCCCCTTTTCCGGGCGCCGACCGGCAGTCGATGCTTCCCTGGTGCAGCTCCACCAGTTCCCGGCACAGCGCAAGCCCCAGACCCGAGCTGCGCACGCGCGCCTCGCCGTCGCCCACCTGCGAGAAGCGCTGAAACAGCTTCGCCTGATCTTCCTTCGCGATGCCCTCACCCGTATCGGCCACCGACACCGCCACCTGCCGGCCGCGCCGCTCGGCGGTGATCCGGATCGCGCCGTCCTCGGGCGTGAACTTGACCGCGTTCGATACCAGGTTGCCCAGCACCTGGATGAGCCGGTTGGGATCGCCGTAGACTTCGGGCACCCCGTCCTCCGGCGCCACCTCGACGCGCCTGCGCCCGGCCAAGGCGCGATAGCTCTGCGCGGTCCGCTCCAGCAGCTCCCCGACCGCCACGCGCCGGCGGAACAGCCGCAGCCGGCCGGCCTCGATCTTCGACAGGTCAAGCAGGTTCGAGATCAGCTCGGTCAGCCGGTCGAGATTCTCGTCCACCGTGCGCAGGAAATCCTGCTGTTCCGCGTTCACCGCGCCCAGCGACCCGTCCATGATCAGGCTGACGCCTTCCTTGATCGCCGTCAGGGGCGTGCGCAGCTCATGGCTGACCTGCGCCACGAACTCGTCCTTCATCGCCAGGCGCTCCTGGAGGCGCTTCACTTCGGCCTCAAGCCCCGCCACCCGCGACCCGGCCTGTTCGTCGCCGCTCATGACCGCGACGTCTTCGCTCCGCGCCGGCGGCGCGACTGCCTTGCCACCCAGGCTTCGAGCTCGCGCGGGCTGAAACGCCACTGCACGCCGATCTTGAATCCGGGCAGCACGCCGCGCTGCGCCAGCCGGTACACCGTCGACTGGTTCACGCCGAACCTGGCCGCCACGTCATCGATGGACAGATATCGCTCCGCCGTCATGGTATGCACCTGTCTCTAAAGCATGCCTGGCTTCGTCTTCGTTTGTCAACAGCGGCAGCTTTCGTCACCGCTCATCATGGTTCGCGATCATTGTCGTATTCTCGTTCCGATCGCCGTTCATCGTCCGGCGCCCATCGTCCGTCGCCACGGCTGGGACAGGGGACACGGGACAAAGGACACGTCGTGCCATAGTTGTGCTGGTAGAAGATAGAAGGTGGACGGTAGAAGGTAGAGGGTGGGGGGTAGAAGGTAGAAGGTGGAAGGTAGAAGATGGAAGGTGGAACGAAATGGTCGTCTTGCTTTTTCTACCTTCTACCATCTACCTTCTTTCTTCTTCTAGCGTCTCATGGTAATCCCCACGGCGCGCCCCGCGCCCCTCGCCCCATGCCCCGTTCTTGGTCGCTGATTCCCGCCCGCATCGCGCTTGTTGAGACCCGGTAACATCGCTATAATAACCCCCGTTAGAATTTCCGAGTCCACGCGTCCGCGGTGTAGCGCGTCCTGACCAGACGTTCGATCCTCGCGACGGGGACGTGCTCGAGCACCTGCACCGCGCGCCACGCTTCCCGCAAGATCGCGATGAGACGCGCCGCCGGAATGCCGAGATTCGTCAGAAACTCATGATGGGAGCGCCGGTTCCGGTACGCGGGCTGCTGAGCCGGCGGCGGAAGCAGCGTGGTCATCAGCGCCAGGTCGGCGTTCAGCAAGAACGATCCGTGGATGAGCACGGCGCGGCGCCTTCGCCGCTGCGCATTGCCTGAAAACTTGCGGTCTCCGAGCGTCAGGTCGCTATATCCCTGGAGCCCGACGGGCGAACCCAGGAGGGGCTCGAGGGCGCGCCGGTGCGCTTCCAGGACGAAGCGCATCGCGCCGCTGACGGATTCGAGCGGACCGCGTCCGGTGAACGGCAGAATCAGCGCGTAGTTGAGGCCCCCCGGGCTTTGCAGCACGGTACCGCCGCCGCTTGCGCGGCGCAGGACGGGGATGGCTCGCGCGCGGCAGGCGGCGAGATCGGCCTCGTCCGCCATGGGCCGGGAGTACCCGAGCACGACGAACGGAGACCCCGGCTCCCAGACCCGCAGCACGGGCACGGGGTCGCCTTCGTCGCAGGCGTCCAGGAGCGCTTCATCGCACGCGAGGTTCTCCTGGGGCGTTGGCAGCGTGAGCTCGAGAAATCGCATGGGTCATCAGGGCCGGCTGTTGCGGCATCATTATAGAGCGCAGATGAGCGCTTTCCTACGGCGCAGATGAGTCCGCGGGTGTCCGGAGGCGCGGACGTCCGGTTCGATCGTGAAGGGACGTCGGCGGGGGATCGGCGGTGTCAGCAGCGCGCGAACGACAAGAGACAGGCGAGGACAGGATGATGGGATCGAGGACGCCCGCAGCGGCGAACGAGACCGAGACGCGCGCCGGACGGCCCGAGCCGCTGTCGGGGCTCGTGACGCCGTACATCAACACCATCCCGGTCGCGCAGGAGCCTCCGTATCCCGGCAACCGGGATCTGGAGCGGCGCATCAAGAGCATGATTCGCTGGAACGCCATGGCGATGGTGGTCAAGGCGAACCGCATCCACAGCGGCCTGGGGGGGCACATCTCGACGTTCGCCTCGTGCGCCACGCTGTACGAAGTCGGCTTCAACCACTTCTTCCGCGGCGGGGAAGGCGGCCGGCCGGTGGACCTGGTCTACTTCCAGGGCCACGCGACTCCCGGCAATTACGCGCGGGCGTATCTTGAGCGTCGTCTCGAGGCGCATCACCTGCACCATTTCCGGCAGGAGCTGGCGGAAGGCGGCGGGCTCTCCTCGTACCCGCATCCGTATCTCATGCCGTCGTTCTGGCAGTTTCCTTCGGTGTCGATGGGGCTGGCGCCGATCATGTCGATCTACCAGGCGCGCTTCCTGCGCTACCTGCAGGCCCGGGGCTTCCTCCAATCCGAACAGGAGCCGCACGTCTGGTGTTTCGTCGGCGACGGCGAAACCGACGAGCCGGAAACGCTCGGCGCGATCCCGCTCGCCGGGCGCGAGCACCTGAACAACCTGATTTGGGTGGTCAACTGCAACCTTCAGCGGCTGGACGGGCCCGTGCGGGGCAACGGGAAGATCATCCAGGAGCTGGAATCCGTCTTCCGCGGCGCAGGCTGGAACGTCATCAAGGTCATCTGGGGGTCCTCCTGGGATCCGCTGCTGTCGGCGGACTCCTCCGGGCTCCTCGTGCGGCGGATGGAGGAAGCCGTCGACGGGGACTATCAGAAGTACTCCGCGGAGTCCGGCAGCTACGCCAGGAAGCATTTCTTCGGCCGCTATCCGGAGCTCCTGGATCTCGTGTCGCAGCTGAGCGACGAGCAGATCCAGAAGCTGCTGCGCGGCGGCCATGATCCGCAGAAGGTCTACGCCGCCTACCGCGCGGCGACGGCCCACCGGGGCGCGCCGACGGTGGTGCTGGCGAAGACGATCAAGGGGTATGGGCTCGGCGAGGCCGGCGAGGGGCGCAACATCACCCACCAGCAGAAGCAGCTCAACGAGAAAGAGCTGCGGGAGTTCCGCACGCGCTTCGCGGTGCCGATCAGCGACGAGGACGTCGCGGAGGCGCCGTTCTACCGTCCGCCGACTGACAGCGCCGAGATGCAGTACCTGCTCGAGCGGCGGCGCGCACTGGGAGGGTTTCTGCCGGCCCGCGTGGTGACATCCGATCCCCAGGAGGTCCCCGGCCGGGAGTTCTACGACGAGTTCCTCAAGTCCTCGGGAGAGCACCAGGCCTCCACGACGATGGCGTTCGTGCGATTGCTGGGCAAGCTGATGCGCCACCAGGAGCTCGGACGGCGCGTCGTGCCGATCATCCCGGACGAGGCGCGCACGTTCGGCATGGACGCGCTCTTCCGCTCCTTCGGCATCTACGCCCCGAAGGGCCAGCTCTACGAGCCGGTGGACCGGGAGCATCTGCTCTTCTACAACGAAACGAAGGACGGCCAGCTCCTGGAGGAGGGCATCAACGAGGCAGGGTCCATGTCGTCGTTCATCGCGGCCGGAACCAGCCACGCGACGCACGGCCTCACGATGATCCCCTTCTACATCTTCTATTCGATGTTCGGCTTTCAGCGGGTGGGGGACCTCATCTGGGCAGCTGCGGACAGCCGAGCCAGGGGGTTTCTGCTCGGCGCGACCGCCGGGCGGACGACCCTGAACGGCGAGGGGTTGCAGCACCAGGACGGGCACAGCCATCTGGCGGCCAGCACGGTGCCGACGATCCAAGCGTACGATCCCGCGTTTGCGTACGAGATCGCGGTCATCGTCCAGGACGGCCTGCGCCGCATGTACCGGGAGGACGAGGACGTCTTCTATTATCTCACGCTGGGCAACGAGAATTACGCGATGCCCGAAATGCCCGAAGGCGCCGAAGCGGGCATTCTGCGCGGCCTTTACAAGTTCCGGCCGGCCCCGGGCGGCGCGACGCCGCTCAGGGCGCACCTCTTCGGCAGCGGCCCGCTCATCCTGCAGGCGCTCAAGGCCCAGGAGATCCTGGGAGAGCGCTACGGCGTGTCGGCCGACGTCTGGAGCGCCCCGAGCTACCGGCAGCTGCGGGTGGAGGCGCTGCAGGCGGCGCGGTGGAACATGCTGCATCCGGCCGAGCCTCCGCGTCGCGCGCACGTCGAGCGCGTGCTGGAGGCCGAGCAGGGGGTGTTCGTCGCGGTGTCGGATTACATGAAAATCGTGCCTGACCAGATCGCGCCCTGGGTGCCGGGGGGGCTCACGACGCTGGGCACGGACGGCTTCGGGCGAAGCGACACCCGGGAGCATCTGCGGCGCTTTTTCGAAGTGGACGCGGAATCGGTCGTGATCGCCACGCTCTACGCGCTCGCGAAGCGCGGCCAGGTCACGCCGGACGCGGTCGCCGGGGCCATCCGCGATCTCGGGGTGGATCCGGAGAAGGCGGCGCCGGCCGTTCTGTAAGGCGCCCGAGATGAAAGGACCACGCATGGACATCAGGCTTCCCCAGCTCGGCGAAGGCGCCGACAGCGGCACCGTCGTCAACATCCTGGTGAAGGTCGGCGAGACGCTGAAGCGCGACCAGACGATCCTCGAGCTGGAAAACGAGAAGGCCGTAGCGCCCATCCCGTCCCCGTCCGAGGGGCGGGTGAGCGCCATCCACGTCACACAGGGCGAGAAGATCTCCGTCGGGCACAAGCTGATCACGCTCGAGGGGGTCGGCCGGGCCCAGGCGCCGCAGGCGCCTGAGCCGCCGGCGCCCGCCGCGCGGCCGGAGTCCTCCCCCAAGGCCCAGGCGCCGCAGCCGCTGGCCGGGCCCGCCGTGAGTTCCCAGGCGGTGGCGGCCGGCCTGCCGCAGGCGGCCTCGCCCACCGTGCGCAAGGTCGCGCGGGAGCTCGGCATCGACCTGGCCCGCGTGAGGGGCAGCGAACGGGGCGGGCGGGTCCTCATCGCCGATCTTCGCGGCTACGTGCAGCGGTTGATCCGCGGGGCGGAGCAGGCCGGCGGAGCGGCGCATCCGGCTCCCGTGACGATGGACTTTTCGAAGTGGGGCCCGGTCGCCGCGCAGCCGCTGTCCTCGCTGCGCAAGACCATCGCCCGCCGGATGTCGGAATCCTGGGCGGCGATCCCGCACGTGACGCAGTTCGACCAGGCGGACATCACGCCGCTCATGCGCATCCGGAAGGCGCACGCGCCGGCGTACGAGCGCCGGGGCACGCGCCTCACGCTGACGCCGTTCCTCATCAAGGCCGCCGTCACGGCGCTGAAGGCGCACCCCGTGTTCAACACGAGCCTGGATGAGGCGGCGGAAGCCCTGGTGGTCAAGTCGTACTACCATCTCGGCATCGCCGTGGACACCGACGCCGGCCTGATCGTCCCCGTCATCCGGGACGCGGATAAGAAGAGCCTCTTCGAGCTGTCCAAGGAACTCGACGCGCTTGCGGAGAAGGCCCGCCAGCGCAAGCTGAGCGCCGAGGAGCTGCAGGGGGGCACGTTCACGATCTCGAACCAGGGCGGCATCGGGGGCGCCCACTTCACCCCCATCATCAACCGGCCCGAGGTGGCCATCCTGGGGGTGGGACGCGGCGGTGCCGTTCCGGTCGTGCGGGACGGCAAGGTGCAGCCGCGGACGCTGCTGCCGCTGGCGGTGTCGTATGATCATCGCGTGATCGATGGGGCGAGCGCGGCCCGGTTCATCCGGACGCTGGCCGAGGCGCTGGAAGGGTTCGATGAGCGCGAGGCGGCGCCGGCCCGACCGGGCGCGGTCAAGGGCGCCCGCGCCGGGACATCCGCTCGCAAACGCGGGACGAGGTGAATGAAAGCGACCAAGACCGAACTCGTCATCGTGGGGGGCGGACCGGGCGGCTACGCCGCCGCGTTCTATGCGGCGGACCGCGGCACGCGCGTCACCCTCATCGACATGGACGCGCGGCTGGGCGGGGTCTGCCTGAACCGGGGCTGCATCCCCTCCAAGGCGCTCCTGCACGCCTCGAAGCTGATGACTGAAGCGCGGGACTCGCACGCCCGCGGAATCACGTTTCAGCCGCCGGCGCTGGATCTGGCGCGCATGCGGGCGTGGAAGGAAGGCATGCTGGACAAGCTCGCCCAGGGCGTCGAAGGGCTCGGGAAGCGCCGCGGTGTTGAGATGATCCGGGGGCGGGGGTACTTCGAGAATTCCGCGCTGCTGCGCGTCGAAACCGCGGGGGGCCAGCGGTACTTCGAATATGAGCACGCGATCATCGCGGTCGGATCCAAACCGGCGATCCCGGCGGCGTTCGATCTCGGCAACCCGCGCGTGATGACCTCCAACGAGGCGCTGGAGCTTGAGGACGTTCCGCAGGATCTCCTGGTGATCGGCGGGGGCTATATCGGCATGGAGCTGGGCACCGTGTACGCGGCGCTCGGCAGCCGCGTCGTGCTCGCGGAGGCGCTGCCGTCCATTCTGGCGGGCGCGGACGCGGATCTCGTGCGCCCGGTCATGCGGTACGCCGAGCGCGCGTTCCAGGAAGTGCGCCTGGGCGCCAAGGTGCTCAAGATGGCCACCAGCGGCAAAAAGATCAAGGTGGTCATGGATCTCGGCGGGCAGCAGAAGAAGGAGGAGCTGTTCGACCGCGTGCTCGTCTCCGTCGGGCGCGCGCCGAACTGCGACGACCTGGGGCTTGAGAACACCGCGGTGACGCGCGACGAGAAGGGGTTCATCAAGGTGACGGCCCAGCAGCGGACGGAGGACCCCAAACTCCTGGCCATCGGCGACGTGGCCGGCGGGATGATGCTCGCGCATAAGGCCGCGCGCGAGGCGCGGGTCGCGGTCGAGGTGCTGGCGGGGGAATCCAGCGCGTTCGAGCGGATCGTGATCCCCGCCGTCGTCTTCACCGATCCCGAGGTGGCCTGGTGCGGCCTCACGGAGCAGGAGGCGCGGGAGAAGGGCGTCAGAGTCGAGGTGGCGAAGTTCCCTTGGACCGCGTCCGGACGGGCGCTCAGCTTCGACCGGACGGACGGGCTCACGAAGCTGATCATCGAGCCTGACACCGAGCGCATCCTCGGCGTCGGCATCGTCGGCGCCGGGGCGGGCGAGCTCATCGGCGAAGGCGTCTTCGCCATCGAGATGGGCGCGACGGCCAGGGATCTCGCGGAATCGGTGCATCCGCATCCCACGCTCTCGGAAACGCTCATGGAGTGCGCGGAGGTGTTCTACGGGCACGCGACGCACGCGATGGGCCGCCCCCGGCCGAAGGCCGAGGCGGACTAACCGGCCTTCGGACCCTCGGGCGCCATCCCTCGACTCGCCCCACCCCGCCGCGGCGGGGTGGGCTCGCGCGGGATTCCGCCCCACGGGCGGCCTCCATGCGGGGATGCGGAACGCCCGTGGGGCTCCATCCCTCGGCTCGCGTCAGCCTGGCGCGGTCAGGGGCGCTCGCACGGGATTCCGCCCCACGGGCGGCCTCCATGCGGGGATGCGGAATGCCCGTGGGGCTCCATCCCTCGGCTCGCGTCAGTCTGGCGCGGACGGCGGCGCTCGCGCGGGATTCCGCCCCCCGGGCGCCCTCAATGCGGGGATGCGGAACGCCCGTGGGGCTCCATGACGAAACGGCGCGCGAACATCCTGGAACTCGTCCTCGTCAGCGCGCTCGCGTTGTACTTCGAGCTCCTGTTCATCCGCTGGCTGCCCACCCAAATCCAGGTCGTGGCCTATTTCGCGAATCTGGTGCTGCTCTCGGCGTTCCTGGGCCTGGGCCTGGGCTGTTTCGCGGCGCAGTCCCGGTTGGATCTCGTGCCGGCGCTGCCGGTCATGCTGCTCGTCCTCGTCGCCGTCGGCGTGGGGTTCGCGCACGTGCCGGTGGCGGCCGATTCCCAGGCGGAGCATCTCTTGGGCTCGTACGAGTCCGGCGGCCTCCATTTCCTCACCGTGCTCCTCCTCGTCTTTGCGTTCACCAGCCTGTTTTTTGCGGTGCCCGGACAGGTCATGGGCCGGCTCTTCGGCGCGTTCAGCCCGCTCACCGCGTATTCGCTGAACGTCGCGGGGAGTCTGGCGGGTCTGGCGCTCTTCTGGACGCTCTCGGCGCTCGGGACGCCGCCCGTCGTCTGGTTCGCCGTCGGCATGGCGCTCTGCCTGCGGTTCGTCCACCGGCCGCCCGTGCGGGCGGTGGTGGCGGCGCTCGCGTTCCTGCTGACGCTCGCGCTCCTGGGGCGTCCCGACGCGCGCACGGCCTGGTCGCCGTACTATAAGCTCGACGTGACGGAGTTCCGGGACCGGACCCGGGGCCTGCTGGGTTACGGCATCTTCGCCAACCAGACGTACCACCAGTACGCGCTGCGGTTCGACGAGGCCGCCGCCGACTGGGACGTCGTCCGCCGGGCGACGCCGATCTACGCGTTCCCGTACCGGTTCGTCTCGCCGGATGAGGTGCTCATCGTCGGCGCGGGTTCCGGCAACGACGCCGTGTTCGCGCTCGCAGCGGGCGCGAAGCACGTCGATGCGGTGGAGATCGATCCCGTGATCGCCGGCTACGGCCGGACGCTCCACCCGCACGCGCCGTACCGCGATCCCCGGGTCCGGGTGACGGTCGATGACGCGCGGGCGTTTCTGCGCCGCACGGACCGGCGGTACGATCTGATCGTCTTCGGATATCTGGACGCCCACCGGCTGCTCTCGACCTTCTCGACCGTCCGGCTCGACAACTTCATCTACACCCGTGAGAGCTTCGAGGAAGCCAAGCGGCGCCTCGCGCCCGGCGGGCTTCTGGTGGTGACGTTTCTGGAGTTCCGCGATTGGGTCGCGGAGCGGCTGGCCCGGGAGCTGCGCCAAGTGTTCGGAGAGGACCTGCTCGCGTTCGCGGCTGGGAAGTACGGGGACGAACCGGATACGGTGATCTTCCTTGCGGGACCTGGCACCCGCGGCATCCCTCGCGAGGCGGCCGGCGGCTTCACGCTCGTCGAACCCTGGGAGGGCCCTGCGGAACCCGAACCGGCGACGGACGACTGGCCGTACCTGTACCTGCGCGGACGCGGGATTCCTGGGCACTATTGGATGGCGCTGGCCGGGCTGCTCGCGCTCTCCGGGACGATGCTGGGCGCGGCGGGCGTGCGCGGGCGGCACCTGATGGGCGGGCCGCTCTTTTTCCTCCTCGGGTCGGCGTTCATGCTGATCGAAACCAAATCGATCACCCGGTTCGCGCTGCTGTACGGGTCGACCTGGGCGGTCAATACGGCCGTGATCGCGAGCATCCTCGTCATGATTCTCGCCGCGAACGCGCTGGCGGCGCGGCTGCCGCGCCGGCGCCTTGAGCCCTGGTTCGGGGCCCTGGCGCTGGCGATGCTCCTGGAGTGGTGGGTGCCGGCGTCGGCCTACCTGTCGCTCGGGAGGGCCGGGAGCATCGCGGCGTCCTGCCTGGTGCTGGGCCTGCCGCTGTTCTTCGCGGGGGTCATCTTCGCCCGGGCGTTCCGGGAGACCCGCGATCCCGCAGGCGCGTTCGGCGCGAACCTGACGGGCGCGGTGTTGGGGGGGCTCCTCGAATATGTCTCGATGATCACCGGGTTCCGCGCGCTCTCGCTCGTGGCGTTCGGCGTGTATGGCCTCGCCTTCTTGGCCTGGACATCAAGTCGGAAGCTGGACGCTGGAAGCTAAATGCGCCCACGATTGCATCTAAACATTGGGCGCTTGTACCCTGAGTGAAGTCGAAGGGTACCCCCTCGATTCGCTTTGCTCGCTCGGGGTAAATGGAACCCATTCGAATGTTAACATGCCATGTGGGGTCCATTTAGAAGCTGAAGCGTGGAGCGTCAATTCCGTCTGTCCGTCAGTTCCGACCGTACGATGCGAAATATTGGACGGAACAGACGGATTGGACGGACAGACGGGACAGACGAGCCTTGTCAGGGTTCCAGCTTCCAGGTTCCCGCTTGATGACACAGGTCCCATGTCGCCTGTCCCATGTCCCCCCGCCCATGTCCCAATCGTGGAGTGCCTGACACTCCGTTCCTCCTGTTCCAGACTTTTCAATCCGCAATCCGCAATTCACAATTCAGCCTCCAGCTTCCCGCAGGGTCGGGGAGTGCTATACTAAGAGTGTGGAGGAGCACGCGATGGGATGTCCTGACTGCCGGGCGGAGCTCGGGAAGCTGAATGACCGGGGCATCGAGATCAAGGAGTGTCCCCGCTGCAAGGGCAGGTGGTTCAGTCGCGACGAACTCAAGAAGGCCAAAGCCCGGACCGACGAGGACCTGCGCTGGCTGGACTTCGACCCCTTCGGAGACGACGCGCCCACCGCCACGTCCGAGACCGGGCGGCGGCATTGCCCGCAGTGCGGCCAGAAAATGGCGGTACTCTCGTATGCCGCCTCGAAGGTGGTGATTGACAAGTGCTCGCGGTGCCGCGGCGTCTGGCTCGACCATAAGGAATTCGGCCAGATCGTCGCCTATCTCGAACGCCTCCTGCTCGCCAAAGACACCGGGGAGCTCGTGAAAGACGCCTTCCGCCATTTCTTCCGAATCGCGGCCCAGCCGGACCACGCCGCGGCCGAGGTCAAGGATTTCCTCGCGGTGCTCAAGCTGCTGCAGATGCGGATCGCGGCGGAGCACCCGGCGATCACCAAGGCCTCCGAGCGGATCTACCAGGCGTGGCCCTTCAAATAACCGCAGCGCGAGCGACTCCCCTGGCACTGGTCGGAAGCTGGAAGCTCGAAGCTTGAGGCTGGAATGATCCATTGCCGTGCACACCGGATCATTTCAGCTTCAAACCTCCAACCTGCCGATCGCGTGTCGCCCACCCCCGCGCGTTCACGCCTGTTCCTTCACGAACGATGACGTGCGTGCAGTTGTGCAGCGGTTTCGGTGGTGTCTGCTCTGATGAACCGGTACAATGGTAACCTTGATGCCGGACCGGAGACGAGGACGCGACACATCCCCTGCGCTGGTGCTGTGTTGCATCGACCGGCGATTCATCCAGGCCGTGCAGCGCGAGATCCGCGGGCGGGCAGGGGTTCGTGACTATTACCTGAGGGCCGATGGGGGAGGCGTCAAAGCGCTGGTGCGCGGCGCCGCCCCGGTTCGGGCCTGGGCGCTGCGCGTCATTCGCGTGGCGTATGCGCAGGGCGCGCGCCGCGTGATCATGATCCAGCATGAGGACTGTCTGGCTTATGGCGGGTCGGGCGCGTTCCGCAGCGCCGCGGAGGAGAGGGCATGGCACATCCGGGAGGTTCAAGCGGCCGCCGCGCATCTCCAACGACGGCTGCCCGGGATCCGGGTGCAGGGGTGGTACGCCCGGGGGGAAGGGGCCGGCGTGCTGATGCGCCGGGTGCCGCTGCCGCCGCGGGCGGGCAGCCGATCATGAGGCCGCAATGATGAGCGCGGAACCGCTGCTGATTCAAGGCGGCATGGGGATCGGCGTGTCGGGCTGGCGCCTCGCGCGCGCCATCTCCGTCATGGGCCAGCTTGGCGTCGTATCGGGTACGGCGCTCGATGCGGTCTTCGTGCGGCGCCTGCAGCTGGGCGATCCCGACGGCCATTTGCGGCGGGTGCTGAGGAAGTTCCCGGTGCCCTCGGTGGTGGACCGGATCCTGGCCAAGTACTTCCGCGAAGGCGGCAAGGGCGAGCAGGAGACCTACCGGCTCGGCCCGATGTACACGGTCGGAAGCTCCGAGATCCAGCAGGATTTGAGCGTCGCCGCGAACTTCGCGGAGGTCGCCCTCTCGAAGGAGCGGCATGACGGGCTGGTCGGCCTGAACCTGCTGGAGAAGGTTCAGATGCCGACGCTGGCCTCGCTGTTCGGTTCGATATTGGCAGGCGTGGACTACGTGTTGATGGGCGCCGGCATTCCGCGGGAGATCCCCGGAGCGCTGGACCGGATGAGCGCGTGGGAGTCCGCCACGCTCCGCGTGCACGTGGCGGGGGCGGGCGCGGAGGAAGGGCTCACAATCCGGTTCGATCCGTCCCGGTTCGCCGGCGGCGGGGGGCATGCCCTGAAGCGTCCGAAATTCCTCGCGATTGTCTCCTCGCACGTCCTGGCGGCGAACCTCCTGAAGAAGTCCACCGGCCGCGTTGACGGGTTCGTGGTGGAGGGCCCGACGGCCGGGGGACACAACGCGCCGCCGCGCGGCGCCATGCAGCTGAACACGCGCGGAGAGCCGATCTACGGCGAGCGGGACGAAGTCGATTTGGAGAAGATGCGCGCGCTCGGAACTCCCTTCTGGCTCGCGGGGGGCTACGGCAGCGCGGACGGGCTCGGCCGAGCGCTCAAGGAGGGCGCGAACGGCATCCAAGCGGGGACGGCGTTCGCCTTCTGCGAAGAATCTGGATTCGCGCCGGAGCTCAAGCGCGACGTGCTGCGCCTTGTGTGGGAAGGCCGGACCGAAGTGCGGACGGACCCCCTGGCGTCGTCGTCCGGCTATCCCTTCAAAGTCCTCAAGGTGCCGCAGACGCTCTCCGAGATCCCCGTCTACGAAGCCAGAGAGCGCGTCTGCGACCTCGGGTTCCTTCGGGAGGTGTACCAGACCCCCGCCGGCGGGTGGGGCTACCGGTGCCCGGCCGAGCCGGTCGACGTGTACCTGCGCAAAGGCGGTATGCGGAAGGACACGGAGGGCAGACAGTGCCTGTGCAATTCGCTCATGGCCGCCATCGGGCTGGCGCAGCGTCGCGAAGGCGGGAACCCGGAACCGGCCCTCATCACCGCGGGGGACGACATCACCTCGGTGCGGCGGTTTCTGTCCGATGAACGCCGCACGTACACGGCGGCGGACGTCGTGCGGGATATCTTGCGCGACCATCCCGGGACATTCCGCGATGAGGAATTTCCAACAGGAGCCTCCCCGCGCTGACGCGCTCGGTGCCGGTGGACGCCATGCAGAAGGACTCCCGGCGGCATGCGGAGGGAACGATGGCACTGGCTTGCGCTCTCCGTCGTGGCCGCGCTCGCGTGCTCGTGCGCGCTGCCGCGCGGCGGCGCCTCGGCGGAATCGGCCGCGGACGGGGCGGTGCTCGCGCGGGGGCCGATGCGCATCGGGACGACGTTCAGCCGCACGCAGTGCGGCTATCTCGGCCTCGACTGGCGCGAGACCTACCGGGCCATTCTCTCGCTCGATCTTGACGTCGTGCGGCTCGGCGCGGAATGGGACGAGATCGAAGCGCAGCCCGGCCGGTACGACTTCGAGAAGCTCGACTGGCAGATCGCGCAGGCGCGCCGGCGCGGCGTTCCGGTGCTGTTGGCTGTCGGCATGAAGACGCCGCGGTGGCCGGAATACCACCTGCCGCTCTGGCTGCTCAAGCAGGTGCGGCTCAGGCACGGCCGTCCGGTCGGCCGGCAGGCCCCGGTGCGCGAGGGGGTCCTGCGGTTTATCCGCGAGGTGGTTGAGCGCTATCGGGACGAGCCCGCCGTGCGGTGGTGGCAGGTGGAAAATGAGCCGTACGACCGCGCCGGGCCCGGGCAGTGGTGGATTGAGCCCGAGCTCGTGGAAAAGGAAGTCGCGCTGGTTCGTGAGCTCGATCCGCAACACAGGCTGACGGTCCTGAACTTCGCCACGTATCCGCACGGACTCCTGCGGCGGCTGGTCTGGTTCTTCACGAGGCACGATCCCGTCGGAGAGGGCCTCGCATCGGCGGATATTCTGGCGTTGAACGTGTACCCGGTCGTGGGGCACCGGTGGGGACGGCTCACGCGCTCGTATTATTGGACGAGCCCTGACGAGCGCGCCGCGCACCTGGTGCCGATCGTGCGCCGCATCCAGGAGGCGAAGCGGCCCGTCTGGGTCACGGAGCTGCAGGCGGAACCCTGGGAGCCGGGATGGCTCGCGTACACGGGCGCCGCGCATCCTCCGACCAGCCATCCCGAGATGCTCCAGCCGTACGTCGAGGAAATGCGTGAGCTCGGCATCGAGGTCATTCTGCTTTGGGGGGCGGAGTACTGGTATTTCAGGAAGACCAGGCTCAACGATTCGACCTGGTGGGACGCCGTGCGGGCGCTCCTCGAGGAGACGCCGGCTGACGCGGGAGGCGCGACATGAGCGGCAGGGTGACGGCCGTCGTCGGCGCGACGGGGAAGATCGGTCGGGTCCTGACGGAGGCGCTCCTGGCGCGCCGGCACGAGGTGCGGGCGATCGGGCGCAGCGGGCCGAAGCTCTCTGCGCTTGCGCGGCAGGGCGCCAAGGTTTTCGAGGCGGATTTCGATGACGCGGAAGCGCTCGCGCGGGCGTTCCGCGGGGCGGACGCGGTGTTCAGCTTTCTGCCGCCCGGCTATGGCGAGGACGACCTCGGGGCGTTTCAGGACCGCGTGGGTTCGGCCATCGTGCTGGCGCTGCGGGAGGCGAAGGCCGGCCGCGTGTTGAACCTCAGCAGCCTGGGAGCCGGCTTCTCGGAGGGGACCGGTCCGATCGCCGGCCTGCACCGGCAGGAGCAGCGACTGGCCTCCCTCGAGGAGTCGACGGTGCGCCACTTGCGGCCGGGGTATTTCATGGAGAACCAGCTCTGGTCGATCCCGCTCATCAAGAGCCGCGGAATCAACGGATCCCCGATCCGCGGGGACATCCCGATCGACATGGTGGCGACCCGGGACATCGGCGAGGCCGCGGCCGAGCTGCTGCACGAGTTCGATCGGATCGAGGAGCCGGTGGTCGAGCTTGCGGGCCCGGCTCCGGTGACGCTGGCGCAGATGACGAGCGAATTGGGCGCGGCGATCGGGAAGCCGGAGCTGCCGTACGTGCCGCTGCCGTTCGAGGCGGCCGGGGAGGCCATGCGCGGTGAGGGCATGCCGCCCCGCACCGTGGCGCTGATGCTGGAGATGTACCGCGCCTTCAATGAGGGGCGAATCACGGCGACCCGGCCGCTTCGTCGGGGCGCGACCGCAGTGCGAACGTTCGCGGCCGAGTTCGCCGCCGCGTACCGCGCCGGGTGAGCCAGGGCGATGCGGCGGTTCCCGGGCTTGCTCCTGATCGTCGCGGCGGGGTCCGCCGGCGTGTTCATGACGGTCTCGCGCTCGCCTGGGGACGCCCCGAATGACGGGCACCGTCTCACGCAGGAATACGACACGCTGGTCACCAAAGGCGAAGTGGTCCACGGGACGCTGACGTCCATCGAGGCGGGTCCGGTTTGGATCGGCCAGGACGGGAGCGAGGCCGCCGGGCTCAGGGTCCTGGTCGTCGAAATCGAATATCAGGACCGGGACGATCTGCCGCGGCTCGTCAGCGAGCGCTGGCTCGTGCCCGCGGGCGAATCGGAGACTCACCGGGTGGGCGATCGGATCGCGGTCCATTATCTCGACGACAACGAGCACGTCAAGGCCGCCTCGGAGCGCCACTTGGCGGTGCGGGCGGCGCTGGAACGCTTGGGGAGGGATTGAGCCGTGGCGCCGCAGCGCGACCGAAAGGCGGGGGCCGTCATCGGCCGGTTCGGACGGCGCTGCGTGGTGACGCGCCTGTCCGACGGCGTGCGCCTTGAGTTCGGGACGCCGGCCGTCACGACGCGCTTGGCGCTGACGCCGGGGGAATGGCGGGCGTTCGTGTCGTGGCTGCGCGGCATCGAGCCGCCGGCGCGCCGCGAGCCGACGTTGCGGATCGCGTGCGGGTACCGCTTCGGGCCGGGCCGGGCGCTCTCGATCGTGTCCGAGCTGGTCCGATGGGAGTCCCAGCTCCGCGTCGGGAGGAAGGGGTTCACGGCGTTCGTGTCGAGAATCGACGAGCACGGTCGGGTGATTACTCCGGCGGAAATGCGCGCCCGCCTCGCCACGGGACTCGCCCGCGAGCTTGCGCTGGTCAAGGGTCCGGCGGAGGTCAGGGTCAGCCGTGGCCGGCTGTTGGCCATGCGCAAGATGGCGGGACGGATGCCGAAACGCTGAACGCCGGATGATCGGGCGGCGCCATGCGCGCCCTCACCAAGGAGCTTCGATGAGCAAGGCCGGCGCGTTGAACCCCGCGCAGTTCGCGCTGAACGAGTACCGGGACTACGTGACCTACCGGGAACTCGCGGCGATCGAGACCGTCCCGAAATTCAAGGAGATCCTCTCCCAGCTGATCGAGCACGAGGAGGAAGACTACCGCTTCTGGCGTGAGCTGGCTCCCGGCCCCGATCCCCGCATCAGCGGGCTGGAGATCCGTCTGATCAAGCTGATGCGGAAGGTGCTGGGGCTGACCTTCACGGCGAAATTCCTCGAGCGCAACGAACGGGACGCCATCCGCCGCTACAGCGCCTTCGCCGAATCGGCGCCGCCGGAGCTTGCGGCGAAGGTCAGGGAGATCGTGGAGCATGAGATGTTCCACGAACGGGAGATGATCGGGCAGATCCAGGAGGAGCGCGTCGAGTTCCTCGGCAGCATCGTGCTGGGGGCGAACGACGGGCTCATTGAGCTGACCGGGGCGCTGGTGGGTTTTACATTCGCCCTGGCGAACCCGTTTCAGGCGGGTCTGTTCGGGGTGGTCACCGGCGTCGCCGCGAGCCTGTCCATGGCGGCCTCGGCATACATGCAGGCCCGGCATGAGCACGGGCGGAACCCGAAGAAGGCGGCGGCGTACACGGGTTTGTCGTACCTGGTCGTGGTGGCGGCGCTCGTGACGCCGTTTGTTCTGGCGCCGACCGTGTCTGCCGCGTTGACGGGCATGGGCGCCGTGATTCTCCTGCTCATCGCGGGCTTTTCCGGGTACGGGGCGGTGCTGTTCGACCGGGATTTCAAGCGTCAGTTCGGCGAAATGCTGTGCTTCAGCGTGGGCGTGGCGGCCCTCGCGTATGTCCTGGGTTCGGCGGTGCGCGGCTTGCTCGGGGGAGACGCGATCTGAGCATCCCCTGTCGCCGACCCGCGGCGCTCCAGCGGATCGCCCGCATCGGCGCGCTGCTCGCCGCGTGCGCGGGCTGCGCGCGCGCGAGTCTTCCGGACGCGCGCATGCTCGGCGGCGGCCCGGATCAGGGCCTCGATTGGCCTCGCGCGGTCGAGCTGGCGCTCGCGCACCATCCGGACCTCGAGGAAGCCCGGCAGGCGCTCGAGTCGAAGGCCCACGACCGCCGTGCGGCCTTCGGAGGGTTCCTGCCGTCCGCGGACGGCTCGTTCACCCGCCGCCGCTCGCGGACGGCCGGCACCGCGCCGACAGGCGACGCGATGTCGCTCGGCGTGGACGCGACCCAGCCGCTGTTCACCGGTTTCGGGACGACGGGCGCGTATCTGGAAGCCGTCCGCGCCTGGGATGCTCAGGAGGCGGCCTATCGGCAGACCAGCGCGGAGGTGCGGCTGCGGCTGCGGTTGAGTTTCACCGAGCTGCTGCGGCTGGAGGAAGCGCTTGAGGTGAACCGGCGCATCGCCGATCGCCGCCGGGAAAACGCGGACCTCATCGCGCTCCGGTACGACGCGGGGCGGGAACACCGCGGTTCGAAGCTGCGAGCGCAGGCCATCGCAGACCAGGCGGCCTTCAACGTCCGGGCGACGGAGCGGGCCATCGAGAGCCAGTCGTTCGCGCTCGGCCGCGAGCTGGGCGGCCGGTTTTGGATGCCCCTGCGCGCCGCCGGGCGGCTGGAGGAGATGGTGCCGGAGCCGCCGGAGCCCGTGCCGGACTACGCGGCGCTGGCGGCGCGGACGCCGGAGGTCGAGCAGCGCCTGAGGACCGCGGAGGCGGTGCAGGCGCGCGTGCTGTCGGCCCGGGCCGCGTTCTGGCCGGAAGCCGAGGGGACGTTCAGCTACGGCTATTCGGGTAACCGCGCGTCCGCGCTTCGCGATGACGCGAGTCTGCTCCTAACGGTCACCATGCCGTTCTTCCGCGGCGGCAGGAACGTGGAAGGGTACCTCGCGGCGGACGCGGACTATCGCGCCGCGATTGAGGACGCGCGCAGTGCGCGCGACGCGGCCGTGAGCGGACTCGCGTCGGCGTGGACGGCCTTCAAGGACGCGCGGGAGTTCCTGGAGGTGCGCCGGGCGTTCCTGGACGCGTCCCGGGAGCGGGCCGACATCGTGCACAGCCAGTACACGAGCGGTCTGGCGGATTTCCAGGATTTCGATATCGCGGAGCAGGAGCTGGCGGATGCCGAGGGCGCGTACGTGCGCGCGCTTGCGGACGCGATGACGGCCGAGGCGCAGTGGCACCGTGCGGTGGGCGCGACGATGGAGGAGGCGGCGGATGACCGGTAGGCGGCTGCCGACGTGGGGGAGGATCGCGCTGATCGCGGCGGTTGCGGCCGCGGCCGCCTGGGGGATTGCGCGGCTGCGCCCGGAGCGGCCGTATGAGATCTTGCGCTCGGTCAAGGTGTCGCGCGGGCCGCTCATCGTCACGACGACGGCCACGGGCGAGGTCAAACCGCAGAACCGGGTCGAGGTGAAGCCGCCCATCGCCGGACGGATCGAATCCGTGCTGGTCCGCGAAGGGGAGGCGGTCGCGAAGGGGCAGGTGCTGGCCTGGCTGAGCTCCACCGAACGGGCCGCGCTGCTCGATGCCGCGCGCTCGCAGGGCGAAGACGCCCTCGAGCGGTGGCAAGCGGCGTATAAAGCCGCGCCGCTGATCGCGCCGCTGGAGGGCTCCGTGATCGTCCGGGCCGTCGAGCCGGGACAGACGGTGGGGACGGCCGATCCGGTCGTCGTGCTCGCGGACCGGCTGATCGTGGAGGCGCTCGTGGATGAGACGGATCTCTCCCTCATCGAGCTTGGGCAGGAGGCGCGCATCCGCCTGGACGCGTACCCGAGCAGCGAGATTCCGGCCGTCGTGGACCACATCGCCTACGAGAGCCGGCTCATCAACAACGTGAACGTCTACCCCGTGGATGTCCTGCCGATGGAGACGCCGTCCACGTTCAGGAGCGGCATGACGGCCGGGGTGACCTTCATGATCGCCAACCGGGAGGAGGCGCTGCTGGTGCCTTCCGAGGCCATCGCGGCCTGGCCGCAGGAACTGCCGCGGCCGCCGAGGGCCGGGCTCGCCGTGTACCGCCGGCGGTTCGGCGGAGGCGTCGAGCCGGCACCGGTGGAGATCGGCGCGACCGACGGGAAGATGACGGAGGTGCTCGAGGGGCTCAAGGCGGGCGAGGAAGTCCTCGTGGTGCGCCGGCGCGAGCGCGCCATGGGCATCAACCCCTTCTCGAGACGGGGAGGAAGCCGCAGCCGGTCCCGCTGATGCTGGCGGCGCAGGATCTGCACAAGATGTATCGCATGGGCGCCGTCAGCGTCCATGCGCTCCGCGGCGTCAGCGTCTCGGTCGCGCCGGGTGAGTTCGTCGCGATCATGGGACCGTCCGGCTCCGGCAAGTCCACGCTGATGCATCTCTTGGGCCTGCTCGATACCCCGGACCGCGGCCGTCTCGACGCCTTCGGGGCGGACGTGACCGGCCTCGATGAGCCCGCCCTCGCGCTCCTGCGCAACCGGTATGTCGGGTTCGTGTTTCAGCAGTTCAATCTCCTCGCCAGGACGACGGCGCTGGAGAACGTCCGCCTGCCGCGCTTCTACGCCGGCGATGCGGCGGCCGAAGACGGCGCGCGGGCGGAGGAGGTGCTGGCGGCGGTCGGCCTCAGCGACCGCCTCTTGCATCGCCCAAACGAGCTCTCCGGAGGCCAGCAGCAGCGCGTCGCCATCGCGCGCGCGCTCGTCAATCGCCCCCGCCTGATCCTCGCCGATGAGCCGACCGGCAACCTCGACTCCCATTCGGCCGCCGAGGTGATGGCGCTGCTGGGCCGGCTGCACGAGGAGGGGATGACGATCGTCGTGGTCACGCACGACGAGCATGTCGCGGCCGCCGCGTCCCGCGTGATCCGCATGCACGACGGGCGCGTGGTCAGCGATGAGACGACGGGCCGCGCCCCGGCCGCTCGAACCGACGCGGAGCCGGACTTGCGCGCCGCAGCACCGGCCCGCGTGACCCTGCGCCTCCTGCGCGAGCACGTGCGCCAGGCCATGCGCATGATCCGGGCCAATACGGCCCGCTCCATCCTGTCGATGCTCGGGGTCCTGATCGGCGTCGGATGCGTCATCACGATGCTCGCGCTGGGCCGGGGCGCCCGGCAGTCCGTCACGGAAGAGCTCTCCCGGTTGGGCTCCAATCTCCTGGCCGTCCGCCCCGGCTCCAGCCACGTGCGGGGTGTGGCGCTCGAGGCGGGCGCGGTGACCCGCCTGACGGTCGAGGACGCGGCGGCGATCCAGGAGACGGTCCGCGGCGTGATCCGGGTCGGCCCGCAGGTGATGGGGCAGGCGCAGCTCGCCGCGGGCAACAAGAACTGGAACAGCCGGGTGATCGGCACGACCCCATCCTACGCGATGATGCGCAATCAGCAGCCCGTCATGGGGCGCTTCTTTACGGACGAGGAGGAGGTCGCCCGCCGGCGCGTGGCGGTCCTCGGGCAGACGGTGTGGCGGGAACTCTTCGGGTCGGAGCCGCCGATGGGCGGGACCGTGAAGGTCAACCGCAGCGACTTTCAGGTAATCGGCGTCCTGCCCTCGTTCGGGGCCAGCACCTGGCGAGACCGGGATGACGTGGTCGTCGTGCCGCTGTCCACCGCGATGCACCGCGTGCTCGGCCGGCAGTACCTGGACCAGATCGACGTGGAAGCCGCGTCGGCGGATCAGGTGGAGGGGGTCGAGCAGGGCATCCGGGAACTCATCGTCCGGCGGCACCGGCTGGCCGGCGACCGCCGGGACAGCTTCGATATCCGGAACTTCTCGGAGCTGCAGGAGGCGCTGGCCAGCACGACCAGGACGTTCTCGGCGCTCCTGGGGGCGGTGGCGGCCATCTCGCTGCTGGTCGGAGGGATCGGCATCATGAACATCATGCTGGTCTCGGTGACCGAGCGCACGCGGGAGATCGGGCTGCGCAAGGCGCTGGGGGCGACGCCGCAGGACGTGCTGCTGCAGTTTCTCGTGGAAGCCGTGCTGATCACCGTGCTGGGAGGCTTGGCGGGCGTGCTCCTGGGCATGCTCTCCTCCTGGATCATCGCCAAGGCGGCCGGCTGGCACACGGTGATCGGAGCGGATTCGATCCTGCTCGCGTTCGTGTTTTCCGCGACAATCGGAATCGTGTTCGGGCTGTGGCCGGCGAGGAAAGCGGCGCGGCTCGATCCGATTCTCGCCCTGCGATACGAATGAGGCCCCCATGAAGTCACGGACGCTGACGATTCAGATTGCGCGCGGCGCGGAGGCCGTGTACGAGTTCGTCTCGGATCTTCGCAACCTGCCGTTGTGGGCGACGGCGTTCTGCCGGTCCATCCAGCCTTCGGGAGGGGCGTGGACGGCCGAGACGCCGCAGGGCCCGGTCACGATCCGCATCGCGCCGAGGAACGAGTTCGGCGTGCTCGACCATTCCGTCATCGCGGCCGGGGGAGCCGAGGTGGTTGTGCCGATGCGCGTGGTGGCCGCGGGAGACGGCGCCGAGGTCCTGTTCACGCTCCTGCAGGGGCCCGGCATGCCGGATGAGCAGTTCGCCAAGGACGCGAAGCTGGTCGAGCAGGACCTGTCCACCCTGAAGCGGGTCCTGGAGCGTGCCGGCGGTCACGAAACCCGGTCCCGGCCCCCAACGGCTTGACAGTCCGTCCGGTTCAGATATCATCATCAGGGATTTCGTGCTGGACAGTTGGAGCATCGAAGCCGCATTCGCGCCATCCTGACTCCGGCGCAGTGGGAGCTGTACGACGCTGCACCGGAACCGCAAGCGCATGTGGAAGCACCAGGACCGCGACAACTAGCCGGACGGGAGCGTTGGAGGCGAATGCAGCACTGGCTCTTGCTCATCGCGGGCGGCGCCTGCGGGACTGTCGGCCGGTACCTCCTCTCGGGCGTCGTCTATCGCTGGCTCGGCTCCGGGTTTCCCTATGGCACGATGGCCGTGAACCTGCTGGGGTGCCTCCTGATCGGGTTCCTGAGCTCGCTGGCCGACCAGAAGTTTCTGCTGAAGCCAGAGACGCGGCTGTTTTTGATGGTGGGGCTGCTCGGCGCGTTCACCACGTTCTCGACGTACGTCTATGAAAGCTGGCGGCTCATTCAGGACGGGCAGCTGCTGCCGGCGTGCGCGAACCTGCTCGGCAGCGTGATCATGGGGTTGGCGGCCCTGTGGGTGGGACATCTCGCGGCATCGGTGCTGTGACTGACAGGGGGCGAGCGAGCTGATGGTACACGTTCCGCGCGAAGGCAAGCTGCTGAGGATCTTCGTCGGCGAACAGGACAAATGGCATGGGCAGCCGCTCTATGAAGCCATCGTGCATCTGGCCAGGAAGCAGGGCCTGGCCGGGGCGACCTGCCTCAAGGGCTTTTTGGGATTCGGCGCGAAGAGCCACCTGCATACCGTCAAGCTGCTGCGCTTGTCGGAGGACCTGCCGATCCTCATCGAGATCGTGGACAGCGAGGAGAAGCTCCAGCAGTTTCTCCCGCTGCTCGATGACATGATCCAGGACGGCCTGGTCACGATGGAGAAGGCCGAGGTGCTGCTGTACCGGGCCGAGGAGCGCACGGCCCGCCCCTGATGTGTGGCGGGCGCCATGAAATCCGGGGACACTATGTGTCCCCGGATTTTCGGGAGAGTCGGAATGCGCGTGAATGAATCGGTCCGTCAAATCAAAAAGGTCTGGAAGAGCATCCCGACCCTGGAAGGCGCCGGGGTGCGGCTCAACCGCGTCTTCGGGTTCCGCGAGGTCCCGCAGCTCGATCCCTTCCTCCTGCTCGATTGCTTCCGTTCGGATAACCGCGACGACTACGTGAAAGGATTCCCGTGGCATCCGCACCGCGGCATCGAGACCATCACCTACGTCCTGGACGGGGACGTGGAGCATCAGGACAGCTTGGGCAATCGGGGCGTCATCAGGTCCGGCGATGTCCAGTGGATGACGGCGGGCAGCGGCATCATCCACCAGGAGATGCCGCAGGGGGACGCGAAGGGCCGCATGTGGGGGTTCCAGCTCTGGGCGAACCTGCCGCGGGACGGGAAGATGATGGATCCCCGCTACCGTGAGGTCACGGCCGGGCAGATCCCGGTCGTGAAGACGCCCGAAGGGGCAACGGTGCGGATCATCTGCGGGGAGGCGGGAGGCGCGCGGGGGCCGGTCCGCGAGATCGTGACGGATCCGGAGTATCTCGATATATCGCTGCCGGCCGGCAAGTCGTTCACGCATCCGATCAAAGCCGGGTACACGGTGTTCGCCTACGTGGTGGAAGGGGAGGGCTATTTCGACCCGCAGCGGAGCCCGTTCGCCCGCGAGGCGGTGGGCGAGAACTATTTCGACATGCGCCCGCCCTGCGCCTGCAAGGAAGGGACGATCGCGCTGTACGAGACCGCCGGCAACACAGTCCTCGTGACGTCCGACAAGCACGCCGTCCGCTTCCTGTTGGTGTCGGGCAAGCCGCTGAAGGAACCGGTGGCGTGGTACGGTCCGATCGTGATGAATACGAAGCAGGAGCTCGCGACGGCATTCCAGGATTACGAAGCGGGGACGTTCATCAAGACCGGCGCCGCGATCCACCCGGCCTGATCCAGGGGCCGGGAGGGGAGGAGCATGCGGATTCCTCGATACTGGGTCAAGGACTCTCAGACCGGAAACGACGCGCGGGGGAAGACCTGGACCTGCAGCGCCTGGGGTTGGTCGTTCAAGAGCGTGTCGGACGCGCGGGGAAAGGCCGCCGATCGCGCCGGGCGGATGCTCGCCCATTTCTGCAGCGGGTCCCGCCCCGAGCGGTACGACTATCTCGAGGCCCCGCTGCGTGAGGAGATCGTCGAGACGCTGGGGAATGAGCAGGAGCCCGAGGCGCTGGTGACTCGCAATCGCTACGGCGCGCTGGTGCTCAACGCGGCGCGGGTATGTTTCGTGGACATCGACGCGCCCGCGGCGGAACCGGGCGGGGTCTTGGAGGCGCTCCTCGGGCTGTTCTCGAAGAGCCGGCGTGAGGTCCGGGAGCGCCGCCGGCAGGAGGCGCTGTTGCGGCCGGTTGAGGAGTGGGCGGAACAGAACCGGAGGGCTGCGTTCCGGGTCTATGCCACGCGCGGCGGGCTGCGGCTCATTTTCACGGACAAGCTCTATGAGCCGGCCGCGAGGGAGACCGAGGAGTTGTTCCGCGCGCTCAGGAGCGATCCGCTCTACGTCAAGCTGACGCAGCGGCAGGAGTGTTTCCGCGCCCGGCTGACGCCGAAGCCCTGGCGGATCGGATGTCCCGGCCCGCCGGGCCGCTACCCGCGTCCGGACGGGCGGGCCGAGCAGCGCTTTCAGGACTGGCTGCGCAGGTACGATTCCAAATCCATCGGATTCGCCGTGTGCCGCCTGCTCAAGGAAGTCGGGCGCATATCGGGCGAGCCGGCCATCAGCCGGGTGGTCGCGTATCACGACCGCTGTCTTGCCGGCGGCCCATCCGTGAAGCTCGCCTGACGCCGCGGCGCAGGTTGACGGGGGTCATAGACGCTGCGGAGGCCCGCGTGCATGCTGCATGCTCCTCGAGAAGGAGGGATCCGCATGCGCACCGTCGCCGAACTGAAGCTTGGCGAGCATGTCTGCTGCCTCTACGAGTCCGAAGACGAGCACCGCCGGGTATTGTCGGCTTTCCTGACGCAAGGCCTGTGCCAACGGGGCCGATTTGTCTATGTGACGGACGGCCACCCGCCGGAGACGATTCTCAAGTACCTCACCGGTGCCGGGCAGGACCCTGAGCCCGATCTCGCCAGCGGCCAGCTCCGATTCCTGAGGAAGGAGGACGCGTACCTTCGGCTCGGGCTGTTCGACCCGGATAAGATGATCCGCATGCTCGGGGATGAGACTGCGCGCGCGGTGGCCGACGGGTACGCGGGGTTGTGGGTGACCGGGGAAATGACGTGGGCCCTGAGCGGCGCTCCGGGATCCGCGCGGCTGATCGAATACGAGGCGCGGCTCAACCGGTTCTTCCCAGGATCCCGCTGCGTGGGCGTGTGCCAGTACGACCGGGGCCGGTTTCCGGCCAGCACGCTCCTCAATGTGCTGCGCACGCACCCGCTGGCCGTGGTCGGCACGGAGCTGTTCTCGAACTTCTACTACGTGCCCGTCGATGAGCTGATGTCGCTCCGGTATGCCGAGGCGGCGCTGGACAATTGGCTGCGGCACCTCACGCACCTGCATCCGCCCGAAGAGCCCAACGGGGCGTCGCACCATGACGCCGGAGATGACGATGAGCTTGCCGAGCGCGAAGCGGAAATCCTGTCCTTGAAACGGGAGGACAACACGCTCCTGCGCAGCCAGGGTCGCGCTCCGAAATTCTACATCTGAACCGGGAGCGCGCGAGCGCGGGGCCGGACCATCACGCGCCCAACGCCAGCCTCGGCGGTAGCGCCATGCTGAGGGAATCTCCGGGGCGCAGCCGCTCCAGCATGCGGGCAGGGCGAAGGATCACGGGGGGGAGGCTCGGGAGCGGGCAGCGGCGCCATCGCGCGGATCCGGAGAGGCCGCGATGTGCGGATCAGAAGACGGGCAGATCCGGGTTCACCTGCGCGCTGTCGAGGATCGCATCGATCTGCTTGAGCACCAGGACGTCGGGGTCGCGCTTGGCGTCTTCCATCAGTTCCAGCCTCGCTTCGAGTCGCGCCATGGCCTCGCGGATCCAGGCGATCTCCGCGTCCGGATCGAGCGTGCCGGTTATCTGCTCGCGCATCAGGGGCAGAAGCCGTGTCCTGGCCTGCCGCCTCGGGATCTTGCCGGCGAGATAATCATCGACGATGCGCTCCATGTCGACCTGGCGCTCATAGTACGCCGCCCTCCGCTTGGCCCGTTCCGGATTCGACTTGCGCAGCATCTCAAGCTCTTCGCGGCGCAGGGCATCGCGCTTGAGCCGGATTTGGCGATTGAGGTCGCTGCGCTCTTGGGCGGCGCGCTCCTGCGCGAACAGGGTGGGCGTCGTTCCTAACCCCAAGGAGAGTCCTGCAAGGACGATCGCGGCGAGGCTTACGCCTCGCGATCCATGGGCGGAACGGGACGGGCGCGCGTATGACGTCATGGCCGCAAGAGGCGCATCATTGCATCTTGCAGCAGATCGCGTACGCGACCGAGACCATGTCATCATCAGGGTTGCGATTGTAGCAGTCGGTGGTCCAGAAGCGCAGGTTCGCGTCCGGCCGGTTGGTATGCAGCACGCCGATGTAGGGAGCGCTCGAAATGTCGCAGCTTCCGCCTCCTCCCATGAGGAACTCATCCGCGGCGCACCAGGCAATCGAGACGTAGGTGGGGGGCGGACCGGAATCGGTGACGACGCGGCACTGCGGGTGGAACGCCGTCGTGCCGTCATCCCGGACCCTGAACGTCGTGGCGCCGGTGGAGTTCTCGGTCCTCAGCGAGTCGGTCCCCGCGGTCGTGCCAATGCCGCGCACCAGGGCGCGCGAGGAGGCCGCAGGCGCGGTCCCAACGCCGAGGGTTCCAGCCGCGCCGATCTGCATTCGCTCGGCGTTGCCGGTCAGGAAGCGCATGGGAGTGGGCTCGGCGTTGTTCAGCACGGCCTCTTCGTTGGCGTTGAGGCCCACCCAGAACCCATCAGTAGGCTGATCTCCGGTCGTGGCGTTGCTCAGCCGCAAGAAGCTGGCCCCGCCGGCGGGGTCGTGCACCTGCAGGCGGGCCTGGGGCACCAGGAGCCATTCGCCGATCGTCATTTGCCCGGCCGCCGGATCGATGACGACGCGGTTGGCGAATCCGCTGTCCGCGTCTCGGACGTAGATCAGCCCCGAGGTGTCGAGGTGCAGCGACCCGCCGTTGGTCTGCCGCAGCACCAGGCTCTGAGCGGGCTCAGCCTCGAGCATCGCGTTCAAGCCGGAAATTCGCACCGTGCCCAGGACGTCCAGCTTCGCAGCCGGCGTCGCCTTGCCGATCCCGACATTGCCGCCGGAGCGGTTCTGAAGCACGACCGGGATGCCGTCGATATTCAGCGGGGCGAACGCGTTCGTCGCGACATTGAACGCTCCCATATTGGCCCAGCCGTCGTTCGGCTGCGCTTCGATGAAGCCGTATACGCCGCTTTGCTCGAACGCCCGGAACGCGTCCGCTTCGACACTGCCCAGCACGTAAAGCTTGGCGGTCGATGTGGGGGGCACGGTGTCGGTTCCGATGGAGACGACCGACGTAGGATCGGCCACATCATAGGCGAGATAGACGTCGTTGGTGGCGCGCAGTTCCTGATACACGCCGCGCGGGGATGGGTAGAACGACGTAATAGTAATATCCTCTTGCGCCAACAGATACGCTGATGGGCTGATGGCGAGCACAACTCCAACTACCGCCCTCATGAACGGTCGGTTCATCAGGCGTCCTCCTCCGAGTCCGGTGCCGGAACGGCCGGCAGCAGCATCCCCTTACAAGTATACCTAACTCACTCATTGGAAGGCGCGCTTTTGCAGGAAAGCACGCGTTTGCGCGGGGGCGGGCTGAGCTTGGTGACAGTCACCTGAGTGACAGTCACCGAGGTGACTGTCACCGAGGGGACAGCCATTTTGGGGAGTTGTGAGAGCGGGTGGCCGGTCAGGGCTCGTACGAGATGCGGTAGACGGCGCCCGCGTGGTCATCGGCGACCAGCAAGCTGCCGTCCGGCCAGACCAGCACATCCGCCGGCCGGCCCCAGGGGCCGCGGGGGGTCAGCCATCCCTCCGCGAACACCTCATAGGAAACCGCCCGCTCGCCGTCCACCCGCACGTGCATGATCCGGTACCCGATGGGCGTGGAGCGATTCCATGAGCCGTGCTCCGCGATGAAGATGGATCCCCGGTAGCGCTCGGGGAATTGCCCGCCGGTGTAGAACCGCATCCCCAGCGCGGCGACGTGCGGACCGAGATCCTTGGCCGGCGGCACGGTGTCCGCGCACGAGTTCGGATGGCCGAACTCCGGATCGGCGATGGCCGCGCCGTGGCAGGCGGGGAAGCCGAAATGCAGGCCGGGCTCCGGGGCGCGGTTGAGCTCATCGGGCGGGCGGTCATCGCCGAGCCAGTCCCGGCCGTTGTCGGTGAACCACAGGACGTCCGTGCCCGGCTGCCAGTCGAAGCCCACGCTGTTGCGGATTCCGCGGGCGAACACCTCCAGTCCCGAGCCGTCCGCGTGCATCCGGGTAATGGTCTCGTAGATCGGCGCGGGCGGTTCGCAGACATTGCACGGCGCACCCACCGGGACGTAGAGCAACCCGTCCGGCCCGAAGCCGATGAACTTCCATCCATGGTGGCGGTCGGAAGGGAACTCCCCGCTGACCACGACGGGCTCGGGCGGGTCGTCCAGGCGCGCCTCGATGCCGTCGAAGCGCAGCACGCGGTGGATCTCCGCGACGTAGAGCGCCCCGTCCCGGAAGGCGATGCCGCTGGGCATGGCCAGGCCCTTCGCGATGACGCGGACTTGATCGGCCCTGACGTCGCCGTCTTCGTCCGTGACCGCGTAGACGCGGCCCGCCTGCCGGCTGCCCACAAACAGCGTGCCCTCGGCGCCGCGGGCCATCTGCCGGGCGTTCGGCACCGATTCGGCGTACACCGCAATGCGGAACCCCTCGGGCAGCCGGATCCGTTCAAGGGGCAGGCGCCGCTCCTGCGCTGCCGCAAACTCGCTTGCCGCTGCAAACATCGCGGCCAATGCCAGCAGCCGGGCGCCGCGTGCGTATGGGCGATTCATGACGCCTTTCGGGTTGCGGAGTACGGCCACACTTCCGTTGTAGTCGTTCCCGCCGTTCGCGTCAACTCCGGGGTCAGCCCCCGGGAGTTCACGGTATAATGAGGGCCATGCCGTGGAGGAGCCCATGAGAATCGGTATCGTGCTGTGCGGCCTGCTGGTCTGGCCGGCGGCCGCGCAGGCCCAGGAGTTTGCGCTGCAGGCGCTCGAGGAATCGCCGCGCCATCTGGAGTGGGTGGAGGTGCCTTCGGGCGAGCGGCGCCTCCACGCCTTCATCGCGTACCCGGAGCGGCCGGAGCCCTCCCTGGGCGTCGTCGTGATCCATGAAAACCGGGGCCTCACGGATTGGGTCAGGAGCGTGGCGGATCAGCTGGCGGCTGCCGGCTACGTGGCGATCGCCCCCGACTTGCTGTCCGGGGACGATGACCCGAACGACCGAACGAGCGAGTTCGAAAGCTCGGATGCGGCCCGCGAGGCCCTGTACGCGCTCGATCCGGACCGGATCATCTCCGACCTCGACGCCGTGCAAGCCTATCTGGAGCAGCTCCCGGCTTCCGATGGCCGGACGGTGGTGATGGGGTTCTGCTGGGGCGGCGCCCAGGCGTTTCGCTATGCCGCGAGAGCCGACAATCTGTCCGCGACGCTGGTCTTCTACGGACGGGGCCCGGGGGAGGAGGAGCCGAT
Source organism: bacterium (assembly GCA_036396895.1). Classification (GTDB taxonomy): domain Bacteria; phylum Omnitrophota; class Gorgyraeia; order Aquiviventales; family Aquiviventaceae; genus DASWKB01. Next base: position 2,556 of record DASWKB010000026.1, on the reverse strand, counting down.
CGAGGCCATCACGGCGCCGGTGTACGGGTTCTACGGCGGCGACGACGCCAGGATCAACGCCGGCATTCCGGAGACCGCATCGCTCATGGCCCGGCACGGCAAGGTCTATGAGCACGAGAGTTATGAAGGCGCCGGACACGCGTTCATGCGCGCGGGTGATGATTCCGAGGCTCCGGGGGAAGTTCGGCGAGCGCGCGACGCCGCCTGGCGGCGCGTCCGGGACATCCTCAGCCGCGTGAGCCAACCCGGCCCATGACAGGCCCGTCCCGGGCGGTGGTCCGTTCGGCTGCGGTGAAGCCGGCGCCATGAAGGCGGCGATGGAATGCCTGCCGTGCAGGGCGGCAGGCCAGCCCGAGGCACCCGTGATGGGCGCCGCTCGAGGACAGGCATGCATGATGGCTGATGAGGCATGATGCGGATTCTCAGAGATCGGCTCTCACGTGATGCGTTGCGGCAGATCGCGGCTGAGACCTTCGGGGATCTCGTGAAGGCCGTGGTGGATCTTGATCGGGAGCTGGTCGCGCTCGACGCGGAACTCCATTCGGACCTGGAAGCGTTGCTGCTTGATGACGGATCCGCTCAGGACGCGTTATGGGGGATCAATCTCTATCCCGGTCTTGCCGGCGGGGAGTTCGTGGAGTTCGATTCCATGATCAACATGCGTCCTTCGCAGGGGAACAAGACGCGCGGCGTTGAGGACCCGGCCATTCGGGCGCGGATTCTGCGCATCGTCGATCTGTGGGTGAACCGATGAAGGCGCAGCATGCCGGCCTGGCCGCCGGGCGCTGGCGGCAGCTCGCATTGCGTGAGCAGATGGCGAATATCGGCAGCGAAGTCAGCCGGGCGCTCAATTGGAAGCAGAAAGGGCGCGGCGACTTACAGCGGAATGCGGCCGCACGCGCGTGCGAGTTGGTCGAGCTGAGTCTGGACTCCGCGCACTCATGGCCTCGCCGGAGGGAGCTGGCGCGGCTGCGGGAGGCGCTGATCGACTATTTCTACGGCTCGAACGAGTTCGGCTCAAGCGACTCGTTGTGGCGAAGCTATTTCGACCATTTCGCCTATGCGCTGCGCAAGGATCGTTAGCGCATCTGAATGCTGCCAGGCCCCGGGGGAACGGCATGTTGTGGTATCGAGACGCCTGGTCGCTGGTCTTCCGGAAGTGACTGTCACTTCCCAAATCGTCACTTCCCAAAGCGGGAAACGTGACTGCCACTCTTGATGAGGATCTGTCCAGCCAGAGGAGGCGGATGATGAAACGACTTCTTATTCTCTCCATGGTGTTCGCCGTCACGACCACAGCCTGGGCGCAATCACGAAGCTACCCAAAAGCCAAAGTCAGCTTTCAGGATTTCAAGGAGCTCGTCGCGGCGGTTGAATCGCACAGGGCGGCGCGCCTGGTTGATCTTGATACCTTCTTGAGAATGAGCACGGAACCGGACACGATCATCTTTGATTCCCGGTCTGATGTTCGCTTCAACCGCATTCACATGAAGGGCGCCCGGCATCTGAGTTTCACCGATTTCACGCAGGACAATCTGGGAACAGTCATCCCGAGCTTCAACACGAGGATCCTCATCTATTGCAACAATAACTTTGAAGGCAACGAGACGGATTTTGCGTCCAAGATGTCCACGGCCCCCCGTGCGCCGTCCGACGAGGCATTGACGACGCAGTTCGCAGTCCAGGAAAAGCCGCGCATGATGGCGCTCAACATCCCGACGCATGTCAATCTCTACGGCTACGGCTATCGGAACGTGTACGAGCTTGATGAGCTGGTCAGCGTGGACGATCCACGGATCGAGTTCGAGGGGAGTATAGTCAAGAACTGATGTCAGCCACGTTGGGAACAGGAATTCCGCGGCACCCTGGATGGGTGCCAGCCACCAGGTACTGAGGGAGGGACGACATGCAGCAGCGTGATCAGCGGGTGATCGAGGAGTTCGGCAAGCGGCGCAAGCGGCAATTGATGTTGACGGTGCCCTTCATCGCGGCGATGGTCTTGCTGTTTGTGGCGAAAGACCGGGTCCTGGCCATTGACGGGCTCTCCCAGGAAGCGTTCGGAGGCATCATGCTCGTCGTGGTGGTGGGGCTGTTGGGCTTCAGCTTCAAAAACTGGCGCTGTCCCGCCTGCAACCGCTACTTGGGAAAAGCCTGGAACCCGCGGTTCTGCGCCGGCTGCGGCGTTCCGCTTCAGGGTTCATGAGGTTCGGCATGGACCGCAACGGTGACGGCGGATGGAGGGGAGCCGTGCGCGGCGCGGCCGTGCTGGCGGCGTGGCCGCTGAGTCTGATGGCATCTCCTCCTTGTTGGGCCGATGAGGGGTTTTGCGGGCAGTTGAAGTCGAATGGCCTCGTCGGCAGGCAGGTGGCGGTGTATCCCGCGACCGAGCACGCGGAGCATCTTACGTTCGGCCGCGTCGCGGACGTGGACCAGGGAGTGCTCGTCCTGGATTCGGTGCGAATGGAGCACCGCATGTACGACCCGAACCTCGCCTACGGGCAGCCTGGTGCGAGCGGCGAACCTGACCGCACGCGGGCGTACATCAACTGCGCGCAC
>DASWKB010000025.1:0-24394 GCA_036396895.1 bacterium | reverse complement strand
CCGAGGCCCCGCGCCCCCGCCGTCATGGCGGCCAGGATCGCGAGGAGGCCCCACAGCGGCACGGCCGGCCCGTGCCAGCCGCCCAGGAACAGCGTCGCGGTGATCGCGCAGATGGCGAACGCCTCGAGGAACTCCGCCATGTACCACAGGGCGAACTTCATCCCGCTGTACTCGGTGTGGAACCCCGCCACGAGCTCCGATTCGGCCTCCGGCATGTCGAATGGCGTGCGATTGACTTCGGCGATCCCGCTCATGAAGAACGCGAAGAACGCGACGAGGCCCCACGGCGTAAAGACGAACCAGCGCGCCTCCTGCGCCTCCACGATGCCCACCAGCGACATCGTGCCCGTGACCATGATCACCGTGACCACCGACAGAACGCCCGGCACCTCGTAGGAAATGATCTGCGCGACCGAGCGCATCGCGCCCAACAGCGAGAAGCGGCTCCGGGACGCCCAGCCGCCGGTGAAGATGGCGTAGCTGCTCACCGACCCGATGGCCAGCACGTAGAGGAGGCCCACGTGCAAGTCGGCGCCCGCCATGTTCCGGCCGAACGGGATCACCGCGAACAGGAGGATCGCGGGCACGACCGCCAGAACCGGCCCGAGCAGGTGCAGCAGCGGATCCGCGCCCGCCGGCACAAGGTCCTCCTTGATGAGCATCTTGAGCCCGTCCGCCAGCGGCTGCTTCAACCCGTAGCGGCCGACCCGGTTCGGGCCGATGCGGTTTTGGAACCGGGCGATGAGTTTCCGTTCGAGCCACGTGAGGTACATCATGATGACCGGCGCGATGGCGGCGATCACGCCGACGGCGAGCCCCATCGAAATCCAGGGCAGCGCCGAATCCGGCGCGACGCGGCCCGCAAGCGACAGGACCGCATCCCTGGCGTCGACGAACAATTGATCGAGCGTCCCGCTCATGAACCGTCCCCCGAACCTGCGGACCCCTGCGCGGGCGCGGCCTTCTTCTGCTTGGCCTCCAGGCGCCGGTCCACGCCCGCCGCTTCGGTCGGCTTGATGGTCCGGAAGTACTCATTGGACCTCAGGAGCGCGTCGCGGTCGAAGACCATCCGGCCGAACCGGTCCTGCCCCGCGTACTCGTAGCGGTTGTCCATTTCGATCGCGTCGAACGGGCACACGTCCACGCAGATCCGGCAGGACATGCAAATGGACGTGTCGATGTCGAACTCGGCGGGGAACGTCCGGCCGTGCGCCTTCGCCACCCGCCCCTGCTCATCCTTCTGCATGACGATGTGGATGCACTGGGGGGGGCATTCCTGCTCGCAGATCTTGCAGGCGACGCAGCGGAGATTGTCCGGCGAGCCGTCGTACACGAGGAACGGGAAATAGCGGAAGCGCTCGGCGTGCTGCTGGGGCCGCTCGGGGTATTCCTGCGTCGTGAGCCCGTTCGTTCCCTCCTGCCCCAGCGCCTTGAGGAGCAGCCGCCCCGGCCCGTAGGTGCCGAGGAACTCCCGGAGCGTCGCCAGCAGGCCTTTCGCCACGCCGAGGCCGATGAGCCGCCTCATCGGTCCACCTCTCCGAGCACGATGTCGATGGAGCCCAGGATGATGATGACGTCCGCCACCTTCTGGCCCAGGCACATGTCCTCCAGCACCGTCAGATTGATGAAGCTGGGGGCGCGGACGTGATAGCGGTAGGGCTGGGCCTTGCCGTCGCTGACGAGGAAGAATCCGAGCTCCCCCTTGGGCGCCTCGATCCGCCCGTAGGCGTCGCCCTTCGGAGGCTTGAAGGTGCGCGGCGCCTTGACGAGGGCCTGCCCCTTCGGGCTGATCGCGGGCCCTCCCGGCACGCCGGCCAGCAGCTGCTGAAGCAGCTTGACGCTCTCGCGCATCTCGAGAATCCGGACGTAATAGCGGTCGTAGACGTCCCCCGCCGTGCCCACGGGAACCTTGAACGACAGCCGCGGGTAGATCGAATATCCGTCCACCTTCCGGATGTCGTAGGCGACGCCGGAGGCCCGCAGCATCGGACCGGTCACGCCGGCGCTCACCGCCAGCTCCTTCGGCAGGACGCCGACGTTCTTCGTGCGCTGGAGGATGATCTCGTTGTCGGTGAGCAGCTCTTCGAATTGATCGAGGAAGCTCGGGAACGCGTCCACGATCCGCTTGGCCTCCTCCAGCCAGCCGTCGGGCACGTCCTCCCTCACGCCGCCGGGACGAACGTAATTGCACATCATGCGCGAGCCGCTGGCCGACTCGAACAGGTCCAGGATGCGCTCGCGCTCGCGGAACGCGTACAGGAGCGGCGTGCCGAACGCCCCCATGTCGTTGAGGAGGAATCCGGTCACGGCCGAGTGGTTCACCAGCCGGGTGAGCTCCGCCATGATGACGCGCAGCGCCTCGCCCCGCTCGGACACCGGGATCCCTGCCAGCCGCTCGATGGCCAGCGCGAGGCCGAAGTTGTTCGACATCGCGTTGAAGTAATCCAGGCGGTCCGTGAACGGAAAGCTCGCGATGTAGGTGATCTGCTCCGCAATCTGCTCGTGGTTGCGGTGGAGATACCCGAAGACGGGCTTGAGCTTCACGATCGTCTCCCCGTCCAGCGTCGCGACCATGCGGAACACGCCGTGGGTCGAGGGGTGCTGCGGCCCGAGGTTGATTTCCAGGAGCTGCTCGGAGGCGATCATCAGGCGTTCTGGTCTTCCGGCACGTAGTCTTTGCGCATCGGGTGCCCGTCGAATCCGTCCCACATCAAAATGCGGCGCAAATCGGGGTGCCCCTCGAAGGTCACGCCGTAGAGGTCGTACACCTCGCGCTCCTGGAATTCCGCGGCGCGCCAGATCGGCGTCACGGAGGCCACGGCGGGCGCGCTCCTGGGCAGCGTCACCTTCAGCGCCAGCGGGCCGTGACGGTGGTGCATGGAGTACAGGTGGTAGACGACCACGATCGAGTCGGGGGGATAATCGACGGCGGTGAGATTGGAGAGGTAATCGAAGCGGAACCGCTCGGTGTCCTTCAGGACGCGGCAGACATCCGCCAGATCCCGCGGGAGCACGGCCAGCGCGAGCGCATCCTGACTCAGCGTCACGCCCGGGAGCTGCTGCTCCAGGAACGCCTTGAGCTCCTCCGGCGCGGGCGCGCTCATGCGGCGCCTCCGCCGGAGCCGCCCTCGGGACGCGCGGCGCGCTGGTAATCGAACGGATGGCTCGCCGGCGGCTGCCAGACCTGGGGCGTGTAGCGCGGTTCAAGGCCCCGGGGCCCGAACTCCGGCACCGGGTATTCGCCGCGTTTCTCGTCCATCACCCGGCCCATCGGGCGGCTGCGGATGCGCTCCTGGAGCCGCTGGAGGCCGTCGAGAAGCGCCTGCGGCGTCGGCGGGCATCCCGGAATGTAGACGTCCACCGGGATATACCGGTCGATCCCCTTCAGCACGTTGTAGCCACGGTGGAACGGACCGCCGGAAGTCGCGCAGGCGCCCATGGAGATGACGTACTTCGGCTCCGCCATCTGGTTGTAGAGCCGGACGACCTGCGGGGCCATCTTCTTGGTCACCGTGCCGGCCACGATCATGAGGTCCGCCTGGCGGGGCGAGGCGCGGAAGATCTCCGATCCGAATCTGGCGATGTCGTACCGCGAGGCCGCGGAGGCGATCATCTCGATCGCGCAGCACGCGAGGCCGAACTGCAGCGGCCAGATCGAGTTGCTCCTGCCCCAGTTCACGAGATCATCCCAGGTCGTCACGAAGACGCCCTGCTTCTGGAGCTCGCTCTTCAGCCCGTCGTCAGCCATTGGTCACGAGCGGCCTCGCGCCCCCTCATCACGAGCGGCCCAGCCCCCCTCAGGACACCCTGCTATAAAAACGGCAGGGTGTCCCTCGGGGGACTGGCCCGCATGCACCAAATTTGGCTTGCTTACTTCCATTCGAGGACGCCTTTGCGCCACGCGTACGCGAGCCCGATGGCGAGGATGAGGATGAAGAGCCCCATCTCGACGAGCGCGATCAGTCCCATCCCGCGCCAGATCAGCGCCCAGGGGAGCATAAACGCGATTTCGACATCGAAGACCACGAACAAGAGCGCGTACACGTAGTATTCGATTCTGAATGGGATCCACGAATCGCCTGAGGGTTCCATCCCGCATTCGTAGGCGGCGCGCTTCGACGGCCCGGGCTTTCGGGGAGCGACGAGGCGGGCCAGCATGAGCGGGAGCACCGCCATGACGAGCGCGGTCCCGGCGAGCAGGGCGATGAACACGTATGGCTGGAGGTAGCTCGACGTCATCGAAGCGATGGTCGCGCCGCGTTATCGGTCAGGACACGCGGCCGGCACGGGCTCCGGCGCGGGTTCGGCGGCGCCGGATGGCACGGATTCGGGCCGGGGCGCCTCGACCGGCGCGTCCGGCGTCCTGCGCGCCGCGTCCCGACGAGCGGGGTGTTCGGCGTCAATCAGTCGTTCCCAGCACATCACGACTCCTGTTCCGGCGAACATGCCTGTCCCAGGTCATGGTATGGTAACGCGTTCCGCCGACGAGCGCAAGCGGAGCGTCAACCACCGTCGCGCTCCGCGGCGCGGCGGGGCGCAACGCGGACAACGGCGCCTGGCGGCGCCGGACGGCGGAAGACGCCCGGATGAAACAGGCCCCCGAGCATTTCGGCCCCGTCGATGATCCGCGGCCCCGACCGCTGAAGGTAACCGGGCCCGTCCATCAGATAGGTCCGCCCCGCGCGCGCGGCCCGCAGCGCGCTCCACCACGGCGATCCGGCCAGGCGGTCGAGCTCGCGGCCGGCCCGGTCCGGGCGCATCCCGCAGGGCATGATGAGCACGACATCGGGATCGGCCGCCGACACCTCCTCGGGCTCCACGCGCCGCGAAGCCGCGCCCGGCGATCCCAGAACGTCGTCGCCTCCTGCCAGCGCGATCAGCTCGGGAATCCAATGCCCGGAGATCATGAGCGGGTCAAGCCACTCCAGGCAGACCACGCGGGGCCGCGGCCGAGCGCGATGCGTCATTGCACGCAGGCAGTCGATGCGAATCGACAGCGACTCGATCAGCGCTTCCGCGGCTTCCATCCGGCCGGTCGCCTGTCCGATCGTGCGGATATCCCCCAAACACTCCTGGAGCCTGTGGGGATGCAGCGGGACGAGCGCGGGCGGGCCCGGCAGCCGCGCGACCACCCGCGCCGCATCCGCGGCGCTCACGGCGCACACCTCGCAGAGATCCTGCGCGAACACGACCTCGGGCGCCGCCGCCCGCAGACCGGACTCATCGACGTCGTACAGGCTCTCCCCCGCCCCTCTGGCCCGCCGCACCTCGGCATCGAGCGCGCCGCCTTCGGCCTCGGGGTCCAGGCGTGAGCGAAGCACCCGGGGACGCGAGGCCGCCTCCACGGGGACATCGCAGGCATGGGTCACGGCGACCACTTGATCGCCGAGCCCGAGCGCGAAGAGAATTTCCGTTGCGCTGGGAACGAGCGAGCAGATCCGCATCACGGTGAGGCGCGCGGCAGACGGTGGATGGGAGCTGATAACATAGTCGGAGTTCGGAGTGCGGAACTGGCCGTGTCCCGTGACGATGGGTGACGTGTGTGCATCGAACCGGGTTCATCACCTCGACAACGAAAGCGTGACCAGATGCACGAATGGTCGCGCTGGGCCATCACTTCGCGCTCATCGCTCTCCGCTCCGCACGTGTCACGGGTTGCCGTCTCGTGTCCCGGGGCGCGGGTCAGCGGCGGCGGGCGGGCTTGGCGGGCGCCAGTGCGTCCTCGAGCGCCCGCGCGAGCCGGGCGAGGGCCGCGTCCGGATCGCCGGAGAGATGCACGCGCAATAGCCGCCGGCCGCGCTGACGCAGCGCTTCGAAATCGCCGAAGGCCTGGGCCTGCTTGAGGACGCCGAAGGAGTAACGCGCGCCGGGAATCGGGAGGTCGCTCGGGTCGTCGCCGGTCAATTCCAGAAACACGCCCGCCTCGGGTCCGCCTTTGTGGAGCTGCCCCGTCGAGTGCAGGTAGCGCGGCCCGGTCTGCACGAACGCCGCCACGCCGAGGCGAGATCCGAGCCGGTCCGCGAGGCTCCGGACGGCCGCCGACACGGAGGCGGTCTGCGGCAGAAACGACAGGAGGGCCAGATAATCCCCGGACCGGATTTGCCGCAGGAACGAGCCGAGCAGGCCTGCGAGCGACGTCGCGCCGGACGCGCCCGTGCCGTACACGGCGAGGTCGCCGTGAGCCAGGAGCGGGGCCGGCGACTCCAGCCGCCCGTCCCGCTCGTACCGGCTCAGGACGCCGCTCGTGTGCAGCTTCGTGGCGTTCACGTCGGGTTCATCGAACGGGTTCACGCCGAGCAGCGCGCCGGCGGCCGCCGTGGCCAGACACCACGTGAACGCCTCCCCGCCGAGGTCGTAGCGGTCTTCCCACTCGATCCTGACGACCGGATGCCCCGCGGCGATGTAGGAGTCCGTCGCGCGGCGCAGCTCAGGATCGATGCGTCCCGCCAGCTGCAGCTCGATGAGCAGGCGGTCTTCTCCGTACGCGCCCGGATCTCTGCGAGACTCCCCGACCACCGGGACGACGCCCTGCCCGCCCTTCCCGGTGCTCTCGGCGATGAGCTGCTCGGCCCACGTGCCGAACGCCTCGAGGTCCGGCGACGGCAGGAATGTGATCTTGTTGCGGCCGGCGCGCGCGCCCTCGGCCATGAGCGCGCCGAGCGCCGCCGCGGGATTGGCCTCGAGGGCGACGCGGGGGCCGCAGGCGGCGCCCGCGCGCTGCCCCGAGGCGATCAGCCGCTCGACGTTCAAACCCATGAGCGCCGAGGGGACGAGGCCGAAATAGGACAGCGCGGAATACCGTCCGCCGATGTCCTGTCCCGTCGCCGCATCGAGCGTGTACGCCCGCCGGGCCGGCAGCGTCCTCGCCAATTGCTCGAGCGGCGTGCCCGAGTCCGTCACGATGGCGCAGTGCACGCCGGGGCGCGCTCCCGACTCGCGGAACGCCGCCTCGAAGTACCGCCACAGGGCGTTCGTTTCGGCGGTCGTGCCTGACTTGCTGGACACGATGGCCAGTGTGTCGGCGAGCGGCAGGCGCTCACGCGCGGCGAGAATGGCGGCGGGATCGGTCGTGTCGAGCACGGTGAGCGCCAGGGCCTCGGCGCGCGGGCCGAAAATGCGGACGGCGACGTCCGCGAAGAGGCTGCTGCCGCCCATCCCGAGCAGCACGGCGTGCGTCAGTCCGAGCTCGCGCAGGCTCCGGGCCCATTCGGCCAGTTCCCGGACGGGCCGTCCGCTCATCGCGTGCGGGATGCGCACCCAGCCGAGCCGGCGGCGGATCCGGTCCTGCACGTCCGGAGCATCGGACCAGAGCGCCGGATCCTGAAGCCAGATCCGGTCGAACACGCGCGCCTCGGCGAGGCGCGTGAGCCCCGTCGTGAGAGCGCCGGCTAATCGGCCGGGATGAAGCTGGAGGGTGGCCGGCATCGCAGCGGCGTCCGGCACGGGAGCCCCGCGCCGAGGCGGGGCCGACTGCCGGACGCGCGTGGCGCGCGTTACTTCATGGACTCCGACGCGACGCCGCCGGAGGAGAGGTTGAGATAGGTCTGGAGTTTTTCCCAGGTCTTGGGACCGGCCACGCCGTCCACCTGCAGCCCGTGCACGCGCTGGAACTCCCGGATGGCCGAGCGGGTCATCGGACCCATCTTCCCATCCACGGACCCCTGGTAGAACCCGGCGTTCTTCAGCGCCTGCTGGATGCTGGTCGTGCTGGCCTTACCCGAGGGCTTGGCCGGCGCGGCCGGTTCCGTCTCGATCACGGGCACGTTCACGTCGATCATCGCCGGCGCGGACGTATCCGGCGTATAGCCCGTCCGCTCAAGCTGGGCGACGCGCTGCTCGAGCAGCCCGATCCTCGACTGCAGCCGCTGTGCCGACACCGAACTCTGCGTGCCCCCGCATCCGGCGAGCATTCCGATTCCTGCCAACGCAATTCCCCAACGAACGACTCCCATGCCTGTGCCTCCAGCGTGCCGTGTGTGCGCCGACCCCGCTGCTTGTCTTTCGATCCGTCCACGCGGACGACAAGCAACGCACGTGTAGTGTAGCAAACTCACCCGCCTCCTTCAAGCGGGACCCCAGAACGGGGCGCGGGGCACGGGGTATGGGGCGCGTCGTGTAATCGTTGAACTGGAGGATAGAAGGAGGGTAGAGGGTAGAGGGTAGAGGGTAGAGGGTAGAGGGTAGAGGGTAGATATATTCCACCTTCCACCTTCTCATGGTAATCTCCACGCCGTGCCCCGGATGACGGCTAACCGGGCGGCTCCAGCTGGAACGTCGTGTGGGCGATGCCGAACCGTTCCGAGAGCACGCGGTTCAGCTCTTCGAGCGTCGCCGCGCTCCTGCCGATATCCTCGACCAGGACGTGGCCGCTCATGGCTTCCAGGCCCGTCGTGATCGTCCACAGGTGCACATCGTGGACGTCCCGCACTCCCGGCACGGCCCGGATTGCCCGGATGACTTCCCGGGTGTCCAGATGGGCGGGCGTGCCCTCCAAGAGCACGTTGACCGATCGGGTGACCAGCTGCCATGAGCTCGCGGCGATCAGCACGCTGATGAGCATGCTCGCGATGGCGTCGGCCGCGTGCCACCCGTACAGCCGGACCAACACCCCGGCCACGATGACGCCCAGCGACCCCAGCGCGTCGCTCATGACGTTGAGCCAGGCTCCCTGGATGTTGAGATTGCTGCGGCCCGCTTTGGCGAGCCGCCAGCCGACGATGAGGTTCACCGCCAGTCCGAACGCGGCCACGACGATCATCGGTCCGCTGTCCACCACCGGCGGCGCGGCGAGCCGCTGCACGGCGTTCACCACGATCCAGATCACCAGCAGCCACAGCGCGACGCCGTTGACCAGGGCAGCGAGGATCTCGGTCCGGTAGTAGCCGTAGGTTTTCTCAGGCGTCACCGGACGCGCGACAATCCAGGAGGCGAACAGGCTGAGCGCGAGCGCGGAGGAGTCGGTGAGCATATGCCCCGCGTCGGCGATGAGCGCGAGGCTCCCGCTCAGCAGCCCCGCCACCCACTCGATGGCCATCATCGCCAGCGTCGCGAGGAACGCCACGACCAGCGCCGTCCGGCCGCTGTCCGCTTTCCGCTGGTGCGTGTGAACCGCCATGGGTCCGCTCCGGCGCTACAGGATGCGCTTCAGCCGCTCGAGGAACGCCTGAGGAGGCTCGAACCCCATGAGGCGAAGTTCCGCCCGCTCTTCGCCGTCGGGCCCGATCAGGAGCACCGTCGGCACGCCGATCACGTCGTAGCGCTCCAGCAGCCGCTCCGCGTCCGGAGACACCTCACGCGTTGCGTCCACGCGGAACGTCGCCGCGTGCTCGAGCGCGCGCACGACGTCCGGATGGCGGAACGTCGCGTGGTCCAATTCGACGCACGGGATGCACCAGTCGGCGTAGATGTCGATGATGACCGGCCGGCGCTCGGCTCTGGCGCGCTCGAAGGCTGCCTCCGTGTAGGGGGTCCAGTTCGACGCAACCGGCGCGGGCCGCGGCCACGCCGTCCCGACGGCGGCGGCGAGCAGGACCAGGGCCGCCCCCCACCGGAAGAGCCGGAACGGCCGGGAGGCCGGAGCCGGACGCGCGAGCCATCCGAGGTAGACGGCCGCGGCCAGAAGCAGCGCCACCGACGCGCCTGTCAGCAGCCACGGTGACAGCAGCGACCGCACGAAGTAGAGCGCCAGCCCCAGCAGCACGAAGCCGAGCGCCTGCTTGATCCAGACGAGCCAGGCGCCGCTGCGCGGCAGATGTCCCACGCGGTCGGCGGCCAGCGCCAGGAAGAGGTACGGCAAGCCCATCCCGACGCCGAGCGTGAATAGCAGCGCGAACCCGAGCCACGCGCTGCCCAGCTTCCCGATGACGAGCAGCAGACCCAGGATGAACGGCCCGACGCACGGCGCCGCCACGAGACCCACCACGAGTCCCATGACAAACGCGCCCAGGAGCCCCGCGGGAGCCTGGCCGAGCAGCCGGGCCACGGCGGCCGGCGGACGAAGCTCATAGAATCCGAACATGCTCAGTGCCAGGGCGCAAATGACCGCGGACACCGTGAGCACCACGGCCGGCTGCTGCAGCCACGACCCGAGCAGCGCCCCGGTCTTCGCCGCGAACAGGCCCAGCACCGCGTAGCTGAGCGAGATGCCGCACACATACAGGAGGGCGAGCCTGAGCGTGCGGAGCGTGCCGCCGGCGGCCTGACCGCTGAAGAACGCGAGCGTCACCGGGATCATCGGATACACGCAGGGGGTGAGGTTGAGCGCCAAGCCGCCCAGCAACACCGCGAGCAGCCCGAGCCAGATCCCGTTTCGCTCCACTACATCCGCGAGCCAATGCGATGCCGGAGCAGCCCCGGCCCCACCGGCGTCCGCCTGCGCCCAGACCGTCGCGCCTAGGACCAGCACGACCAGCCCGCCCGCGATTGCGACCGCGAACCGGCTCAGCGCTTGCCGTTGCGTGTCAGGAGGCATCGTCATCACCGGTTCATTATCTCATAATCTCATCGCTGCGGGAGATGGTGGATGGTAGATGGTGGATGGTAGAAAAGATGGAAGGTAGAAGGTAGAAGGTGGAAGGAAGAAGGAAGAAGGTAGAAGGTAGAAGGTAGAATGGTTATCTTCTATCTTCCAGCTTCCAGCTTCCAGCTTCCACCTTCCACCTTCCACCTTCCACCTTCCACCTTCCACCTTCCATCTTCTATCTTCTTCTGATGATGCCCGACAAATGACGAACGGCGGCTGTGGACTGTGCACTAGCGGAGGCGGCCGTGTTCCCGGAACCACGCGAGGGTGCGGCGGATGGCCTCTTCGAGTGGGGTCCACTCAAGCCCCAGCTCCCGGGCCGAGTCGCTTGCGTCCAGGCGCTGATCCATCCGGGCGTATTGGACAAGCTCCATCGGAATCAACGGCTCGGTACGCGTCAGCCGGGCCCACGCCCCCGTCGCCAGCGCCGCCGCGTTCACCACCGGCTGCGGCACCCGCCACCGGGGCGCCGCGACGCCCGCCGCACGGGCCACGAGGTCCGCGAAATGTTTGACGGTCACGTCGTGCGCCGCCAGGAGATGGCGGGCTCCGGGGCGGCCGCGCTCGGCCGCCCGCACGTGCCCCAGCCCGACATCGCCCGTATACACCGCATTGAACATGTGCGCCAGGTAGAACGGCATGCGGCCGCGGGCGAACACGAGCGCCGCGCGGCCGGAGAACTCGTGCGCGTCGTACTCCCCGAGGCAGACGCTGGGATTCGTCACCACGACCGGCAGCCCGCGCGCCTGCGCATTGAGCGCTTCCCGCTCCATCGCGATCTTGACCGCCGCGTAGACCGATCGCGACGGCGGCGGCGGCCACGCCTCGGCGTCCCGCTCCGTGACGGGCCGCCCCTCCGCGCGGCGCAGCGTCGCCGCGCTGCTGGTGAACACGACCTTGGCGGGTCCGGCGCGCCCGATGGACTCCAGCACCCGCCGCGCGGACTCGGTGCCCCGCGCGATGGCCCCGTCGCGGAGTTCGGTCGGACGCGGATAGTACGCGGCCGCGTGGAACACCCACGCGCGTCCCTCCGAGGCCTCCCGGAGCCCCTCGAGCGAGTCCAGATCCACCCGGACGCGCTCGACGGGCAGCTCGTCCAGGACTTCAAGATAGGCGGGTTTACGGAAGGCCGCGCGGACCTCGTGCCCTTCGGCGAGCAGCGCCCGGACGATGTGCGCGCCGATGTGGCCCGTCGCCCCGAGCACCAGTGCCTTCATCGATTGAACATGTGTCATGTTCGATGTGTAATGTGTAATGAACACATCGTCCCATTACACATGGCACATTACACCACGTCGAGGGGAATAGCGTTGGAACGGCAGACGTCGGCGTAGCGACGGGCGCTGTCGCGGACGCGCCGGGCCTGGGTCTGATAGTCCACCTCGATGACGCCGAACCGCGGGCCGTAGCCCTGCGCCCACTCGAAGTTGTCGAGCAGCGACCAGACGCAGAAGCCGATGATGTCCGCGCCCTGCTCCATCGCCCGGGCGGCGGCCTGCAGATGGCGGAGGATGAAGCGCCACCGGTCGGCGTCGTCCGCCATCGTCGTCCCGTTTTCGGTGACGATGATGGGCAGCTTCAGCCGCCGCCAGCGCAGCAGCGTCCGGGTGAACGAGTCCGGATGGACGTCCCAGCCCATCGAGGTGCGTTCGGGGACCTCCCTCGGATGATGCCCCAGGTCGCAGCCGCATCCCTTCCATCCCGCGTTCCCCCGCCCCAGGCGGATGAACTGGCGGCCGTAAAAGTTGATGCCCAGGAAGTCCAGCGTGCCGGCGGCGTCGGGCACCGTGAACGCCGCGACGCCGGGGACCGACCACCGGCCGGTCGTGAGCGCCTCCAGCATGGCCCCGTTGAAGACGCGGTCGGTCACGGCCGTCGCCGCGAGGTCGCCCGGATGCCATCGCCGGCACGGCACGAACACCGGCGCGTGCTTGGCGATGCTCACGCGCGCATCGCCGGCGCCGGAAGCCTCATGCAGGATCCGGTACGCCCCCGCATGCGCCCGGATGAGGTGCTCGGTGACGCGCAAGGCATCCCGCAGGCTGTGCGCGCCGGGAGGACCGACGCCTTCCACATAGTGCATGTTGACGTACACCATCGGCTCGTTGATGGTGATCCAAAACTTGACGAGACCCCGCAGCGCTCCGGCCACCCGTCCGGCATACCGGAGGAAGGCCTCCACCGATTTCGGCGCCGCCCACCCGCCCTCCGCCACGAGCCACTGCGGCGTCGTGAAGTGGTGCAGCGTCACCAGCGGCTCCAGACCGCGGGCCCGGAGGGCGCGGACCACGTCCACGTAGTGCGCGAGGGCTTGGTCGTCCCAGGCCCCCTCCGACGGCTCCAGACGGCTCCATTCGATCGAGAAGCGATGGGCGGTATGCCCGAGCGAGGCGGCCAGGTCGAAATCCTGAGCATAGCGCTGATAGTGCTCGCACGCGGCGCCCGAGGGCTCCGCCACCCGGCCCGCCTGTTCCCACGCCCACCAGTCGCTGTGGATGTTGCCGCCTTCGACCTGATGCGCGGAGGTGGCGGCGGCCCAGAGAAACCCGCGGGGCACGGTGAAGCTCGACGAGCCCATCAGCGCCGTGCGGTTCCGTGTGATCGGCGAAACATGCGGCAGATGGTCCGGGCGAAGTCGGGCGGGGCCATGACGGTCTCCGGCCCGGAGAAGCTCCGGCGTCCGGCGCAGTCCGTCACCGCCAGGCCCGCTTCATCCGCGAGCGCGGCAAGCGGGACCAGATCCCAGGGCTTGACGCCGTAATCGACGACGGCGTCCGCCCGGCCGCGGAGGAGCCAGAGATAGCCGTAGCAGTCGCCGAACGCCCGCTCGAGAAAGCACGCCCGGACGAGCGCGGTAAATCCCCTCGCGTACGGGGTCCGCTCCCACCAGCGCCATCCGCCGTGAAAGATGACGGCGTCGCGCAGCGCCGGCGCCCGCCGCCTCCTCGGAAACCGGCTCGGCGCGCCGGACCCCAGGCGCTCGCGCGCCCCGAGGCCGCGGGCCGCGGCCATGGTGGTGTTCAGTTCGGGAAAGTCGCACACGCCGAGCACCGGGCGCCCGCGCTCCACGCGGCCGACCATGATCGCCCAGGTCGGCAGTCCGCGCGAAAAAGCCCGGGTGCCGTCGATGGGATCAATCGTCCAGTAGGCCGCTCCCGGGCGGCCGGACTCGCCGTACTCCTCTCCGAGGATCCGCTCCCCCGGGCAGGCGCGCGCGATCGCGCGCCGCAGCCGCTCCTCGACGGCGCGGTCCGCGGCGGTGACCGGCGAACCGTCGGCCTTGCGCGCGACGCGCAGCGACCCTGAACGCGCGTACCGCAGCGCCGTCCGGCGGCAACCGCGGACTTCGCGCTCGATCCAGGCCAGCAGACGACGTTGAGGGTGTGTGCGCGTCGGCATGCGTTGGCGTATTCTATGGTGTTCAAGCATGTCTTGACAAGCGTGGCAGTGAGCTAGCGCGTCCCCAATTCGGCGCCGGCGCGCGGGATGCGCCGGTTTCGCCAGCGCCGCACCCACCGGTCCACATCGGTCTCCATCACATACAGGCACGGAATCAGAATCAGCGTCAGCACCGTGGCGAACGCCAGCCCCCAGGTCATCGCCAGCGCCGCAGGCCGCAGAAACGGGTCGAGCCCCCCGATCCCGTACGCGACCGGAGCGAGCCCCACGATGGTCGTGACGGTCGTCATCAGGACCGGGCGCAGGCGCAATCGGCCCGCCCCGATGACCGCGCGCAGGAGCGACCGGTTCACCCGCCGCTCCTGCAGGATGAAGCTGACCAGCACGATGGCATCGTTGAGCACGACCCCGCTCAGTCCGATCGTTCCCAGAATCATCATGAAGCTCACCGGCAGGCCGTGCAGGATGAACGCCCAAATCACGCCGACCAAGCCGAACGGGATCGCGCTCATCACGAGCACCGGATGCTTCAGGGAGTTGAACGTGATGGCAAGGATGATGAACCCGGCCAACAGCGACAGCAGAAACGCCCGGCGGAAGTTCGCCAGCGATGTCATCGTCTCTTCCTGCTCCCCGCCGTAGCGGACCGTGTAGCCCGGGTCGCGCGCCGGGATGTCCGAAAACCGCTGTATCAGCCGCCGGTTCGCCTTGAAGGAGGTCGTCGTGCGCTCGTCCACGGTGGCCGACACGGTGATCGAGCGCTTGAAATCGAGACGGCTGATAGAGGAGAGCCCCGGCGCTTCGGCGAACCGGCTCACCGCCTCGAGCGGAATCAGGGCGCCCGCGTCGTTTTCGATCATCACGCGCCGCATCGCCGCCGGATTCTCGCGGGCGGATTCGGGAAACCGCACCCGCACGTCGATTTCCTCGTCCGTCTGCTTGATCGATGTGGCCGCGATGCCCTCGAACGCGAACCGGACGGCCCGTCCGATGTCCGCGACATTGATGCGGGCGCGCCGGGCCGCCTCTTCGTCCACCAGCACCCGGAATTCGGGCTTGCCCGGTTCGAAATTGTCCCGGACGTCACGCACGCCCGGGATGCCCTCCAAGAACGCCTTCATCTCCTCCGCGATCCGCTCCAGCGCGTCGAACTCCGCTCCGCGGATGTGGGCCTCGATGGGCTTGCCGACCGGCGGACCGGTTCGGATCGACTCAAAGGTGACGTCCAGGCCCTCCACCGTGCCGACGTCTTCCCGAAGCTGCTCGATGATGTCCTCCGCCTCCCGGTCGCGCTTTGAAGCCGACGTGAGGAACACCTGGATCTGTCCCAGATTGGTCCCGCGGCGCTGCTGCGGATCCCCCGGCGTATCCTGGATCATCCCGATGGTGGTGATGAAGTGCTCCAGCTCGCGATCCGGCAATGCCGCCACGGCGCGCTCGACGGGACGGAACCGTTCCTCGACCCCTTGCAGCGACGTCCCCGCAGGGGCCTCGGCCCGGATGAAGAACAGCTCCACGCCCTGAGAAGGAAACAGCACCAGTGTCATCCCGGCCGCCGCCGCGGCCAGCGAGCCGACGAACACCGCCATGGCCGCCGCGAACACCAGCCACCGCCTCCGGATGGCCCGCTTGAGCATCCGCATGTACCAGCCGCGCAGATTGCGGAACCACCGGCTGTGCTCCAACCGGCTCCCCACCGTCTGCCCCCGGCCCGCGAAGTCCGCGATATGTGCAGGAAGGATCACGGCGGCCTCGAACAGCGAGCCGAGCAGCGCTGTGATCACGACGGCGGGGATCACCCAGATGAACTTGCCCATGATGCCGGTCATGAACAGCAGCGAACCGAAAAACAGCACGGTGGTGAGAATGGTCGCGGTGACCGCGCTGATCACCTCAGAGGTTCCGCGGACCGCGGCCTCGCGCGGCGGCATGCCCCGCTCGATATACCGGTAGGCGTTCTCCGAGACGACGATCGCGTCGTCCACCAGCATGCCCAGGACCATGATCAGGCCGAACATGGCGATGAGGTTGATCGTCACGCCGGCTGAGCGCATGTAGATCGCCGCGATGCAGAACGAGATCGGGATGCCGAACGCCGTCAGCAGCGCGACCCGCCAGCCCAGGAAGAGAAACAGCACCGCCGCGAGCAGCACCGATCCGATCAGGCCGTTGTTGACCAGAATGCCGAGCCGGCGGCGGACGTATTTGAGGGCCAGATCCTCGATCTGCGTCACGGTGACGTCCGACGGAACCCGGGCCTCGAAGCGGTCGATCTCCTCGGTGAGCCGCTTGACGAGCCGGAGCGTGTCGACGCCGTCTTTCTTCACGATCATGAGGTTCATCGCCATGCGGCCGTTCGTCTTGTCCAGCCGGTCCCCTTCTTCAAGCGCGAAATGGACCTCGGCGACGTCGCGTACCCGCAGCGCGTGCCCCTGGTCGTTCGAGCGGATGATGACCTGCGCGATCTCCTCGGGCGTCGCGAATTCCCCGAGGGTCCGCACCACGTGCTGGGTGCCGTCCACGTAGACTTTGCCGCCGGGGACGTTGGCGTTGCGCGCGGCAAGCGCCCGCGCCACCTCCCCGAACGACACGTGGTACGCCGCGAGCTTCTCGGGCTCGACGTCCACCCAGATCTCCGTGTCCTTCCAGCCGATCTTGTCGGCGCGCGCGACGCCGGGCACCTCTTCGATCAGATCCTCCAGCTCTTCCGTCAGCCGGCGGACCTCCCACAGGTCTTCGCCCGCGAGGGACACGATTAGGATGGGTTCGTCGTGCGTGTTGATCTCATCGACGATGGGATCGTCGGCCTCCTCCGGCAAATCGCCCGCGCGGTCGGCCGCGCGCTGGATGTCCGTGAGGATCCGGTTGGTGTCCGCCGCATCGACGTCGAGTTTGACCATGATCATGGAAAGGCCCTCGAGCGAAATCGAGGTGACCTCGTCCACCCCGTCCACGTCGCGGAGTTCGTCCTCGAGGGGGATCGTGACGAGCTTCTCGACCTCCTTCGGGGTCGAGCCCGGATAGGCGGTCGTGATGGACACGTAGCCGTAGTCGACGTTCGGGAACGCTTCCCGCGGCAGCTGCAGGCCCATGACCAGCCCGCCCGCCACGATCAGCACGGAGAGCAGATTGACCGCAAGCGAGCGCTCAACGGAAAACCTGGCGATATTCATGCGCGGAGGCGCTGCGGGCTCATGCGGCTATTCCGCCTGCGCCGCGATGTCGGCGTCGAAAAGGCCTGCGGCTTCCATGAGACGGTGCTCCGCGCGCCACAGCGTGTCCTGCGCCAGGCGATAGCCGACCAGCGCGCGGGCGAGGGCGGCGTCCGAGTCGATGACGTCTTCCTGATAGTCGATGACGGTTCTGGAATCGGACCGGCCGAGGCGGAAGGCTCGGCTTTCCTGCGTGAGTTTGCGCTGCTGGAGCGCCGCGACCTCGCGCGTCTGCCGGACGCGCTCCGCCGCAAGCCTGAGTGCCCGGACCGCATCGCGGATTTCCTGCTCGATCCGGAGCCGGAGTTCGCGCTCCAGCAGCTCCACGCGCCGCTCCTGGAGCTTCGCCTGGCGGTATTGCGCCTTCGCCTTCCGGTTCTCCAGCGGTACGCTGAAGGTGAAGCCGGCGAACGTGGTCGGATGATTGCCTCCGCCGATCTTCCCCTGGGCGTCGAAGAGCTCGCGGTCCAGGCCGTTCGAACGGTACGCGGCTTCCAGGTCGAGCTGGGGCTGCAATCCCGACCGCGCCAGGATGGTCTCGAGATCCGCCCGATCGGTCTCCAGCGCCAGCTGGCGCAGGTCTCTCCGGTTGACCAGCGCCCGCGCGAGACTCTCCTCCACCGAGACGGCTATCTCTTCGAAGACCGGCTGGTCCGCCGGCGCTGCCGCCAGGCCTTCCGGCAGGTCCAGCAGCGTCCGCAGCCGATCCCGGCTGCCCTCCAGCGCGGTTTCCGCTTCGAGCACGTCCAGGACGCGGAGCCGGACGTTGGCCTCCGCAGCGAGCACGTCCTGCTCCTCGGCCAGGCCCAGGACCCGCTTCTCCCGCATCGCGCGCAGGAAGTCCTCCGCCTGGCTGAGCGCCCCTCGTTTTGCCGCGAGATCCTGGTCGGCGAACACCAACTCCCAGTACTCCTGCCGCGCGCCGAACACCTCTGCCTCGATCCGGTCCTGCGTCGCGAAATCAAACCGCGCCACATCCAGCTTCACGAGCTTCAATTGCCCCCGGTCGATGAGCCCGAACGCGTTGCGGAAAACCGGCTGGGTGACGGAGACGCCGCCTGAACCCTCGTAATAACGGCTCAAGGAGGAGAAGGGGCTTTGGGTGGATTCCCGCGAGGCCGAATGGGTCAGGGCGAGCCGCGTCCCCATTGGCAGCAGCTGCTCAATCGTCGTCCGGAGCGCCCCGTGGACCGTCCGGGAGCCGAAGATCGTGCTGGAGGGCTGGGTCTCGTCGATCTCGTATTCGCCGAGGACGCTGAGCGTGGTGTCGTACGGCGACCGGGCGATGCGGATGTCCTCCCGGCGGATGTCGCGGTCGATTCGAAGCACGCTGACGTTGAGGTTACGCGCCAGCGCCAGCCGGCTCACGTCATCGACCGTGAATTCCTCCGGCACCGCCGGCTGCTCTGCCCACACTGCCCCGCACGCCACCATCACCACCAACCATGGGGATATTCCTTGCAACACACGACGGGCCTGATGCTGATCGAGACCCCCCCCCATGCGCCGCCTGGATGTTCGATTGCGGCTCGTCGAGCAGATTTCCCTGATGGCGTGGCACGTGGGGTATTTTCCAGCTACCCGCTTCTGCCGGAACATGTTGCGAGGAATGTCCCCGAATCGGGGGCTAGGCATCGGATTCCGTCCGGGTGATTTCGCGCTCGAGGCCGTCACGGAGCGCGGCCATGAACTCGAGGATCGCCTGGTGCTCCCCCGCCCGTCGCCGCGAGAACGCCGCCGTCAGGATCCGCACCGTCCGGCCCTGCGTGTCCGCCACGAGCGCCCGGCCCAACGGGGTCATCGCCACCATGGTGACCCGGCGGTCGCGAGGATCCGGCCGCCGCACCACCATCCGCTTCAGCTGCAGGCGGTCCACCAGATGCGTCACGGCCGGCAGGCTGACGTGAAGCGACCGGGCGATCGCGCTCATCTTCCTGGGCTCCTCCTGCGCGAGGCAAATGAGCACGGCGAATTGCGCCAGGCTCACCTTGCGCGGCTCCAGGACCTTCGCATAGAAGGAAGAAAAGCCCACCTGGATACCCCGGATGAGCGACTGGAGCTCGGTCAGTTGTGCGCGCGGCTGCGACGGCATATTGTTCAATAAGTTAATAGTTAAGTATATTAACTATTTGCTAGTATACCGGACGCCCGTGGAGCGGTCAAGAGGTCAGAGCGAGGTGTGCGTCTGAACAGGCTGCCGCGGCATCTCTCACGCGCTGATCAGCGCGCGAATCGCGGCAAGAATTCGCGATCTCATAAGATGATGTCGCCTTGGCGGCGGGGGGTCGGGACGCGGTTGACCGGGCTCTCGCAGGACCCCCTCCCCCGTTCCGGCGCGCGCATCGTCGCCGGGCCGCGCGCCAGACGATCCGCCGGATGTCGCCTGCGCGCCTGCCAGATCGGCCCGCGCGCGTTCGCTCAGCGCCGCCTCATCGACGATCTGGCGCACATCCGGGTGCGCCCGGGCGAAATCGGCCTGGTCCTCCGGCACGGTCCGCGCCATGCCGCCTTCTTCCGGCGTCACCGTCATCGACAAGCCTGGCGACGTGTCCGGGAACGGCCGGAGCAACTCGCTTTCCGGGCGGCCATCGGCCGGAATGGTCCAGTTCTCCCATCGATCCGCGTACGTGAAGGCCTCCTTCAGCCGGTCCACGGTCGCGTAGGCGGCCGCCCATTCTTGCGTCTGCGACGCCGGCTCCGGCGCGCGCTGCAAGGCTTCCAGACCGGCCACACGGCCGGCTGCGGCCGGATTCAGGAGCTGCCCTTCAAGCGCTTCAATCGGCAGGCGCCGAATGCCCCGGATAAGCCAGGTACGCAAGTAAAAGCCGTGCTGGTCTCCAGGCCCCTCCCGATCCTGTCCCCACCGCTCGATCAGCTTGAGCGATTCCAGCGTGTCGAGGAGAACGGCCGCATCGCCTGCTGAGAGGTCTCTGCCCCGTTCCTGTAACAATGCCGAGACGACCTCGGCGGTCAACCGCACATGCGGATGTTCTCTGGCCGCCGCCAGGATCGCCATCAGTCCGTCCAGAACCGAACCGGGCGTCACCGCCGCGCCGGGCGAGGCCTCCATGTGCGCCCATGCAGGCAGTCCGGCATGCACGAACAGCAGGTCGCGGACTTCCGGGCTGATGACCTTGCGCTCAACGCTGAGCGCCAGCACTTCTTCAAACGCTTGGCGATCCTCCGGATGCAGGACATGAGGGGCGCCGCGCAACGCCACGTCCAAGCCGGCAAACAGCCGGCCTCGGAGGTCCTGCTCATCCAACACAGGATCCCTCACCCTCCTCCGGATTTCCCCGATCCAATACGGCAGCCCTGCGAGGGCCAGCACCGATTCCCTGTCCTCTTCCGACATGAACCCATTCCGCACGCCCAGGTAGACGACGGCTTCAAATTGCTCATACGCACCTAGGCTGAGCACATGAGGATGATTCGCGAGATCTTCCCTGAGCTCCTCGATGAGCTCTCGATCACGCGGCTCGAGTGAGGAACGCCGGCTGTCGATCTCATCGAGACGTTGCCGGATCCGGAGCTCGGCATCCGCACGCCGGCCTGGCACAGTTCGCAACGCTCTGCTGACAGCCAGATCGAGCGAGGATGGGCCGGCGGCCCCCTCCCTGTCCAGGACCAAGCGAGCCAATCCGCCTCTCGGCCATTCCGTCGTCGCGTCCAGCATGTCGTGCAGATCCACCCACAGCGAATCGACCATGTCAGGCGGCGCTCCAAGCGATTTGACCACTTTCAGAAACTCCCTTGCCGTCGTCAGCTGATTCGCGTCGAGCATCGTCCACAGGATATCCTGCGCTTCGTGATGATTGCGCCGCTCAATCGCCTGCTGAAGCAGCAGCCGGTATCCGGACAACTGCAGAAGCCCCCCCTGCAGCACCGTGACGAACAGCGCCGGGTAATAGTGGAAGTTCTCGTCGATCACCGGCACTGTGCGAGGGTAGCGCTTCACGAACGCCAGCACGTCCGGCGCGGTTGCCGTTTCCAGCGCGGGCTTGGCAGGCTCCGTCTCCATCGCGGACGACCGGTTCGGATCATCGCTGTAGTAGCTGGCTTCTTCCGCAACCCGCTGACTTCGCGCCTGCTCGAGGTCAGCAAGCCGCCGGGGAATGACGTCCGGATCAATCTCCTCGATGAAGCGGACCTCATACGGATCGAGCGATCCGACGGCCTCCGGCAGGCGGTCATTGATGGAACGCGGGGACCTCGATAGATTCCCGACGAGCAGCGTCCGGCGCCCGTTCTCGGTGACTTCGACGGCCGCCACGAAGGGATCGCCGGTGTCGATCCGCCCGGCGGGCCGCCCGGCGTGTTGCACACGGGCCGCGAGCGCGACCCACTCATCGTGAAGCGCCTTGAACGCCTCATCACGCGAATGCGCGTACTCCCGGTCCGTCTCACCGCCGTACATGAAGAGCACCGGCTCGAGCACCCCCCAGTCATCGAGTGAGTATTCCATGAGGCTGGTTTCATCGAGGTACGTCAGATGCAGCATGACCATGGCCGCGAAGAGGGCGCGTAGCTTGGTTGAACGCTGGACTTCATCAAGATCAGAGACATAGACGGCGGTGCCGCCGGTGTGCTGGCTCATGTCGTGGCCGTTCCAGACCATGCGCAGCCGGGCGCCGGGCTTCATCTCGTGGAGCGCCTCCAGGGCGCCGCGCAGGCCGTCTGCCAACTCATCGTACGACACGTCCTCCGACAATCCCCCGCTGATCCGGTCCCGGACTTTCATTTGCCGTCGCGCGCCCTGGTAATAGATCTCCTCGAACGGCAGCGCGTACTTGGGATCGTTGCCTTCATTCACCGCCGGACGGATCCCGTGGCGCGCCAGTTCGAGCCACATCCATTCCCCGGAGGCATGGCCGACATCGCCCCGGACGCGGGTCGCGCCCAGCGCCTTCAGGATCCACACGCGATAGAGCGTCGCGTCCGGCCGCTGATCATCGATCCGGCGTCCCCAGGAGAAGACGGGAATCAGCTCCGGAGCCTGCAGCGTCCACAGATAGGCGCCGGCGGGAAGCGGCCACGCGTGAGGACTCGTATGCCCGCCGACGAAATCGAGATCGATGGCCATGCCGAGCTGCTCCGCCTTCGCCATGAGCTGCCGGACATCAACCGGCCTGCCGTACGGCGACACGTAGGCCGCCGGCGCGTATCCCGACAGCCATGGCAGATCGCTCAGCATCAGCGTCGTGGCCAGCTGGAGCGTCCGGTAGCCTCGCCCGCGGTATCCATCCAGGTGATCCGTCAGCCACTGAATCGCGTTGTCGTATCCCGCCGCCTCCAGGGCGTCGGGCGGCGGCGCCTCCGCATCCAGATTCACCTGCTTGACGATGCCGCCGGGATCCGCAGCGGCTTCGGTCAGCCGGTCGAACGCGAGCGTTTCTCCGGAATCCGCGGCGTAGCCGTGGAGCCGGCTCCTGCGGGCGATGCTAATCACGCTGTTGTACGCGCCGCGGCCGGTCACCGGATCATCCGATGTCCTCGCCGCGACGGATGGATCGGGAATCCAGACCATCGTCCGCCCCGCGGCCCCCGGCAGGCGAATGCCGAACTTGTACGACAGGACCCTGGGCTGCCGCAGTCCCGACAAATCTGGCGCGATCAGCCACTGCCATTCTCCGATGGCGCCGTCGAACGTCCGCGGCGGATAATGCACCTGCCAGCCGTCCTCGAGAATCGCCGGATCCTCGCTCCGCCCGTCGATCGTCAGCCGAGGTGGATCCAAGAGGCCCCAGTGCTTCATCGAGAGGCCGTCTCCCGCCCAGATGACGGCGTGGGGATTCGCGATCGCGTACAGAGTCAGCGCGCTGATGAGCTCGCCATCCGTGATCGCCTCCGGCAGGTGCAGGCTCGCGATGACCGTGGCGCGCAAGCCCGCCGGGTAGTCATCGCCATTTCCGGCAGCCAACCGCATGCGCTGGAATTCCTCTTCCAGCGCCGCGCGCAGTCCGTCGCGCGTCAGCCGGAACTCCACGCCGAGCGGGACGGCGCGCGGCGCGAACTCGCCCAGGGTTCCGGACGGCTTCGCGGACACGACATACAGCTCGTCATACGCGAACGTGGCGCGGAACTCGTTCCACATGCGGACCCAGCGGAGGTTGAGGGTCTCCCACCAAGCGTCCAGCCGTTCATCCTGCACCCCGCTCTGCACAACCAGGTCGCGCAGCTGTTGGACGAGATCCCACGGCGCGAGCACCTGCGACACATCCAGCGTGCCGTCCTCCCCGGCCCCCTGCAGGAGGTATCCGGCCACGGCTTTGAGCGGCGTGTAGCCATAGGGGAAATCCTGAAGCGCGCGGTCAAGCTCAGCCGCGGCGCGGAGCATATCGGCATCGGTGACCGGGGCCCCATCGGGCGGCAGCGCCGAACGAACAAACAACCGGGAGAGGTGTTGGGTGATCCGGGCGTCGTCAAGCGGCGGCTCCGGCAGGTGCCGTGTCACGAGCGCGTGCGCGGCCTCGCCCTGACCGGCGCGGGCGAGGTTGCGCGCCTCCTGAAGGAGCAGCTCAATTCGGGCGGTCAGCAGGGCATTGGCCCGGATATCCTCCCGCGAATGGTTCAGAAGTTCCGATAAGCGAGTGGAAATGACCACCGAGTCCATCACAAGATCAAACCGAGCATACGGACGACTGCCGACTGCCGTACTGACTCCGCGGACTGCGAATAGGGGCCGAATTTCCCGCATCCAGCTTTCCAAATCATCCACGAATGTTCCCGCGGGAGAAGACCCTGCCTCTTCAGAGACCGCATCCGATTGAGCCGCATGAATCAGCGCCCGGTTAAGCAGCCGCTGGTATCTCGGATCGCCGGGATCATCCGCATGGGCGGGATCATCCAGGTGCAGGAACTCGTGCGCGAGGAAATCCGCCAGGTCGGCGTTCTCGGCGGCCAGGAGATCCCGGAAGAACCCGCTCCCGGCGTAGACCCGCTGCCGGCCGCGTCCGGCGTGAAGGAAGGCCATGTGGTCGAGCGTCCCGTCCTCGAGCAGGACGCGCTCGCCGAGAAACTCGCCGATGGCCGGCGGCGCCCGCTCCCCCATCGCCGCCTTGAGCCGCCGGCTCTGCTCCGGTGTCAGGTCGTGCTCCGCCGCTCGCTCGCCCCGGTCCTCCTGGGTGCCGTCATAGCCCGGCACGAAATTGATCCGGAACGCCTGCCAGGCCTGCGCGTCCTCGTTCCAGACGTGCTCCACCACCCGGCCCGCCTCGATCGCCGCGGCGATCTTGGCGTTCACTGCGCCGTGCTCCACGTA
>DASWKB010000024.1:0-66321 GCA_036396895.1 bacterium | reverse complement strand
GCGGGGTTCATCGGATCGCACGTGGTGGACGCGCTCCTCGGCGCCGGGCACGACGTGCGGGTGCTCGATGACCTCTCCAGCGGACGCGTGGAGAACCTCGAGCAGGTCCGCGACCGGATCGAGTTCCTGGAGGGCGACATCCGGAACCGGGCGCTCGTCTCGAAGGCGTGCCGGGGGATCGAGTACGTGATCCACGAAGCCGCCTGGCGCAGCGTGCCGAAGTCGATGTCGGACCCCTACGGGTATATCGAGGTCAACGTGCTCGCGACCGCCGGCCTGTTGGAGCGCGCGGCGGCGGAGCAGGTGAAGCGCGTGGTCTGCGTGTCCTCCAGCTCCGTGTACGGTGAAACGGACCGGGTGCCCCAGCGGGAGGACGACCCGGCGGCGCCGGTCTCGCCCTACGCGGCCTCGAAGCTGGCGGATGAGCTGCTCTGCCAGATGTTCTCGCGCGGCTTCGGCCTGGAGACGGTCTGCGTCAGGTACTTCAACGTGTTCGGGCCCAGGCAGAGCCTGGAGAACGAGTACGCGGTCGTCATCCCGAAGTTCATCGTCTGCCTCCTGCGCGGGGAGTCCCCGCCGGTCTACGGCGACGGGAAGCAGTCGCGGGACTTCACCTATGTCCAGAACGTCGTTGACGGCACGATCCGCTCGTCCCAGGCGCCGGGCGTGAGCGGGGAGGTGTTCAATCTCGCGCTTGGGGAAGAGCACTCGGTCCTGGACCTCCTGAACGAGCTGAATCGCATTCTCGGCACGTCCATCAAGCCGGCCTTCGTGCCGCCCAGGCCCGGAGACGTCCGCCGGACCCTGGCGGACTCGTCCAAGGCGAAGCGCCTGCTCGGCTGGGAAGGGCACATCAAGTTCGCCGAGGGCCTCGAGCGCACCGCCGCCTGGTTCCGGCACCACCGCACATCCGCGTAACGTGTAACGTGAAACGTGAAACGCGTCACGTGTCACGTGTGAGCGGACACGGCCGGTCCGAAGCTGGACGCTAAATGCTGGAAGCTGGAATGAACAGCGACATCACGTAGCGTACCGGAATCTCCCACTCTTGCATGCCGCGCGACACGCTGGTCCGTCAGTAATTCCCCATTCCCCATTCCGAATTCCGCATGTGGCTCGAAATCGTTCAGGTTTTTCTTGCTAATCCCCTTGATTCAGTTATAGTAATATTTCCCTTTGACTGGATAGAGCGTGTTCACGCCGGTGGATAGGAGTCAGTCCTGGCCAGATCTCAGCTCACCATGAAACAGCGCAGTGTCCTGATATTTATCGAGGACTACGTGCGCGAGCACAGCCGGGCTCCGCTGATCCGGGAAGTCCAGGCCGGCTGCCGCATCGTCTCCTACAAGTCAGCCATCGACCGCTTGACCGCCCTTGAGCGCAAGGGGTTCATCCGGCGGCGTCAGCACAAGCACCGGGGAATCTTCCTGTTGAAGCGGGCCCCCGATCCCAAGCCGGCCGTGCAGCCGGCCATGCCACTCCTGGAGGCCACCTGATGCGGATGCTCATTACCGGCGGAGCCGGGTTCCTCGGCTCGCACCTGTGCGAGCGATTGCATCGTGACGGCCACGAGATCATCTGCGTGGACAACCTGATCACGGCCAACCCGGACAACATCGCCGCCCTCCTGGGACAGACGCGCTTCACGCACGTCGTCCATGACGTCAGCCGCCCGTACACGCCGGACGGCTCCATCGACTTCATCCTGCATTTCGCCTCGCCGGCGAGTCCCATCGATTACCTCAAGCACCCGATCCCGACGCTCAAGGTCGGCGCGCTGGGCACCCACAACACGCTCGGCATGGCGAAGGCCAAGGGCGCGAAGTTCCTCCTGGCGTCCACCTCGGAAGTCTACGGCGATCCCCAGGTCCACCCGCAGCCGGAGTCCTACTGGGGGCACGTGAACCCCGTCGGCCCTCGCGGGGTCTACGACGAGGCGAAGCGCTTCGCCGAGGCGCTCACGATGGCGTATCACCGCAGCCACGGCGTGGATACGCGCATTGTCCGGATCTTCAACACCTACGGGCCGAGAATGAGAATGCACGATGGGCGGGCGATCCCGGCGTTCATCACCCAGGCGCTGCGCGGCGAGGCGGTGACGGTGTTCGGGGACGGCAGCCAGACCCGCTCGTTCTGCTTCGTGGACGATCTCATCGAAGGGATCGTGCGGCTGATGCACTCCGACTACGACGAGCCGATGAACATCGGCAACCCAGGGGAGTACACGGTGCGGCAGCTCGCGGAGGAGATCATCCGCATGACGAAGAGCCCCAGCCGCATCGAATCGCGGCCGCTGCCGCAGGACGACCCCAAACAGCGCTGCCCCGATATCGGCGCCGCGTCGCGGGTGCTCGGCTGGCAGCCGAAGACCGCCCTCGCGGAGGGGCTGACCAAGACGATCGCGTGGTTTCGCACGCAACTGGAGCGGACATGAGCGCCCGGCGAGGGCCTCAGGCGCCGGGAGGGACGGAGACAATGCGCGAATCCTTGTCGTTGGACGGATCGACGATCCTCGTCACGGGCGGCACGGGATCGTTCGGGCAGAAGTTCACGGAGGCGGTGCTGGCCTCCGCGCGCCCCAAGAAGCTGATCATCTTCAGCCGGGACGAGCTCAAGCAGCACGAGATGCGCCAGCGCGTGCCCGACGGCCCCGGATCGCCGGTGCGCTACTTCATCGGCGACGTGCGCGATCTTGATCGGCTCCGGAGGGCGATGCACGGGGTGGACCTCGTGGTGCACGCGGCGGCGCTCAAGCAGGTGCCGGCGTGCGAGTACAACCCGTTCGAGGCCGTGCAGACGAACATTATCGGGGCGAAGAACGTGATCGACGCCGCGATCGACTGCGGCGTCAAGCGGGTCCTGGCGGTGAGCACCGACAAGGCGGTGAACCCCATCAACCTCTACGGCGCGACGAAGCTGTGCGCCGAAAAGCTCTTCGTGCAGGGCAACGCCTACGCCGGCGCCGGCGGGACGCGCTTCGCGTGCGCCCGGTACGGCAACGTCGTCGGCAGCCGCGGCAGCGTCGTCCCGCTGTTTCTCGCCCAGCGGGCCGGCGGCACGGTGACGGTGACGGACCCGCGCATGACGCGCTTCTGGCTGACGCTCGACCAGGGCGTCCGCTTCGTCATCCGCTGCCTGACGTCGATGCACGGCGGGGAGATCTTCGTGCCGAAGATCCCCTGCATGAGCATTCTTGATCTGTGCAAAGCGCTGGCGCCGGACTGCCGCATCGAGGAAATCGGGATCCGGCCCGGGGAAAAGATCCACGAAGTCCTGGTCTCGGAGGACGAGGCGCGGCAGGCCGTGGAGCTGGACGACATGTACGTCATCCGCCCGGCGCACGCGTGGTGGAGAAGCGAGCGCTGGACGGACGGGCGTCCGCTGCCGCCGGGATTCCGGTACGCGAGCGACACGAATCCCGCGCGGCTGACCCCCGAGGAGCTGCGGGACCTGCTGGGTCTCTCGGAGCCGTGCCTGAGCGACGCGTGATGGACCTGTTGCCGTACACGCGGCATTCGATCGATGACGCGGACGCCGCCGCGGTGGCGGAGGCGCTGCGGTCGGCCTGGCTGACCGGCGGCCCGCTGATTGAGCGGTTCGAGCGCGCGGTGGCGGCGCGGACCGGCGCGCGGCACGGCGTCGCGGTCTCCAGCGGGACTGCCGCGCTCCACGCGGCCGTGGCGGCGCTGGGGATCGGGCCGGAAGACGAGGTCATCGTGCCGGCGATCACGTTCGCCTCGACGGCCACGGTCGTGCTGCTGCAGGGCGCCCGTCCCGTGTTCGCGGACGTGGACCCGAAGACGCTGCTTAT
Organism: bacterium; assembly: GCA_036396895.1. Lineage (GTDB taxonomy): Bacteria > Omnitrophota > Gorgyraeia > Aquiviventales > Aquiviventaceae > DASWKB01. The sequence goes on along the minus strand of DASWKB010000024.1, from coordinate 62,510 downwards.
CGACCCCGCGAGCGTGGCGGCGCGGGCGACGCCGAGGACCAAAGCGGTGATCGCCGTCGATTACGCGGGTCAGCCGTGCGACTACGCGCGGCTCCGGGCGGTCACGGCGGAGCGGGGCATCCGCCTGCTGGCGGACGGTTGCCACGCGCTGGGCGCGTCCGATGCGGCGCGCCCGGTGGGGACGCTCGCCGACGCGACGGCGTTCAGTTTCCACCCCGCGAAGCACATCACGACGGGGGAAGGGGGCATGCTGGTCACGGACGACGAGGCGCTGGCGGCCCGCGCGCGCCGCTTCCGCAACCATGGCATCGACGCGGATCCGCACCGCCGCCTGGCGGCGCGCACGTGGGTGTACGAGATCGCCGAGCCCGGCCTGAATTATCGGATCTCGGACTTCCAGTGCGCGCTGGGCTTGAGCCAGCTCGCGAAGCTCCAGGCGAGTCTCGCCCGCCGGCGCGCCGTCGCCGCGGCGTACGACCGCGCCTGCGGGACGCTTGAGGGGATCGCGCCGCTCGAGGTCCGGCCCGGCGTCGAGCACGCGTATCATCTGTACGTCGTCCGGCTCGACCGGGACCGGCTGGGCCTGGACCGGGCGGAAGCCTTCCGGCGGCTTCATGAGGAGGGGATCGGCGTGAACGTGCACTACATTCCGGTGCACCTGCAGCCGTTGTACCGGACGCGCCTGGGCACGGGGCCCGGCTTGTGTCCGGCCGCGGAGGCCGCCTACGAGCGTATCGTATCGCTGCCGATGTTTCCGGGCATGACGGATGGGGACATCAGGCGCGTCGTCTCGGCGCTGGAACGGCTCGCGCCGCGCCCGGCGCCGAGCGGGAGGAGCCGCGATGCCTGAGACGCCGCAGGCCGCCGTGTGGAGCGGCCCGTTCGGCCGGTCGTACACCGACCGGAACGACCTCACGATTGAGGAGCTGGACGCGATGTACGAGTCGCGCTACGGAGTCACGCGCAGCGCGCTCAACGCGCGGTTCCTGGACGGCGTCGACCGCGGGGCCCGGATCCTGGAAGTCGGCACGAACGTGGGTACTCAGCTGGGGTGCCTCAGGCGGCAGGGATTCACCCGGCTCTACGGGATCGAGCTGCAGGCGTACGCGGTCGCGCGCGCCCGGAGCCGCCTGCCGGGTGTCACGCTGATTCAGGGCTCGGCAACGGGCCTGCCGTTCCGGGACGGGTCCTTCGATCTGGTGTTCACCTCCGGGGTGCTGATCCATCTGGCTCCGGCGGATCTCGCGACGGCGATGCGCGAGATCCACCGTTGTTCGCGCCGCGGCATTCTGGGGCTGGAGTACTTCGCGCCGGAGCTGACCGGCGTGCCCTACCGGGGCCGCGCGAATTTACTCTGGAAGGCGGACTACGCGGCGCTGTACCGCGCGGCCTGCCCGGATCTGGAGCTCGTGCGGGAGGAGCGGCTTCCGTACCGGACGGAGCCGCTCGAGGACGCGATGTTTCTGCTCAGGAAGCGGGAGCGAGGATGCGCGTCGTCGCCGTGATTCAGGCGCGCATGGGAAGCGCGCGGCTGCCGGGCAAGGTGCTGAAGGATCTCGCGGGTGAGCCGATGCTGGCGCGTGTCGTCGCGCGGACCGCGCGGGCGGCGCGCGTGGACGGCGTGTGCGTCGCGACGACGCTCGCGCCGCAGGACGACCCGGTCGCGGCGCTGTGCGCGTCCCGCGGATGGACGTGCGTGCGCGGCAGCGAGGCGGACGTGCTGGACCGCTATTACCAGGCGGCCCTCGCGCTGCGGGCATCGGCCGTCGTGCGCGTGACGGCGGACTGCCCGATGATCGACCCCGGCGTGATCGACCTGGTGGTGCGGGAGTTCCGGCGCTCGGGCGCGGCCGATTACGCGAGCAACATCCTGCCGCCGCGGACGTTTCCGCGCGGGCTCGACACGGAAGTCATCGCCGCGGGGGCGCTGCGTCGCGCCTGGGAAGAGGACCGCGATCCAGCCTGGCGGGAGCATGTGACGCCCTACATCTGGCGTCACCCGGAGCGCTTTACGCTGGTGCCGGTCCGCCTGGGCGACGATCACTCGGGACACCGCTGGACGGTGGACACCGCCGATGACTTGGAGCTCCTCCGGCGGATTTACGGGCATTTCGGACGCGACACGTTCGAGTGGCGGGACGTCCTGGAGGTGCTGGCGGCGCATCCCGACTGGAGCCGGCTCAACGCCCACGTGGCGCAGAAGCCCGTCTAGCATGGCGAAGGCGCCCGCGCTGCTCATCCGCGCCGACGGGAATGCCGCGATCGGCACCGGGCACCTGATGCGGTGCCTGGCGCTCGCGCAGGCGTGGCGTCACCACGGCGGGGGGGCGGCGCTCCTGGCGGCCGCGGTGCCGGAGGCGGTCCGGACCCGGTTCATCCGCGAAGGGATTCCGGTCGCGGCCATGCCCGCCGAACCGGGCGACCCGGAGGACGCGAAGCTCACCATCGGCGCGGCCCGGCGCGCAGGCGCGGCCTGGATCGTGGCCGACGGCTACCGCTTCGGCAGCGCCTATCAGCTCGCGATCCGGCGCAGCCGGTTCCGGCTGCTCGTGATCGATGACGGCCGCCACGCGGAGCATTACTACGCGCACGTGGTACTGAACCAGAACCCGCACGCCGAGGAGTCGCTGTACGCGGCCCGGGAGCCGGACACCCGCCTCCTGCTGGGGCCGCAATACGCCCTGCTGCGGCGGGAGTTCCTTCAGTGGAACGAATGGACGCGGGAGTTCCCCGCCCGGACGCCGCGCGTGCTGGTCACGATGGGGGGCGGGGATCCGGACAACGTCACCGCGAGGGTTCTGGAAGCGCTCGAGGCCTTGCCGGGCCGTCTCGAAACGGTGGCGGTCGCCGGTCCGGCCAATCCGCACGCGGCGGAGCTTGAGCGCTTCTCCAAGGGCGCGAAGGCCGCCGTGCGCCTCGAGCGGCAGCCGGCGAAGATGCCGGAGCTGATGTCGTGGGCGGACCTCGCCGTGTCGGCCGCGGGCAGCACCGTGTGGGAGCTCGCGTTCATGGGTCTCCCGGCCGCGCTCATCGTGCTGGCGGAGAACCAGGCGCCGATCGCGGAGCGGCTGGAGGCGGCCGGCGTCGCGCTGAACCTGGGCCTGGCGGACACCCTGACCGGCGAGGCCGTCGCCGGGGCGGCCGGCGCGCTTCTGGGGGATGCGGCGCGGCGGCGCGGGATGTCGGCCCGAGGGCGGGCGCTCGTGTCGGGGGAAGGCGCCTCGCACGTGGCGGCCGAGCTGGCCAACGGCTCGCGGTAACGGAGGGATCCTGCGATTCGCATCGTGTGCTTCGCGAACAACTGGGTCGGCTGGCAGATTGTCGGATGGCTGCGGGAGCGCGAAGAGGACATCGCGGCCGTGGTCATTCACCCGCCGGAGCGGCAGCGGCACGTCCGGGAGATCCTCAAGGCTGCCGGGGTGCCCCGGGAGGCCGTCTTCGAGGGGTCCCGGCTTGCTCAGCCCGAGGTGAGAGACGCCGTGCTCGCGCTCAAACCCGACTTGGGAGTGTCGCTCATGTTCGGGTACGTCCTGAGCCGGGAACTCCTGCGCGGGTTTCCCGCCGGCGTCATCAATGTGCATCCATCGCTGTTGCCGCATAACCGGGGGGCGTACCCGAACGTCTGGAGCATCATCGAGGGGACTCCTGCGGGGGTGTCGCTGCACTACGTCGATGATCGCCTCGATGCCGGAGACCTGATCGCCCAGCGGGTCGTGGCCGTGGAGCCCGTGGACACCGGCGAAACGCTTTACCGGAGGCTCGAGCGGGCGTCGGTCGAGCTGTTCCAGGAGCTGTGGCCGGCCATCCGAGACGGCCGGGCACCTCGCACGCCTCAGCCGGCAGGCATCGGCGCGACGCACCGAATCCGGGACGTGGACGCGATGGACCGCATTGACGTCACCCGGCAGTACGCCGCGGGCGAGTTGCTCAATATCCTTCGGGCGCGGACCTTTCCACCCTTCCGCGGGGCGTTCATCGAGGTCGGCGGCCGGCGGGTGTATCTGTCGCTGGGGCTTGAGTACGGAGACGAGGAGCAAGGACGCTCGTGAACGGCGAGCCGGTGCGGGAGTTCGAGATCAACGGCCGGAAGGTCGGACCCGGCCGCCCGACGTACATCGTGGCAGAGATGTCGGCGAACCACGGCGGCAACTTCGACACCGCCGTGCGCATCGTCCGCGCGGCCAAAGCGGCCGGAGCCGACGCGATCAAACTGCAGACGTACACTCCGGACACGCTGACGATTTGCTGCGACGCGCCCCCGTTCAAGATCGCCGGCGGGACGCTCTGGGACGGCCGGACGCTGTACGAGCTCTACGCGGACGCCGCGACCCCATGGGAGTGGCATCCGAAGCTCATGCGCGTGGCGGTAGAGGAGGAGCTCGATTGCTTCTCGACCGCGTTCGACGAGTCCGCCGTCGAATTTCTGGAGCGGCTGGGAGTTCCGATTCACAAGGCGGCTTCGTTCGAGCTGGTGGATTTGGCGCTGATTGAGCGCCTCGCCCGCACGGGCAAACCGCTGATCCTGTCTACGGGCATGGCGACGATCGAGGAGATCACCGAGGCGGTCGAAACGGCGTCCCGGGCTGGTGCCGGGCCGCTGGCGCTCCTCAAGTGCACCAGCGCGTATCCGGCGCCTTCGGATGAAATGAATCTGAGAGCCATCAGGACGCTGGCCGAAACCTTTCGGGTTCCGATCGGACTGTCGGACCATACGCTTGGGGCGACGGCCGCGGTGGCGGCGGTTGCGCTGGGCGCGTGCATGTTGGAGAAGCACTTGACGCTCTCGCGCGAGGCCCCGAGCGCGGATCAGGCGTTTTCGCAAACGCCCGAGGAGTTCCGCCGCATGGTCGACGCGGTGCGCGAGGTCGAGCGCGCGCTCGGCAGCTCCCGGTTCGGCCCGGGACCTGAGGAGTCCAAGAGCCGGGTGTTCCGGCGGTCGCTCTTCGTCGTCAAGGCGGTCCGGGCGGGGGAGGCCTTGACGGCACGCAACGTCCGCTCGATCCGTCCAGGCGCGGGCCTCGCGCCGCGCTATTTGCGGCAGATCCTCGGCCGGAGGGCGAGCCGGGACATCGCGCGGGGGACACCCTTGACGTGGGACCTCGTGACGGGATCCGGGGCTGGCGAGACAGCCGGGTCGCGGAAGGCCGCATGAGCGAGACGGCAACGCTGACGCAGCGCGATACTCGCGATGTGCCCGCGAGCCTCTTCGCGGCGGCGTTGCCGTATGAGTCGGCGCTGTTCAGCTGGCCGATGTCGATGGAAGAAGTCGAGGCGCTGAAAGACGCCATCGAGCGTGGGCTGATCAGGGTTCTGGAAGAGTGCCGCGAGCCGGATCTCCGGACGGCTGCGATCGTCGTGTTGAAGTGGCTGCTGGTGGAATACCTTTCGCTCGCGCAAGGCTGCGGACTCATCGCGCGCACGCGCGAACGCGGGCAGCGCCTCGTGCTGTCCGATGAGTATCCGATGCTGCGCGGACTCGCCGAGCGAGGCGTTCCGTACGGGGACGGGGTGGCGCCGCTTCACCTCAAGCGGGGCCGGCGAACGGGGCCGGGGACGCGGATCGAACGCATCATCCGGCGTGTCGGCCGGCAAGCTCAATGGGGCGGACTCCGCGGGATGCTGACACGCCGGATCGACGGGCCGGAGACGGTGTGCGTCCTTGCGCCGAATGACCTGTTGCGGGCGGAGTTGGCCTCGCGCGCGCGCGCCGTGTACTGCCTGGGTCCGGAAGCGCTGATGACCCAGGCGCGCGGGGAGGATCCTCCGAAGGTGACGGAGCTCGGCGAGCGTCTGGCGTCCATGCTGGCTGAGGTGCTCAGCGCGCGCGGCTGGAAGGCAGGAACGCCCTTGCGTGAGTACGTGCGTGCGCTGACGGAGCGGCTGCTTGAGCAGGCGGCGCGAGACCTCATGAACGTGACGCGGCGCTGGGAGCGCACGTGGCCTCGCGAGCTGTGGACCGGCAGCGGGGGCCACTACTGGGTGCGGATCGCCCGCGCGGTCACCCGGGCCCAGGGCGGCAGCGTGACCGGATTTGATCACGGCGGGTCCAGCGCCTGGGCGCTCCACCAGACGCGCACGCTGTACTACATGGACGGGCTCTGGGCCGATGAGTTCGTGGCCTACACGGACGCGGCGGCCTCCCTGTACCAGCGCGATGCGGCGGAGTGGCCGCTCGGACTGCGGCCCCCCGTCGTTCGTGGTCCCGCGCCTGGAAGCCGGCATCCGCTTCGCTCGCTGATCATGCGCGAGCGGGCGCGGGCGAAGCCGGATCGGGTGCGCACGGTGATGTACGTCCCCACCGTGTTCCGCGGAGAAAAGCAGGTGAACAACCTGCTCCTACTCGACGATATGGCGTACCTGGACTGGCAGGCCAGGCTGGTCGGCGCCCTCTGCGGGGCGGGATTCCGCGTCATCTGCAAGCCGCATCCAGAAGGCTTGTTGAAGGGGCGTCCGCTGCGGTACATCGACCAGTGCGAATTTCGATACGACGCGTTCGAGTCCGCGTGGAACGACGCGGACGCGTTCGTGTTCGATTACTTGGCAACGACGGCATTCGCGCACGCGCTCTGCACGCGCAAACCGGTGGTTTGGGTCGACCACGGACGGCATCCGTGGCATCAGGACGCACGCGCGCTGGCGGCGCGGCGCTGCACCATCGTCCCGGCCGCGTTCGATCAGAACAACCGGCTCCAGGCGGACTTTGACCGGCTGGCGGCGAGCTTGCACGGACCGGTCACCGAACCGGACCGCGCGCTGGCGGACAGCTTGTTGATGAACGGGGCGCGGGATGTCTGAGCGGCGGCGGCACGCGTATGTGAAGTCGCGAGCTGAGCCACGCTCCTTTTTCGGCCATCTCCGCTGGCTCGGCGTCTCTTGGCGGAGTCTGGTGCTTCTGGTTGTGCTGAGTCTTGTCACGGCCATGTTCGAGGGCGCGGGCGTGTCAATGCTCCTGCCCGTGCTTGAGCTGATGCAGGCGGGCGGCGATCCTGGCGCCGTCGGAGGCTCGCTGCTCTGGCGCACGCTGACAGGCCTGTTTGACCGCGTGCAGATGCCGCTCACCCTGGCCAACCTGCTGTGGCTCGTGTTCGTTCTGACGATGGGCCGGCAGGGGTGCAGCTACCTCAGGCAGAGGCTGAATTATCGGCTCAAGGAGGGGGTGGTGTCGGGGCTTCAGCAGCGGGGATTCGCGGCCGCGGTGCAGGCGGACTTCCGGTTCGCGGAGCGGCAGGGAGTCGGCACTCTGGTGGCGGCGCTGACGATGGACGCTGAACGGGCCGGCACGGCGCTCCTGTTCTTCATCGATCTGGCCTCGATCTGGTCGCTGGTGGCCGTGTACGCGGCGGTGTTGTGCGCCGTCGCCCCCCCGGCGGCGCTCGTCGTTGGATTCGGCGTCTTGGCGGCGCAGCTCTTCGTGCGGTGGCTCATGGCCTGGAGCCGGCGGCAGGGCGAACAGGTGGCCGAGCTGAACGGGCTGCTGGCGCACGCGCTGGTCGAGCGGTTGAGCGGATTGCGGCTCATCAAGCTTGCGGGCCGGGAGCGCGCGGAGGCGGAACGCCTGTCGGAGACCGTGACGGGCCTGCGGGACCGGAAGATCGCGGTGGCGCTGATGGGCTCGAAAATTCAGGCGCTCGCGGAGCCGATCGCCGTGCTGGCCACGCTGGGCCTGCTGACGGTGTCGACTACCTGGCTCGCGCTCTCGCTGGCGGAGGTGGCGCTGTTTTGTCTCGTGATCGTGCGGGTGGTGCCGCTCATTCGCGACGCCATCCACGCGAGGCAATCCATGTCCAGCTGGGGGCCCAGTCTTGATCACGTCCGTCGCCTCATCAGCCGGGTGGAGACGGCGCCGACGATCCGTGGAGGCGCGCGGGCGTTCCTGGGGTTAGATGCGGAGCTGGACTTCTCGGTCGTGCGGTTCCGGTACGACGGCGCCGACCGGGACGCGCTGCACGGGGTGACGCTCCGGCTGCCCGCCCGGAAGCTCATCGCCATCGTGGGCCCCTCAGGCGCGGGTAAGTCCACGCTCATCGATCTGATTCCGCGGCTGATCGAGCCCGTCTCGGGGATGATCAGCGCCGACGGGGCGCCGCTCTCGGAGTATTCGCTGGAGAGCCTCAGGCGCGGGATCGCGTTCGTGCCGCAAGAGGGGATCGTGTTCGACGACACCGTGGCGAACAATATCCGCTATGAGCGTCCTGAAGCCGCGGACGCCGAGGTGGAGGCGGCGGCGCGCCAGGCACACGCGGACGAGTTCATCCGGCGCTTGCCGGGCGGCTACGGCGAGCCGCTCGGGGAACGGGGCTCCCGGTTGTCGGTCGGGCAGCGCCAGCGCATTACGCTGGCGCGTGCGCTCCTGAAAGGCGCCTCGATTCTGATTCTGGATGAGCCGACGAGCGCGCTGGACGTGGAGACCGAGCGCAGCATCCAGGCCTCCCTCGAAGCGCTCCGGCGGGACCGCCGGACGACGATCATCGTCATCGCGCACCGGCTGTCGACCATTCGCCAGGCGGAGTACATCGTGGTGCTCGAAGAGGGGCGGCTGGTGGAGGAAGGGACGCATGAGGCGCTGATGCGCGGCGATGAGTGGTACGCGCGGGTGATGGGCTGGTCGGATCCGGGTTTGCCGGCGCAGGAGACGGCCGCGCGATGATCACGACGGCGGAGGCCGGCGCGCCTGCGCGACCTGACACGCACGTGCTTCGCCCGCAGGTCCAGCTCGGCTGGTCCCCCGCGGGCGCGGAGGTTGAGATCGTCGAACGGGGCGATTGGCCCCGGCCGGCCGGCGGGCTCGCGATGCACTGGCGCGGGTGCCGGCCCGCGCCCGCGATCGTCGAAGCCGGGACGGATGTCGTCCTGGTATTCGGCAATCCCGTCTTGGGAGAGCGGATCGACCGCGCCGGCGCCGCCCGGTGGTTCCTGTCGCGTGAGCATCCGTCGCGGGACCTCGCGGAGTTGAACGGCGAGTTTCTCATCGTGCACGCGGACCTTACCCGGCGGCGCCTTCGCGTCGTGAACGACCGGTACGCCTCCATCCCGTTTTACTACGCGCGGCTGGGAGAGCGCCTGCTGGGCTCGCTTGCCTATGCCGATCTGTGGCTCGCGCTCGGCGAGGCCGGGGCCAGGCGGACCCGGGAAGAGTCGGTTTTCGAGTTCATGTGGCTGCAGCGCCTGCTGGGGGAGAAGACCTATGATTCGGCTTCTCGGTTCCTCCCTGCGGCGACGCTGCTGACGGCAGACGGGGCCGCCACGACGCTCGAAGCGTATTGGCGGCCCGACTTCGCGAAGACGGCCTACCCGTCGCTCGACGCGGCGGCCGACGCGCTGATCGGGCGCCTGGCGCGGGCGCTTGAGCGAAAGACAAGCGACGGGCCGCGGCTGGGCCTGTTCCTCAGCGGCGGGATGGACACGCGCACGGTGCTGGCGGCCTGCGGGGCGCGGACGGTCTCATGCGTGACGGTCGCGTTTTCGGAGAACCGGGAGGGCGAGATCGCGCGGACCGTGGCCGCGGCTCGCGGGGCGCCGCACACGCTCATCGTCCTTCCGGTCGGCCACTACGGCCGCATCCTGGATGACGCGTCGAAGCTCTGCGGAGGCATGTACGCGTTCGACCACGCGCTGTTTCTCGGCCTGCGCGATCAGGTCGCGCCGCTCGCCGACGTCGTGCTGCATGGCCACGGGCTGGATTACATGTTCCAGGGCATGTATCTGCCTGTGCGGTATCTGGAGGCGTTCGGCCGCCGGACGTTCATCCGGCGGCTCGAGGCGCCCCGCGGCGATCTCGCGGAGGCGTTCCTGCGCCGGATCAGCTACCGGCTCAAGCGGACGGATCTGCTGCGCTATGTCCGTCCCGCCTGGAGGGCCCGCTTGACGGATGCGCTGCGGCAGTCGGTCGAGGACGTCATCGCGCGCGCGCGCCCGTGGGCGCGCACGCCCTTCGACCTGTGGGAGTACCTGCTGATGCACGCGCTCTCGCGGCACTACACGAACCCGAACGTGTCCAGCATCGGCACCTGCGGCGAGCAGCGCACGCTCACGTTCGACAACGACGTGTTCGCGCTGTACCTCTCGATGCCCGAGCGGTACCGGCTTGCGGCGCGCGTGCTGCGCCGGGCGCTCCGGCGGCTCGATGCGAGACTGGCCGCGCTGCCGAGCGCGAACACGGGGCTCCGGATCGACAGCTCGCCCTTGTCGCTGACCGCGGCGCACGCTTGGCGGCGGCTGCGGGGCGCGCGGCACCCGCAGGCGGCGGACCGGACCTGGCCGGACCGCGACCGCCTGTTCCGCGAGGATCCCCGCCTGCGGCGGGCCGTCCGTGACGCCGCGCGCTCGGAGGTGCTGGCCGCGCACGCGCCGTTTCTGGATCTCGCCGTGCTGGGCGCGGATCTCGAGCGGCGGCTCGAGGCGCCCGCGGGCGGCGGCGATCTCATGGCGACGGTGGTGACGCTGAACGAGTTCTTCAGGGGGTCGTGAGGATGTGCGGGATCGTGGGCCTCATGCTCAGGCGTCCGCTCGAGGAGGCGGACCTCAGGGCGTCGCGCGCGGGCATCGCCGCCTTGCGCCATCGGGGGCCGGACGATGCGGGCGAATGGGCCGACCGCGACTCGGGCGTCGTGTTCGGGCACGCCCGCCTCGCCGTGATCGACCCGTCGCCTGCAAGCCGCCAGCCGTTCGTGCGCGACGGCTGGGCGCTCGCGTACAACGGCGAGCTGTACAACTTCCGCGAGCTCCGTGAGGAGCTGGCCGCGCAGGGCGTGCGCTGCTCGACGACGGGCGACACGGAAGTCGTCCTGGAGGCATGGCGGCGCTGGGGCCCGGAGGCGCTGGAGCGCTTCGACGGCATGATGGCGTTCGCGCTCTTCGACGGGCGCCGGGTGCACCTGGTCACGGACCCCTTCGGGGAGAAGCCCTTGTATCTTGCCGAAACGCCCGAGGGCGTCCATGTCTCATCGGAACCGGGGCCGCTCGCGGCGCGGCTCGGCCTGCCGAAGCGCCTGTCGGCCGAGGAGACGACGGCGTACCTGTGCCTGGGCTTCGTGCCGCCGCCGGGGACGGGGTACGCGGGCCTGGAGCGGCTGGGCCCGGGGATGCACGTCGTCATCGAACGCGGGGCCCTCGTCAGCCGGCGGCGGTACTGGCGGGCGCCTGAGCCGCTCTGGGGGCGCGGCCCCGTTCGGCCGCTGCCGGAACGGACGCTGGACCGGATCGCAGACGCGCTCGTTGCGTCGCTCAGGCGGCGGGTGTACGCCGACGTGCCGCTGGGCATCTTTCTCTCGGCGGGCGTCGATTCCGCCCTCGTGGCCGCGCTCGCCGTGCGGGAGCTGAAGCTGCGCCCGCTGGCGCTGACCGTGGCGTTTCCGGACGGCCGGGATGAGTCGGCGCGCGCGGCGGCGATCGCGCGGCATCTCGAGACGCCGCACGAAATCGTGGACAGCCGTGCGGAGCGGTTCCGCGCCTCGGGCGCATCGGTGCTCGCGCTGTACGGGGAATTGAACGATAACCTGACGGCGGCGTCCGTGCATCAGATCGCCTCGGCGGCGGTGTCGCGCATGACGGTCGCATTGTGCGGCATGGGCGGCGATGAGCTCTTCTACGGGTACGGGCGCTATCAGGTGCTCTATCGCATGCGCGCGGCCCTGGCCCTGCCCGCGGCGCTTAGGCAGGCGCTCGGCGGCATGGTCCGCGGGCCGCTCGCGCGGTCCGGGACGCTCAGGACGGCCTCGGCGCTGCTCGGCGCCGGCGATGCTGCCCGCGTGCTGGCGGTGAAACACGGACGCACGGCGCCGTGGCTGCGGACTCAGCCGGGATTCGAAACGATGGCCCAGCGCTGGTTTCCCGACTCGCGGCAGCCGCTCATGGTTGCGGCGAGACAGTTCGATCTCGACTGCACCATGCCGGGCAGCTACATCCCCGCCATGGAGCGGGGGAGCATGCGCGCAAGCCTCGAGGTGCGGACGCCGTTCCTGAGCCGGGCGCTCCTCGAAACCGTCTCGGCGGAGGATCAGCGCGCGTTCGCGGCCTTCGGACAGAAATCGGTGCTGCGGCGCCTGCTTGCGCGGTACGTGCCCTCGCGGCTGACGGAATTCCCGAAGTCGGGTTTCATGTATCCGCCCGCGCGGCTTCTGGCGGACGGACCGCAGCGCCCTCCGCGCCCGCCGGGCGTCGATCCCGCGTCCGCGCGTGCCGTGTGGGCGCGCCGGTCAGAGCACGGCTGGCAGCTGATCGCCGTGCGCCTGGCGATCCTGGAGGCGTTTGTGACCGGCGCGATGCCGGAGAAGTCGGATGCTCGAGACCTCGCTGAACCCGTTCTCGCCAACTGAGCTGGCCTGTCCGTCCTGCCACGGCGCCGTGGCCTGGGACGACGCGGCGTCGTTGACCTGCGCCGGATGCGCCAGGATCTATCCGGTCGCAGACGGGGTGCCGATGTTCGGGGAGCCCTCGCGCGTGTTCGACTGGGGAGTGCCGGCCGCCCGGATGGCGCGCATGGCGCACGAAGCCGACGTGCTCGGATGGCGGGATGCCATGTTCCGCCTCTGCGACGACGTGCCGCTGCGGGAAGCCGAGCTCATCTGGCAGCGTACGCTCGGGGTGCGCCGCCTGGCGCTTGAGCTCCTCGTGCAGACGGGGCCCGGGACGCGGGTGCTGGATGTCGGGTGCGGGTGGGGCACGATCTCGCTGCACCTGGCAGAGCGGGGCGCGCTCGTGACCGCGCTGGATCAGGCGCCGATGCACGTGCGGTGGGTTCGCGGGTCGGCCCGCGAACGGGGCCTGGAGACGCTCCGCGTCGTTCAGGGCGGCGAGCGCGCGGCTCTGCCGTTCCCGGATGAGTCATTCGACACCGTCATTCTGAACGGCGTGTTCGAGTGGATCGCCACGCACGCGGAGGGGGACCCTGAAGACATTCAGCGCCGTTTTCTTCGCGAAGTGGCCCGGGTCCTGCGTCCTGACGGCTCGGTCTACATCGGCATCGAGAACCGCATCAATTACAAATATTTCCTCGGCGTGCCGGAAGGGCACGTCCGGATGCGCTTCGCGGCGCTCCTTCCGCGGGCGGTGACCGACTGGTACCTGAGGCGGCGCCGCGGAACGCCGTTCCGGCAGTACACGTACAGCGTGCGGGGGTACCGGAAGCTGCTGCAGCAGGCGGGATTCGACCGGGGGCGCTGGTACGTCACTTGGCCGCACTACGGCTCGATCGTCGCGGTCTGGCCGGCGGACGCGCGCCCGGAGACGCCCGTGTCGAGTCGGCACCCGGCTGCGCGGCGGCCGGGACGATGGTTTGCGCCGGCGTTCGGCATCACCGGCTCGCGGGTGCCTCGGGAGTCCCCGCTTCTCGGCGTGCTGCGGCGCGCGTGCGGCGGCGGGGGGGACTGGCGGCTGGACGGCGCGCTCTTCCGCGTGACCTCAACGGGCAAGGCGGTCGTGCGCGTGCGCCCGCGGCGGGGGCCGCGCCGAATCGTCCGCATCGGCCTCGTCCCGCAGGCGGGCAGATGGATCCGGGCTCATCATGACGCCCTGGAGTGGATGCGCGCGCGGGTGTGGCCGGAGCTCGTGGCCTCGCGGCTGCCACAGGCGGAACGAGTGGGCGAGCACGACGGACTCGTGTACGGCGTGGAACTCTGCGCGAGCGGATCCGGCGGAGGGGACGTGATCCGGTCCATGCGGACGCGCCGGCGGCTGTGCGCGGACGCGCTTGAATTCCTCGAAACGCTGAGCGCGGCGGTCCCCGGCGGGATGCGCCCGATGGACGAGCGGGCCTTCGAGCGCGCCGTCGCGCAGCCGGTCGCGTCGCTGAGGATGTGGTTCACCGCCGAGGAGTGGGACCGCCGGCGAGGATGGTTCGAGGACCGGCTCGCCTGGATGCGCGCGCGCATGCTGGGGCTGCCGATTCGTGTTGCGCCGAGGCACGGCGACTTCGTGCCGGAGAACTGCCTGGTCGAACGCGGGAGCGGGCGGCTGCTGTCGGTCCATGACTGGGAGCTGTTCGAGCCCGAGGGACTGCCGGGGCTGGACGCGGTGACGTTCCTCGGATGCGCGTTCCGCCCCGACGTGACCGCCGCGCTGCGCGCGCGCGGCATCGACCCCGCGGGGGTGAAGTTCCCGGGCTACCCTGAGATGTTTCTCGATGGGCCGGTTGCGGCGCTGTGGGCGGATCACCTCGACCGGCTCGGCCTCAATCAGGCGTGGCGGGAGCCGCTTGTGTTCATGTGGTGGGTCCGCCAGCTGACGGATGCGGCGCCGCTCATGCTGCATCATCCGGGATGGCGGCGGCTGCGGGTGTTTCCGGTCATGGAGCGCTGGGACCGGCTGTTCGAGACATGGGCGGGCGTCGCGTGAGCGGGCTCGGACGCCGGGACCATCCGCTTGGGCGCGGCCTGCCGTGGGTTGCGCTGGCGGTGGGTGTCGCCTGGACGATGGCCATCGGGAGCTATTACCGCGGCATCCGGAGCGGCGGAGACACGAAGGACTACCTGATCCGCGTCGAGCAGGTGGGCCGGCAGGCCATGTCCTTCGAGAGCCTCTACCAGCCGCGCTACCAGGGCGCGCACATGACGACGGTGTGGATGCGATGGCTCGGCCCGCGCGGGTTCGTGGCGGCAACGGTGGCCTTGACTGCGCTGCTGCCGTGGCTATCGGACTCGGTCCTTCGGCGCTCCGGGGCCGGCCCGTGGGCGCGCCTGGGGGCGCTGGCATTCATCGGAGCGAACCCCGAGCTATACAAGTGGGCGTGGTTCGTGCTGAGCGACGGGCTCTTTCTCATCCAAGTGGCGCTGCTGTTGGCCCTGCTCGCCGCCGCGCGCGCTTCGGCTCTCTGGTGGGTCTCGGTGGCGGCGCTCTTGTACAGCGTGGTCTACACGCGCCCGACGGGACTGCTCGTGTTTCCCGGCGTGGCGGCGTTTGCGCTCGCGAGCCGGGACCGGCGGGTGCGCTGGGGGTTGCTTGCCTTGTGCGCGGGGTTCGGGGCCTGGGTAGGCTGTTGGCTGGCGGCAGGCCAGGTCAAGCATGCGGAGCACGCCGACATCGCCCGGCGGACATTCGTGGGAGGACACCTCCTGCAGAACCCGCACATGGGGGTGCCGCTCGACGTGCCGTTTTCGGAACGGGAGGCCAAAGACCGCTCGGTCGGCGAGCTCTGCGGGGCATATCCCGCCTATTGCGCGCGGTATGTTGCGGCAAAACTGGGAGCCTATTTCGTGCCGGTCTATCCGAAATATTCCTCCCGTCACCGGGCGTTTAACGCCGTGTACTTCGGAAGCCTCTCGCTGCTTTCCGTGATTGGCGCGGGCTGGCTGCTGCGCGGGCGCGGCTTCCGGCGGCGTCTGTCGGCACTGCCTCCTGCGGCGTGGGCCGGCGGCGCGATCCTGCTGTCCGCTGGCGCGTTCCATACGCTGACGCATGTCGACTCCGACGCGCGGTACCTCATCGTCTGGACTCCCGTGTGGATCATCAGCGCCTGGCTCATGCTGGACCGGGCGATGCGGCCGGCGGGCGGGGGACACGAGGCATGAAGCTCAGCGTGATCATTCCGGTGTTCAACGAACGAGACACCCTCTCGGCGGTGGTCGAGCGCGTGGCGCGCGTCGCGCTTCCAGGGTGGGAGCGCGAGATCATCATCGTGAACGACGGCTCCACGGACGGCACGCGGGAAGCCGCGGACGCGCTGGCAGGCGAGCGCGGGGGCGCGGAGATCGTGGTCGCGCATGCCGACTGCAACCGGGGGAAGGGCGCCGCGGTTCGGTTGGGATATCGGCGCGCCACGGGTGATGTGTGCCTGGTGCAGGACGCGGACCTCGAGCTCTTTCCGGAGGACTACCCGGCGCTCCTCGAGCCGTTTTCGGATCCAGCCGTGGAGGCGGTGTACGGGCGGCGGGATTTCCGAGCCGCGGAGATGCCGGCATTGTGGCGGCTGGGGAATCAGATGATCAGCCTGACGGCCACGCTGCTCTACGGCGCCCGGGTGTCCGATGTGGAGACGTGCTACAAAGCGGTGCGCCGGGGCACGCTTGAGACGTTGGCGGTCGGCGCGCATGGGTTTGAATTCGAAGTCGAGATGACGGCGAAGCTCCTGCGACGGGGCATCCGCCCCAGGGAAGTGCCGGTGCGCTACGCGCCGCGGACTCGGAAGCAGGGAAAGAAGATCCGGATGAGCGATGGAATCAAGGCGCTGTGGTATCTGCTTCGTTATCGCGTGGCAGTCCAGGCGCGGGCGCCGCAGCCCGGCGCCGCGCGCGTGCTGGTCGTCAGCAGCAAGTACCCGCCGGAATATGCGGGCTCCGGATTGCGGATGCACCGGCTGTATGCGCGACTCAAAGCGCAGTACGGAATCGAGACGGCCGTGCTGGCGAGTTCGGCGTTCGAATGGTCCTGGCGGACGCGCCGCTACGTGTTGGATGGAGTTCGCGTCGCCAAGATTTCCAGCCCATTCAAGCGCTGGGTGGGCTGGCGCGAAGGGAGGCCTCCGCGGTGGATCCGCCGTTGGTGGTACGCCCTGTCGGGGCTCGATGAATGCGCGCGGACTGCGCTGTGGCTCGTCCGGTTCGGACGCCGATGGCGGGCCGTTCACGTCCTCGGCTCATCCTGGGTGTGCGGCACGGCCGTCATCTGGGCCGGTCTCACGGGCCGGACTATCGTGCGGGAGGTGGTGACGATGGACAGCCGGCCCGATGATCCCGCGGGCATGCGCTGGCTTGTCGGCCCGGTGCTCAAGCGGACGCGGAGTCTCATCGTCGCGATTTCCCCCCGCCTGGCCGAGCGGGCGGCCGCACTTGGGTTCCGCAGGATCTGGTGCCGGCCGAATCCGGTCGATGAGCGGAGGTTCTACGTGGATTGGACACTGCGCGAAGCCGCTCGGGCCTCCGATGGGCGCTTCGGCGCGGAGGACATCGTGCTGGTTGAAATGTCGAAGTACATCAGGGGCAAGAACAAGGCGCTGGCGATCCGCGCGATGCGCCATCTGCCAGACCGGTTTCGATTGCTGGTCAGCGGGCCGGTCGATGATCCGGATCGGCCGCTGATCGATGATCTGAAGGGGTTGGCGGAGGAGCTCGGACTCGGCTCGCGGGTCCTGTTCGAGGAGGGCTTTGTGGAGCGCCCGGAAGCGTACTATCGCCTGGCGGACGTGTTCGTGTTCCCATCGGTGCATGACGGGCTCGGCACTCCGCTCTTGGAGGCGCTGTGCTGCGGGGTGCCGGTCGTCGCGAGCCGGCTGCCCGGAATTACGGACCGGTGGATCCACTCCGGCGTGAACGGATACACCGCCGACCCCGCACCGGACGCGTTCGCGCGGTGCATACGCGCCGCGGTCGAGCTTCCGCGCCAGGGGCGGGAAGCCGCGGCCAAGGCCCTGCTGGCCGAAGCGGGCTGCCGCACGATCGATGCGGAGTATGTGATGCATGTGGGAGGAGTGACGGCGGATGGCCGGCGAGACGGCCGCTGAGATCGAAGCGGGATTCCACCCGCTGCGGTACGAGACCCCCCAGCGGCTGGCGTCGTACCACTATCAGATCCAGGCCGCGATGCCGGAGCTCGCGGACGCGTCGCTCATCGTGCACGTGGGCACGGGCGCGGGCTTCATTCCCTGGTACGCCGGGCGGCTCGGGTGCCGGGGCCGGTTTCTTGATGTGGATATTGATCCCGCGAGAAGCCCGGAGGTGCTGACGTCGGTGACGGCACTGGGGCTGGCGACGGCGTGTGCCGATATCGCGTTTTGCTGCCAGGTGCTGGAGCACCTGCCGTTTTCGGAGCTCGACGCGGCGCTGGCGGAGCTGGCCCGCGTGCTCCGTCCCGGCGGGAAACTCATCCTCTCGCTGCCTCACGGCGGGTTCTATGTGCAGTTGGAAGCGCGTCTGCCCAAGGTCCGCTGGGCGGGAAGGCTGCCTGTGCCGTTTCTCAAGACGCGCCGGCACCCGCATGACCGCAAGCATCAGTGGGAAATCAACCGGCGGGGCTATTCCGAGACACGGGTGCGCGGGATGATCGCGCGCCGGTTCCGGATCGCGCGCGAGTTCCGCCCTAGGGAAAACCCGTACCACCAGTTCTTCGTGTGCCGCTCGCGTCTTCCGGAGGCGCCATGAGGCTCCTCATCTTCCTGCCGTCGCTCGCGATCGGAGGCGCCCAGCGCACGACACTGACGCTGGCGAACGGGCTCGACCGCCGGCGATGGCAGGTGCTGCTGGCCCTCGGCACGGGCGGGCCGTTCGCGGCGGAGCTCTCCGCCGACGTCCGCAAGATTCCGCTGCGCGCGCGGCGAGTGCGGCACGCGGTGCTGCCGCTCGCGAGCATCCTGCGGCGAGCGAAGCCGGCGGTCGCGTTCGCGCCGATGCCGGACGCCGATCTCGCGCTCACGGCGGCGTGGCGTCTGGCGGGCCGGCCGTGCGCGCTGGTCCTTCGGGAATCGAACCACCGCAGCGCGGAAGGGCGCCTGAAGCGCGGGCCCTTCGACCGGCTGCTCGGCTGGGCGTACCGGCAGGCGGACCGCGTGGTGGCGCTCTCGCGCGGCGTGGAGGCGGACATCCGGGCGCGCTACGGCGTTCCGCCGGAGCGCGTGCGCACCATCTACAACCCGATCGATCTGAAGCGCATCGCGTCGCTGCGGCACGCCGCGCAGCCGGCGCTGCGCGGGCGCGAAGGGCTCCGGATCGTCGCCGTCGCGCGGCTCATCCGTCAAAAGGGCATCGACATCCTGCTGCATGCCTGCCGGAGCCTGCCGGACCTCCCCGTGCGGCTGACCGTGCTCGGCGACGGGCCGGAGCGGCGGGCGCTTGAGGGGATGGCGGCTGAATTCGGCCTTCTGGACCGCGTGACATTTCTCGGGTGGTCCGAGAACCCGTATCCCTGGATGGCGCAGGCGGACATGCTCGTCGTGCCGTCGCGCTGGGAGGGCTTCGGTCACGTGATCGTCGAGGGCATGGCTTGCGGAACGCCGGTCATTGCCGCGCGGTGCCCCGCCGGCCCCGATGAAATCATCACGCACGGAGAGGACGGCCTCCTGTGCGAACCGGAGTCGCCCGCGGCGCTGGCCGATTCGATCCGTGCGTTGGCGGGCGACCCCGAGCTCCGGCGGCGGCTGAGCTCGCGCGCAACGGAAACCGCCAAACGCTTCGACGTCGGCGCCGTGGCGGGTGAGTACGACGCGCTCTTTACGGAGCTCGCGCTGGGCGGGCGGGTGCCTCCGCCGTCGCGCCGCCGGATCGAAATGGCGCCTGTTCCGTGTTAACGGAAGATGAGCGCAACGTGTCACGTGTCACGTGGGAGCGGGAAACGCGTGGACAGGGCTCACGTTTGAGACAGGGGACGTGGCGCAGGGAGAGGACGAGCGTTGAGGCGCGGAGACATGTTCCCGGTCCCGCGTCCCATGTCCCACCCCTGGCATCGCAGTGAATGCGCAAGGGGCAAATGGATCAGCAGGTGAACCGCGAATCAGCGCGCACGGATCGTGCCGGTGTGTGGGAGGCCGTCATGGACTCACCCGTGCGCCATGTCGTGCAGAACGCGTGCATGGCAGTGCCGGGCGTCAAACGCGCGGCGCGGCGATTTCATCATACCGGGATGGGCCGGTCGCCGGAGAAGATTCTGCCGGTGCTGCGCGCGCTGCTGGAGGGCACGGGAGCGCCAGCCGGGAAGACGGTCCTTGAGCTGGGGCCGGGACAGACGCCCGACATGCTCGTGGCGGCGCTGCTCCTGGGGGCCTCGAAAGCGGTCGCCATGGATGTCGCGCCGTACCTCGACGGCTCCGCGCGCGATCCGGGCACGTACGCCGGGACCCGGCGGTGGCTCGCGGACGCCTTGGAGCGCGGGGCGCTGCCGGGCGCGGGTACGTGCCGCCCGGAGCGGCTGGATCCGTCTGGCCCGATTCCGCCCGACGTGCTGCATCTCGATCTCTACGACGGGACGCGGCTTCCGCTCGAGCCGGATTCCGTCGACGTGATCTGGTCGAAGAGCGTGCTGGAGCACGTGAAGGATCCCCGGGCGGTCTTCAAGGAGCTGGCGAGGGTCTTGCGGCCCGGCGGCGTGATGTGCCACATCATCGACCTGCGCGACCATTACCATCTGAATCCCGGCATGGATTGGCTGCGCTTCCTGCGATACTCGCCGCGTCTCTGGGAGCTGATGACGAGCCGGCGAAGCTCATGGGCGAACCGGCTCCGCGCGTCCGAGTGGCGGACCCTCATCGAGGAGTGCGGGCTCGCCTTGATGAGGGACCACGCGGTTCGGGAGCCGTTCGGAGCAGGCTTCGCCCGCGAGCGCCTGACGGCCCCGTATGCTGCGATGCCTGAGGAGGAATTATCTGTGACCTGGTATACCCTGGTATGCGGAAAACCGGCATGAGCCGCCGCGCGGTCCGCTGCCTCCACATCAGCACGGATCTCGAGACCGCGGGGGCGGAGCGCATGCTCGAGAAGCTCGCGCTCCGCATGGACCCCGCGCGGTTCGAGACCGAGATCGTCTCGCTCACCCGGGCCGGTCCCGTGGGCGAGCGGCTCGAGCGGGCGGGGTTCCGCGTCCACGCGCTCGGGCTGCGGCGGGGGCGGCCGGCGGGGCCGAGGGTGCTGCGGCGCCTGGCGGGCATCGCGCGGGCGATGGAGCCCGATGTGATCCAGACGTGGCTGTACCACGCGGATCTCGCGGGCTTCGCCGTGGCGCGGCTGGTTCGCGGGCCCGCGCTGGTTTGGAATCTGCGTTGTTCCGACATGCGGTTGTCGGAGGGCTCGCTGCTGACGCGTCTCATCGTCGCGGCGAACGCGCGGCTCTCGCGGAGGGTGGATGCGATCGTCGTGAATTCCCATCGCGGGAAGGCGGTGCACGCCAAGATGGGGTACGAGACGGCGCGCATGCGCGTCATCCCGAACGGATTCGACACGGACGCGTTCCGCCCGGATCCGGATGCCGGAGCGGCGTTGCGGGATTGGCTCGGCTGGCCGGAGTCCGCCGCCATCGTCGGTATCGTGGCGCGCTGGCATCCCATGAAAGGGCATGGGGTGTTCTTTCGCGCCGTCGCGGAGGCGGCGAGGCTGATGCCCGGCTTGCACGTGGTGGCGATTGGGGCGGGGCTCGAGGACGAGAATCGCGCGCTCAGGGCGATGCTGCCCGGCGGCGAGTGGCGATCGCGACTGGCGCTGCTCGGGGAGCGCGGCGACGTCGGCGCGTTGATGGCCGGGATGGACGTGCTTTGCTCTGCATCGACGTATGGGGAGGGCTGCCCGAACGCGGTGGGGGAAGCCATGGCCTGCGGTGTCCCGTGCATCGTGAGCGATGTCGGGGACGCGCCGGCGCTGGTCGGGCAGACCGGCCTCGTGGTGCCGGCGGGGCAGATCGCGCCGCTGTCGGCGGCCATCGCCCACGTTGTTCGGATGAACCCGGCGGCCCGGAGCGGCCTGGGTGAAGCGGCCAGGGCGCGAATCATCGAGCACTTCAGCATCGCGCAGATCACGGCGCAGTATGAGGCACTCTACACGGAGCTTGCCGACACACCGCGAACTCGTCGTGGTCGAGCAGGCCGCACCGCGCGTCGCTCGACGTCATCCGCCTCAACGGGGGCTGCTCCCGTCAGCAAGAGCCATGCGCGAGGCGTGATGGTCATTTCCCTCGATCTTGAGCTTGCGTGGGGCACGCTCCACCGGATGTGGTTTCGGCGGCGCGCGGGCGCGCTGCTGGCCGGGCGGAGCGCGTCGGAGGAGCTCCTTGCGCTGCTGGCCCGCTACGGGGTGTCCGCGACGTGGGCCGTGACGGGGCACCTCTGTCTGGATACGTGCGCCCGGACGGACGGGGAGGCGCATCAGGATCTGGAGCACGGACGCCTGCCCGATGGGAGCGACTGGTACGTGTTCGATCCCTGCACGCGATGGAGCGCGGCGCCGCTCTGGTACGCACCGGACCTCGTCAGGCGCATTCTCGCGTGCCGCGTGCCTCAGGAGCTTGGCTGCCACGGCTTTTCTCATGTCGAACTCAGCGAGGACGGGTGCGCGCCGGAGCTCGCGCGGGACGAGTTCCGCGCGGCGCGTGACGCGGCCGCGCGGTTCGGTGCCGAGCTGCGGGCGCTGGTGTACCCCCGCGACCGGATCGGCCACCTGGCGCTGGCCCGCGAAGCGGGGTTTTGTGTGTATCGCGGCCCGACCCGCGAGCTCTTCCGGGACGCGCGCCTCCGATGGGCAGGAAAGCTCCGCCACGTGCTGCAGGACGTGCTGGCCCGGACGCCCGAGCCTGTCGTGGCGCATGAGGTGCTGCCGGGCCTGTGGGAGCTTCCGGGCAGCATGATGTACCAGTTCATGTTCGGGTGGCGGCGTCTGATCCCTGTGCGGGCGCGGGTGGCCCGCGCCCGGCGGGGGATCGATGCGGCGATTCGTGAGGGAGCGGTGTTCCACCTGTGGACGCATCCCTGCACGCTGGGAGTGGAACAGGACCGCCTGCTCTGGGGATTCGAGCGGATTCTCGAGTACGCCGACCGGCGTCGTCGCGAGGGGACGCTTGACATCCTCACGATGTCTGAGGCGGCGAGGCGATTCGGGCAGCCTGCGGCCGAATCCAGGGAAGTGGTGGCCGCTGGAGCGGCGGGATGAAGGACGTCGAGACACAGGCCATCGAGTATCATTCGCGGCACGTGGGGCTCTTCGAGCGCCGCTACGACGTCTACCGGGAGAACCCCTACGGGAGCGTGTTTTCATACGGCCGCATGAAGATCGAACAGGCGTTGGAGGAGATGCTCCGGACACGGCCGGCGCCTCAGCGGATTCTGGACGCCGGATGCGGCACGGGATTCAATCTGGCCCGGTTTCGGGCGATGGGGCATCGGGCGGTCGGGCTGGACGCGTCCGCGGACATGTCCGCGCGGGCGAAACGGGCTGTCCCGGAGTGTCCCATCTTTCGTGGAGAGCTTGGGGCGATTCCGTGCCGGGACCGGAGCTTCGATGTCGTCGTCTCCATCGAAGTCATCCGGTATCTTGACCGGTTGGAACCGGCGCTGCGGGAGGTCTGGCGCGTCTTGGATGACGGCGGGGTGTGCTTTATCACCGCCGCCCCGTTGATGGCCGCGTCGGGGTACGGGCTCTACAACACGCTGTGCTCGCGCATTCCTGGCCTGCCGTTTCCCAAGCTCCCCCAGCGGTTCGACACGAGCCTCGGCCTGCGCCGGGCCTTCGCGGCGGCGGGGTTTTCGGCTATCAGCGTCACCGGCCGCTTCTTCGGCCCGTTCATCTATCTGGAGAAGCTGGCTCCAACGCTGCTGCCGGGCGCGCTGCGGCGGTGGGAGCGGACGGATGATCGCGTGAGCGATCTCCCCGGCCTGCGAGACATGGCCACTCACCTGATTGTCACTGCGCGCAAAGGCGCTGAACAGGAACGGGGCGTATGAGCCGGGCATTGGCGAGAGAACGGCGACCATCACTCGCGAAGCTCCTGTTGATTCTGGCCGGCGTGCACATGGTCGCGACGGTTGGCATGTGGGCGCTGGCGCGCTCGGAATGGCGCCCGGATTTGCGGAATCAAAACGGATATTGGAACTTTGCGATCGATGCCAGTGATGCGCAGCACGAAGCAGCGGCGCTGCGGCGCGTGCTTGGCGAGGATGGGTGGCGGTCGTGGATGGCCAGACAGGCGCCGATTCACAGCCGGGCGGCCTCCTTGCTGATGGCGGTGTTCGGCGACTCACGCCTGAGCATACTCCCGCTGTTGACCGCCATGTATCTCCTGCTTGTGTGGATGGCGAACCGTCTGGCGGGGGAGCTGTTCGGTCCGCGTGCGGGATGGCTGGCTGCGCTGATCGTGGGGCTGTGGCCGTCGCTTCTCCTGCACTTGACGCAACTCATCAAGGACCCCTGGTTCATCGCCGGCGAGCTCGCGGTCTGTTACGCGGCCGTCCTGCTGGTCGAGACTCGCGAAGACCGCCAAGGGCGCATCGTGCGCATCAGCGTCTGGGTCGTGGCTGGGTTCTTCATGGCCAGCGCAGTCCGCGGGTACATGAGCGAGTACAACTGCATGATCTGGGGACTCGCGTGCCTGACGCTGCTCGGCGTCTCATGGCGCCGCCGGGCATTGCCCTGGCGGTCGTGCCTAGCGGGGGCGGCGCTCCTGTTCGCGTTCGGCACCGCCACGGTCTGGTTCGAGCGAAACAAGGCGTCGGGGGTGCCACCGATTCCGGAGAGCCTTGTGATGTCCGAGCGGGAACTTGAGATGCGCTCCAAGGGCATATCTGAAGACGCGCTGCCCGCGAACCAGCGGATCTGGTATACGT
Organism: bacterium; assembly: GCA_036396895.1. GTDB lineage: Bacteria > Omnitrophota > Gorgyraeia > Aquiviventales > Aquiviventaceae > DASWKB01. Next base: position 38,290 of record DASWKB010000024.1, on the reverse strand, counting down.
CCGATGGACAGCCTGTATTCGCCGAGCGTCTCGCCTACACGCGAGGGCGGTTCAGTGGTGTGCTGGTGGCCATTGCCCACGCGCGAAATGACTTCACGACGTTCTTTCCTTACGCGGGGTCCAATATCGACCGGGAAGTGCATTTCACCCGTGCCTCCGATGTGCTGCGATACATGCCGCGCGCCCTGCAGATCGGCCTGCTTGCGCCCTTTCCGGGCAGTTGGTTCGAGCGCGGCCGGGAAACCGGACGGCTCGGCCGGATGCTGGCCGGGGCCGAGACGGCGCTGATGTACGGCTTGCTGCTGCTCACCGGCATCAGCCTGGTCCGCGCGCGCACGAGGCCCGGCGTGTGGATGCTGACGGCGTTTGCGCTCGGCGGGATGCTGCTGCTCGGGCTGGTCGTGGCGAACGTGGGGGCGCTGTACCGCATCCGGTACCCCTTCTGGTTAGCCATCGGCATGCCGGCGACCGCGACCTTGGCGGCCTGGTGGGCAGGGCGGTCGCGGCCCGCGGTCGGGCGAGGGGCAGGGGCCGATGGCTGATCCGATCGATCAACAGTTCGTCAGGATCCTGGAGCAGGCGCGGCGGCCTGGAGGCCTTTCTTGCGCGCGCGAATTGGTTGCGGACTATCGGCGAGAGGTGGCAGCGAACTGCCTGGTCTATGGGCACCGCAATGTCATGAAGAAGCTGCTGCGGCATGCGGGACATGTTCCGCGGGAGCAGGTGAGAGTGCTCGATTACGGCTGCGGAGTGGGCGCGACGGCATTCTCGCTGTTGGCGCTCGGGTATCTCGACACGTACGGTGTGGATCTGCACCCGATGGCTGAGCAGAACCGGATCGCCCGCGAGCTGTTCGGCGTCGAGGGTGATCGCTTTTTCCAGTACGACGGTCTGACGCTCCCCTTTCCCTCCGGCGTGTTCCACTTCATCTACAGTGAGCAGGTGCTCGAGCACGTGAAGGCGGATTACCTCCACGCGTATTACCGGGAGGGCGCCCGCGTGCTGGCGCCCGGCGGAGCCTGTCTGCACCAGGTGCCCCATCGCTCGATCCCCTACGATTCGCATTCGCAGACGTGGCTCATCCATTATTTCCCGCGTGCGTTGCGCCGTCGACTGTACGCGATGATCGGGCGGGACGCGGCGTATTTGGACGAGCTGCTCTCATTCCGCTCGCCGGGGTTTCATCTGCGCATGCTCGGGCGTTACTATGACCGCTACGAGGATGTGACGCTTGAGCGGGTGTTGGACTACAATCCGACGCAGTTCTATGACGGCCCCCAGCGGCTGCGGAACCTCCTGCACGCCTTCATGCGGCGCCCGGTGCTGCGCCGGCTGATCGCCCCGCTGCTTCGCTACGGTGTCATGCTGGATACGCTCGCGTTCCGCAATGGCAGCGCCATCGGCGCGGGCCCCGGACCTTGCGCTTGGGACGCGGCTGAGACAGTGAACGCCAATGCTGATCGGGAGCAGTGCTGAATGTGCGGTTTTGCAGGCATGGTGCATTGGGATGCGGAGCCGATCCCGCCGGATGACCCGGCGGCGATGGCGGACATCTTGCGCCATCGTGGCCCTGATGAGCGCGTGGCGGCATCGCCGGAACCCGGCATCGCCCTGGCGCATGCCCGCTTGAAAGTCATCGACTTGAGTGACGCGGCGCGGCAGCCGATGGCGGACACAGACTCCAAGGTCTGGCTGGTCTACAACGGAGAAATCTACAACTTCCGCGAGCTACGCTCGGAGCTCGCCGCTCGAGGGCATCGATTCCACAGCGCGTCGGATACCGAGGTCGTGCTGCGGGGGTACCTCCAGTGGGGACCGGACGTCGTGCGGCGGCTGGATGGCATGTTCGCGCTGGCCGTCTGGGATGGAGGGCGTCGCACGCTGCTGCTCGCCCGAGACCGGATCGGCAAGAAGCCGCTGTTCTATTGGACGGACGGCACGTGCCTGACGTTCGGCTCCGAAATCAAGGCGCTTCTCGCGCATGCCCACGTGCCGTGCGACGTCGATGAGTCGGCGCTGCCGGGGGTGCTGGCGTTCGGGCACGCGCCCGAGCCGCGCACCGCCTATCGAGGCATCCGGGAAGTTCCGCCGGCGACCATGGCGCGATTCGGGCCCGGGGCGTCCGAGCCGGTTCTGGAGCGGTATTGGCGGCTCGAGTGGAAGACCCGCGGACCGGTGACCGATCAAGAGGCCGCGGGGCGTCTTCGGGAGCTGCTCGCGGAGGCGGTGCGCCGCCGCCTGGTGGCTGACGTGCCGGTCGGGGCGTTCCTGAGCGGGGGAGTGGATTCCAGCATCGTGACGGCGCTCATGAGCTCAGCTGAGCCGGCACGCCCGGTGCGGACGTTCAGCATCGCCTTTCCGGACGATCCGCGATACGATGAAAGCCGGTATGCGGAGGCGGCCGCGCGACGGGTGGGCGCCCTCCATACCACGTTCCCGGTCGGTCCGCAGCCCATCGAGCTGGTGGAGCGGCTCGTGCGGCAGTACGATCAGCCCTTCGGCGACACGGCGGCGCTCCCGCTGTATCTGCTCTCGGAGCTGGCCAGGCGGCACGTGACGGTGGCGCTGACCGGCGACGGCGGCGATGAGCTCTTCGCCGGATACGACCGGATGCGGGCGGCGCTGTGGGCCGAACGGATGCCGCGCGCGATGGCCCGGTTGGCGGCGCGGGCGGCGCGTCTGCTGCCTGACGGACACGAACGCAGCCTTGCGGCCAGGGTCAAGCGTTTCGCCCGCTCTGCGGAGCGTTCGCTTCCGGAGGCGTATTTGGAATGGACCGCGTACGTGCGAGATCCGTGGGCATGGCTCGCCGAAGGATTGGATTCGGTCGGAACTCGCGGCGGCTTGTCCGGCATGGTCCGCGAGCGCTGGGCCGAATCGGCGGGGTGCACGACGCTCGGACGGCTCCTGCATTTGAATTTCACCCACTACCTGCCGTCGCAGCTGCTGGTGAAGGCCGATCGCTGCAGCATGGCCCACGGCCTTGAGCTGCGCTCCCCGATGCTCGATACGGCGCTGATCGAATTTGCGGCGGCACTGCCGGATCGGATGCGCATCAGGGCGGGCCGGACCAAGTGGCTCCTGCGCCGCGCATGCGCGGATCTCATCCCGCCGGAGACGGCCGGCCGCGGCAAAGCCGGATTCGGCGTGCCGGTCGGTGCCTGGTTCCGCGGGAGTTGGCGCGACGCAGTGCAGGACCTCCTGGGTTCGGGCCAGGCCGAAGTGTCGCGCTATGCGAATCGCGCCGGGCTGCTCGCGCTGCTTGACGCGCATTGCCGCGGCCGGGTGGATGCGGGCGGGGCGCTGTGGGTGTGGCTGACGACTGAGCTCTGGCTCAGGCAGACGGCGGCTCGCCGGAAGGCTCGGCGCGTCTGGGCGCACGCGGGAGCTGACGCATGACTCCGGCGGAGGAGTGGCTCATTCGGCAGACCGTGCCGCAGCGCCGCAGCGCGCTGCGCGCGGCGCCGGCCGCGGAGCCCCTGCGCATCATGCGGATCCTCGCGCGCATGAACATCGGGGGGCCCGCGGTCCACGCGATCGTGCTGGGCGAAGGGTTCAGGGGGCCGAGGTACGAGTCGCTGCTGGTGACCGGGGTCGCCGAGCCTCACGAGGGGGATCTCAGACTCACGGCGATCCGGCGGGGCGTGCGCGTGGCCGTCGTGCCGGCGATGGGCCGCGCCGTGCGGCCGCTGGCGGACCTGCGGGCCTGGTGGCAGATTCTCTCGCTGATGATCCAGGAGCGGCCCCGGATCGTGCATACGCACACGTCCAAGGCCGGCGCGCTCGGACGCACCGCCGCGATCGTTTACAACGCCCTCTGGGGGCGCGGGGGGCGCCGGTGCCGGGTGGTGCATACGTTTCACGGGCACGTGCTGGAAGGCTATTTCAGCCCGGCGCGGACGAACGCGTTCATTCAGATCGAACGGCTGCTGGCGCGAGGCAGCGACCGGCTGATCGCGGTCAGCGAGGCCGTGCGCCAGGACCTCCTGCGGCGCCGGATCGGACGGCCGGAACAGATTCTCGTCGTGCCGCTCGGGCTTCCGCTGGAGGAGCTGCTCGCGATGCCCCAGGCGCCGGAGGACGGCGAAGAAATCCGCGTGGGGCTCATCGGCCGCCTCGTGCCGATTAAGCACCACCGGATGTTCCTGGAGGCCATCAAGGTTAGTGAGCGCGATCCGGTCCTGTCGCGGGTGCAATTCGAGATCGTCGGGGACGGGGAGTTGCGCGGCGAGCTCGAAGCGGAGGCGCGCCGGCTGGGCGTGGCGGATCGCGTCCTGTTCACGGGGTGGGAGCAGGACACCCGTCGGCTGTATGGGCGGATGGACGTGGTGTGCCTGACGTCGCGCAACGAGGGCACGCCGGTGTCGCTGATCGAAGGGATGGCTGCCGGGCGGCCGGTGCTGGCGACGGACGTGGGCGGGGTCGCTGAATTGCTGGGGCCGGGTCCGGGGGAGACCCACGGGCACTGCCTGAGGATGGCGCATGGGATGCTGGTCCGGACGGGGGACGTGGAGGGGTTGTGTGAGGGGCTGCGCTACCTGGCCACCTACGGAGGCGAGCGGAGGCGGATGGGCTCGGCGGGACGGGCGTTCGTCGCCGGGCGGTATGCCGCCGCGCGCCTGGTGGGCGACTTGGAGCGCGTGTATGAGGAGCTGTGCGCATGAGGGCGTTGATTACGGGCGGGGCGGGGTTCATCGGATCGCACCTGGCGGAGGCGCTGGTGGCCAGGGGAGATCAGGTGACGGTGCTGGATGATCTCTCGACGGGCCGGTACGAGAACGTGGCGCACCTGGACGGCCACGGGGATTTCCAGATCGTCATCGGCAGCATCCTGAACGAGCATCTGGTCGATAAGCTCGCGGAGCGGGCCGACGTGATCTTCCACCTGGCTGCGGCGGTCGGCGTGGAGCTCATCATCAAGCGGCCCCTGGAGTCGCTCATGACCAATATCCGGGGCAGCGAGATCGTGCTCGAGATGGCGCACCGGTACCGGAAGAAGGTGTTCATCACCTCCACGTCGGAAATCTACGGTAAGAACTCGACCGGACCCCTGCGCGAGGAGACCGACCGCGTCCTGGGCTCGCCGCTCAAGACGCGCTGGAGCTATTCGACCTCAAAGGCGGTGGATGAAATCCTCGCGTACGTGTACTGGAAGGAGAAGGGCGTGCCAACGGTGATCGGGCGGCTGTTCAACACGGTCGGCCCGCGGCAATCGGGCGCGTACGGGATGGTCATCCCCCGGTTCGTTGCGCGGGCGCTCGCAGGGGAGCCGCTGCAGGTGCACGGGGATGGCGGACAGTCCCGCTGTTTTCTGCACGTGCGCGATCTGGTTGAGGCGCTGCTGGAGCTGATCGAGCACCCTCGAGCGGTCGGACAGGTGTTCAATATCGGCAGCCAGGAGGAAGTGACGATCGAAGAACTCGCCCAGCGGGTGATCCGCGCGACGGGCAGCGCGTCGCCGATCGAGTACATTCCGTACGCGGAAGCGTACGAGGAAGGGTACGAAGACATGCCCCGCCGCGTGCCGGACATCAGCAAGATCCGGGACCTCATCGGCTTTGAGCCGACGCTCGGGCTCGACGAGATCATCGAGAACGTCGTCGAGGATACGCGAGCGCGCCTGGCCGCGTCGGGCGCCGCGGCCCGGTGAGGGCGGCCGGAGGGAAGGAGTCGGCAGGGGAGGGATGACGGTGGAGGGACTCGAACACGCTTGGACGCCGCTCGCGGCGAGCCTGACGGCCTTCGTGGCGACACTCGTGCTCACGCCGCTTGTGCGCATGGCCGCAGTGCGCGCGGGATTGGTGTCGCGGCCCGTGCAGGACCGATGGGGGCGGAGGGCGGTGGCGCGCCTGGGCGGCGTCGCCATCTTTTTCGGATTCCTTGCGGGCGCGGTGCTGTGGCTGCCCCTGCGGGGAGCCGGCGGGGTGCTGATGGCCGGGGCCGGGGCCGTCTTTCTGCTCGGGCTCGGCGATGATCTTAGGCGCATGCGGCCGTATGTGAAGCTGGTGGTCCAGCTCCTGATCGGCTGCCTGATGGTCCTCGCGGGGCTTCGGATCGAGCTCGACCAGGCGCCGTGGCTCTCCATTCCGCTGTCGGTGCTGTGGTTCGTCTTCGTGATGAACGCGTTCAATTTGCTGGACAACATGGACGGGCTCGCCGCCGGAATCGGCGGCATGGCCGCGGGCTTCTGCGCCGTCCACGCCTGGCTGCTGGGGGACTGGACGCTCGTCGGCTACAGCGCCGTCCTGTTCGGCGCCGCGCTCGGCTTCCTGCAGTACAATCTGCCGCCCGCGAAAATCTACATGGGCGATTCCGGAAGCCACGTGCTCGGCCTTGTGCTTGCGGCACTCTCGGTCATGGGAACATGGCAGCCTTCCGCCCAGCTGCTCAGCGTGCTCGCGGTGCCGGTGTTGGTGCTCGCCGTGCCGATTTTCGACACCCTGTTCGTCACCATTCAACGGCTGCGGCACGGGCAGCATCCGTTCGTCGGCGGCACGGACCATGTCTCCCACCGGCTGGCGATTCTTGGTCTGTCGACGAGGCAGACGATGGGCGTCCTGTACCTCCTGAGTGCCAGCCTGGGCGCGCTCAGTATTCTCGCCGGGCTTCTGAACGCGCTGCCGGTGCTCGCGCTGGGCCTATTCACGATCGCCGTGCTGCTGCTGCTCGGGCGGTATCTCTCGCGGGTCAAGGTGTACCGGATCGCCGCCGGCGCCGCGGTGCCCGCCGAGGCTCGCGCGGTCCGGGTCACCCGCATCGACACCATCCTCCTGCACAAGCGCCGGTTGTTCGAGATTCTGGCGGATTTCCTGCTGCTCAGCGCGGCGTACGTGCTGGCGTATCTCCTGCGGTTCGAGGGGGGGCTGAACCCGCCGCTGTCGAGGCAGATCGCGCAGTCGCTCCCGCTGATTCTGGTGATCAAAATCGCCTGCTTCGCGGTCTGCGGCCTCTACCGGGGGCTGTGGCGGTACGTCAGTCTCGCGGACCTTGTGGGGCTGGTCCGCACGGTGACGCTCGCGTCCATGCTCTCGGCGCTGGCGGTGCTGTTCCTCTGGCGTTTCGAGGGCTACTCCAGGGCGGTCTTCGTCATTGATTGGATGATCACGCTGCTGGCGGTGGCGGGCGCGCGCGTCACGGAGCGGCTGCTGGATGAATGGATCCGGCGCGCCGCCTCGGGCGGGACGCCTGTCCTCGTCGTCGGCGCGGGGGACGTCGGCGCGGCGATGCTGCGCTCGCTCCGGTCGCTGCACGAAGGACCGGGAGGCCTGCGCGTGGTGGGGGTGCTGGATGACGATCCGGACAAGCTGGGGAGCCGCATTCACGGCGTCCCGGTGCTGGGGTCGCGCGAGGACCTCGAGCAGGCGATCAGTGCATGGAGGGTTCAAACGGTATTCGTCGCGATCGCGGACCCGCCGGCGGATCTCCTCGAGCACATCCGGCGCGGTTGCGAGCCGCGGGGCGTCGCCTGGCGCGTGGTGTCGAGCGGGCTGGAAAGTCCCGTATGAGCGGATCTCGGCGAGTGGGCCGGCGCCTGCAAGAGGGCACGCTGTACGTCGTGCTCTTCATGCTGCCGTTCTCCAAGTCGGCGGTCGAAGTCGGTTTCGGCCTGCTCTTGGCCGGGTGGCTGCTCGAGCACGCGGGCGGGGAGCGTCCCCTCTTCCTCCATCGCCGGAGTCCGGTGCGCCCGGTGGCGCTGGCGCTGGCGGCCTACGTCGTGATCTGCGGCCTCTCGTGGCTGTGGAGCACCAACCCGGCGCTCTCGATCGACGGCTGGATCGGCAAGACGCTCGAGTACGCGTTGTTCACGGTCTTCGTGGCGGACGTGGCGCGGCGGCCCGGCGTGGCCACGCGGTGCGGAATCGTTCTCGCCATGTCGGCCGTGGTCGTGGGCCTGGACGGCGCGGTTGGGCAGTACCTCGGCGCCGACCCGCTGCGGGGGATGCGTTCGCACAATTATCAGGACATGCAGGGCCCGTATGAAAATCCCATCGATCTCGCGGTCTATCTCATGACGGTCCTGCCCATTGTGCTGGCGCAGCGCTGGAGCGGGCCGCGGATTGTGCGGGTCGCGCGCTGGGTCATCGTGGGATTTCTCGGCTGGTGCCTGATCGAGACACGCGCGGAGGGGAATTGGGTCGCGCTTTCGGCCGGCCTGCTCTTTCTCGCGGTGGTCGACAGGCGACTGCGGGTCCCGATCGCCTGGGCGGGCGCCGCCTTCGGTGCCGCGGCGCTGGTGCCGCTGGTGCGCACGGGCTATCTGGCGTCGCTCCTGACGTTCAAGACAGGTGGAATCCAGGATCGCGCGTACATGTGGGGCACGGCCTGGGAAATGATCAAGACGCGTCCGTTCCTCGGCCATGGGCTCAATACGTTCATGGATAATTATCTGGCGTTCTGCGTCGGCGGGGAACGCATGCCGCGGTACGCGCATAACTGCTATCTCCAGATCTGGGCGGAGACCGGACTGGCGGGACTGGCGGCGGTCGGCTGGCTGCTGAGCGGGATGCTTCGGCTCTGGGCGCGCGCGATCCGGATGGGGCGCGATGTGGTGGAGCGGCCCATGCTGGCGGGCACGGCGGCGGGGCTGGTGGCGTTCATGCTGCATGCGGTGTTCGACACGAACTTCTACGCGCTCAGGCACGCGGCGCTCTTTTGGATCCTGGCGGGTCTGGCGTGCGGGCGCGCGTCGGTTGTGCTGGCGGACACGGGTCCGGTCGGTGAGAAAGGCGCATCGTGAAGCGCATTCTGTATGTCAGGACGGACCGCCTGGGAGAAACAATTCTGAACATCCCGGCGGTGCTCGCGCTGCACGCGGCGTATCCCGGCGCCGCCGTCACCTGGATCATGGATCCCGCGCTTATCGAGCTCCTGAAGCAGGCGGGGCCATGGCGAGCCGTTCCGGAGCCGCGCCCGGCGGGCTTCTGGCTGCGGCGCGTGCGGGTGCTGGCGGACGCCTTCAGAGCGGAACGGGCCGATGCGATCGTGATCTCAAATCCGCAGAAAGACTACCATCTGGCCGCGTGGCTCGCGGGCATCCCGACGCGCGTGGGGTACGCGAGAAAATGGGGACGCTGGCTGCTGACGCACCGAGTGCCGGGGCGCAACCGTCTTGGCGGCCGCCACGAAGTCGAGTATAATCTTGACTTGGTCCGCACGCTCGGCATCGACGTGCACGCGTCGAGCTGGCGTCTCACATGCCCGCCGGAGCACCTGAGCGCGGTGACGGATCTCCTGGCGGCCGAGGGGCTTCGGCCTGACGACGCGCTCATCGTGGTGCATCCGTGGTCCGCGCGCCGCTTCAAGGAGTGGCCCGCCGAACGGTTCCGTGCGCTGATCGAGCACCTGGCATCGTCAGGGCGCCGGGTCGCCGTCATCGGCGGCGCGGAGGAGACCGCCCGAGCGCAGGCGCTGATCGGACCCGGGGGCACCGTCATCAACCTGACCGGGCGCCTCAATCTCCAGCAGCTCGCGGCGCTCCTGTCCCGCAGCCGCTGCCTGGTGACCAACGACAGCGGCCCCATGCACGTCGCCGCCGCCGTCGGCACGCCGGTCGTGGCGCTCTTCGGCACGAGCAATGCGGGCTCGCACCCGAAGCGGTGGGGGCCGTGGGGCACGGAGCACGTGGTGCTGCACCAGCCGCTGGAGGCGCTGGCGACCGATGAAGTGCTGTCGGCAGCCCTGAATTTGCTGGCCGGGCACAGTCCCGCGGGGACGTGAGCCGGATTCGCCATGCCCTCGGCGGTGTCGAGCATTCTCATCATCAACCCGTTCGGGATCGGCGACGTCCTGTTCTCCACGCCGGTGATCCGGGCGCTGCGCGCGGCGTTTCCCCGCGCGCGGTTGAGTTACCTCTGCAATCGCCGGACCGAAGCGGTGCTCCGGCGCAATCCGCATCTTGATCAGCTCTTCGTGTACGAAAAGGACGAGCTGGACGCGCTGTGGAAGTCGCGTCCGCTCGCGGCGCTGGGCGCGCTGGGGCGCCTGCTCATCGGCATCCGTCGCGCGCGCGTCGATCTCGCGCTTGATCTGTCGCTGGTGGAGCAGTACAGCTTCATCCTGTCGCTCCTGGGCGTGCGTCGCCGGATGGGCTACGCGTACCGGCGGCGCGGCCGGTTTCTGACGCGCCGGATGCGCATCGCGGGCTTCGACGGCCGCCACGTGATTGAGCATCACGCGTCGCTGATGGCGGCGCTGGGGTTCAAGCTCGACGACCGGCGGATGGAGCTGAGTCTCACCGATGAGGATCGGCGGCGGGCGGATGCGCGGCTGCGAGAGATGGGCACTCCGGAGGGGAAGCCGTGCGTGGCGCTCATGCCCGCGGGCGGAGTGAGCTGGGGGGCCGAGGCGCAGTACCGGCGCTGGCCCCAAGCGCATTTCGCCGCGGCCGGGAGGGAATTCGCGCGGCGCGGCTATGCGGTGCTGGTGCTGGGCGAAGAGGCCGACCGCACGGTCTGCGCGGCCATGACGCGCGCCATCGGCGAGGGGGCCCTCGATGCGAGCGGCCGCACGACGCTCGGGGAGTTCGTGGCGATCTTGAGCCGGTGTCGCCTCGTGCTCGCGAACGACGGCGGTCCGGTTCACCTGGCGGTCACGCAGTCGGTCCCGACCGTGGCGATCTTCGGGCCGGTCGACCCCAGGGTGTACGGGCCGTATCCGCCCGGCCCGAGCCGCCGCGCGGTGCACATCCAGGGCTTGCCTTGCCGGCCGTGCTATCACCGGTTCCGGTTCCCGCCGTGTCCGTACGACCGGGCGTGCCTCAGGGAGCTCAGCGTGGAGGATGTCCTGGCGGCCTGCGACGAGGTCATGGCGACAACCGCGGATCGCGTCACGCGTAACGCGTAACGCGAAACGTGGGAAGCAAACGAGCGCGATCATGATTGAAGACGAGTCAGATGGCCGGAACGGTGGGGCGAGGCTCATGTCCAACATGAAGGCGCGTTACGCGTTTCACGTGACGCGGCGTAGTGAGGAGCCATGAAATATCACATTCCCTTGATTGATCTGGCCGGGCAGTATCGCTCGATCCAGCGCGAGATCGACCGCGCCGTGAAAACGGTCCTCGCGAGCGGGCAGTACATCCTGGGGCAGTACCTCCAGGCGTTCGAGCGGGCGCTGGCGGAGCGCTGCGACTGCGACATGGCCGTCGGCGTCAATTCCGGCACGGATGCGCTTGAGCTGGCGCTTCGCGCGTGCGGCGTGGGCCGGGGGGACGAGGTGATCGTGCCGGCCCTGACGTTCATGGCTACTCCGCTGGCAGTGACCACGATCGGGGGGATTCCCGTGATCGCAGACGTGCGGGAGGACGATTTCGGCATCGACCTCGAGGATGCCGCGCGCCGCGTGACCTCGCGCACGCGAGCGATCATCCCCGTGCACCTCTTCGGGCAGCCGTGCGATCTCGACGGCGTGCTGGCGCTGGCGAAGGCGCACAAACTCGCGGTGATCGAGGACTGCGCGCAGGCGATCGGCGCGCGCTATCGCGGGCGGCCGGTGGGCAGCTTCGGCCAGGCGGGCTGCTTCAGCTTCTATCCGACCAAGAACCTGGGAGCGGTCGGGGACGGGGGCGCGATCGTCACCAGCGATCCCGGCGTCGCCGAGCGGCTCGGCCTGCTTCGCAACTACGGCACCAAGGACAAGATGACCTATTCCGGATACGGCCGGAACAGCCGGCTCGATGAGCTCCAGGCGGCGATCCTGCTGGTCAAATTGAAATACCTCCAACCCTGGAACGCCGCCCGGCGCGAGCGCGCGGGGTGGTACCGGGACTCGTTCGCCGCGGAGGGGCTGGAGCGCGTCGGGTTGCCGGCGGAGCTGCCGGGGCGCGAGCATGTCTATCACCTCTTCAGCGTCCGCGTGCCGGAGCGCGACCGGATGCTCGCCGATTTGCGCGCGCGAGGGATTCAGGCGATGACGCATTATCCTCGGCCCATCCATCTGGGCTCCATGTACGAGGGCCAGCCGCTGAAGCGGGGCGACCTTCCCGCCGCCGAGCGGATCGCGGATGAGATTTTAGCCCTTCCATTGCATCCACAACTGACGCGCGAGCAGGTCGCAGAAGTGGTGGAGCAGACGGGCGAGCTGCTTGAGATCTACGGGTTGGCGCCGTCGCGCGACGTGCGCCTCAAACGCAAGCAGGCGTCTCGGGCATGAACGGGGCACGGGGCGAGGGGCGCGTGACGTGAGCCGAGCATGAACCTTGCCAAATGCGGAATGCGGAATGCGGAACGCGGAATATCAGATCCGCACATGCAATTTCGCATTCCGAACTCCCAATTTCGAATTTGGCACGAGCGGCAATGAGCACGTCAGCAAGGACATCACCATGGGTCGAGGTGGGGCCCGAGTGCGTGATTGGCGAAGGCGTCGAGCTCGGGGTCGCATCCGGCCGGCTGATCGCGCGAGAGCCGGCAAAGATCGGCCGGGGAGCCCGGCTGCGCAGCGAGACGGTCGTGCATGGTGAGACCGATATCGGCGGGCGGTGCGAGTCGGGCCACCACGTCGTAGTCCGGGACGAGACGGTCATCGGGGACCGCTGCTGGATCTGGAGCCACTCGACGGTGGATGACGGCTGCCGGATCGGCGACGACGTGGCCGGAACTCCGGTCCGCGTCCGGGGACCCCGCCCGTGAGCCGGCCTCGCGTGGTCCTGTCGCTGGTCGAGCGCGGGTGGGGGCCGGCTCGGAAGTGCTCGCTGGATTTGGAGGATGCGGGCGTCGAGATCATCCACGTGGTGAAAGGCCGGCTCGGGCGCGGGGTGCGTTCGCTGATCGCGCCGAAGCCGCACGTGCGGATCTGGGACGTGCCGCGCGGCTGGTTCTGGCCGGCGGTGTGGAGCCTGCTGGGAGTGCTGTCCGCTTCGGGACGGCTGGCAGGAGTGCTGGTGGACAACGAACGCTCCCGCCGCCGTTTCGATGGCTGGCCCGGGTTCTGGGAACGCGCCGGCGTGCGGATCGCCTTCATCGGCGAGGTGCGCGGCGGGTACGAGCTCGCCGCAGGAGCCGGGCCGGTCGAGCGCGAGGCCTGGGTGCGGACGCTCGGAGTCGCCGTCCCGCCGGCGGATGCAGGCGCGGGTCCGGTGTCCGCGCGATGACGCGGTTGAGGGGTCGGGAGGCGGCCCTGCGCGGGCCGGGGGTCCCTCAGCGGCCGGGTGCATGCGCATGGCTCCAATGAAGATTGCGCTCATTTTCAACACGACGAGGCCGGACACCACCGGCGGGTATCTCGAGCGCGCCTGCGACGCACTGGGCGTGGCGCATGATCATTGGAGCCTGAGCGAGGCGGCGCGCATTCCTCCGCCTCCAGAGTACGATCTGTATCTTCGGGTGGACCATGGGGACGATTACGAGGTGCCGCTGCCGAAGATGCTGCGACCCGCGGTGTTCTACGCAATTGATACGCACCTGCCGCACAGTTTCAGGAAGATCCGCCGGACGGCGGGACGCTACGATCTCCTTCTGTCGTGCCATCTCTCGGGGGCGGAACGGCTGCCAGGGGCCGAGTGGCTTCCGGTGGCCTGCGACCCCCGGGTGCACGCCGCGCCGCCGCAGGGTGCCGTCTGGGACGTCGCGTTCGTCGGCAATGACGGCGGCGTGCCGCGCAAATTCATCCTGCAGGCCTTGCGCGAGCGCTATCCGTCCAGCCGGATTGGGCGAGCTCCCCACACGGACCTGGCGCACATTTACGGGCGGGCCAGGGTCGGCTTCAACTTTTCCATCGCCAATGACGTCAACATGCGGATGTTCGAAGTGATGGCCGCGGGCGCGCTCCTGGTCACGAACGCGCTGGACAACGGGGAGATGGAAGCGCTGGGCCTGGAGCCCGGTGAGCACCTGGTCACGTACCGGCGGCCCGAGGAGCTCTTCGAGGTCATCGATCGGTATCTGGCGGATGAGCCGGCGCGCACGGAGATCGCCCGCGCGGGCTCCTCGCTCGTTCTGGAGCGCCACACGTACGCCCACCGGCTGAGGCGGCTGCTGGAACTGGCCGAATCGCGTCTCGGCCTCGCCAATCCTCTGAAGAATACGGTAATTCGGAATGCGGAATGCGGAATGCGGAATCTCCACGGTCCGCAATAATTCCGAATTCCCAATTCCGGATTCCGCATTTGGCACGATCGACGTGGCGGGAGGATGCGGCGGTGTGATGCCACATCCTGGAGAGACAGGATAGCGGGCGATAGAAGGAGCCGAATGCGAATGAGGATTCTGGTGACGGGGGGCGCGGGATTCATCGGTTCCCACCTGGTGGACGCCCTGGTGCGCGACGGGCACCGGGTCCGGGTGCTGGACAGCCTGGACCCGCAGGTGCACGAGGGCAAGCAGCCCGACTACCTCAACGCCGGCGCGGAATACCGTTGGGGAGACGTCCGCGATCCGAAGGCCGTGGAGACGGCGCTGCACGGCATCGAAGCCGTATTCCATGAAGCCGCCGCCGTCGGCGTCGGACAGTCCATGTACCAGATCGAGCGGTATGCCGCCGCGAACGTGCTGGGGACCGCCGTGCTGCTCGAGGCCGTCATCCGCGCCCGCCGCGACCTGGCGAAACTGGTCGTGGCAAGCTCCATGAGCATTTACGGGGAAGGGCGGTACCGCTGTCCCGCGTGCGGCCCGGTGCATCCGAGTCTGCGCCCGGAGTCGCAGCTGGCCGGTGGGGAGTGGGAGATGCGCTGCCCGTCCTGCGGCGCCGGCGCCTCCCCGGAGACGACGCCCGAGGAGAAGCCCCTCGCCCCCACCTCGGTCTACGCGGTGACGAAGCGCGACCAGGAGGAGTTGTGCCTCTCGGTCGGGCACGGCTATCGCATCCCGGCGGTCGCGCTCCGCTACTTCAACGTCTACGGGCCGCGCCAGGCGCTCTCGAATCCCTACACGGGGGTCTGCGCGATCTTTTCCGCCCGCATCAAGAACCGGCACGCGCCGATCCTCTTCGAGGACGGCCGGCAGTCGCGCGACTTTGTGCACGTGAGCGATATCGTCGCGGCCAACCTCCTGGTCCTGCGCGAGGCGGGCGCGAACGGGCGGGCGCTCAACGTGGGCACGGGCGCTCCGACGACGGTCGCCGGAATCGCGCAGGCGCTCGGGACGCTCTACCGGGTTTCGGTGGAGCCGGAGATCACGAAGAAGTTCCGCGCGGGCGACATCCGGCACTGCGTGGCGGACATCTCGCGCATCCGCGCGCTCGGGTTCGCCCCCCGCGTCGGCCTGGAGGAGGGGCTGGCGGACCTCGCCGCCTGGGGAGAGACCCAGCACGCCGTCGACCGCGTCGAGGCCGCGACCCGCGAGCTGGAACAGCACGGTCTGACACGCGGCGACTAGTCCACACGCAGTCCACAGTCCACTGTCCACAGACCACAGCCTGACACGCGAAGTTGGTGCTTGAGCACGCGACGAGGGATAATGGGATTCAAGTTTGAAAAGCAGGAATTTCGGCAGCACTACGAGCATGCCGAGGTGCTGGTCAGGATGATTCAGGGACTGCGAAAGACGTTGTGATGCCCGGTGACGCTGTGGTCAGTGGACCGTCGTCTGTGGACAGTGGACCTGGGGTGGCGTGTGATCTGGTGTTGCTGAGCTGGAACCATCTCGAGGAAACGCGGCCGTGCCTCGAGAGCCTCTTCGCGACGACCAGGGTTCCCAGCCGGCTCCTCATCGTGGACAACGGGAGCGACGCGCCCGTGCGGGAGTTTCTCGCGGGCGTGCGGCCGCAGGGCGCGATCACCGACGTCGTGCTGCTGCAGAACGAGACGAACGAAGGCTTTCCGAAGGGCATGAACCGGGGCATCCGCGCCTCGCGCGCCCCGTACGTGGTCCTGCTGAATAACGACCTGCGCTTCACCCCGGGATGGCTGGACGAAATGGTCGCTGTCGCGGCGGTGAACCAGGACGTGGGCGTCGTCAATCCCGGCAGCAGCACCTTCGGCGACGTGCCGGCGCGGGGCGTGTCGCTGGACGAGCACGCGGCGGTGCGCGCCGGGCGCAGGGGGACGTACACCGAGGTCGGGATGTGCATCGGGTTCTGCATGCTCATCAAGCGCTCGGTCCTGGACCGGACGGGGGGGTTGAGCGAAGAGGTTGAGCGGATTTTTTTCGAGGACGAGGACTTCTGCATGCGCGCCCAGCGGGCGGGGTTCCGCTGCGTCGTCGCCGAAGGGGCGTACGTGTTCCATGCCGAGCACAAGACGGTGAAGAAGATGCCCGAGCGGGAAGCCTTGTTCCGTCGCAACCAGCGATGGTGCGACGAGAAGTGGGGCCGACGGATCCGCATCGCGTGGCCGCAGCGTGAGAGCGGCGCGCCGGAGTCGGAGGAGCTCAAGGCGTGGCTGGCGCGCGTGCTCGCGTGGGCCCGGCGGCGCACGCACGTGTACGTGTTCGCCCCGCTGCCGTCCGGTTTGACGCCGCAGGCGATGATGCGCTCCGTGGGGCAGATTCCTCACGCGGACATCCATTGGATGCGCGTCCCGGCGCGCGGGGGGAGTGTGGCGGCGGCGGCGCGGGTCCTCAAGCGGCGCAAGAAGCGCTACGACGTGATCGCGGCGCCGGGCGAGGGGTGGGTGCGGGCGATGCGCCTGTTGCGGTGGGCGCACGGCGCGGAGGTGGTGCGGCAGGACGATGAGGCAGGACTGACAGCGGCATGGGCGCGGCGGTCCCGCTGAGCGTCGTCATTCTCGCCAAGAACGAGTCGGCCCGGCTCGCCGAGTGCATCCGGAGCGTCTCGTGGGCGGACGAGGTGCTGGTGGTGGACGATGAGAGCACGGACGGCACCGCGAGCCTCGCGAAGACCCTGGGCGCGCGGGTCGTGTCGCGCGCGATGGATCTCGAAGGGCGGCATCGCAACTGGGCCCACGCGCAGGCCAAGCACGATTGGATCCTCAGTCTTGACGCGGATGAGCGGGTGACGCCCGAATTGGCTGATGAGATCGGCACCCTGCTCAGCGCCGTTCCCGCGGGGGAAGTCTTCGCCATTCCCAGGCGGAATTTCGTCGGGGAGCGCTGGGTGCGATACGGGGGCTGGTATCCGAGTCCTCAGATCAAATTGTTCAAGCGCACCGTGTTCCGCTGGGAAGAGACGACGGTCCATCCACGCGCCATCTCCGATCGCCCATCGGTGTTGCTGCGCGGCGACATTCTCCATTACAGCTACCGCGATCTTCATGATTTCGTCGAGAAAATGAACCGCCAGACCAGCCTCGAGGCGGCGAAATGGATGGCGGATCGCCGAACGATGACGGTCGGAAAAGCCCTGTGGCGGTCGCTCGACCGTTTCCTCAGGGCCCTGATCGGCAAGCGCGGCTTCCGGGACGGCATGCTGGGGTACGTGCTGGCGGTCATGGCGGGGATGTACCAGTTCGTGAGCTTTGCGAAGTATTGGGAGCTGCAGCAGCAGGCTCATCAGTCCGCCTCGGGGCCTGGCCGATGACGAAGGTCGCGACGGATCCACAGGCGCACCGAAGCTCCTACGAGCGGCTCTACGCGTCGTCAGGGCTCCACGATGAGCGCGGCTTCTACCGCTGGGCGCTGCGCCAGTTCCCGCTGCAGAAGGGGGCTCGCGTCCTGGATGTGGCGTGCGGGGAAGGGGGCGTGCTGATGGCCGGCGCCGAGCTCGGACGCGACGTGTGGGGAGTGGATATCGCGTTCAACGCCGTGAGCCGGATCCCCTCCGCAGGCGGGCCGGGGCGGGTCCTTGTCGCCAGCGCGGAACAGCTGCCGTTCGCCGAGGGCGCGTTTGACGCCGTCACGTGCTTCGGGAGTCTGGAGAATTTCGAACAGATGGCGCCGGCCCTGGCGGAAATGCGCCGGGTGCTGACCGGCGACGGCTGGCTGTGCGTGATGATGCCGAATAAATTCTGGCTGGGGGACATTGTGAGCGTCTGCGCCGGAAAGGAGGAGCAGGTCCCCTTCCAGCACGTGGAGCGCGTGGCGACCATCGGCCAGTGGCGGAACTTGTTGGAGGCGCAGGGCTTCAACGTGGTGCGCGTGCGGGGCTACGTGAAGCGGCCGCCGCTGTGCAGGAACGGAAAGCTCAGGTCGCTTCGCAAGTTCCTCGCCAGCCGCCTGATGTCCGCGTGCTGCCCGACGGCGTTGAGCTGGTCGCTCCTGTACGTCTGTCGACGCGGGCCGATCGCCTCCCGCCCGGAAGCGGCGCGCGTGTGGATGTGGAGAGCTGAATGACGGCCGCGCGGAGCACGCTGTCGGTCCTGGTGCTCGCGCGGAATGAGGAGGCGCGGATCGCGTCCTGTTTGGAGCGCGTGCAGTGGGCGGACGACATCGTCGTGGTGGATGACATGAGCACCGATCGCACCGCGGAGCTCGCGCGCCGGTCTGGCGCGCGGGTGGTGCGGCGGGCCTTCGATGATTTCTCCAGTCAGGGAAACTTCGGACTGGACCACATCCAGGGGGACTGGGTGTTGGCGCTGGACGCGGACGAATGGGTCACTCCCGCGCTGCGCGATGAGATTCTCCGGATGCTGCAGCAGCCCACCGTCTGCCGGGGTTTCACCTACAAGCGGCTGAACTTTTTCCTCGGACATCGCATGCGCTACGGAGGATGGTATCACGATATCCTGCGGCTGTTTCGGCGGGACGGGACGCGTTTTGCGGGGCGCGTGCATCACACGCCGCAAGTGCAGGGGGCGGTGGGCCGGCTGTCCGGGGAGGTGGAGCATCGCCCGTTTCGCAGTCTGGAGCAGTTCATCAGCCGGCAGAACCGGTACAGCTCCGACCAGGCCCGGGAATGGTACGAGGAACAGGGGCCGGGACTGGTGCCGCGGGTGCGGGAGCATCTCATCTGGAAGCCCTGGAAGCTGTTCTGGAAGTTCCTGGTGAAGAAGCAGGGCTTCCGGGAGGGGATGCACGGTGTGGTCTTCGCCGGCCTCTTTGCATGGGTGCACTTTCTGGAATGGGCCAAGTACTTCGAACGCGTGGAGGGCTTCGCGTCCGGAGCGCCTCGTCCGTCCAAGGCGTTGCAGGAAGCCGGAGGAGGGCCTGACCATCACGCGGTTCTATGACCGGAGGCTCGAGCAGGAGCTCAGCCTTGGAGGGTTGGATCGGGGCGCGGTCCCCCTGGTGTTTGGGGATCTCACGGAGTATCTGCGACAACCGATCGAGGAGATCGCCCGGGAGTATTGGGCATACCGTGAGGGCGCAGACCGGTCCGCGCAGGAGCGCGTGGCTAACGCGACCAATCCCGCGGACGTGTTGGCCTATTATGCGGCGACGCCGCACTATCTCTACGAGCTGAGCTACTGGGAGGCGTCATTGGACAAGCAGGCCTGGCTGCGGGTGGCGGCTCTGGCGTGCCGCAGATTCAAGTGCGGCCGCGTTCTGGATTTCGGCGGGGGGGTCGGAGGGACGGCGCTCACCCTGAACCGGTGCGGAATTCCGTGCGCGTATCTGGATGTCGCCGGGAAAACCTTCGAGTATGCGTCGTGGCGCTTCGCGCGGCATGGCGTGGCGGTGAGGATGGTGGATGCCGCCGGTTCCGGACAGCGGCGTGATGGATCCTATGACGCGATCTTCGCCTGGGACGTCCTTGAGCACCTGTTCGACTTGGAGGAGGCGCTGGGAACGATCCACGGGATGTTGCGTTCAGATGGCCTGTGTATCAGCAAATCCACGTTTGCCACCTCGGGCAGTCCGCATGAGGCGATCCATCTCGCGCAGCATGCCTGCTACGACGATGTGAACACCTTCAACGGTCTGATGGCGCGATGCGGGTTCCGATTCGCGGGTCAGCTCAAACCCAATCGTCTCTCTCGTTTGCTGCGCGCCTGCGGATGGCGGTACGCGGTTGCAGGGATCCGCATTGCACCGCGGTTGAAGCACGGGGGGAACTTTCTGCTCCATGTGAAGGCATCCCTACCGGCGGCGGACGGGGCGCGGGAGGTTCCGGAGGAATCGGCGAACGGTGTGGGCGATGCCGCACGCCGATGAGCCATTGGTGCCGCTCCGGCCGCCGTTCGTGGACGAGCGGGGAGAAATCCTCAACCTGATCGAAGCGGTCTTTGCGAGCGCCGTCGTCATCCGGTCGGTCGCGGGCGCCGTGCGCGCCCAGCATTACCACAAGACGGATTACCATTATTGCTGGCTCCAGGAGGGCGAGATGCACTACTTCCAGCGCCCGGTCGGCGAAACCGGTCCGGCGCAGCGCTGGCGCATCTCGGCGGGGCAGGTCTTCTTCACGCCCCCGATGCATGAGCACGCCATGGTGTTCACGAAGGACTCCGTGATGCTGGTGTTCGCGCGCAACAGCCGCCAGATGGAGCGCTACGAGGAGGACACGGTGCGCGTCCGCATCCCCGGCGTGCCGGGGGAGGGCACGGCCCCATGAGCGGCCCGCGCTGCCGGCGCCGGACGGACTGCCGCCTGTGCGGCTCCCGTCGAGTGGAGCCGGTGCTCTCTCTCGCCGCGACCCCGCCGGCGAACGCGTTCGTGGACGCCTCGGCGCGCGGACGGGAGCAGGAGCGCTTTCCCCTGGACGTGCGGCTGTGCCGCGAGTGCAGCCACGCGCAGCTGCTCGACGTCGTGGATCCGGAGCTCTTGTTCCGCAACTACGTCTACGTCTCGGGCACCTCGCCGGTCTTCGTCGAGCATTTCCGCCGCTACGCGGCCGCCTGCATCCGGGACCTGGGGCTGGCGCCTGGCGATGAAGTCCTTGAAATCGGCAGCAACGACGGGACGTTCCTCGGGTTCTTCAAGGAGGCGGGCCTGAAGGTGCTCGGCGTGGACCCGGCGCGGGCGATCGCGGAGCAGGCGGCGGCCAGGGGCATCGAGACGCGGCCCGAGTTCTTCGATCAGGCTCTGGCGTCGCGCCTTGCCGCGGAGGGCCGGCGGCCGAAGCTGATCGCGGCCAACAACGTCTTCGCGCACGCGGACGATTTGCACGGCATCGCGGAAGGCGTCGCGGACCTGCTCGCGCCTGACGGGGCGTTCGTCTTCGAGGTATCGTATCTCGTGGATGTCTACGAGAAGACCCTCTTCGATACGATCTACCACGAGCACCTGAGCTACCACAGCGTGAAGCCCCTCATCGGGTTTTTCGCGCGCCACGGATTGTGCCTGACGGACGCGCTCCGGGTCGATCCGCACGGCGGGTCCCTGCGGGGCGTGGCGCGGCCCGCGGCCGCCCACCCGGCGGCGTCGCCCCGGGTGGAGGAGCTGGTGGCGCTCGAGCGGCGGATGGGCCTGCACGGCTCCGAGGCGTTCGTCGAGCTGATGAGCCGCATCGAGCGGCGGGGCGCCGAGCTCACGGCGCTCCTGTCCGAGCTGAAGGCCTCCGGCGCCCGCTTCGCGGGGTTCGGCGCGCCGGCGAAGGCGACCACGCTCATGTACCAGTTCGGGCTCGGAGCGGAGACGCTCGAGTACATCGTGGACGAGAGTCCCTTGAAGCAGGGCCTGTTCAGCCCGGGACTGCACATCCCGGTCGTGCCGGCGTCGGTGCTCCAGGACCCCGCGCGGCGCCCGGACGTGCTGGTCATCCTGGCCTGGAACTTCGCGGAGCCGATCATGAAGCAGCACCGGGGATTCCTCGAAGCGGGCGGGAAGATGATCGTGCCGCTGCCGGAGGTGCGCCTGTGGGGCGCGGCGGGCGATCTCACGCCCGCGCGGGAGCGGACCCGATGAGCGGGAAGGCGGGGGGGCACTGCCTCGAGTCGGACATCGCGGAGATCGCCGAGGGGCTGGGCGAGGACGCGCAGCGCTTCGCGGGCCGGCATATCGTGCTCTGCGGAGGCGCGGGTTTTCTCGGCCGGTATTTCACGTCGGTCTTCGCGCACCTGAATGACCGCGTGCTCAAGACACCCTGCCGGGTGCTCGTCTACGATAACCTCATCACGAGCGGAGAGCTCGGCGCGGACTGGAAAGTGCAGAACGGCATCCGCTTCATCCGGCACGACATCATCGCCCCCCTCGCGCTCGAGGAACCCGCCGATTACGTGATTCAGGCGGCGGGGATCGCCAGCCCGTATTATTATCGGAAGTACCCGCTGGAGACGCTCGAGGTGGCGATCAGCGGGACGCGGAACATGCTCACGCTGGGCCGGGCGCATCCGCTGCAGGGGTTCCTGTTCTTCAGCTCGAGCGAGATCTACGGCGACCCCGACCCGCGCCACGTGCCGACCGGCGAATCGTACCGGGGCAACGTGTCCTGCCTGGGCCCGCGGGCCTGCTATGACGAATCGAAGCGGCTGGGCGAAACGCTCTGCGCGGTCTTCCATGAACGCTTCGGGGTGCCCGCGAAGATCGTGCGTCCGTTCAACGTGTATGGGCCCGGCATGCAGGAGACGGACTACCGCGTGCTGCCGAACTTCGCCAGCCGGATCATCGGGGGCCGGCCGCTCACGGTGTACGGGCAGGGCACGCAGACCAGGACCTTCTGCTACATCACGGACGCCATCACGGGGTTCCTCAAGGTCCTGCTGGACGGGATCTCCGGGCAGGCCTACAACATCGGTAATCCGGTGCCCGAGATTTCGATGAAGGAGCTTGCGACACTCATGGAGCAGGTGGCGGGGCGTCCGCTGGAGATGCGCCTCATCGAATACCCCGACGCCTACCCGGCCGATGAGCCGCAGCGGCGCTGCCCCGATATCGCCAAGGCGGCCCGGCAGGTCGGCTACCGGCCCCGGGTCGAGCTGCTGGAGGGGCTCACGCGGTTCATGCGCTGGGCCGAGCAGCGCTACAGCGGCGCGCCGATCGTGTGAGCGATGACGGGCCCCGTGCGGTTCGGCTTGATCGGCGTCGGGCGGTGGGGGAAGGTCTACGTGAAGACCCTCCGCGCCGTCGGGCCGGAGTTCGCCCGCCTCACGCACGCGGCGACAAGCCGGCCGGAGAACGCCGCGGCGCTCCCCGAGGGCGTGCGCGTTGAGCGCGACTGGCGGGCGCTGCTATCGGCCGGCTGCGACGCGCTCATCATCGCGACGCCTGCGCCCGCGCATGCGGACATCGTGGAGGCCTGCGTGGAGGCCGGCATGCCCTGCATCGTCGAGAAGCCGCTGTGCCTCGACGTGGAGACGGCCGAGCGCGTGCACGCCCGCGTCACCGCCTCGGGCGCGCCCGTGCTGGTCAACCACACGTACCTCTTCAACCCCGGCTATGTCGCGCTCAGGGAGTCGGTGCGGCGCGACGGCACGCCGGTGCGCCTGATCCTCTCCGAAGGCGTGGGGTTGGGACCGTTCCGCCCGGAGACGCCCGCGGTCTGGGACTGGGGCGCGCACGACGTGAGCCTCTGTCTCGACCTCATGGGTCGTCCGCCCGAGTCCGTCGAGGCGCTGGGCCTGAAGCCAGAGGGCGGTGCGCAGGCGGCGGAACAGGCCTGCATGCGGCTGGGGTTTTCAGGCGGCGCGCAGGCGTGGATCCACATCGGCCGCCTCTCGCCCTTCGACCGGCGGACGTTCAGTGTCTTTACCTCTCGGCGCCTCGTGGCGTTCGACGAGTTGGACGCGAAGCGCGTGAGCGCCGGTCCGTTCGCGTTCGACGATCGCGGCTCCGGCGCTCCGGCGCCGCGCGGCCCCGTCGCGCTGGAGCCGGGCCGGCTGCCGATGGAGGAAATGCTCAGGTACTTCGTCCGGGGGTTGCGCGGGGGGCCGCGCGAGCACTTCGGCACGGCATTGGCCCTCGATGTGACGCGCGTCCTGGCCCGCGCGGAAGCGGCGTTGTCGTCTTCATCGGTCTGAAGCTCGAAGCTGGACGTTAGATCATTCAGGTGGAAGCCCAACGATACCCGTTCCAGCTTCCAGCCTCCACCGTCCAGCTTCCGACCAGGCGGATGGTAGGGGAAGCGTGCATGGGAGGTGACTCGATATGAACCAGTGGAGGTACTACGTCCCGATCCTGGCCTATCACAGGGTCGGCGGGATGCGGGGGGATCACGTGCCGACCGTCTCTGCGGAGGCGTTCGAACAGCAGATGGGGAGTCTCGCGCGCAGCGGCCTCCGGGTTCTGCCGCTGGGTGAGCTGGGCGAGCTCGTGAAACGCGACGGCGCGATGCCGCGCCGGAGCGCGGTCATCACCTTCGATGACGGCTATGAGGAGACCTGGAGCATCGCATGGCCGATTCTGAAGCGCTTCAATCTGCCCGCGACCGTGTTCATCTCCTCCGGGGAGATCGGGCTGCCGGGGTTCATGAGCTGGGAGCAGGTGAGCGCGATGGCGAACGGCGGCGTGACCATCGGCAGCCACACCATGCATCATCAGTATCTGCCGATCCTGGAGGAGTCCCGGCTCGAGGAAGAGCTGGCCGGCTCCAAGCGCGCGATCGAGGAGCGGATCGGGATGGCGGCCGACTGGCTGAGCTACCCGATCGGCGGCTACTCCTCGAAAATTCAGGAGATCGCCAAATCGGCTGGCTACCGCGGCGCGTGCACGACCAACCGCGTCGCCTTGCAAGGCCCGCTGGACCGCTACGCGCTGCGCCGCATCAAAGTGACCGACCGCGACGCGCATCCCCTTCTGATGCGGGCCAAGCTGAGCGGCTACTATGACGCGTTCCGGCGGCTTGAGAAGCCGAATTGACCTCTGGGCGGAAGCTGGAGGCTGGAAGCTTGAAGCTGGAATGATCGGATCGCTCGTTCCATCATCGAGCTTCTAGCTTCAAGCTTCCCGATGGCGGATGGATTCATCAAGACCTCGGATTCTGATTGCGTACGCGACGGCCGGGGCCGGACATCGCCGGGCGGCTGAAGCGCTGGCGGACGCGGCGCGGCGGCGCTGGCCGGACGCCGACGTTCGCTGTCTGGACGCCCTGGCATGGACTCCGGGCTGGTATCGGAGCGGGTACGCCCGCCTGTACTTGTTCCTGGTGCGCGCGCTGCCGATGTGCTGGAAGTTTTCGTATCGCGCGCTGGATCAGGCGGCGGTGTTCCGGTGCATCCAGCCGTTCCGGCGCGCCTGGAACCGGCTGATCGGATACCGCATGCCGGCCGTCCTGCTCGCGGAGCAGCCGGACGTGGCGGTCCTGACGCACTTTTTCCCGGCCGACCTCTTGGGGGCTGCGCGGACCGCGGGGCGGCTGCGGGCGCCGGTCGTGGTCGTCGTCACCGACTGGCATCCGCACCGGCTGTGGCTCGGCGCCCGTCCGGACGCGGTGGTCGTGGCGAATCAGGCGGGGGCGGACCGTTGCGTGGAGCTCGGCGTGCCGCGCGAGCGCGTGGCGGCGCTTGGGATTCCGACGGTCGCCGCGGCGCCGCTCACCGAGACGCGCCGGCGGGCGCTCAGGGAATCGCTCGGTCTTGCGCACGACCGGCTGACCGTGCTGGTCACGAGCGGCGGCACCACCGTCGGCCGGTTCGCAGACCTCGTCGAGCGGCTGTTGAGACTCGAGGCCATGGTGCCAGGGCGGCTGCAGCTCATCGTCGTCTGCGGGGATGACGCCCGCACGACGGCGCGCCTTGAGGCGGCGGCTGCGGCGGCGCCGATGCCCGCGAGGGTCTTCGGATTCGTGCACAATATGCTGGACTTGATGGGAACGGCGGATCTGGCCGTGGCCAAGGCGGGTGGCCTGACGGTGGCCGAGGCGCTGGCGTGCGAGCTGCCCCTGGTCTTCTATCACGCGATTCCTGGGCAGGAGGAATCGAATGCGCGGTACGTCGCGCGGCAGGGGGCGGGAGTGATCGCGCTGGGCCCGGAGGCGGCCGCGGAGTTCGTGCGGCACTGCGCCTCTTCGCCCGAGCTCATGGCGAAGCTCAGAACGGGCGCGCGCGACGCCGGCCGGCCGAACGCGGCGAACGATATCATCGAGCAGGTCGTCGAACCGCTTCTCACGCCGCGTAACGTGTAACGTGTATCGTGTAACGTGGGGTTTCGGTCGGATGCTGGAAGGTGGAAGCTGGAACCTGGAACCTATGTGCATGTGTTCCTACAGGACACGTTACACGGTCCACGATCAATGGACTTACGGTTCATGTCCCGTGCCTCCCGCCCGTTGCCCCAATCGCAGGGTGAACCCATGAATGACGAGCGACGAGCACTCGCGAAGGCGGCGCGGCTCCACGCCGAGGGATTGAAGCTGATGGGGCTGGAGGCACTGCCGCGCGGAGGTGATCGCGGAGGTCGAAGCGAGCGGCTTGCGGCGCTGGCGCGGGCGGTCGAGCAGTGCCGGAAGTGCCCCCTGTACAGGACCCGCACGCACGCGGTCGTCAGCGATGGCAGCCAGGATGCGGAGCTGATGTTCATCGGGGAAGCTCCCGGGAGGGACGAGGACCTGCAGGGCAAACCGTTCGTCGGGGCCGCGGGCAAGCTGCTGACGAAGATGATCGAAGCCATGGGACTGCATCGCGAGCAGGTCTACATCTGCAACATCCTGAAAGACCGTCCGCCGAACAACCGCACGCCGGAGCCGTCCGAAGTCGACGCGTGCCTGCCGTACCTGCTGGAGCAGATCGAGATCATCCGGCCGAAGGTCATTTGCACGCTGGGGGCGGTGGCGGTGAAGGCGCTCTTCGGGCCGCACATCGCCATCAGCCGGGTCCGCGGCTCGGTCAAGGAGTATGAAGGCGTGCCGCTTGTGCCGACGTACCATCCCGCCTATCTCCTGCGCAATCCGGCCGCCAAGCCGCAGGCGTGGGAGGATCTGCAGGTCGTTCTCAAGGTGCTCGGGCGGGAACCGCCGACGAAGACCCGAACGCGTTGACACTCCCGATGTCACCCAATTCGTCTCATTCGTCTATCCGTCAGGTCTGGGGCAAGGGGCGGGGGGCAGGGGGCACGTCACGCGACGCTATGCCAAGTGTGGAGCGTCTCGAGGAGAGTGGGGAGTGAAGCCAAATTCGGAATGCGGAATTCGGAATGCGGAATGAAGGCCCGAACGCGCGATTCCGAATTCCCGATTCCGAATTCCGCATTTGGCATCATGTGCTGGTGGGCGGCGGATGAGTTCTGCTCCAAGGCGAGTGCGCATTGATGACGCCACGGCGGACGCCGCGCTCCCGTACGCCGAAGTCGTGTTCAGCCTGCCGATCGAGCACCCGTTCCACTATGCCGTGCCAGGGGCATTGCAGCAGGCCGCCGTGCCGGGCACGCGCGTGGCCGCCCCGTTCGGCCGCAGGGAACGCCAGGGCTTCATCCTCCGGCGCAGCGGGGTTGCTCCGTTTCCCGGCCTGAAGGCCATCCGGCGCGTCCTCGATCCGCAGCCCGTCGTGTCGGAGGACCGCTGGCGGCTGGCCGAGTGGCTCTCGGGCTACTACGGGTGCAGTCTCGGCGAAGCCTTCGGCGTCATGGTCCCGGCGGCGCTTCGCGTCGGTCCGGCGGAGCCTGACGCGCCGGATGAGCCGGTCCGGGGCGCCGTCGCGCCCTTCACCCACGTGCTGACATCCCACCAGGACCTGGCGCTCGGACGTCTCTTCGCGGCGCTCGAGGCCGGGCGCGCGCGCGCGGCGCTGCTCCACGGCGTGACCGGATCGGGAAAAACGGAGCTGTACCTTCGCGTGATCGACCGGGCGCTCAGGCGGGGGCAGGGAGCGATCTGCCTGATACCGGAAATCGCGCTCACGCCCCAGACGATCGAGCGGTTCCGGGGCTGTTTCGGCGACACGGTCGCCGTCTGGCACAGCCGCATGACTGCGCGCCAGCGGTCGGCCGCCTGGCAGGCCATGAGCTGCGGGCGTTCCCGGATCGTGATCGGCGCCCGTTCCGCCGTCTTCACCCCGATCCGCCGGCTCGGGGTCATCGTGCTGGATGAGGAGCACGAGCAGACCTACAAACAGGAGGACGCTCCGCGCTATCACGCCCGCGACGTGGCCCTCGCCCGGGCGCGCGTGACCGGCGCGCTCGTCATCCTCGGCAGCGCGACCCCTTCGATGGAAAGCGCCTACGCCGCGCGCCGGCGGGGGGGCATGCTGCTTGAGCTTCCGGAGCGGGTCGAGGGGCGCGCGATGCCGAAGGTCTCCATCGTCGACATGCGCGAGGCCGGCCGCGGCAGGCGAAGCGCTCCGCTCTCGCTCAGGCTCCAGCTGGCGCTCGAGCAGGTGACGGGGCGAGGCGAGCAGGCGCTGCTCCTGCTTAACCGCCGAGGGTTCGCCCGGATCGCGCAGTGCCTGCAGTGCGGAGCCTCTGCGCTGTGTCCCCGCTGCTCGGTCCCGCTCATCTACCACGCCGCCGAGGGCGGGATGGTCTGTCATTACTGCAACCACCGCGAGCCGCCGCCCGAGGTGTGCGCGCACTGCAAGAAGGGCGCCGTCAGATTCCGGGGTACCGGCACCGAGCGCGTCGAGTCGGAACTGCACCGGGTGTTCCCGGGCGCGTCGATCGCGCGCATGGACACCGACACCACGAAGGCCCGGACCAGCCACGAGGAGTTCTACGAAGGGATGAAGTCGGGCAAGATCGGGGTCCTGGTCGGCACGCAGATGATCGCGAAGGGCTGGCACTTCCCCGAGGTCACGCTGGTCGGCGTCATTTCGGCCGACACCGCGCTCAATCTGCCGGATTTCAGGGCGGGGGAGCGCACCTTCGATCTCCTGGCGCAGGTGGCCGGGCGGGCCGGCCGCGGAGCGCAACCGGGCCGGGTGCTCGTGCAGACATTCCATCCGGACCATTACGCCATCACCGCGGCGGCCAAGCACGATTACGTGGGCTTTTACCGCGAGGAACTCAAGATGCGCCGGCGCCTTCGCCTCCCGCCGTTCTGCCATCTGGCGGAGCTGACCGTCCGCGCCGGGAAGCAGGACCGCGCGGAGCAGACCGCCGCTGACCTGGCGGACGCGCTCCGGAAGCGCGCGGCGGGTTCGAAGATCGAGATCATCGGTCCGGCCCCGCACCGCATCCCGAAGATGCGCCGCACGTACCGGATGTGTGTGCTCCTCAAGCACAAGAGCGTCGAGCCCATCGTGGAGCTCATCCGGCACACCTTGCAGCCGGGGCGCCGGTTCGCGGGGCTTCCTGTCGCGGTGGATGTTGATCCTTCATAATGCGTGTCACGTGAAACGTGGAACGTGTAACGTGAGAGCATGGTGCGGAATGCGGAATGGGTCTTGTGCCGTACCGGGAGAGCAGGTGTGTGCCGCGATGCACGATGACGATTGTGCATGTGTGCAGAGCCTCCGTTGTTGACGATTCAAACATCACGGGAGGCGAGAAGCTGGACGCTGGAGGCTGGAATGATCACGTGCCGCACGAACGATCACGCGTGCATCTGTGCATGAGTGCAGCGCCTTCGTTGTTGACGATTCAAACATCACGGGAGGCGAGAAGCTGGACGCTAGAGGCTGGAGGCTGGAAGTAGTCTGGTCCAAGGGGGACAGCCCCCGAGGGGACCCCCGACTTGCGGGCCCGCGTAACGCGAAACGCGTCACGGCGGCGTCAGGGGTTGTGTCGTGTTGCAGGACTGAAGCTGGAGGCTCCGTGTGAATTGCGGGTTGCGGATTTCGGATTGCGGATTGAAAGACTTGAGCAGACCGGGAGGATCGGAGTCATAGGCGAGCCACGCTTGGGACAGGGGAGGCATACGGAACTGGAGCGTGATGAGCATGACATGCCGCGTAACGTGTCACGCGCGAGCATGGTGCGGAATGCGGAATGGGTCTTGTGCCGTACCGGGAGAGCAGGTGTGTGCCGCGATGCACGATGACGATTGTGCATGTGTGCAGAGCCTCCGTTGTTGACGATTCGATTTCACGCTCCAGCTTCCGACCGGTTCCCGACCCGTCAACAACGAAGACGTTTCGCTTATGCACACTCGTGACTTTCTATGACGGCACAAGCCTGCGTTCCCGTGACAGCACAAGACCAATTCCGCATTCCCAATTCCGAATTCCGAATTTGGCATCGTCGCGGCTGATCATTCCAGCTTCCAGCCTCCAGCTTCTCGCCACGGATCTCTGATTCCGTCCACGTCCCCTGTCCCCCGTCCCATGTTCCAAGCATGATCCGCCCCCGCATTCCAGGCGCTACCTTCAAGCCTCTCACTTATGACTCATTCAGTTCGGGCACCAACAAACAAGGCGTTGCACAAATGCACAGGCGTCATCTGTCGTCACTGTACAATCCTCATCGTCCGTCACGGCACAAGACACGCGATCACGTTACGCGTTACGCGTTTCACGTTACGCGGCCGTTGGCCTCCGGCCCGGATTTTATGCTGGCGTGAGTGGTGAGCTTGCCCGACAATAGCAGGATGTCATACACGGCAACAATCGTCGCCGCCTACGGGACATTCACCATCCTGGGCGGCATCATCGGATATGTCAAAGCGCGCAGCGTCCCCTCCCTGATCGCGGGCGTCGGATTGGGCGGGATCCTGCTGCTCTGCGCCTCCTGGATACTGGAAGGCCGCACGGCAGGGTCCGTCCTGAGTCTCCTGATCGCGCTGGCGCTGGCCGTGAGGTTTCTCGGCACCTGGAAAGCCAAACGCCGCGTCATGCCCGACGCGCTGATGGTGCTCTTCAGCGCCGCCGCGCTCGGATCGGTCCTGGCCGAGTTGCTCCGGCGCTAGCGTCCGCATGGATCACGCCCGTTCCAGCCGGCGGTCGCCGTACTTCCTGATCTTCGGGATCGTGTTTCTCGATCTGGTCGGCTTCGGGATCGTGATCCCCGTCCTGCCCATCTACGCGGAGCAGTTCGACGCGTCGCCGTTCGTCGTCGGGCTGCTGCTGGCGGTCTACTCCGCCATGCAGTTCGTCTGCGCCCCGCTTCTCGGCCGGCTGTCGGACCGCGTGGGCAGGCGGCCGGTCCTCCTGCTCAGCGTGATCGGCACGGCGGCCGGATTTCTCCTCATGGGCGTCGCGCACACGCTGCCGCTCCTGTTCGTCGCACGCATCATCGACGGCGCCACGGGCGGCAATATCTCGACGGCGCAGGCCTACATCGCCGATATCACGCCGCCGGAGCAGCGTTCGCGCGGGATGGGCCTGATCGGCGCGGCGTTCGGGCTGGGATTCATCTTCGGCCCGGCCATCGGCGGACTGCTGAGCCACGTGTCGCTTGCGGCACCGTTTCTGTTCGCGGCGTTCCTGGCCGCGGTCACGGCCGTGGCGATCTTTTGGCTGCTGCCGGAGAGCCTGCCGCCCGAGCAGCGCGGCCATGCACGGGAACGCTCCTCGTTCGGCGAGTCGTTCCGGTCGCTGCGCCGGCGGCCGTTCGGCGTGATTCTCCTGGCGTATTTCTTCTCGACCGCGGCGTTTTCGCTTCTCACGGCGACCTACGCGCTGTTCACCGAGCGGCGGTTCGGACTCTCGGCGGCCCAGAACGGATACATTTTCGCGGGGCAGGGACTCATCGGCGCCGTCATCCAGGGCGGCATGCTCGGCTGGCTGGTGAGAATGTTCGGCGATAAGAAGCTGATCATCGCCGGCACGGCGCTCCTCGCCGCAAGCCTGTTCCTGTTGCCATCCAGCGTGACGTTGGCGTGCCTGCTGTCGGTGACGACGGGGATCGCCGTCGGGCACAGCCTGATCCTGGCCCCGCTGAACGGGCTCGCGTCCCGGAGCGCCGGCTCTCAGTCTCAGGGGCGGGTGCTGGGCGTCATGCAGTCGGCCGCGAGTCTGGCGCGGATCGCGGGCCCCGTGCTCGGCGGGTGGCTGCTGCACGCCGATGCCCTTCGCTCCGCGGGGATGCTGGGGCAGGCGCCGTACACGGCGGGCGGCGTCCTCGCGGTCGTGGCCATGGTGGTGGCGTGTTTCCTGTGAGAAGTGCGAGATTGGATAGATGCCAACTTCGGAATTCGGAATGGGTTATGTGCTCTCACGGGAACGCAGGTTTGTGCCGCAAAGGAAGATGACGCCTGTGCCTGTGTGGAGAGCCTCCGTTGTTGACGATTCATAATTCACGGGAGGCGAGAAGCTGGACGCGAGAAGCTGGAATGATCACGTGCCGCACGAACGATCACGCGTGCATCTGTGCACGGGTGCAGAGCCTTCGGTGTTGACGATTCAACTTGCCGGTTGCTCGGATGACGTGCATCACTTGCTTTTTGGGATGGCGACGATAGAATACGCATAAGATATGGGCGCGCGCGTGTTGACCTTCGCGCCGGCGCCGGCCCTGCGCCGGCGCGCGGAGCCGGTAACGGAGTTCGCGGAGGCCCTGCGCCGGTTGGCGGCGGAGATGATCGAGACGATGCACGCCAACGACGGCGTGGGGCTGGCGGCGCCGCAGGTCGGCGAATCGCTCAGGCTCTGCGTCGTCGGCCATACGCAGCGGCGTGGCGAGGAGCTCCTCTTGGCCAATCCGGTGATCGAGGCCCAACACGGCCGCGCGGCGCTGACGGAGGGGTGCCTGAGCCTTCCGGGTGCGTGGGCGAAGGTGAAGCGCTCGGCGTGGGTGCGCGTCGCGGCCCAGGACCGGAACGGCAATCCGTTCAGGATCGAGGCCGAGGGCCTGCTGGCGATCATCCTCCAGCACGAGTGCGATCACCTTGACGGGCGGCTGTTCGTCGACCGGCTCTCGTGGCCGGCACGCCTGCGGCTCAGGCTCCGGCGCCGCGTGCGCTGATGCGCGTCGTGTATTTCGGCACGTCAGCGTATGCCGTCCCGGTGCTCGAACGGCTGGCCCATTCGGACCACCGCGTCGTCGCGTGCGTGTCGCGGCCGGACCGGCCGCAGGGCCGGGGGCTCAAGCCGGCGCCGTCGCCGGTCAAAGCCGCGGCGGAGCGCCTGGGTCTCATCGTGCAGCAGCCGGAGCGTCCGCGCGCCGACGCGATCGCGCCGCTTGAGGCGGATGTGGGCGTGGTGGTCGCGTACGGACAGCTGTTGCGGCGCGACTTGCTCGAGGCAGTGCGGTTCGGCCTGCTCGGCGTTCACCCGTCGCTGCTGCCCAAGTACCGCGGGGCGGCGCCGGTGCCGTGGGCGATTCTGAACGGCGAGCCGGAAACGGGGGTCTGCATTTACCGGCTCGTCGAAGCGCTGGATGCCGGGCCGGTGCTCATCCGGCGGATCATGCCGATCGCGCCGGAGGAGACATCCGAAGGCCTAAGCGCGCGGCTCTCGACGCTGGGGGCGGAGGCGCTCATCGAAGCGCTGCATCAGCTCTCAGCCGGCACGGCGAAGGAAACGCCGCAGCGGGACGAGGAAGCGACGTTCGCGCCCAAGCTGACGAAGGCGCAGGGGACCCTGGACTGGAGGCTCCCGGCCCGCGAGCTGGAGCGGCAGGTGCGGGCGTTCGTGCCGTGGCCTGTGGCGACCGCGTGGCGCGGAGGCGAGCCGCTCAGAATCTTCGCGGCGAGCGCGTGTCCTGATGCGCGAAGCGGGGCGGCGCCCGGCACGGTGGTCCGCGCGTCCTCCGATGGGATCGCGGTCGCGACGGGCCAGGGGGAGCTTCAGGTTCTCGAGGTTCAGCCCGGTGGCCGCCGGCGGATGCCGGCGGCGGCGTTCGTCGCGGGCCGCGGCATCGCCGCGGGCGACCGCTTCGAAACGCCACCGGCGTCGTGACGAATCGGGTAGAAGCTGGAGGCTGGTCGCTGGAATGGTCGAGTGCCGCACGAACGAGCACGCGTGCATCTGTGCATGAGTGCAGAGCCTTCGTTGTTGACGATTCACATTCCATGCTCCAGCATCCGACCGGTTCTCTAGCGTCAACCTCGGAAGCTCTGCACACATGCGCAAGCGTCATCTTCCGTTGCGGCACAAACCTGCGTTCCCGAGAGAGCACAAGACCAATTCCGCATTTCCAATTCCGAACTCCGAAATTGGCACCAATGGACTGGCGTGATGCCTGAGCTTCGGAAAGACCCCCTGACGCGGCGGTGGGTCATCATCGCCACCGAGCGCGCGAAAGGGCCCGAGGACTTCCTCCCTCCGCACGATGCGCATGCGGATCCGGCCGAGTGCCCCTTCTGCGAGGGACACGAGGCGGACACGCGGCGGGAGATCCTCGCCGTGCGCGCCCGCCCGGGCGCCGATAAGCCCGGCTGGACCGTTCGCGTGATCCCGAGCGTGAATCCCGTGCTGCGCATCGAGGGCCGGCTGAACCGGCGGGCGAAGGGGATCTACGACGTGATGGACGGCATCGGCGCGCACGAGATGATCATCGAGAGCCCCAAACACGTCAGCAATGCCGCGGACTTGTCGGCCGAGCAGCTCCAGCTGGTGGTACAGACGACCGTAAACCGGATCGTGGATCTGGAGCGGGACCCGCGCTTCCGCTACGTGCTGTGGTTCAAGAATCACGGCGGGGTGGCCGGCGCGGGCCGGATCGATCACACGCGCTCCCAGCTTATCGCCACGCCCGTCACGCCCAAGGTCGTGAAGGAAGAGCTCCTGTGCAGCCGCCGCTATTACGAGGACAAGGAGCGCTGCCTGATGTGCGATGTCATCCAGCAGGAGCGCGAATCGGGCGTGCGGGTCGTGTTCGAGTCCCCCCACATCATCGCGCTGGCGCCGTTCGCCTCGCGGTTTCCGTTCGAGCTGTGCATTCTGCCGAAGCGCCATAGTCCGGACTTCGCGCGCATGCGCCAGGAGGAGATCCGGGAGCTGCCGGTGGCGCTCAAAGAGGTCCTGTCGCGGCTGAAGACCGTGCTGGAGGACCCTCCGTACAACTACCTGCTGCATACGGCGCCGTTTCGCAGCGGGCGGGGAAGACTCGGTCACTGGAAGACGCTGGAAGACGACTTTCACTGGCACCTGGAGCTCATTCCGCGCCTCACGAGGGTGGCGGGGTTCGAATGGGGCACGGGGTTCTACATCAACCCGACGCCGCCGGAGGAAGCCGCGCGTTATCTCCGCGAAGCGGCGGCCGGGGCGCCGCCGGCGCCGGCGTCGCAGGCCGTGGAGCGGCGCTGACATGTCCGAGCTGAGGCGCGATCCCATCACCGGACGATGGACGATCATCGAGACGCTGGAGCCCTCCGGCCCCGAGGTGTTCGAGGTGGAGACGGACACGCCCGCCGGCGGGACGTGTCCGTTCTGCCCCGGGAACGAGGCGATGACCCCGCCCGAGGTGTACGCGCTCCGCCCGGCGGTGGGCGCCGTCGACGGCCCCGGCTGGCGGCTGCGCGTCGTGCCGAATAAGTTTCCGGCGCTGGACGCGTCCGGCATGCTGACCCGGCGCGGCCTCGGCGTGTTCGACCAATCCTCGGGCGTCGGCGTCCATGAGATCATCGTGGAAACTCCGGATCACCAGCGTCAGCTCGCGGACCTCAGCCAGGAGGAGCTCAGGCAGGTGATCACGTCGTACCAGCTGCGCACCCAGGCGCTCCGCGCGGACGCGAGGCTCAAGTACGGCCTCGTGTTCAAAAACTCGGGGCTGGTGGCTGGCGCCACGCTGACGCACAGCTATTCCCAGCTGATCGCGCTGCCGATCGTGCCGAAGCGGGTGGAGGAAGAGCTGCGGGGCGCCGAGCGGTATTTCGAGGCGCGGGAGCGCTGCGTCTTCTGCGACATCGCCTCGCAGGAGCTGCTCGAGGATGAGCGCGTCGTGTGCGAGAACCGGGCGTTCCTGGCCGTGTGCCCCTACGTGTCGCGGTTCCCGTTCGAGATGTGGGTGCTGCCGAAGGAGCATCTTCCGGAGTTCGCGCTGGCGACGCAGGAGACGGTGACGGACTTCGCCCGGATCGTCCGCGAGGTTCTCGGGCGGCTGCGGGAAGCGCTCAAGAACGCGCCCTACAACTTCGTCATTCACACCGCGCCGTTTCAGCTGAGGGACCCCGAGACCTATCACTGGCACCTGGAGATCATCCCCGCGCTGACGCGGGTCGCCGGCTTCGAATGGGGCACGGGATTCTACATCAACCCGACTCCGCCCGAGTACGCCGCGCAGATCCTCCGCGGCGTGGCGCTGCCTGTCTGAGCCCTTCCAGCCAATTTCCGATATACCTGGCCCGTTGATGGCGACCGGGAAGCTGGAGGCTGGATCGTGAATTGCGGATTGCGGATTTCCGATTGCGGATTATTGAAGAGACTGAACACGGGCAGGATGCCGGAGCATGACGGTCGTCAATAACAATAGCCCTGCACTTATGCACAGATGCACGCTTGATCGTTCGTGCGGCACGTGATCGTTCCAGCCTCCAGCTTTCAGCTTCTCGCCTCCCGTGAATTGTGAATCGTCAACAATGGAGGCTCTCCACACAGGCACAGGCGTCATCTTCCTTTGCGGCACAAACCTGCGTTCCCGTGACAGCACATAACCCATTCCGCATTCCCAATTCCGAATTCCGAATTTGGCATCGTCGCCACCGATCATTCCAGCTTCCAGCCTCTCGCCAACGCTCGAGTTGTGCTCACGCACGATAGTGTTTGACGACTTTCACTCGGTATTTTACAATGGTAGCGTTACCATGGGGAAGGCCACATGACCAGTACGAGGAGGCAGGTATGACCGTACGGATCGGCATCAACGGGTTCGGCCGCATCGGCCGCAACGTCCTGCGTGCGGGCTTCAACCGTCCCGGCCTTGAGTTTGTCGCCGTCAACGACCTGCCGATTCCCACAGCGACCCTGGCGCACTTGCTGAAGTACGACTCGATCCTCGGTCGGTTCGACGCCGAGGTCGCCGCCGGAGATGGCGA
This sequence comes from bacterium, assembly GCA_036396895.1. Taxonomy (GTDB): domain Bacteria; phylum Omnitrophota; class Gorgyraeia; order Aquiviventales; family Aquiviventaceae; genus DASWKB01. Next base: position 1,864 of record DASWKB010000024.1, on the reverse strand, counting down.
GCTGAAGGTCAACGGCAAATCCGTCAACGTCTATGCCTGCAAGAGCCCGGCCGAGATCCCGTGGTCGGAGCTCGGCGTGGACCTGGTGATCGAGTCGACCGGCGCGTTCACGGCTCGGGAAAAGGCCGAAGGCCATCTGAGGGACACCGTCAGGAAGATCGTCATCACCGCGCCCGCGAAGAACGAGGACATCTCGATCGTGATGGGCGTCAATGAGCGCGCGTACGATCCGGCGAAGCACCACGTCATTTCCAACGCCTCCTGCACGACGAACTGCGTCGTGCCCATGGCCAAGCTCATCCACGAGCGGTTCACGATCATCCGCGGCTTCATGACGGCGATCCACTCCTACACGAACGATCAGCGCCTGCTGGACCTGGCGCACAAAGACCTGCGCCGGGCCCGCGCGGCGGCGCTCTCCATGATCCCGAGCACGACGGGGGCGGCCCGCATGGTCGGCGTCGTGTTCCCGGAGCTCAAGGGACGCATCGACGGGACCGCCATCCGCGTCCCGACGCCGAACGTGTCGCTGGTGGATCTGTCGTGCCAGGTGGAGAAGGAGGCGTCGGTGGAGGAGGTGAACCGGGTGTTCAAGGCTGCGGCCGACGGGCCGATGAAAGGCATCCTCGAATATTCGGAAGAACCGCTCGTCTCCAGGGATCACAACGGCAACCCCCACTCCAGCATCATCGACGCCGCGATGACGGCGGTTATCGATCAGCATCTGGTGAAAACGTTCGGGTGGTACGACAACGAGTGGGGCTACTCGAACCGGGTCGTCGACCTGGTCGAGTACATCGCCAAGCAGGGGCTTGCCAAAGCAGCCCGGGGCCAACCCAAAGCCGCCGTCGGCGCCTGAACGCTGCGCGGCCGGAGGCCCGGGAACGGCCGGATGGGGCGGCCAGAGGAGGGCACGATGGCCAGCAGCGACGTGAATCACGAACGCAGGCAGACGGCCCGAATCCGGACCCATCTGCCGGTGCGGCTCTCGGATTCCCGCACCCAGCAGGTGATGCAGACGCTCACCAAGGATCTGGGGACCGGAGGTCTCCGCTGCATCAGCCAGTCGGCGGTGGCGATTGACACGCCGTTTACGGTGGAAGTCACGGTCCCGGGGCGGGGTGAGATCGTCAAGCTGCGCGGCAGGACCGCATGGCTCGGCACCATTCCGTACAGCGGTCAATACGAGCTTGGGATCCAGTTTCTCGAGCAGACAGAGCTGACAAGCAGACTGTTGTCTGCATATATCGAGAGATTCCTGCCGGAGAGCTATCAGGTTACTGCATAACATTCACGTACTGAACAAGTTAGACGCGGCGTCAGTTACATGGCGCCGCGTCTTGTTTTATCACCCAGACTATGGTATAGTTATCTTGAAATGCGAACTAGTCGACAACTGTCTGCTGAGGAGGTGAGCGCTACATGAAGCTGGATAAGCTGTTCGATGTTCATCTCCTGACAGGCATCGTAGTGGGCGGGCTGATCGGCTTGTACTTCCCGCTCGAGGTCTACAAGCCAGTGCTTGTCATCTTGGCGGTGGCGATGGGCTTGAAGGTCGTCACGGTCAAGTAACGTGGAAGATCAGGCCCCAGAGAGGGCGCGGCCCCCGGACGTTCCGGTCCGGGGGCTGTTTTTTTTCGCGTCACGCGCAACGTGGGACGCGTAACGCGTAACGTGGAACATCATTCACTGGTCGGACGCTGGACGCTGGACGCTGGACGCCGGAACATGGATAGGGCACGGGCCGAGGGCTCCATGCAAGGATGTGGAAGATGGAAGATGGAAGATGGAAGGTGGAAGATGGAGGGTTCAACGATTGCACGACACGTCCCTTGTCCCGTGTCCCCTGTCCCGGACGGGGTTG
>DASWKB010000023.1:0-42977 GCA_036396895.1 bacterium | reverse complement strand
CGAGCGCGGCGCGAGCTTCGGCTACAACAATCTGGTGTCGGATCTGCGCAGCCTGCAGGTGATGGCGCAGTTCGGCTGCCCGGTGATCTACGACGGCACGCATTCGGTGCAGCTGCCGGGCGGGCTGGGCGGGGCGTCCGGGGGCCAGCGCGAGTTCGTCCCCGCGCTGGTCCGGGCGGCCGTGGCGACCGGATTCTGCCACGGCATTTTCCTGGAAGTGCACGAGGATCCGGATCACGCGCCGTGCGACGGGCCGAACATGCTCAGGCTCGACGCGCTGCCCGGCCTCTTGGCGGACGTCCAGGCCGTGCACCACGCCCTCGCGGGGAGCGGCCGATGAGCCCCGCCCGCGGACGGAGCGCGCTGAGCCGGGCGCGCGCGGTGCTGCGGAATGAGGCGGAGGCGCTCCGCCGGCTGGTGCCGAAGCTCGATCGCCGGTTCGTGAAGGCGGTCGAGCTGTTGCTTGAGTGCAAGGGGCGGGTGGTCGTGACCGGGATGGGCAAAGCCGGCATCATCGCGCAGAAGCTCTCCGCCACGCTGGCCTCCACCGGCACGCCGAGCTATTGGCTGCACCCGGCCGAAGCCATCCACGGCGACATGGGGCGCATCCGGAAAGCCGACGTCGTCATCGCGTTCTCGAACAGCGGAGAAACGGAGGAGCTGACGCGCCTGCTGCCGATCATCCTGCGCATCGGCGCCCCCGTGATCGCCTTCACGGGCAAGACGGCCTCCACGCTGGGACGGCACAGCGACGTCACGCTCGACGTCGGCGTGGCGCGCGAAGCGTGCACCCTGAACCTCGCGCCCACCTCCTCGACGACGGCCATGCTCGCCATGGGCGACGCGCTCGCCGTCGTCGTCGCGGAGCAGAAGGGGTTCCGCGAGCGCGACTTCGCGCTCCTCCATCCCGGCGGACAGCTCGGCCGGCGCCTTCTGCTGCGCGTCGCGGACCTGATGCGGACCGGCGCCGCGAACCCCGTGGTGCGCCGTACCCGGCGGGTGCGCGACGTCCTGCTGGCGATCACCGGCGCGCGCGCCGGGTGCGCGAGCGTCGTGGACGAGCGCGGGCGCCTCGTCGGGATTTTCACGGACGGGGACCTGCGCCGGCACATCGATTCGAGCGTCGATCTCGCCGGCCGGGCGGTCGGGGAGGTCATGACGGCGCGCCCCAAGACCATCGAGCCCGACCGGCTCGCGGAGGAGGCGCTGCGCGTGCTCCGGGAGTACAAGATCGACGAGCTCGTCGTCGTCGACCGGCGCGGGCGGCCGGTCGGCCTGCTCGACGTGCAGGATCTGCTCAAGGCGGGGTTCGTCTGATGCCGGCGGACGTGGCGGTGCGCGCGAGCGCGGTGCGCGTTCTGGTGCTCGACGTGGACGGCGTGCTGACCGATGGGCGCATCATTTACGCCGATGAAGGCGATGAGCTCAAGCATTTCGACGTCCAGGACGGGGCGGCGCTCGTGTTCTGGCACCGCCTCGGCCTCAAGTCGGCCATCATCAGCGGCCGCAAGTCCCGCCTGGTCAAGCGGCGGGCCAAGGAGATGCGGGTGGACGCCGTCATCCAAGGCAAACTCCAGAAGCGCGCCGCGTACGAGCAGGTGCTCAAGCGGTTCCGCGCGCAGCCCGATGAAGTGTGCGTGATCGCGGACGACCTCATGGAGCTGCCGATGCTGCGGCGGTCGGGCCTGGCCGTCGCGGTGCCCGGAGCGGCGCCTGAGGTCAAGGCAGTCAGCCACTACGTGACGTCGCGTCCCGGCGGCGCCGGCGCCGTCCGGGAGGTCGTCGAGCTCATCCTCAAAGCCAAGGGCCTCTGGGACGAGATCCTGAAGCGCTACGAATAACCACGACGCGTCACGCGTAACGTGGCACACCGCGTTTCGGTCGGAAGCTGGAGGCTAGATTTCGATGGGGCATGGGGAACGGGGCAAGGGGCACGTCGTGCGGCGTGGCGTGGGAACGACCATGAGAAGGTAGAAGGTAGAAGGTAGAATTGCTACCTTCCACCTTCCATCCTCCATCCTCCATCCTCCATCTTCCATCTTCTGCCTTCCACCTTCTCGTGGAAATTCCTCGCCCCTCGCCCCCCGCCCCGTGCCCCGTTCTCGATCCCACGTGACGCGTTTCGCGTGACGCGACCTGTTGACTCCGTATTCCTTACTCCGCACTCGCCCCTTGGCATAGTCGTGAACCCGCAGAGCCTGGCCGCCGCCATAGGGACTCAGGTATACTTGATATTTATCAGCGTTTCATAAGAGCACGTACGGGGACAGCCCCCCATTTCGCTGCCGGTGCAGCGAAATGGGGGACAGTCTCCCATCGCGCACGGAGGTTCTGATGGCTCTTCCGTCCTCACGGATGCCCGCGAGCGCAGTTCGGACGCTCCAGGAGCGCTTCGCGGAGCTCAAGCAAGCCTATCGGAACACAGATCCGGCGGCTCCGCCGTCCGGAGAGTTCATCATCGAGCTGATGCACCTCTTGTTCACGTACGGGGTGCAGGCGAAAGCGAGCGATCTGCACGTCGAGCCGATCGCCGACGGCGCGCGCATCCGTTACCGGATCGACGGCGTGCTGCATGAGCTGCTCATGCTGCCCGCGGGCATCCGGGACCCGCTCATCCGCGCGATCAAGACGAAGGCGGACCTCGCCACCGAGGTCGTGGGCCGAAGCCGGCCGCAGGATGGACGGATCAACGTCCCCATCGAGGAACGGCTGGTGGACATGCGCCTGTCCAGCTTTCCGACGCTCTTCGGCGATGTGCTGGCGCTGCGCATCATGAGCCGGGCGGCGATGCGTCTCAGGCTGGAGGAGCTGGGGTTCCATCCCGAGGTGCTCAGCGATTTCTTCAAAGCCATCAACCGGCCGAATGGGCTCGTGCTCGTCACCGGACCGACGAACAGCGGCAAGACGACGACGCTCTACGCCGCCCTGGAGCACCTACAGTCTCCGTACATCAAGATCGTCACGCTTGAGGATCCGGTGGAGCAGCAGCTCGCCGGGGTGGATCAAGCCCAGATCAATCCGCAGATCGGCTTCACGTTCGCCTCGGGGCTGCGCACCATTCTGCGGCAGGATTCGAACGTGATCCTCGTCGGGGAGATCCGCGACAAGGAAACGGCCGAAATCGCGATCCGCGCGGCGCTCACGGGCCACCTCGTCCTGTCCACGCTGCATACCCGCGACGCCTGCGGAGCCGTGACCCGCCTGATCGAGATGGGCTTGGAGCCGTACCTCATTGTCGCCGCGCTGACGGGCGTGCTCGCGATCCGGCTGGTGCGCCTGGTGTGCCGGGACTGCGCGCAGCCCGACTCCAACGCCGAACCCGCGTACGCGAGGCTCCTCGGCAAGCTGCAGGCCTCCGAGGAGGCCCGGAAGCGGCCCGGCGCGACGTTCATGCGTGGGGCGGGCTGCCCGCACTGCAACGGCAGCGGCTACCGCGGGCGGACGGCCGTGTTCGAGTTTCTGCGGCTGCCGGACGAACTCAAAGACAAGGTCCTCCGCGGCTCCACGCGGGATTTATTCAAGGCGGCCGTGGCCTCCGGCATGCGGACCATGGTCCAGGACGGGCTGGAAAAGGCGGCGCAGGGTCTGACCACCATTGAAGAGATTCTCCGGGTGGTGGGCGACACCGAGGCCGGTTAACCCGGCTAAACTCGCGCAGGCCGTCCTAAATGGAACCCACATTGTATGTGAACATTCGAATGGGTTCCATTTACCCCGAGCGAGCAAAGCGAGTCGAGGGGGTCCCCTTCGACTTCGCTCAGGGTACATGCGCCCAAGGTTTAGATGCAATCGTGGGCGCATGTAGAATCGCTTGCGGGACTGAACGTTATGCGTGGAGTATCATCGGTTACGGATTATCAAAAAACGGTAACAACATTGATTTTTCAAGCGGCGATTATGTATACTTTGAATCAAGAGCCTCAGCGAAAGGAAGGAACGGGGCGGTAGCATGAAGACAAACGGTGCCGACAAGCATAACGGCGATATCATGACGCTCAGGGAGGTCGCAAGCTACCTGGGCCTCCATGTGATGACCGTGTACAAACTCACCCGTGAGGGCCGCGTTCCTGCGGCCAAGATCGGCGGCCAGTGGCGGTTCAAGCGCGACGTGCTCGACCAGTGGCTTGAATCACAGATGCATCGTTCTTCGTAACATTCTCCTGATCGACCCTTCCTGGATCCATCCCACTGTGCATTCGTGCATATGTGCATCTGTGCATAAGTAAGAGCCTCCGTTGTTCCTTTTTGTCCTTCCATCTGCTCTGTCAGATTGAGCGGCGGGAAACCCGGGACTGTCCCGGTTTTCACACTTGGCATGGCCTCGCCCCGTGCCCCGCGCCCCGAATGGAGGAACCCACGTTACGCGTTACGCGATCGATGGAACTGGCCACGTCAGGCCACGTCTGGTGATTGACGCTCTCCGGCGAACACGGTAAGATACGCTGCTACCTCGATGAAGCACCCCGTCCGCCGCCGTCTCATGTATCTCGGCTTCCAAGGGTTGCGCGCCGTCGTCCAGCGGTTGCCGCTTGATGCTGGGCGCGCCCTCGGCGCCGCGTTGGGCGCGGCGGCGTACACCGTGCTCCGCGGCCAGCGCCGGGTGACGCTCGAGCACCTCGAGGCGGCGCTCGGAGATCGCCTGTCGGCTCGCGAGCGCCGGCGCGTGGCCCGCGGCGTCTTCATGAATCTGGGCCGCACGGCCATGGAATGGCTCACACTGCCCGCGCTGTCGATCGCGCAGATCCAGTCGCTCATCGATGTCGAGGGGCTGGAGCATCTCAAGGCGGCGATGGCGAAAGGCGACGGCGCCATCGTGGTGGGCCCGCATTTCGGCAACTGGGAGCTGATCGCCATCTACCTCCGCAGCCTCGGCTTCGAGGGCGGGGTGCTCGCCCGCCGCCTGCGGTACCCGGAATACGAAGCGTTTCTCGTGTCGATGCGCGGGCAGCGGGGCGTGCCCACGTTCGCGCGGGGATCGATCAAGGATGTCGCCAGGCTGTTGCGGGCGAATCAGATCATCGGCCTCATGCCGGATCAGGATATCGACTCACTCGAAGGCGTGTTCATCGATGTGTTCGGCCGCTCCGCGTACACGCCGGTCGGACCCGCGGCGCTGTCGCAGATGACCGGAGCGCCGATCGTTCCGTGCGCGATGATCCGCTGCGGACGACGGTTCCAGCTGCGCATCCGCCCCGCCGTCTCCGCGCCGCCGCGGGCGTCGACGCCAGGCGCGCCGGCGGGCGGAGACCGCCGGGAAGCCATGCGGCAGCTGACCCAGGCCTGGAGCGACGCGCTGTGCGGCTTCATTCGCGAGCATCCGGAGCAGTGGGTCTGGATGCACCGTCGGTGGAAGACCCGCCCGGAGGCCGATCCGGCGCGGTCCGCGGCCGCGGCGCCGGCGCGCCCGACGGAAGCGGTGGCGCTCATCCTGGCGACGTGGCTGCTCGCGTCGACGGCCGCGGCCGGATGCCGGGGCCCGCACACGGAAACGCCGGAGGCTCCCGCGGAATCGGCCGCATCCGAGCCGCAGCCGCCGGCGGAGCAGGAGATGAGCAGCTTTTCTCTGACCGGCTACGGGGCGGAAGGCGGGAAGACCTGGCAGCTTGACGGGGACGGCGCCCGCGTGGCCGAGGGCCTCGTGACCGTGCAGCGCCCCCGCGGGGTCGGCTACGACACCGCGCGGCAGGCGGACCTGACGGCGGCGGTCGCGCTGGTCGATCAGCGGACGCGGCACGTGCGGCTGGAGCACGACGTGACGATTCACACCTCGGATGGGCTGTGGTTCTCCACGCCGGTGCTGCATTGGATGCCGGACGCGGACCGGATGGCGACGGACCAGCCCGTGCGCATCGAAACCGACCATATGCTGCTGCGCGGCCGGGGCATCGACGGCCACACGCAGCTCAAGCTCGTCACGATCGCCGAGGACATCGAGCTGGTGCTGAATCCGGTCGACGGCGAGCGCGCCGCCAGAGGCGTCGACGCGAGGCGCGCCGACGGCGCCGACGGGCACGTGACGATCACCTGTGACGGCCCGCTAGCATTCGACTACGAGCGCAATGTCGCCACGTTCGAGACGAACGTGCACGTGCAGGACCCCTCCGGCGAGCTGTTTTCGGACCGGCTGGTCGCCTATTTCGACGGGGACTCGCGCACCATCCGGTACGCCGAGGCCGTCGGCAACGTCCGCATCCAGCAGGGCCCGCACACCGCCTTTGGCGACCGGGCCGTGTACGAGCCGGCGCAGGGCAAGATCACCCTGCTGGGGCGGCCGTCGCTCACGGTGATCCCCGACGAGCCGGGTTCGCCGATCGTCGCGATCCCGGCCGGGCGACGGTGACGCCTCATGCAGCAGCTCTCCTGCGACCACCTGGTGAAAGTGTACGGCGGCCGGGCCGTTGTGGACGGCGTGGCGCTCACCATCAGCCGAGGAGAAATCGTCGGCCTGCTCGGCCCCAACGGCGCCGGGAAGACCACGACGTTCGCGATGATGGTCGGCTACGTCCGCCCCGATGGGGGGCGGATTCTCTTCGACGGACGCGACATCACCCAGGTGCCCATGCACCGGCGCGCCCGTCAGGGCATCGGGTATCTGGCGCAGGAGCCCTCGATCTTCCGCAAGCTCTCGGTCGAGGAGAACATCAGCGCCATTCTCGAGACGCTGGATCTGCCGCGGGCCGCGCGGCGCCAACGGCTCGATCAGCTGCTGAATGAGCTCGGGATCACGCACCTGGCCCGGCAGCGCGCCTACACGCTCTCCGGCGGCGAGAAGCGGCGGCTGGAGATCACGCGGGCGCTGGTGACCAACCCGCAGTTCATCCTGCTCGATGAGCCGTTCTCCGGGATCGACCCGATCACCGTGTTCGAGGCGCAGGAGGTGATCCGGGAGCTCCGTCGCCGGGGCTTGGGGATTCTGCTGACGGACCATAACGTGAGAGAAACATTGGAAATTACCGATCGAGCCTATATTATGGCGGAGGGGCGGGTGCTCATTTCCGGCACCGCCCAGGATCTCATCACCGACCCCCGGGCCCGGGAGATCTACCTTGGCGAGAAGTTCCGTCTGTAGAAAATTTGCGACGGCAAATTTTCTGAGATGCGTCCTCACTGGAGCAGAGCATGGTGTTCGGAAAGACACGAAAGACGACCTCGATCGATGAACGCTTCCGCGTGGCGATTTCCGATAGCGCGCCCTGCCGCAAGGCGCTGACCGTTCGCGTCCATCCCGAAGCGATCGCCCCCGTTCGCCTGCGCGTCGTGGACGAGTTCCAGAAGGCGACGACGCTGAGGGGGTTCCGGAAGGGCAAGGCCCCCGCCGAGCTCGTGTCCCAGCAGTACGCGCAGTCCATCCAGGACGAAACGCTCCACCGCGTCACGACGCAGGTCTTCGAGCAGGCGGCACGGGACCACGGGTTCAGGCCGGTCAGCCCGTTTGAAGTGCGCCGCGCCGATTTCTCCGAGTCCCAGGGCCTGACCCTGGAGGCGCAGGTGGAGGTCGAGCCCGCGTTCGCGCTCGGCGACTACCAGCGCATGTCGCTGACGCGGCCGTCCGTCGTGGTCCGCCCCGAGGACGTCGACGGGGCGCTGGAGCGCCTGCGGGGCTCGATGGGGCAGCTCGTCCCGACGGGCCAGGAGGGCAAGAAGACGGCCGAGCTGCCCGCGCTGGACGACGAGCTGGCCAAGGACCTGGGATTCGAATCCCTGAGCGCCCTCCGGACGCACGTCGAAGCCAAGCTGCGCCAGGACGCCGAGCAGCAGCAGGCGCGCGCGCTGGAGCAGGCGCTGTGCGACGCGCTCCTGACGCGGCATCAGTTCGACGTGCCCGCCGGGCTCGTCGGGCGGCAGACCGAGCGGCTCTCGCGCGAGTTCCGCGCCCGCCTCGTCCTGTCCGGGGTGCGCGAGGACCGCGTCGAAGAGGAGCTGGGGAAGTTCACGGAGCAGCTCAAGACGACCGCGGCGCAGCGCGTGAAACTGGGCTTCATCCTTGACCGCATCGCCGAGCGCGAGGAGGTCGAGGTGGGCCAGGAGGATCTCGTCGCCCGGCTGTGGCAGCTGGCCCAGCGCTGGCACAAAGACCCCGCCGAGACCCGGAAGATATTGGACGCGCAGGGCCTGTGGCCCGCCATCGTGAGCACGATCCGCCAGGAAAAGACGATCGCCCGTCTGCTGAAGCGGGCGGTGACGGACGGCGCCGACGCTCCGCGGGAGCCGTCGGCGGCGTGAGCGGCGTTGCGACCCATAGCAGCGAGGAGGAACGCATGACGAGTCAAGGACAAATTCTGGTGCCGATGGTGGTCGAGCAGTCGCCGCGCGGCGAGCGGGCGTACGACATCTACTCGCGGCTGCTCAAGGATCGCATCATCTTCATCGGCACGCCGATCGACGACAACGTGGCCAATCTCGTCATCGCCCAGATGCTCTTTCTCCAGAGCGAGGACCGGGACAAGGACATCAACGTCTACGTCAACACGCCGGGCGGATCCGTCACGGCGGGCCTGGCGATCTACGACACCATGCAGTTCGTCAAACCCCCCGTGGCGACGTACTGCGTGGGGCAGGCGGCGAGCATGGGCGCGCTGCTCCTGACCGCGGGCGCGAAAGGCAAGCGGTTCGCGCTGCCGGGCGCGCGCATCATGATGCACCAGCCCTGGGGCGGCGTGCAGGGTGCGGCGGCGGACATTTCGATCCAGGCGCGGGAAATCCTCCGCCTCCGGGAGAAGATCAACGAGCTGCTGGCCAAGCACACCGGGCAGACCCTGGCGCGGATCGAGAAGGACACCGATCGCGACTACTTCATGAGCGCCGACGAAGCCAAGACCTACGGCGTGGTCGACCAGGTGCTCGACGGCTACGACACGAAGGGCCCCGCCGCCTAGCGCGAGCCGGGCCGACACGACCAGAGGAGCGAACGATGACGGACGACGTGCTGTTGACTCCGGGCCCCACGCCCGTGCCCCCCGACGTCCGGGAGGTGCTGGGGCGGCCCATCATCCACCACCGGACGGGGCAGTACCGCGCGATCTTCAAGCGGACGCTGGAAGGGCTCCAGCAGGTGATCCGGACGCGCCATCCGGTGGTCTGCCTCACCAGCTCCGGGACCGGCGCCATGGAGGCGGCGGTCGTCAACCTCCTCAGTCCGGGCGATGAGGCGATCGTCGTCCTCGGCGGAAAATTCGCGGAACGCTGGCAGCATCTCTGCCGCGCCTATGGGATCACGGTTGCGACGGTTCCGGTGGAATACGGCCAGGCGGCCGATCCCCGGCAGGTCGCCGGGGCGCTCACGGCGCACCCGAACGCCAAGGCCGTCTTCGGCACCCTGTGCGAGACGTCCACGGGCGTCGTGCACGACATCCAGGGGATCGCCGCCGTGACCCGCGAGAGCCAGGCGCTCCTGGTCATCGACGCGATCAGCGGATTGGGCGCGGACGCGTGCGACACCGACGCGTGGGGCGTCGACGTCCTGGTGACGGGCTCGCAGAAAGCCCTCATGCTGCCGCCCGGCCTGGGGTTCCTCAGCCTCAATGACCGCGCGTGGGCGCGCGTGGACGCGGTGACCACCCCGCGGTTCTACTACGATCTCCGGCTGTACCGAAAGGCGCTCGCCGGCGACGACACGCCCTTTACGCCGGCGGTGTCACTGGTGCTGGCGCTGGAGGCGTCGCTCGCGCGCATCCTCACGACCGGGGTGGGCCCGGTCGTGCAGCGCACCGCCGCCCTCGCCGCCGCGACGCGCGCCGGCATGGGCGCGCTCGGGCTCTCGCTGTTCGCGGCGCGGCCGTCCAACGGCGTCACGGCGGTGACCGTGCCGCCGGGTGTCGATGGCAAGCAGCTGACGAACACGATGTACGACCGCGCCCGCGTGATGGTAGCCGGCGGGCAGGGCAGCATGGCCGGGAAGATCTTCCGGTTCGCCCACATGGGCGCCATCGGCAAGGAGGAAGTGCTCGCGGGCTTCGCGGCGCTGGAAGAGGCGCTCGGCGCCCTCGGACATCCCGTCACCCCGGGGGCGGGCGGCAAGGCCGTCCGCGCGGCGCTGGGCGCGGTCCAGCCGGCGGAGGTCCAGTGACGATGGCGGCGATCAAGGTCCTCATCGCGGACAAGCTCTCCGAGGACGGCGTGGCCATCCTCCGGGGCGCGCCGGAATTGTCGGTGGACGTCAAGACGGGCCTGACCCCGCCGCAGCTGGCCGAGCTCATCGGCCCCTACGAGGGGCTGATTGTGCGCAGCGCGACCAAGGTGACCGCGGAGGTGATCGCGAAAGCCGAGCGGTTGCGCGTCATCGGCCGCGCCGGCGTCGGGGTGGACAACGTGGACGCCCAGGCCGCCACGAAGCGCGGCATCATCGTGATGAACGTGCCCGCCGGGAACACGATCTCGACCGCCGAGCATACCATCAGCATGCTGCTCGCCCTCGCCAGGCGGATCCCGCAGGCCTACAGTTCGCTGCGCGGCGGCCAGTGGGAGCGCAATAAGTTCGTCGGCACCGAAGTGTTCGGCAAGACGCTCGGGATCATCGGGCTGGGCAAGATCGGCCTCGAAGTCGCGCGGCGGGCCCAAGCGATGGGCATGCGCGTGCTTGCCCATGACCCGTTCCTCTCCTCCGAGCGCACGCAGCAGTTGGACGTGCAGATGGCCGAGCTGGCCCGGGTCTATGCGGAGGCGGACTTCATCACCGTGCACACGCCGCTGACGGCCGAGACCAAGCACATGATCGGCCGGGAGGCACTCACCCGCATGAAGCGTGGCGTGCGCCTCATCAACTGCGCGCGCGGCGGCATCATCGACGAGCAGGCGCTCGCCGAGGCCGTGACGTCCGGGCACGTGGGAGGCGCGGCCGTCGACGTGTACGAACAGGAGCCGCCGCCGACGGACCATCCGCTCCTTTCGCTTGAGCAGGTGATCTGCACGCCGCACCTGGGCGCGTCCACGCAGGAGGCGCAGCAGAACGTGGCCGTCGAGGTCGCCAAGCAGGTCCTCGACGCGCTGCTCGGCCGCGGCATCCGCAATGCGGTGAACATGCCCTCGGTCGACGGACAGACGCTGTTGGTGCTCCAGCCTTACATCGTGCTGGGCGAGAAGCTCGGTTCCCTGGCGACCCAGCTCTTCGGCGGCCAGACCGCTGAGGTTCGGGTGACGTACGTCGGGGACATCACCAAGCACGACACGTCGCCGGTCACGCTGGCCGTGCTGAAGGGGCTGCTCGCGCCCGTGGTGGGGGAGAACGTCAACTACGTGAACGCGAGCGTGATCGCCGCGGAGCGGGGCGTCAAGGTGATCGAGGCAAAGGCGAGCCAGATGGACGAGTTCGCGACCCTGCTGGCGCTCGACGTGCGGGTGGATGGGAAGGCGCACGCGCTGCAAGGCACGCTGTCCGCCAGGCGCGAGCCCCGCATCGTGAAGATCGGCCCCTACTTCGTCGAGGCGGTGCCGGACGGCCACATGCTCATCATCCACAATCAGGATCGGCCGGGCCTGATCGGCAATCTGGGCACGCTGCTCGGGAAGGCGGGCATCAACATCGCCGCCATGAGCAACGGGCGGGACGCGCCGGGGGGGACCGCGATCACGGTCGTCAACATCGACCAGCCGATCCCGGACGACGTCCTGGCCCGGGTCGGTGAGCTCGCGCACGTGGTTGATGCGAAACTCATCCGTCTGTAGCGCCTGTAGGGGACTGTCCCGGAGGGCGCCGGCCCGACGGGGCTGTCCCCGCCGTGAGGAACCATGAACATCGTCATTGTCGGCGCCCAGTGGGGAGACGAAGGCAAGGGCAAGGTCATCGATGTCCTCACCGAGGACATGGACATCCTCGTCCGCTACCAGGGCGGGAACAACGCCGGCCATACGGTGGTGGTGGACGGCCGGGAGTTCATTTTCCACCTCATCCCCTCGGGCCTGCTTCATCCGGGCAAGATCGGGCTGCTCGGCAACGGCGTCGTCATCGATCCCGAGGTCCTCCTGGCGGAGATGGACCGGCTGCGCGCGCGCGGCGTCATCGTGGAAGAGGCCGTCAAAGTCAGCGACCAGGCGCACGTCATTTTTCCCTATCACAAACGGCTCGATCTGGCGCGGGAGGCGTTTCTCCCCGGCCGGCTCGGCACGACCGGGCGGGGCATCGGGCCCTGCTACATGGACAAGATCGCGCGCGTCGGCATCCGGATCGCGGATTTGGCCCACGCGGACGTGCTCGCGGAGCGGATCGAGCGCAACCTCGCGGAGAAGATGCCGCTGTTGCGCGCCTGGCATGACACCGAGCCGCTCGACCGGGATGCGCTCCTGGCGCAGTACCTCGAGTATGGCAGGCGGCTCGCCCCGCACGTCGTGAACGGCGTGCAGTTTCTCCGCGAGGCGCTCGGGAGCGGCAAGCGCCTGCTGTTCGAAGGCGCGCAGGGGACGATGTTGGACATCGATCACGGCACCTACCCCTACGTGACGTCCTCGAACGCCACGGCCGGCGGCGCCTGCACCGGCACCGGCGTGCCGCCCACCGCCATCGACCGCGTGCTGGGGGTGGTGAAGGCGTACACCACGCGCGTCGGCGAAGGCCCGCTCCCGACGGAGTTCGGCCCGGACTTGATGGAGCGCATCCGCGCCAAGGGGAAGGAGTTCGGGGCCACGACCGGTCGGCCCCGCCGGTGCGGGTGGTTCGACGCGATCGTGGCCCGCCACGCGGTCTGGGTGAATGGCTGCGACGCCGTGGCCGTGACAAAACTCGACGTGCTGGACGAATTGGATCCGATCCGCATCTGCACCGGCTATCGCGCCGCGGACGGGCGCCTCCTGGAGTATTTTCCCTCGGAGCTGAAGACGCTGCACGGGTGCGAGCCGGTGTATGAGACGCTGCCGGGCTGGAAGGCCGATACCGGCGCCGCGGAGCGGTACGAGGATCTGCCGCAGGGGGCGCGGGCGTACCTCAGGCGTCTAGAGGATCTGATCGGCGTGCCGATCTGCCTGGTGTCGACCGGCTCGAAGCGGGAGCAGGCGTTCAAGACCGAGGGGTGGGCGCGGCGACTGACCAGGAAGAATGCTATTACCGCGTAACGCGGGTCCGGAAGAGTGCTCGGAAGCTGGAAGCTTGAAGCCGGACGCTGGAACGGGGCATGGAGCGAGGGGCGAGGAATTTCCACGAGAAGGTGGAAGGTAGAAGATGGAAGATGGAAAATGGAAGATGGTGGATGGAAGGTGGAAGGTAGCAATTCTACCTTCTACCTTCTGCCTTCTACCTTCTCATGGTCGTTCCCACGCCACGCCGCACGACATGCCCCTTGCCCCGTTCCCCATGCCCCGTCCCTGGTTGCTGGTTGCTCGTGGAAGCGGGATTGACGTGACTGGTTCGCTATGTTAGGGTAACGACCATCCGGAAGCCGCACGGCACGCGCGGCGGAACCGGCCAAGACCGAGGAGGACAACGATGCGCGCCTGGATCGTACATGTCGGGCTCATCACGGCGTTGATCGGGAGTGGATGCGCGGTCAACTTCGTCAGGCGTTCGCCGCAGGACATCCAGCGGCTGGCGGAGCTCAGCGCCGAACTCGATCAGTTCCGGGAACTGGCCCGATTGAAGGCGGGCGAAGCCGACGAATTCCGGAGAGCGAAATCGCTGATGGAGGGGCAGTTCGACGACTCCGAGGCGAGCATCGGGTACGACGAGCGCGGGCTCGTGACCCGCCTCATCGATCAGGTCCTGTTTGATTCTGGGAAAGCCGAGCTGCGCGGAACCGCCCGATCGGTCTTGGACCGCGTCGCGCACGTGCTCAAAGAAGTGCCGGATCAGCCGGTGGCGGTCGAGGGGCACACCGATAACGTGCCGATTATGCACTCCGGATGGGCCAGCAACCAGGCCCTGTCCGAGGCCCGCGCGAAGGCCGTCACGGAGCATCTCGCGGGACGCGGCCTCGACGCGTCGAGGCTGATCGCCAGGGGCTACGGAGACTCCAAGCCGATCGCCAGCAATGACGACACGGCGGGCCGGCAGCAGAACCGCCGGGTCGAAATCGTCATCCTTCCACAATCTTCGAGATACGGAACCGAGTCGCGTCGGCACTCGACGGGGACGGCGTATCAGAAGAAATAGCACGCGAGTGTCGATGACTCGTCAGTTCGTCGTGGCCCTGTGGGCCGCGGGTGCAACGATGGTGTGTTTCGCCGTGAGCCTGGCCAAGGTCGGCGCGGAGTTGGATGGCGTCCGGCTCGAACGGCGGGACCTCCAGACCGAGCTCCACGACCTCCGGCAGCAGGTGCAGACGCTCAGCGGCGAGCGGCGGGATCTGCACGGACAAGTGGAAGGCCAGGTGAAGGTCATTGAGCAGCTCAAGTTCGATCTGTGGCGGACGCACACCCAGGCCCATGGCATTGCCCGCGAAGCGGTGGTGGCGTCCGACGGCTCCCCAGGCCGGTCCGCGACTCCCTAGCCCGTTCGTCATTCCCCGTTCATTCCGCGCCGGCGCGGCCCTCGCCGGCTTTAGGATTTTGACCGTCGCGGCGCGACGCAGACGCGCGCGCCGGAATGGCATGACACCATGAACGCTCCGTATCACGTGGCGATCATTATGGACGGCAACGGCCGCTGGGCGGCCGCGCGCGGGCTGCCGAAAGTGCTGGGCCACCGCGCCGGCGCGGAGGCGGTCCGCGGCGTCGTCGAGGCCTGCGCGGAACTGGGCGTGCGGGCGCTCACGCTGTACGCCTTTTCGTGGGAAAATTGGGACCGGCCCAAGACGGAAATCCGCGAGCTCATGGAGCTCTTGTCGGAGTTTCTGCTGCGGGAGCGGGCCGCGCTTCTGGAGCAGGGCATCCGCCTCCGGGCGATCGGCCGGCTCGAGCAGCTCCCCGAGGAGACCCAGACGGTGCTGCGGCGCGTGACGGCGGACACGGCCGGGATGACCCGCATGACCCTCACGCTGGCCCTGAGCTACGGCGGCCGGCAGGAAATTCTGGACGCGGCGGCGCGCCTGGCGCGCCTGGTGCGATCCGGCGCGCTCGCACCGGACGACATCACGGAAGCGCGCTTCGCCGAGCAGCTCTACACGTACGGCCTTCCCGATCCGGATCTCCTGATCCGGACGTCGGGCGAGCGCCGGCTGTCGAACTTCCTGCTCTGGCAGACGTCGTACACCGAGCTCTACGTGACCCCGAAGATGTGGCCGGACTTCTCCAGGGAGGATTTGGTCGACGCCTTCGCCGATTTCGAACGCCGGGACCGCCGGTACGGCCGGTCGTCCGACGGTTCGCGTCCGGCCGGATCCCTGGAGGGGCCTGAGGCCGGCCTGCACCGGAGCCATGGCACACCCGACCGTGCGTGAGGCTTCCGCCATCCCGGCCGAGTCCGCCGGATTCGTCGACGGCGCGGACGCGGCGGCTTCCCGCGGCCTGCGGAGCCTCCCCCGGCGCCTCCTCAGCTCCGTCATCCCCGTCAGCCTCGTGCTGGCCGTGCTCCTGTGGCTGCCGCTGTGGACGTTCGTGCTCGTGGTGACCTGGTTCGTCGGCGCGGCGCTGCACGAGCTGTTCACCATGGTGCGCCGCCGCGGCGTCCTGGTGCACCGGCCGCTCGGCATCGGCTTGGGGATCGTCTTCACCGGGCTGATCGCGTGGCGGATGCTCGTCCTGCGCGGCCTCCTGGTCGTGCCCGGCGTCGAGGCAATCGAGCACCAGCTGCATCTCTTGTGGGACATGTTCTGGCCGGCGGCCATCATCCTGATCTTCATCCGGCAGCTGGCGCGCAAGAACATCTTCGAGGCCCTGAACGGGCTGGGCACGACGCTGTTCGGCCTCGCCTACATCCCCGCGCTGTTCAGCTATATCCTCTCGATCCGGTCGCTGGACGCCGAGCGCGGCGCGCTGCTGGTGCTCTTCCTCATCCTGGTGACGAAAATGGCCGATACCGGCGCCTACACCGTGGGCAGCCTGATCGGCCGCCACACGCTCCTGGCGCGGATCAGCCCCAGAAAGACCGTGGAAGGTTTCGCCGGCGCCATGGGAACGGCGGCGATCACCGCGGCGCTGGCGGCGCCGCTCTTGGGGCCGTCCTGGGGGGCGCTCTCGGCCGCGGCAATGGGGCTCCTGCTCGGCCTGGCGGGGCAGGTGGGGGACCTCGCGGAATCGCTGATCAAGCGCGACTGCCAGGTCAAGGACTCCGGCTCCCTGATGCCGGGGCTGGGCGGCGTGCTGGATATCATCGACAGCCTGCTCTTTACCGCTCCGCTGTTCTACGCTATCCTCATGTCGAGGTGACGGCGGTGACGGCGGGGCAGGGAGGCCGATCGTGAGTCGGACAGGCCGGGTGTGCGTGTGTGCGCCCTGCCGGGAGCACGGAGCGTGACGGGATGAAGCGGGTCGCCCTTCTGGGCTCGACCGGGTCGATCGGCGCCAGCACGCTCGATGTCATTCGCGCCCACCCCGACGAGTTGCGCCTGGTGGGCATCGCGGCGCATTCGAACGTGGCGCTCCTGGCCGAACAGGCGGCCGCCTTCGGGGTGCCCGTGGCGGCCGTGTGGAACGCCGAGCGGGCGGAGGCCCTCCGCCGCCTGGCCGGCCCCGGCTGCCGCGTGCTCGCGGGCGAGGCCGGGCTCATCGAGCTGGCGACCCATCCGGATGTCGATGTGGTCGTCGTGGCGACATCCGGCGGAGCCGGCCTGGTGCCGCTCGTGCGCGCGATCGAGGCCGGCAAACGGATCGCCCTCGCGTCCAAAGAGCTGCTCGTGATGGCCGGCGGGCTCATCCTGCGGCTTGCCCGCGAGCGGCGCGTGACGCTGATCCCCATCGACAGCGAGCACGCGGCGCTCCTGCAGTGCCTGGAGGGCGTGCCGTCTGAGCGCGTGCGCCGGCTGACGGTGACGGGCAGCGGTGGACCGCTCTGGCGTCTCCCGGCCTCGGCCATGGCCGCCGTCACCCGGGCGCAGGTGCTCAACCACCCCAAGTGGCGGATGGGGCAGAAAATTACGGTGGATTCCGCGACGCTGATGAACAAAGGACTCGAACTGATCGAGGCGCAGCGCCTCTTCGGGGTGCCGCTGGAGCGCCTGCGCGTGCTGATCCACCCGGAGGCGGTGGTGCACGCCATGGTCGAGCTCGAGGACGGGACGATGCTCGCGCAGCTCTCGCCGTGCGACATGCGGCTGCCGATCCGGTACGCGCTCAGCTACCCCGAGCGGTGGGTGTCCGCGGGACGCTCGCTCGCGCCGGAGGAGCTCGCGTCGCTGCACTTCCATGAGCCGGACCTGGAGCGCTTCCCATGCCTGCGCCTTGCGATGCGGGCGGCGGAAGCGGGGCCCGGCGCGTGCGTCGTCCTGAACGGCGCGAACGACGCGGCGGTGCGCGCCTACCTGGAGGACGCGGTCTCGTTCACCGACATCCCACGGATCGTGTCGGAAACCCTGGACCGCCACACGGCGGGGCCGGAGCCGGCGCTCGAGGAAGTGCTGGAACTCGACGCCTGGGCCCGCGCGACCGCCCACGAGGTCATGCATCAATGGTCGATGCGCTGAGCGGACTTTTGACGAAAGGCCTGGTGGTCGTGGCCGCGTTCGGCCTGCTCATTCTCGTGCACGAGCTGGGCCATTTCGTCGTCGCGCGATGGTCGGGCGTGCGGATTCTGCGCTTCTCCATCGGGTTCGGGCCGAAACTGTTCGGCTGGCGCCGTGGCGACACCGACTACTGGGTGTCCTGGCTGCCCCTGGGCGGCTACGTGAAGATGGCGGGCGAGCAGGCCAGCGAGCACCGGCAGGAGCCCGGGGAGTTCCTCTCCAAGCCGGTCGGCATCCGGGCGCTGATTGTGCTCGCCGGACCCGCCGTGAATTATCTCTCGGCGGTCGTGCTCCTGTGGCTGTTCTTCTGGATCGGCTACCCGGGCCTGCTGCCGGTCGTGGGCGACGTGACGGACGGCATGCCCGCGCAGACGGCGGGCTTTCAGCCTGAAGACGTCGTGATCCGAATCGAGGATCGCAAGATCAGCACGTGGGATGAGATGACGTCCCTCATCCGCGCGCGCGCGGGCGAGCCGCTCCGCATGCGCGTCAGGCGCGGAGACCGGGATCTGACGCTCGAGGTGACGCCGGTCGAGACCGTCGTGACGGACGCGGCCGGCGAGGAGCTCGCCATCGGCATGATCGGCATCGGTGCCGGCGTCCTGAAGGTCGGCCCGCTGGGCGCGCTTGCGCTGGCGGGCAAGACGCTCCATCACTGGACCCTGCAGACGTTCGCCGGGCTCGGGTCGTTGGTCACCGGACGTCGGTCGCTCAAAGAGTCCGTCACCGGGCCGCTCGGCATCGTGTATCTCACGTCCGAGGCGGTGAGCTTGGGGCTGGGGCCGCTCCTGATCCTCGTCAGCTTGTTCAGCCTGAGCCTGGCCATTTTCAACGTCTTTCCGATCCCCGTGCTGGACGGGGGGCATCTGTTGTTCTTGGCGATCGAGTGGCTGCGGGGCCGGCCGGTCAGTATCAACGTCCAGGAGCGCGCGACCATGGTCGGGCTGGCCTTGCTGTTGACGCTGGTGCTCGTCGTGACCGTCTACGATCTGAACCGTTACTGGCTCAGCAAGTGAGCGCGCGCCGTGGGCGCTGATCCTGCGACGACTCAGCCTGCGCCGCCGCCCGTGACGCCTCCCGGCGCCTCCGAGGGGCTGAACCCGCTCGGCAGCATCTGGTTCCACCCCCGCCGGACGATTCGCGCCATCGTGGATACGGATCCGTTCTACGGGGTCCTGCTCCTGGCCATGGCCGCCGGCGCGGCCAACGCCATCATGGAGGTGGCGGCCCTGCCCGGTCCCGCGCCCATCGGGAGCTCGATTTTCGCGGCCGGCTTGCTGGCCGGGTCGGCGGGGGCGGTGCTGGGCATCGCCTGGCTCTACATCTTCGGATGGCTGTACCGCTGGGTCGGCGGCTGGCTCGGAGGGCGCGCGAAGACCCAGGAAGTCCGCGCGGCCATTGCGTGGGTGGAAGTCCCGACGCTGGCGCTGTTTTTATTGTGGCTGATCGGCTACCTCTGGGCGCCCGACCCGGAAGCGGCGGCCGGAGGGTCCGGGGAACTCATCCGGCTCGTCGGCATCGTGTTCCTCAGCCTGCTGGCCGTGGTCGTGTGGGTCTGGCGGACGGTGCTCGCGTGCCAGACGCTCGCGGAAGTGCACCGCTTTTCCGCCTGGAAGGGGCTGGGGACGCTGGTGATTCCGCAGCTGGTGCTGCTCACGCCGGTTCTGCTCTTCGGCATGCTGGCGGCGGTGGCGGTCCCGACGATCGTGGCGGGACGGACGTCCGCGGACGAGGCGGCCGCGAGCGGCAACCTGTGGGCCCTGGCGTCGTCCCTGGAGCTGTACCGGTCGGTGCACGGGGGGTATCCCGCCGACTGGGGACGGTTGTACGCGACCGGTCCGCAGCCCGCGTTCGGACCGCCGTCGTTCCGGACTTCCGGCGCGCTGCAGGACCATCCGGCCGGCGGCTACCGCTACTCGTACGCCGCGGTCGGACGCAGCGACTACGTGCTCGACGCCGTGCCGGAACTGCCGGGCACGAGCGGACAGCGCAGTTTCTACAAAGACGCGAGTCCCGTGCTGCGGCATTGCCTGGCCGAGTCGCCGGGCGAGCGGGCGGGCCCCAGTGACGCGGCCGTCGAAGATCCGCCGGGCCCCTGCCGTCCGGCGGCGCAACCGCTCAGGCTCTTGGAGACCGAATGACGAACGCGGCGGATCCACATCCGATGCCCGGCGCGCGCCGGGTCACGCGGGCGGTGCGCGTCGGACGCGTCACGATCGGCGGGGGCGCCCCCGTCTCGATCCAGTCCATGACCAAAACGGACACGGCCGACGTCGAGGCGACGGTCCGCCAGATCCGGGCGCTTGCCACGGCGGGCTGCGAGATCGTCCGGGTCGCCGTCCCGAACCTCGAGGCGGCGAAGGCGCTCCCGGCGATCCGCCGGGAGGCGAACAAGGTGCCGCTCGTGGCGGACATCCATTTCCATCCGCAATTCGCGCTCGCGGCGATCGATGCCGGGTTCGACAAGATCCGCTGGAACCCGGGGAACATCCGCGACGCCGCCCGCGTACGGGAAGTCGTGGAGCGCGCCAAGGCGCGCGGCGTCCCGATCCGGGTCGGCGTCAACGTCGGCTCGCTGGACCCCGAGTGCGAGGCGGCGCACGCCGACGATCTCATCGAAGCCATGGTGCAGAGCGCGATGAAGTCCGTCCGTCTGCTGGAGGGGGTCGGCTTCTCGGACATCGTGCTGTCGCTCAAATCGTCCGACGTGCGGCAGATGCTCGCGGCGTACCGCCGGATGGCCCGGCTGTGCGACTATCCGTTCCACCTGGGCGTCACCGAGGCGGGGCTGCCCGAGATGTCCACGGTGAAATCCTCGATCGGCATCGGCGCCCTGTTGGCTGAAGGGATCGGGGACACGCTGCGCGTCTCCATCACCGGGGATCCGATCGAGGAGGTGTTGGTCGCGCAGCGCATCCTCAGCGCGCTTGAGCTGCGCCGCTTCTCGACTAACGTCATTGCCTGCCCCTCCTGCGGGCGCTGCGAGATCGACGTGGTCGGGATCGCCCAGCGGGTCGAGACCGCGCTGGGTCTCCTGGCGGCCGAGGAGCCGCGGGTCCGGGCCCTCACGGTCGCGGTCATGGGCTGCGTGGTCAACGGGCCGGGGGAGTCCGAGCATGCCGACGTCGGCATGGCCGGCGGAGGCGGCGTGGGCGTCATCTACCGCAGAGGCAAGCAGGTGCGCAGAGTGTCCGAAGCCGACATGGTGGACGCGCTTCTGGAGGAGGTCCGCCGCGTCGCTCGCGAGCGCGGCGACGGGGCGGACGCTGCCGATCCCCAACCGGATCGCCGGACGTACGCGGTATGACACCCGCCGCGGTCGCGCAGGCCGCTCATGCCAAGTGCGGAATTCGGAATTGGGAATTCGGAATGGAAAGGGTCATTCCGCATTCCGAATTCCGCATTCCGAATTTGGCACGAGCTCTGGTTGCCAGTCGCTGAGATGACCGTCCGCTGGTCGCGCTACTTCCTGCCCACGCTGCGCGAAGACCCCAAGGACGCCGAGGCCGTCAGCCACAAGCTGATGATGCGCGCGGGCCTGATCCGCCGGCTCGGCTCCGGCGCGTACTCATACCTGCCGTTCGGCAAGCGAGCGCTCGAGCGGGCCGCGGCCGTCGTCCGCCGGGAGATGGACGCGGCGGGCGCGCACGAGCTCCTGCTGCCCGCGCTGCAGCCGACGGAGCTGTGGAAGGCGACCGGACGCTACGGCGTCCTCGGCGACGTGTTGATCCGGTTCACCGACCGGACGGGGAAAGAGATCGCGCTGGGGCCCACCCACGAGGAGGTCATCACCGACCTCATGACCGAAGTGTCGTCCCATAAAGCCCTTCCGCTCACGCTGTATCAGATCCAGACGAAATTCCGCGACGAGCCGCGGCCCCGTTTCGGCGTCATCCGCTCCAAAGAGTTCCTGATGAAAGACGCCTACAGCTTCGATCTCGACGCGGAGGGATTGGCGCGGAGTTACCGGGCGATGTATGAGGCGTACGTCGCTGTCTTCGCCCGCTGCGGGATCCACGCGCTGCCGTGCGAAGCGGATCCCGGCATCATGGGCGGAGACGTGTCCCACGAGTTCATGGCGCCGTCCGAGCACGGCGAGGACCGGGTGGTCCGGTGCGCGGGGTGCGGCTACGCGGCGAACCTCGAAGCGGCCCGCTGTCCGGAGCCTCCGGAGGCGCCGCCGGGCGCGGAAACCCAGCAGCCGATGGCGCCGGTCAAGACGCCCGGCCGGCATACGGTGGATGACGTCAGCCGCTTGCTTAAGGTGCCCGCTTCCCGGCTCATCAAGACGCTGCTCTACGACGTGGACGAGACCCATGTGGGGGTGCTGGTCCGCGGCGACCACGACGTGAACGAAGCGAAGCTCGCGCGGATTGCGGGCACCACCCGGGTGCGGCTGGCGGGCGCGGACGCCATTCGGCGGCTGAGCGGCGCCC
Organism: bacterium; assembly: GCA_036396895.1. Lineage (GTDB taxonomy): Bacteria > Omnitrophota > Gorgyraeia > Aquiviventales > Aquiviventaceae > DASWKB01. The sequence continues at coordinate 21,022 of DASWKB010000023.1, read as the reverse complement.
CGGTGGGCTTCACCGGGCCGGTGGGGCTCTCGGGCGTGCGTCTCCTGGCGGATCGCGCCGTCATGACGATGATCAACGCGGTGACCGGCGCGAACGAAAACGAGACCCATCTGGTGAACGTCAATCCCGGCCGGGACTTCCGCCCGGACGAAGTCGCCGACGTCCGGATCGTCGCCGAGGGGGACTGCTGTCCGGGCTGCGGCAAGCCGCTCGAGTTTCTCCGGACGATCGAGGTGGGGCACGTGTTCAAGCTCGGCACGAAGTATACGCAGGCCCTGGGCGCCGTCGTGCAGGATCCTTCGGGCGCCAGCCGGCCGATGATCATGGGCTGCTACGGCATCGGCATCAACCGCCTGCTCGCCGCCGCCATCGAGCAGCATCACGACGCGCAGGGCATTGTCTGGCCCGTGTCGCTCGCGCCCTTCCAGGCGCTCATCAGCGTGCTGGAACCCCAGAGCGGCCCCCACCGTGACGCGGCGGAGGCGGCGGCCGCGGCGCTCGAGGCGGCGGGGATCGACGTCCTCGTGGATGACCGGGAGCAGTCCCCGGGCAGCAAGCTCAAGGACGCGGATCTGATCGGGATTCCCGTGCAGCTCATCGTGGGCAAGACCTGGAGCGCCTCGGAGCAGCTTGAAGCGCGCCGGCGCGGCCTTGCCGAACGCGCGCATATCCGACGAGAAGAGGTGGTCGCCACCGTCAAGAAACTGCTTGACACCCCCGTCCCAGTATAATACGCTCAGTGCTGACGTGTTGTGCATGCGCAAAGTGGGCACCGCCCACTTTTTTTGTTGTTGGAGGCCGGTGCGGCGGGCCATGGCGTCGCCGGTCTGCATGCAATCACCCGCCGGCGCGCCCGGCGTGCACACGACACGGATTGCACGATGACGGATGACCCCAGGCTGGCCTCGATTCAGGCGGTGGCGGAGCCCATTCTCGCGCAGGAGGCGATGGAGCTGGTGGAGCTCTCCTGCCGACCGGTCGGGCGCCAGCTCGCCGTCCGGATCCTGGTCGACGCCGTCGGCGGGGTGACGATCAGCCGGTGCGCCAGGGTCAATCAGCGGCTGACTGCGGCCTTGGAGCAGGCGAACCAGCTGGCGGAGGTCGCCACGATCGAGGTGTCGTCGCCCGGCCTGGACCGGCCGCTGGAGCGTCCCAGGGACTTCGAGCGGGCCATCGGCGAGCAGGTGGAGATCGAGCTTGAGGCGGAGGGCCGGCGCAGCCTCGTGCGCGGCATGGTTCTGGCGGTGCAGGCGGAGGCGGTGGTGCTGAACACGCCTGGCGGCAATCTGACGATCAGGTTTTCGGCGATGCGGGGGGCGAGGAAATCGCTCCTGTGGTAACTGCTCCAGCGCCGCGGATGACGGCGGCTCGGACGGAGTTGATGATGAACGGAGAACTGTTGTCGATCCTCGACGCCATCGAGCGGGACAAGGGCATCAGCCGCGAGGTCCTGATCCAGGCGGTCGAATCGGCCCTGGCCACCGCCGCGCGCAAGACGCTCAGCGTGCCCGAGGAGCAGGAGGTCACGGTCACCATCGACCGGGACTCCGGCACGCTCCGCGTCGCCGCGGACGGCCACAACGTCACCGGGCTCGACTTCAGCCGTATCGCCGCCCAGACCGCGAAGCAGGTCATCATCCAGAAGATCCGCGAGGCCGAGCGGGAGGTCGTCTACAGCGAGTTCCAGGGCCGCGTCGGCGACATCGTCACCGGCACGGTCCACCGCTTCGAGCGCGGCGACGTCATCGTCGAACTCGGGAGGGCGGAGGCCATCTTGCCGAAATCCGAGCGGATTCCCCGCGAGGAGTACCAGCAGGGTGAGCGGCTCCAGGGCTACGTGCTCGAGGTGCAAAAGACGCTGAAAGGGCCGGCCATCGTGCTCTCGCGCACGCACGAGGGGTTCATCCGCGGCCTGTTCGCGATCGAGGTGCCGGAAATCTCCGAGGGCATTGTGCTGATCCGGGCGATCACTCGCGAAGCGGGCGACCGGACGAAGATCGCCGTGTCCTCGACCGAGGACAAGGTGGACTGTGTCGGCGCCTGCGTCGGGATGCGCGGCACGCGCGTCAAGAACATCGTCCGGGAGCTGCACGGCGAGAAAATCGACATCATCCGCTGGCAGGAGGACGTCCGGGAGTTCATCGCGGCCGCCCTTCAGCCGGCGAAGATCAGCACGATCGAGCTGGATGAAGGCGGCAAGCGCGCACTCGTCATCGTGGATGACGATCAGCTCTCGCTCGCCATCGGCAAGCGCGGGCAGAACGTCCGCCTGGCGTCCAAGCTGACCGGGTGGGAGCTGGAGATCAAGAGCAAGTCGCAGATGGCCATCGCCGAGCGTCCGATCGCGGAACTGGAGGGCGTCGGTCCCACGATCGAGTCGCGCCTGCGGGAAGCCGGGGTCACGACGATCCTGCAGGTGGCGCGGATGTCGCTCGAGCAGCTCCAGCAGGTCCCCAGCATCGGTCCCAAGACCGCGCAGAAGCTCATCGATGCCGCGCAGCAGGCGATGAGCGCGCGGCCCAGCGAAGCGCCGCCGCCGGCGGTCGAACCCGCGCCTGCCGGGGAAGCCGAAGCGGCGTCCGAGGCGGAGCCCCAGGATGCGGTTCCGGACCCGGCCGCGCCGGATGAGCCCGCTCCGGAAGACGCACCGGCGGAACCGGACCCTGAGCCCGAAGCCGAAACGGACGCGGACGCGGGGGGCGAGTCGCCGCCAAGGGACGAGTCTCCCGAGGGCGCCCCACCGGGTCCTGATGGGGAGCGCGCCGATGCCGGCGGCCCGGAGGCCGGGGCGTGACAGGCGCCAAGCCGACCTCAGGGGCGGCGAGTCGCCCCGCCAAGCCTCAGGCGCCCGCGAGCCAAGGATCTCCCATGCGTGTGCATGAACTCGCCAAGGAGCTCAACGCCCAGTCGAAGGACATCTTGGCCGTGCTCAAGCGGCTCAAGATTCCGGTGAAGAGCCACGCGAGCGCGCTGGATGCCGGCGCGCAGCAGCGCGTGCGCGAGGCGCTGGCGCCGTCCGGCGCGCCGCCGAAGTCGGCGACGCCGGGCGCGCCGCCGAAGTCGTCGACGCCAGGCGCGGCGCCGAAAGCCCAGGCGGCGCCGAAGGCCGCACCGCGCCCGCGCAGGACTCCGTCCGCCAAGACGGCGCCGCCCGCGAAGCCGTCCCCGCTCGTTCCGACCGCCGCCGCCTCGGCCCCGCCCGCGCTCGAGGCACCGGCCCCGCCCGCGAAGCCGGCTCCGCCCGAGGAGACGCCGGTTCCGGCCGCGGACACACCGGTCGCGCCCCCGCCGAAACGGCTCGAACTGCGATTCCCGATCACCGTCGGGGAGCTTGCGAACAAGCTGCAGATGAAGCCGAGCGAGCTGATCAAGCAGCTGATGCAGCAGGGCATCTTCGCGTCGCTCACCCAGTCGCTCGATGAGACGGCCGTGATGAAGGTGGCGCCGGCGCTCGCATTCGAGGTCGCGCCGCAGCCGTCGCTCGAGGAGCAGCTGCTCAAGACGATCGAACCCGACCCGGCAAAATTCGTGGCGCGCGGCCCGGTGGTGACGTTCATGGGCCACGTCGACCACGGCAAGACCAGTTTGCTCGACGCCATCCGGAAAGCGAGCGTGGCGTCGCAGGAGACCGGCGGCATCACCCAGCATATCGGCGCGTACGCCGTGCAGTTCGAGAAGGGCCGCGTCACGTTCGTGGACACGCCGGGCCATGAGGCCTTCACGGCGCTGCGCGCCCGCGGCGCCAACGTGACGGACATCGTCGTGCTCGTCGTGGCGGCGGACGACGGCGTCATGCCGCAGACGATCGAAGCCATGGACCATGCCCGCGCGGCGGACGTCCCGATCGTCGTGGCCATCAACAAGGTCGACCGGCCCGACGCCAACGTGCAGCGGGTGAAGCAGCAGCTGTCCCAGCACAATCTGCTCAGCGAGGACTGGGGCGGCAAGACCATCATGGTGGAAGTGTCCGCCAAGACGCGCCAGGGGCTCGATGCGCTGATGGAGATGCTGCTCCTCGAATCCGAGATGCTGGAGTTGCGCGCGGACCCGACGATTCCGGCCCGCGGCGTGGTGGTCGAGGCGCGCCAGACGAAGAACCGGGGGCCCGTCGCCACCCTCCTCGTCCAGCAGGGGACGCTGCGGGTGGGCGACCCGATCCTGGTGGGGGCCGTGGTAGGGCGGATCCGGGCCATGTCGGATGACCTCGGACACCGCCTCAAGGAGGCGGGTCCGGCGCAGCCCGTGGAGGTGCTGGGACTGCCGAGCGTGCCGCAGGCCGGGGATAAGTTTTTCGCCGTGAGCGACGAGAAGGCGGCGCGGCAGGTGGCTGGCCGGCGCGAGGACGCGCACCGCACACGCTCCGCCATCCAGCCGAAGCGGATCACGCTCGAGGAACTCCACGCGCGGATCTCCGAGGGCAAACTCAAGGATCTGCGATTCATCCTGAAGGCCGACGTTCAGGGATCGCTCGAGGCCATCATTCAGAGCCTCGAGAAGCTGGACGACGAAAAGGAGGAAGTGCAATTCAAGATCCTCCACAGCGGCGTGGGCGACATCAACGAATCCGACGTCATCCTTGCCGCGGCGTCCGACGCGATCATCTTTGGGTTCCATGTCGGCATCAATCCGGAAGTGCAGGTGCTGGCCGCGAAGGAGGGCGTCGATGTCCACATCTACCAGATCATCTACGACCTCATCAGCGCGTTGAAGGCGGCCATCGAGGGGCTCCTGGAGCCGAGGGTGGAAGAGACGTTCATGGGCCGCGCGGAGGTGCGCAAGATCTTCCAGGTATCCAAGGTCGGGATGATCGCCGGCTGCATGGTGATCAAGGGGAGCATCCGCCGGGATGGGCTCTTCCGGGTCATCCGGGGACGGGATCGGATTTTCGAGGGGAAGCTGGCGAGCCTGAAGCGGGTCAAGGACGACGCCCGCGAAGTGCAGGAGGGTCTGGAGTGCGGTCTTGCGCTGAGCGGGAACGTGGATCTCCAGGTCGGCGATCTCGTGGAGGCGTGGGAGATCAAGCACATCGCGCGCACGCTCGGCTAGAACATTTGCGGAGCACATCGTCTACCACGTGCAGTAACCTTCCAGACACTACCCTCCAAGGGTCACGCATGAGCACGCGGCAACGGGTCCTCAGCGGGATGCGTCCAACCGGGCAGCTGCACATCGGCCACCTGGTCGGCGCCCTCGCCAATTGGCGCGAGCTCCAGGCCCGATACGAGTGCTTCTTCATGGTGGCGGACTGGCACGCGCTCATGAGCGAATACGACCAGTCGCCCGCGTCGCTGCGGAGCTGGACCTACGCCAACCTCGCCGACTGGCTCGCCGCGGGGATCGATCCCGCGCGAAGCGTGATCTTCCGCCAGTCGGACGTGCCCGAGCACGCCGAGCTCTTCAGCTTGTTGGCCATTCTGACGCCGCTGGGCTGGGTGGAGCGCGTGCCCACGTATAAGGAGCAGCTGCGCGAGCTCGCCGGGCGGGATCTCGCCACGTACGGGTTCCTCGGCTATCCGGTGCTCCAGACCGCGGACATCCTGCTCTACAAGGCGCACTGCGTGCCCGTCGGGGAGGATCAGCTGCCGCACCTTGAGCTCGCCCGGGAGATCGTGCGGCGGGTGCACCATTTTGCCGGGCGCGTGCTGTTCCCGGAGCCTGAGGCGCTGCTCACGCAGGCGCCGAAACTGCTGGGCATCGACGGCCGGAAGATGTCGAAGAGCTACGGGAACGCCATCGAGCTGGGAGCGCCGGAGGGGGAGATCCGGGCCGCGGCCCAGAAGATGTTCACGGATCCCACCCGCATCCGCATGAGCGACCCGGGGCATCCCGAGACGTGCAACGTCTGCCAGTACTGGAAGGTCTTCGCGCCGGAACGGGCCGGCGAGATGTGGGAAGGGTGCCGGACGGCCACGCGCGGCTGCGCCCAGAACAAGCGCGAGTTGGGGGATGTGCTGGCGGACATGACCCGGCCGTTCCGCGAATCCCGGGAGCGGCTGCAGTCCGGCGGCGGAGAGCAGGCGAAGCTCGAGGCGATCCTGCAGGCGGGCGCCGTCACGGCGCGCGCCGTGGCGCAGCAGACCATGCGGGAAGTCAAGGCCGTCTTCGGCCTCGGCGCCTCCGTGTCGGGAGTCCCACCAGGTTCGCGTAACGCGTAACGCGAAACGCGTCACGTGGGTCCAGAAGACTGGTCGAAAGCTGGAGGCTTGAAGCTGGAAGCTAGACGTGGGATGCTGGAATCTAGACGCTGGATGCTGGAACGCGCATTGCGCGATCCTTCGATCATTCCAGCGTCCAGCCTCCAGCTTCCAGCTTCCGGCCAACGACTGTGCGGATGACGTACGACGTGGACGCCGACATCTACGAAGGCCCGCTGCCGCTCCTGGTCGAGCTGGCCAAGCTCAACCTGGTGGACCTGTTCATCGTCAAGCTCGTCCATCTGACAGGACAGTACCTCGCCCAGGTCAAGACGGCCGGCGCGGATCTGAACGCGCTCGCCGAGCCGCTGCCGCTGCTCGGCCAGCTGGTGGCGCTCAAGGCGCGGGGCCTCTTGCCCTCGCCTGAGTCCGCGGCCGAGGAAGACGATGTGCCGATCAGTCTCGAGGAGCTCGAGCGCCGGCTGAAGGAGTACCAGCAGTTCAAGACGGTCGCGCAGCTCTTGTCGGAACTGCACGCGCTGGCGCACCAGCGCTTCGCCCGGGAGGGCGCGCACGGCGTCGACGCCTTGAGCGGCGCGCAGGCGCCGGATGGCGACGCGGCGCCCGCCGGTGAGGCGCAGGCCTTCGACGTGGGCATCGCGGATCTGGTCGGGGCGTTCTCCCGCGTCCTGGAGAAGGCGACGGCGCCGGTGTACGAGGTGGCGGTCGAGCCCTGGACGGTCGAAATGAAAGTCGAGGAACTGCGCGTGGCGCTGACGGTCCGGCGGCAGATGCGGTTCTTCGATCTGTTCACATCCGACAAGACGAAACTGGAGCTGGTCGTCACCTTCCTCGCGCTGCTGGAGCTGATCCGCCAGCGGGTGATCCGGGCGGTTCAGGAGCGCGTGTTCGCGGATATCCAGCTCGTGTGGACCGGTCAGCCGTCGCCGCCGATGCCGGGTGCGTCGCAGGCGTCGATGCAAGGCGAGGCGCCGGCCGAGGATCGGAAGGAGCCCCCGTCATGAATGAGACGGAAGCCAAACGGATTCTGGAAGCACTGCTGTTCGTCTGCGGACAGCCGCTGCCGCTGTCTCGGATCGCGGGCGTCGTGCCGGAACTCGGCGCGGGGCGCATCCGCCAGCTCATCCGGACCCTGAATGACGAGTATCAGGCCTCTGGCCGGGCCTTCCAGGTGCAAGAGGTGGCCGGGGGGTACCAGCTGATGACGGACCAGGCCCTCGCGCCCTGGCTCAGGCGTCTCTTGGCGAACCCCAAGCCGGATTCCGTGAGCGCCGCGGCGATGGAGACGCTGGCGATCGTGGCGTACCGGCAGCCCATCACGAAGGCGGACATCGAGGCGATTCGCGGCGTGGACGTGACCGCGTCGCTTGATACGCTGCTGGAGCGCCGCTTCGTGCGGACCGCGGGCCGCAAGGACAGCCCCGGCCGGCCGTTTCTGTACGCGACGACCGCAGAGTTCCTGCGCCACTTCGGGCTGGGGTCGCTGGAGGATCTGCCGCCGATGGGGCTGCCCTCGTCGCCGGAGCCGGAGGCGGAGCCGTCGCCGGCGCCGACCGGGGCCGCGGCCGGGCCCGGGCGTGAGGCGGCATGACGCGGCGGACGGCTCGCGCAACACTCGCCGCGCTCAGGCGGCGCATCGACCGCGTCGACGCGCAGATCCTGCGCCGGCTGAACGAGCGGGCGCGGCTGGCGCTGGCCGTGGGGGCGGTCAAGGAGGCGGATGGCAAACCGGTGCTCGACCGGCGCCGCGAGACGCGCGTGCTGAGGCACGCGGCCGCGGCCAACCGCGGGCCGCTCGCCGCCGCGGACGTCCGGCGCATCTACCGGGAAATCCTTCGCACGATCCGGCGTCTGGAAGAGCGCACCTCTCGCAGGACATAATCATGCCAAATTCGGAATTCGGAATCGGGAATGCGGAATGTGCTGCACACGCTTTCAATTCCGCATTCCGCATTCCGCATTCCGCATTTGGCACGGATGCCTCATGATGAAAACCATCGCGTACCTTGGTCCCGCACAGACGTACACGCACCTGGCGGCGCAGGCGCGGTTCGGCTCGCGCGCCCGGTACGTCCACGCGCCGACCGTGGAGGACGTCTTTCACGCCGTCGAGCGGGAGCAGGCCGACTGCGGGGTCGTGCCCGTGGAGAACTCGCTGGGGGGCGCGGTGACGCATACGCTCGACCGATTCATCGATTTCAAGCACTCTCCGGTGCGCATCCGCGGCGAGATCCAGCTGGAAATCCGGCATCATCTCATCACGCGCCCTGGAGTCGAGCCTCGCGACGTGGCGCTCGTGCTGTCCCACCCGCAGGTGCTCACGCAGTGCGCCTCCTGGCTGCAGGCGCATCTGCCGTGGGCGCGCAGGTCCGAGACGCTCTCGAGCGCGGAGGCGGTGCAGCGGCTCCTGGCCCGGCCGGGGCGCCGGAACTGGGCGGCCATCGGGAGCCGGGAGCTGGCGGACGGCCGCCGGCTCAAGGCGGTCCGGATCCACTCCCCGCGCGAGAACCGGACGCGCTTCCTCATCCTGGCGCTCAGGGAGCCGCCTCGCGGGCGCCGGAACAAGACGTCGCTGATGTTCGCGCTCAAGGACAAGCCTGGCGCGCTGCACGACAGCCTGGTGCCGTTCAAGCGGCACGGGATCAATCTGACGAAGATCGAGTCGCGCCCGTCCCGGCGGCGGGCGTGGGAGTATCTGTTCTTCGTGGATTTCGAAGGGCACGTGTCCGATCCGCGCGTGCAGCGGGCGCTTCGGAGCTTGCGCCGGCGCACCTCGGAAGTCCAGATTCTCGGCTCGTATCCTGTATGACGCGTAACGCGTAACGTGTGGCCCCGGGACCAGTTCACTGAGGGACACCCCCACAATGCGTGCGGGCCAGTCCCCGAGGTGCCGCCCCGCCGGAAGCGGAGTGGCTCCGAGGGGGCTGGGCCGCTCGTACGAGGACGCCTCGATCATGACCATTGACCCACGAGCCCGCTCCGCGCTGAAGGAGCTCGAGCGCTACCGTCCCGGCATGTCCATCGAGGAGGCCAAGCGGCAGCGGCGCGCGCGCGGCCCGGTCATCAAGCTCGCGTCGAACGAAAACGCGCTCGGGCCGTCGCCGAGAGCGGTGGCGGCCGCGCGGCGCGCGCTCGGCTCGGTTCACCGGTATCCGGACGCGCTCTGCGCGAAGCTTCGCTTCGCCCTCAGCGCGCGCCTCAAGGTGGCGCCGGAGTCCATCCTGGTGGGGAACGGATCGGATGAGCTGCTCGTGCTGGCGCTGCGGGCCTTCGTCGATCCCGGCGAGGACGTCGTGGTGGCCAGGCCGACCTTTCTCATCTACGAACTCCAGGCCAGAGCGGCCGGCGCGTCCGTCCGGACGGTGCCGCTCAACTCGTACCGGTACGATCTGCCGGCGATGAAAGCGGCCGTGACGCCGCACACCAAACTGGTCTTCATCGCCAACCCCGACAACCCCACGGGCACGTACGTGACGGCGCGGGAGCTGAACGCGTTCCTATCCGGCCTCCCCGGCCAGACGCTTGTCGTCATGGACGAGGCGTATTACGAGTTCGTGGAGGCGCGGGACTATCCGCAGACGGCGCGCATGATCGGCGAACGCCCGGTGATCGTCACGCGCAGCTTCTCCAAGGCCTACGGATTGGCGGGGCTGCGGGTCGGCTACGCCATCGCCAGGCCCGAAATCATCGAGGCGCTCGACGCGGTCCGGGAGCCGTTCAACGTCAACGCGCCGGCCCAGGCCGCGGCGCTGGCGGCGCTGGAGGACCGACGCTACCTCGCGCGCAGCCGCGCGCTCCTCGCGCAGGGCCGGCGGTACCTGACCGCGCAGCTGGACCGCCTCAGGCTGCGGCACGTGCCGAGCGTCACCAATTTCATCCTGATCGAACTCGGTCCGCGCGCGGCGGGCGTCGCGGCGGCGCTGCTGGCCCGGGGCGTGATCGTCCGCGAGATGAGCGGATGGAAGCTCGACGGCTGCATCCGCGTCACCCTTGGCACCATGGCCGAGAACCGGAAGTTCATCCAGGCCCTCCAGCGATGTTTAACCTGATGTGCAATGCGGAATTCGGAATGCGGAATTCGGAATTCCGGATTCCCAATTCCAAACTCCGAATTTCACGTCCCAACCAACAGGCGTTGACGGATACGCCGGAGGGGAATCGATGATCATCGTGCTCAAGCCGAAGGCGACGAAGAAGCAAGTGGATCACGTCCTGGCCCGGATCAAGGAGCTCGGGCTGAAACCGATGGTGTCCAAGGGCACCGAGCGGACGATCATCGGCGTGATCGGCCCCGAAGACACGCTGCGGGCGCAGCCGCTGGAAGTGCTGCCCGGCGTCGAGAAGGTGATGCCGGTGCTGAAGCCGTTCCGGCTCGTCTCGCGCGAGTTCAAGCCGGAGCCGACCGTGATCGACATCCACGGGGTGAAGGTCGGGGGGCGCCGCATCGCCGTCATCGCGGGGCCGTGCTCCGTGGAGAACGAAGTCATGCTCCTGGACACGGCGCGCCAGGTTAAGCGGGGCGGGGCGCTCCTCTTGCGCGGCGGCGCGTACAAGCCGAGGACCTCGCCGTATTCCTTCCAGGGCCTGCGGGAGACGGGCCTGCGCCACCTGCACGAGGCGTCCGAGCGCACCGGCCTGCCGGTCGTGACGGAACTGGTGGACACGCGGGACGTCGAGGCGGTGGCCCGCTACGCCGACGTCATCCAGATCGGCGCGCGGAACATGCAGAATTTCGAGCTGCTCAAGGAGGTGGGGCAGACGCAGAAGCCCGTCCTCCTCAAGCGCGGACTCTCCTCGACCATCACGGAGTTCCTCCTGGCGGCCGAGTACATCCTCAGCCAGGGCAATTTCAACGTCATGCTCTGCGAGCGCGGCATCCGGACGTTCGAGACGCACACGCGCTTCACCCTGGACCTCTCCGCGATCCCGGTCATCAAGAAGCTGTCTCATCTGCCGGTGATCATCGACCCGAGCCATGGAACGGGCTTGTGGGAGTACGTGCCCGCGATGGCGAAAGCGGCGGTGGCCGCCGGCGCGGACGGGCTGATTATCGAAGTGCACCCGAACCCCGAGGCGGCGATGTCGGACGGGCCGCAGTCGCTCCTTCCCAAGACGTTCGCGGCGCTGATGCACGACCTCAAGAAGGTGGCCTTGGCCGTCGGACGCACCATCTGAGTGGAGAGTTCACGAGATGCTGGAAGCTGGACACTGGAAGCTGGACCGAATCCCGCCGATCTCGTCGTGCGTGTTTCTAGCTTCTAGCCTCCAGCTTCCAGCTTCCGTCCTGTCCCATGCCGAGATTTGATCGCGTCACGATCATTGGACTGGGCCTCATCGGGGGCTCGCTGGGCCTCGCGCTGAAGCGTCGGAAGCTGGCCCGGAGGGTCATCGGGGTCACGCGCTCCGCGCGCAGCCTGCGCCTCGCGCTGCGTCGCGGCGCGATCGATGGCGGCACGGCCGATCTGCGCGAGGGCGTGCAGGGGGCGGCGCTCACCGTGCTGGCGGTGCCCGTGGACGTGATCGTGCCCATCGGAAGGGCGGCGGCAGCCCGCATGGGTCCCGGCGGCGTGCTGACCGATGTGGGCAGCGTGAAAGCCGGCATTGTACGCGCGCTCGAGCGGTTGCCGCGGAGCGGACCGGCGTTCGTGGGCGCGCATCCCGTCGCCGGCTCGGAGCGGCGCGGCATCGAGGCGGCGGACGCCGAGCTGTTCGCACAGACGCTGGGGATCCTGACCCCGACGGCGCGGACCGATGAGCGTGCCGTCCGGGTCGTCGGGAGCCTGTGGCGGGCCGTCGGGCAGCGGATTGTGCTGATGGACCCCGCGGCCCATGACTCGGCGCTGGCCGACCTCAGCCACCTGCCGCATGTCGTGGCCGCCGCCTTGGCGGCATCCGTTCGCCCCGGCCTGGTGCCGCAGGTGCCGCGCAGCCTGCTCGACATGACGCGCATCGCCAACAGCGATCCCGGGTTGTGGGATGACATCCTCGCGGCTAATCGCGGCGCGGTGCTCGCGTCGCTACGGCGGTTCGAACGTTCGCTTCGCGCGCTTCGCGACGCCGTCCGGCGGGGGGATCGCGGCGCGATCCGCCGCCGGCTCGCCCGCGCCAGGCTCCGCAGAGAGGCGTTGGAGCGCTGATGTTGGGGCGGGGGGCGTGGGGCGAGGGGCTCGGGATCTGCGACGGAGGCCCGGCATGGTTCGTCCGTCGTCCATCGTCCATCGTCCGTCGCGCCGGAATCCTTCGATTGCGCGTTACACGTTGCACGTTACACGTTACACGAAGATGATGGCTCGTGGTGCTCGGCCGATCGTGGTGACGATCGACGGGCCGGGCGGGGTCGGGAAGAGCACCGCCGCCAGGCTCCTGGCGACGCGTCTCGGCGTGCGGTATCTCGATACGGGCGCCACCTACCGGGCGCTCGCGTACAGCGCGTCGGCTCGCGGCATCGATTACGGAGACACCCGGGCGCTCGCCGCGATGGCCAAGGCGCTCCCGCTGGCGTTTGAGGACTCGCAGGAAGGCGTCCGCGTGAGCCTGAGCGGCTCCGACATCAGCGAATCCATCAGGACCGAGGGCGTGACGGAAGCCGCCGCCCTCGTGGCGCAGCACCCCGAGGTCCGGCGAGAGCTGGTCCGGCTCCAGCGCCGGCTCGCCGGAACGGCCGGCGCCGTGGTCGAGGGGCGCGACGCGGGTTCGGTCATCTTTCCCGGAGCGGCGCATAAGTTCTTCTTGGATGCCACGCTCGAGGTTCGGGCCAGGCGCCGGCAGCGGGAACTCGGCGCGCGCTATGGCTCGCTGCCGCCTCTTGAGCAAATCCGGGAGCAGCTGCGGTTCCGCGACCAGCTGGACATCCAGCGGCGGACAGGTCCGCTCATCCGGCCCCGGGGCGCCGTCCGCATCGAGACGTCCCGCTTAAGCGTCGCCCAAGTCGTCGCCCGCATGGCGGCGAGCGTCGCGGCGGGTCCCACCTCCCAGGCGGTCACTCGTTCGGGTGCGGGTTCCTGAGGGATGCGCCGCCGAACTTCGGCGGAGCGCCCTGAAGCGGCCCGGCCCGCGTTCACGGTGTTGAGGAGGCCTGCGCCGGCACGTGACGGGGCGGCAGGCAAAAAGCAAAAAGAGGTTGCGCCGCCTCCCATGATTTCGTACAATATGGGCTCTATTTTCCCGTTGGTCGGGGTGGAGAGGCGGTCGCCGGACACCCGGCGGGCGCCTCAATGCCGCTCCTGCAGCCGGCGGGATACGCGCGTCGCCGGTCCGGCCAGCACTCGCGCAGGGGGATCCCTCCAGTGGAACCGTTCGGCAGAACGCGTCACCATGTTCGGATGAGGAATGGAGATGCCTGACCCGACCATCATACAGGAATCGGAAACCCGGGCGGAAGACTCGGCGCTGTCCGAGTTGTACGCCCAGAGTCTGCGCGGCATCACCGAAGGCCAGATTGTCAAGGGCCGCATCATCGACATCACCCCGCAGGAAGTTCTGATCGACATCGGCTTCAAGTCCGAGGGTGCGGTCGAGAAGTCCGAATTCAGCAACGCCGACGGGCTCAACGTCGGCGATGAGGTCGAGGTGCTCGTCGAGAACATCGAAGACGAGCAGGGCATGGTGATTCTCTCCAAGTTCAAGGCCGACCGCCAGAAGGGCTGGGAGCGGATCATCAACCATTTCAAGGAAGGGGATGTGATCGACGGCCGCCCGGCCCGCAAGGTGAAGGGCGGGCTCATGGTCGACATCGGCATGGAAGCGTTCATGCCGGCGAGCCTCGCGTCGCTCAAGGGCTACGCGAACCTCGACGCGCTGATCGGCCAGTCCCTCAAGTTCATCATCCTCAAGATCAGCCGGCCCCGCAAGAACATCGTCGTGTCCCACCGCGACTACCTCATCCGCGAGAAGGATTCCGCCAGGCAAAAGCTCATGGAGTCGCTGTCGGTGGGCGAGCGCCGCGTGGGATCGGTCAAGAATCTCACCGACTTCGGCGCGTTCATCGACCTGGGCGGCGTGGACGGGCTGCTGCACATCGGCGACATCTCCTGGGGCCGCATCGGCCACCCCTCGGACGTGCTCAACGTGGGACAGAAGCTCGAGGTCCTCGTCCTGTCGGTCGACCGGCAGAGCGGCAAGATCTCGCTGGGGCTGAAGCAGCTCCTGCCGAGCCCCTGGGAACACGCGGAGGAGCGCTACCCCGTCAACACGCGCATCCGGGGGAAGGTCGTCAATCTCGTGCCCTACGGCGCGTTCGTCGAGGTCGAACCCGGCATCGAGGGACTGGTGCACATTTCCGAGTTCTCCTGGTCCAAGCGGATCTCGCATCCGTCGGAGGTGCTGAAAGTCGGCCAGGAAGTCGAAGCGGTCGTCCTGGCGGTCGACGCGAAGAATCAGCGCCTCTCGCTCGGCATGCGCCAGGCCGCGGGCGACCCCTGGCAGACGGCTCCGGAGAAATACACGCCCGGGACGAAGATGATGGGCCGCGTCCGCCAGCTCACCGACTACGGCGCGTTCGTGGAGCTCGAGGACGGGCTGGAGGGCATGCTCCACAACGCCGACATCTCCTGGACCCGCAAGATCAACCACCCCTCCGAAGTGCTCAAGAAGGGCCGCATGGTCGAAGTCGTCGTCTTGAGCTGCGAGCCCGAGAACCACCGCATCACGCTCGGGATGAAGCAGCTCATGGAGGACCCCTGGCCGGAGCTCATCAAGCAGTTTTCGCTGGGCTCCGTGGTGGAGGGGACGGTGACGAAGGTCGCCGGGTTCGGCCTCTTCGTCGAAATCGCCTCCGACGTCGAAGGGCTCATGCACCTCTCGGAGCTTGAGCTCGGGCCCAACGAGAAGCTCGATGAGCGGTACAAGGTCGGGGACCGGGTGCGGGCCCAGGTCATCAAACTCGACGAACTGGAGCGGCGGATCGGGCTCAGCAACAAGAACTTGCCCGAGGAGCCGTCCCAGGCGTCTTGAGTTCCGCCCCCGCGTTCGCCCCCCGCCTCCGCCCGCTCCGCTGACGCACTCATGCCGACTGACGCCCTGCAGGTGATCAAACGCGGCGCCTCGGAGATCATCTCGGAGCCCGAACTGCTCGAGCTGCTCCGGATGAACCGCCCGCTCAACATCAAGGCTGGATTCGACCCCACGGCCCCCGACCTTCACCTCGGCCACACCGTCCTCCTGCGTAAGCTCCGCCACTTCCAGGATCTCGGCCATAAGGTGCTCTTCCTGATCGGCGACGCGACCGGCCTGGTCGGCGACCCGTCGGGCCAATCCCAAACCCGCCCCGTGCTGAGCTGGGAAGACGTGCGCGCGAACGCCGCCACGTACAAGCAGCAGGTGGAACGCATCCTGCTCACGGACCCGGCGCACTTTGAAATCCGCTACAACAGCGAGTGGTTTTTCGGGCGCAGCCCGCAGATGCGCGCGCACGGGTTGGAACATTTCGATTTCATGCAGTTCGTCCAGCTCGCCTCCAGAGCCACCGTGGCGCGGCTGATCGAGCGGGACGATTTCGCCAGGCGGCTGAGTTCGGGCAAGCCCGTCAGCGTTCTCGAGCTCTTCTACCCCCTGATGCAGGGCTACGATTCGGTGAAGCTGGCCGAGCAGCACGGCAGCTGCGACGTCGAGCTCGGCGGCACGGACCAGACGTTCAATCTCTTGATGGGGCGGGAGCTGCTCCGTGCGTTCGGGCACCGTCCGCAGGTCGTCCTCACGATGCCGCTCCTGGAGGGCACCGACGGCGTCCAGAAGATGTCGAAATCGCTCGGCAATCACGTGGGCATCGATGACGCGCCGGGGGAGATGTTCGGCAAGCTCATGTCGATCCCCGACCCGCTCATCACGAAGTACTTCACGCTGTTGACCGACACCGAGACGCAATGGGTCCGCGAAACCGCGCGCGCCATTGAGACGCGCGCCGTCAATCCGCGCGACGCCAAACTGGACCTGGCGGAAACACTGGTCAGGATGTATCACCGCGCGGATGCGGCCGCCTCGGCCCGAGCCGAGTTTCTCAAGGTGTTCTCGCGGCGCGAGGCGCCGACCGAGATGCCGGAGGTGGTGGTCCGACCGGGGAAGGACGGGATGGTCAGCCTCGTCGAACTTATTGTTCAGGAGGGGGTTGCCTCAACAAAGAACGAAGCCAGGCGCTTGATCAAGCAGGGAGCCGTCCGGCTGGACGGCCGGACCGTCACGACGCCTACGGTGCCGGTCGCCGGCGCCACGGGAGTGCTGCAGGTCGGGCCGCGGCACTTCCGGAGGCTGAAACCGGATTCATCGTCGTGAAAGGCGTGCTTGACAAACCTCGAGCGCGGTGCTACGGTATCAACACCTCCAAGAGGAGGGAGTGACTTGATCACACAGATTTGACAGAGTTTGAGCGTGCGCGGCTTCTTTTGGAGGAGAATGGCGCCTTCGAGAGAGGGCGCCCTCATTGTCTTTACTCTTCGACTTGTTCTTTGACAATTCAATGGAAGCTGCCTGCCCAACGTAACCTGACGAGTTTCATCGGATCGGACATTCGTCAGAACGGCAGTGGCCGGTTTCGGCGCCGGGGAAACCCGGGGCCAGGCCGGCGACTGGCATCTGCTTTTGACGGAGAGTTTGATCCTGGCTCAGAGCGAACGCTGGCGGCGTGGATAAGGCATGCAAGTCGAGCGATCCCCGCAAGGGGATAGCGGCAAACGGGTGAGTAACGCGTAAGCAACTTGCCCTGGAGTGTGGGATAACTTCTCGAAAGAGAGGCTAATACCACATATCCTCGGACCGGCACCTGCCGGACCGAGGAAAGATGGCCTCGACCGAAAGGTTGCTATTGCTCCAGGAGGGGCTTGCGTTCCATCAGCTAGTTGGTAGGGTTACGGCCTACCAAGGCGTATGACGGATAGCTGGCCTGAGAGGGTGGTCAGCCACACTGGGACTGAGACACTGCCCAGACTCCTACGGGAGGCTGCAGTCGAGAATCTTTGGCAATGGGCGAAAGCCTGACCATGCGACGCCGCGTGCGGGATGAAGGCCTTCGGGTCGTAAACCGCTGTTACGAGGGAAGAAGATCCGGATGGATAACACCTGTCCGGATTTGACGGTACCTCGAGAGAAAGCCACGGCTAACTCCGTGCCAGCAGCCGCGGTAATACGGAGGTGGCGAGCGTTGCTCGGATTTACTGGGTGTAAAGGGCACGTAGGCGGTCTTGTAAGCTCTGCCTGAAAGGCACCGGCTCAACCAGTGCTCGTGGTAGAGGACTGCAGGACTTGAGGGTGAGAGAGGCGAGCGGAATTCCCGGTGTAAGGGTGAAATCTGTAGATATCGGGAGGAACACCAGTGGCGAAAGCGGCTCGCTGGCTCACTTCTGACGCTGAGGTGCGAAAGCTAGGGGAGCAAACAGGATTAGATACCCTGGTAGTCCTAGCCGTAAACGATGGACACTAGGTGTTGGCCCCATCTGGGGTCAGTGCCGCAGGAAACCCGTTAAGTGTCCCACCTGAGGAGTACGGCCGCAAGGTTGAAACTCAAAGGAATTGACGGGGGCCAGCACAAGCGGTGGAACATGTGGTTCAATTCGATGCTACGCGAAGAACCTTACCCAGGCTTGACATGCAGAAAGTAGGAACCTGAAAGGGCAACGACTCGTATCCAGTCGAGAATCTGCACAGGTGCTGCATGGCTGTCGTCAGCTCGTGCCGTGAGGTGTTGGCTTAAGTGCCACAACGAGCGCAACCATTGCTGATAGTTGCCACCGGGGCCCGCAAGGGCTGCCGAGCACTCTATCGGGACTGCCTGCGACGAGCAGGAGGAAGGTGGTGATGACGTCAAGTCCGTACGGCCCTTATGCCTGGGGCGACACACGTGTTACAATGGGGTCGACAACGCGCTGCTAACCCGCGAGGGTACGCTAATCGCTTAAACGACCCCCCAGTTCGGATTGCAGGCTGCAACTCGCCTGCATGAAGCCGGAATCGCTAGTAATGGCGGATCAGCCACGCCGCCGTGAATACGTTCCCTGGCCTTGTACACACCGCCCGTCAAGCGATGGAAGCCGGAAGCACCCGAAGCCGGTGCACCAACCCGCAAGGGGGGGAGCCGTCGAAGGTGAGTTCGGTGACTGGCGCTAAGTCGTAACAAGGTAGCCCTACGGGAACGTGGGGCTGGATCACCTCCTTTCTAAGAGAAAGCCCGATCCGAGACTCCCAGCTTACTCGGGTGGGCAGCTTCCGTTGAATTGTTGCTTGCCGCACGGCACCACGTCCACCGACGCGACGCGGATTGACACGGGCCGCTTCCGCGCGTAGAATGCCGGAGCTTCGCGCCCTGCGCAGACGCCTGCTGGAGAATGCCGCCAGAATTTCGGGCCGATAGCTCAGTTAGCAGAGCACCGTGCTGATAACGCGGGGGTCACAGGTGCAATTCCTGTTCGGCCCACCACCTTTCCGGACGGCGGCCGTCGACGGCATAGCGTGTGATCTTTCTCGGAGCGATCCGCTCGCTCCCCTGCGCGACATGGGCTCGGCACGGTGAGGCGGCCACGCCGCAACCGGACGGAGGATTTGGGCCTGTAGCTCAGCTGGGAGAGCGCCTGATTTGCATTCAGGAGGTCAGCGGTTCGATCCCGCTCAGGTCCACTGACACGGCGCTTCCGGACGGGAGCACGGCACGACCCGAGCGTCAATTCGGATTTCAACCGGTCCTGGCGGTGTTCCACGCCCCGAAGGCGTGGGACATCGTGCACCGGCCGGGTTCTGGTCTTTGACAACTGCATTGTCTCGCCGAGAGTTCTCAGTAGTTAAGCTACTAAGAGCTGTTGGTGGATGCCTCGGTTTCGACCGGCGAAGAAGGACGTGGCAAGCAGCGATATGCTTCGGGGAGCCGCAAGCAGGCGTTGATCCGGAGATCTCCGAATGGGGCAACCCCCCCGCCCTGATCGGCGGGGACCCGCTGCTGAATTCATAGGCGGCGAGGAGCCAACGCGCTGAAGTGAAACATCTCAGTAAGCGCAGGAACAGAAATCAACCGAGATTGCCCTAGTAGCGGCGAGCGAACGGGCAAGAGCCCAAATTCCGGCGGTGTCAAGCCGACACGCGTTGCCGCCGGGAGGTTGTGGGGTCTGACCGGAGCCCAGTGTCGTGGGCTCGTTTCGCGCATGCGGATAATGGAAGGGTCTGGAACGGCCCGCCACAGAAGGTGACAGCCCTGTACGTGAAATCCGTGATGCGGGGAATGGGACGGATACCCGAGTACTTCCGGACACGTGGAACCTGGAAGGAAGCTGGGGGGACCACCCTCCAAGGCTAAATACGAGTCGAAGCCCGATAGTGAACCAGTACCGCGAGGGAAAGGTGAAAAGAACCCCGGAAGGGGAGTGAAATAGAACCTGAAACCAACAGCTTACACAGCAGTCCGAGCCTGCCGCAAGGCGGGTGAGGGCGTGCCTTTTGCATCATGATCCGGCGAGTTACTCGGTCAAGCGAGTCTAACCCTGGAAACGGGGGGAGGCGCAGCGAAAGCGAGTCCTAACTGGGCGACTGAGCTTGTTCGAGTAGACCCGAAGCTGGGTGATCTAGCCATGGCCAGGGTGAACCCTGCCTAACAGCAGGAGGAGGCCCGAACTCATCAGTGTTGAAAAACTGTGGGATGAGCTGTGGCTAGGGGCGAAAGACCAATCAAACCCAGTGATAGCTGGTTCTCCCCGAAATAACTCTAGGGTTAGCCTCGGAGGACGGCCGACGGGGGTAGAGCTACTGGATGGGCTAAGGGCCTTACCGGGCTACTGAACCCAACCAAACTCCGAATACCGTCGGGGACCACTCCGGGAGTCAGCCTGTGAGGGATAAACTTCACAGACGCGAGGGGAACAACCCAGACCGCCAGCTAAGGTCCCTAAGCGCACGCTTAGTGGTAAAGGATGTCGAATTGCAATGACAGCCGGGATGTTGGCTCAGAAGCAGCCATCATTTAAAGAGTGCGTAACAGCTCACCGGTTGAGCGATTCGGCGCCGATAATGATCGGGGCTCAAGCGTGCCACCGACGCTGCGGCTTTGTTGCGCCTTCGGGCGCGACAAGGGGTAGGGGAGCGTTCTGCAGTAGGATGAAGGCGTCTCGGCAAGAGGCGCTGGACGAGGCAGAAGTGAGAATGTCGGAATAAGTAGCGAAAAACTCCGCGAGAAACGGAGTCGCCGTAAGCCTAAGGTTTCCTGGGGAAGGTTAATCCGCCCAGGGTGAGTCGGTCCTAAGCTGAGGCCACATGGCGTAAGCGATGGAGAAGGCGTTAATATTCGCCTACCACCGACGAGGTGCTTGACGCGCGACGAGGACGCAGGAAGCTAGGCCATCCGGGTGTTGGATATCCCGGTCCAATCCTGTGGCCCCATGCCGCGAGGCGTGGGGTGAAGGGTGACGGGGAGCTGCGACTACGGTCAAGGCGAACTGGCTCAGGCTACGCTGCCTAGAAAAATCGTCGTGCGGAATCTCGTCGGTGACCGTACCGCAATCCGACACAGGTAGGCGGGGAGAACATCCCAAGGCGCTCGAGAGAACCCCCGTTAAGGAACTCGGCAAACTAGCCCCGTAACTTCGGGAGAAGGGGTGGTCTCGTCGGTGAAGTTCCTCGTGAATGGAGCCTTCGAGACTCACAGTAAAGAGGGTCAGCCGACTGTTTAGTAAAAACACAGGTCTCTGCGAAGTCTGAACGACAACGTATAGGGACTGACACCTGCCCAATGCTGGAAGGTCAAGGGGATGTGTTATCCCGCAAGGGAGAAGCACTGAACTTAAGCCCCAGTGAATGGCGGCCGTAACTATAACGGTCCTAAGGTTGCATCCTTCGCTGCCTTAGAGAAATCAGGCTATATGCTGGAACGTCCCGTGGATCCGACGGTACGAACATGCGTG